>JAGWZE010000017.1 GCA_018969015.1 Alphaproteobacteria bacterium
CCGAACGTGAACTTCTCCAAGGGGAACTTCACCGGCTACAACTTCCAGATCCGCGGCGTGGGCTCCAAGCTCGTCGCGACGTCGGGTGACGCCGCCACCGGCGTGCACCTCAACGGCGCGCCGCTCACGGCCAACAACCTGTTCGAAGCCGAGTTCTACGACGTCGAGCGCGTCGAAGTTCTGCGCGGCCCGCAAGGCACGCTGTACGGCCGCAACGCCACCGGCGGCGTCGTCAACGTCATCACCGCCAAGCCGACGTACGAATTCCAGGCCTATGGCCAGGCCACGTACGGCAGCGACAACGCGACCCGCCTCGAAGGCATGGTCGACATTCCGTTCGCGGACAATGCGGGCCTGCGCATCGCCGGCGCCCAGCTGAAGCGCGACGGCTACGTGAAGAACCTCGTCACCGGCAACGACATCGACGGTCGTGACCTGTGGTCGCTGCGCGCCACGCTCGGCATCGACTTCACCGACAACGCCCGCGCCTGGCTCAGCTACGAGCACTTCAACGAAGACGACACCCGTCTCCGCTCGGGCAAGCAGCTCTGCATCAAGGACCCGACCAAGACGAGCATCGGCGGCGTGCCGCTTTCCGGCCTCTCCGCCGGCTTCGTCAACCAGGCCTGCTTGCCCGGCAACCAGCTGAACTCGCGCCAGACGGTCAACAGCCAAGCGACGCTCGGCGGCCTGCTCGGCAACGTGACCGGACTGATCACCGGCGACGCCTTCGCCGGCAAGCTCGTCCCGCAAGACCTGCGCACGATCGAAGCGGCGTTTGATCCGACCTACAAAGCGGAATCGGACGTCTACACGCTGAACTTCACGTGGGACCTTACGGACGCCCTCACGCTGACGTCGCTGTCGAGCCACTCGCAAAGCAGCGTCTTCTCGAACGAGGACTACAACAAGGTCTCGGCGGCCAACCCGTTCAACGCTGCGGCCAGCCCGCTCTTCCCGGGCGGCGTCGTCAACGACCCGCAGCTCGGCGCGTCCAACCGCTTCCGCACGTACGACATCTCGCGCGGCCAGAGCGAGCAGACGACCAGCGAACTGCGTCTGCAGTCCAACTTCGACAGCCCGCTGAACTTCAACGTCGGCGGCATCATGCTGCGCTACAAGGCGCTGGGCGACTACTACGTGTTCTCGAACACGCTGACGGCCAACGCCCAGATCCAGCAGTTCCTGTCGACGCTCCCGGTCGGGGCGCTTGGCCCGGGCGGTCCGGCGACGGGCCCCGGCGTGTTCGTCCCGATCGACACCAGCAACCCGACGGGCAGCTCGATCGCGGCGCGTACGAACGACTCCGGCCGGAACTACTTCCTCAGCCGCTCGCCGTATGAGCTGAAGGCGTGGGCCGCGTTCGGCGAGACCTACTACCAGATCTCGGACAACCTGAAGTTCACACTCGGCGTTCGCTACACGAACGACGACAAGAGCCAGGTCAACAACTCGACGGCGCTGCTCGCCAACATCGGCACGCTGCCGCTGGCCCTCACGGCCCCGAACAACGCCTACCTGACCGACCCGGTCCGTCCGACCTCGTCCGTCTCGTTCGGCGAAACGACGGGCCGCGCCGGCTTCGACTGGAAACCGGACCTCGGGTTCACCGACGACACCCTGCTCTACCTGTTCTACTCGAAGGGCTACAAAGGCGGCGGCATCAACCCGCCCCCGGCCGTCGGCGTCGCGCCGATCAAGCCGACCTTCGCGCCGGAATTCGTCAACGCGTGGGAAGTCGGCACGAAGAACACGATGGCTGAGGGCCGCTTGCAGCTCAACGCCACGTACTTCAACTACGACTACCAGGGCTATCAGGTCTCGAAGATCGTCAACCGGACCTCGCTCAACGAGAACATCGACGCGAAGATCTGGGGCCTCGAGTTCGAAGGCAACTGGGCGCCGACCGATCGCCTCCTGTTCACCGCCAACGCGGGCTACCTGAACACGGAGATCTCGGCCGGCACCTCGATCGACCTCCTGAACCGCACGCAAGGCGCGGCGGGCCAGACGGTGATCAAGGCCAGCAACGCGTCGAACTGCGTTGTCTCGACCAAGGGCGTCGCGGCGGTTCAGGCCGGCATCCTCGCCGCGCCGAGCTCCTTCCCGGCGACGTCGATCCTCGGCCTCTGCAGCGGCGCCTTCGCCAACGCGGCGGCCGCGACGGGCCTCACCGGCGCGCTGAACGCCATCGTCCCGGGCTCGGGCGCGGTGACGATCGCCGATCTGACGCCGTCGGAAGGCACCCCGGTCAACCTCGCGGGCAAGGAACTGCCGAACTCGCCGCAAATGACGGTCTCGCTCGCTGCGCAATACACGCAGCCGGTCACCGACAGCTGGAAGCTTGTCTTCCGCGGCGACTACTACTGGCAGGACCAGAGCTTCTCGCGGATCTATAACGCGACGTCGGACATCATCCCGTCCTGGGAAAACGCGAACTTCTCGATCTCGCTCGACAACGAAGACAGCCAGCTGTCGATCAAGGCCTTCGTGAAGAACGCGTTCAACAAGGACGCCATCACCGACAAGTACCTGACGGACGACTCGTCGGGCCTGTTCACGAACGTCTTCCTGATCGAGCCGCGCACCTACGGCGTGACGGTGTCGAAGAAGTTCTGATACCCCAAGTCTCGATCTTCTCTCCGAAGGGGGCCCCTCACCGGGCCCCCTTTTTCTTTGCGCGGCGTGCACGCCCGCAAGCGGAAGCGTGCTGTTTCTGCCGCCGACCTCAGGGTCGGGCCCCGCGCCAATGTAAACGTGTTGACATTCGGCGAGCACGCTCCGCCAATACGCTGGAACGATGCAGCGCCGCCGCCGCCAGAGCGCGCGCCCTGCTCGGGGGAGGAGATCGCATGAGCAAAGTACGTTCGCTGTTCGCACTGGTCACGGGCGCGTCCGCCGCCGCCCTCACGCTCGCCGCGCCGGCCATGGCGCAGCAGCAGGCCCCGGCCAAACCGCAGGCCTCCGGCCTCGAGGAAATCGTGGTCACGGCCGAAAAGCGTGAAGCCTCGATCCAGGACGTTCCGATCGCCGTTTCGGCGTTCAGCCAGGACGCGCTGCAAGCGGCGCAGATCTCCGGCGGCCCGAACCTGCAGCTCGCCATTCCGAACGTGAACTTCTCCAAGGGGAACTTCACCGGCTACAATTTCCAGATCCGCGGCGTCGGCTCCAAGCTCGTCGCGGCCTCCGGCGACGCCGCGACGGGCATTCACCTGAACGGCTCGCCGCTGACCGCGAACAACCTGTTCGAAGCCGAGTTCTACGACGTCGAACGCGTCGAGGTGCTGCGCGGCCCGCAGGGCACGCTGTACGGCCGCAACGCCACAGGCGGCGTCGTCAACGTCATCACCGCCAAGCCGGGCTACGAGTTCAGGAGCCTCGCGCAGGGCGCCTATGGAAGCGACAACACGACCCGCATCGAAGGCATGGTCGATATTCCGTTTTCGGACAATGCCGGCCTGCGAATCGCGGCCGCGCAATTGAAGCGCGACGGCTACGTCCAAAACCTGATCACCCGCAACGACATCGATGGCCGCGATCTGTGGTCGCTGCGCGCGACGCTCGGCATCGACTTTACCGACAACGCCCGCGGCTGGTTCAGCTATGAGCATTTCAGCGAAGACGACACGCGTCTGCGCTCAGGCAAGCAGCTTTGCATCAAGGATCCGGCGAAAACCTCGGTCGGTGGCGTCGCGATTGCGCCTGGCAGCCTGTCTGGAGGCTTCCTCAGCCAGGGCTGCGCGGCAGGGAACCAGCTCAACTCGCGCGACACGGTGAACAGCTCCGCCACACTCGGCGGTCTTCTCGGCAACCTGACGGGCCTCATCACGGGCGACGCTTACGGCTCCAAGCAGGTGCCGCGCGATCTCCGCACCATCGAAGCGGCGTTCGACCCGATCTATCGCGCGAACTCCGATGTCTACACGCTGAACTTCACCTGGGACCTGACGGACGCCCTTACGCTGACGTCGTTGACCGGGCATTCGCAAAGCAGCGTGTTCTCCAACGAAGACTACAACAAAGTCAGCCCGCTCGGCGCATTCAACCCGAACGCAAGCCCACTGTTCCCGGGCGGCGTCGTCAACGATCCGCAGCTTGGCGCGTCGAACACGTTCCGCACCTACGACATTTCCCGCGGGAGCTCCGAGCAAACCACCTCCGAGCTCCGGCTGCAGTCCAACTTCGACGGCAAGCTAAACTTCAATGTCGGCGGCATCGCGCTCCGCTACAAAGCCCGCGCCGATTACTACGTGTTTTCCAATACGCTGTCGGGCTACGCGCAGCTGATCAACGCCGGCGCAGGCGCGCCGGTTATCCCGCTCGACACCAGCAACCCCAATGGGCCGACGATCGAATCCCGCGTCGACGACAGCGGGCGCAACTACTTCCTGAGCCGGTCGCCCTACGAACTGAACGCGTGGGCGGGCTTCGGGGAGGCCTATTACAAGCTCACCGACGCGCTGAAGTTCACGCTGGGTGTGCGCTATACGAGCGACGACAAGAGCCAGCAGAACAACTTCACTGCGCTTCTCACGCCCATCACCGCCGTGCCGCTCTCGGCGACGGCGCCGACCAACGCCTACCTTTCCGATCCGAAGAAATCGCAGGTCTCATTCGGCGAAACGACGGGACGGGCGGGCATCGATTGGAAACCTGACCTTGGTTTCACCGATGAGACGCTCGTGTATCTGTTCTTGTCGAAGGGCTACAAAGGCGGCGGCATCAACCCACCGTCCGCCGTGGGCGTCGCCGCCATCAAACCAACGTTCGAGCCCGAGTTCGTCAACGCCGTAGAAGTGGGCACGAAGAACACGCTCAATCAGGGCCGCCTTCAGCTCAACGCGACGTACTTCAATTACGACTATACCGGCTATCAAGTCTCCAAGATCGTCAACCGGACGTCCCTTAACGAGAACATCGACGCGAAAATCTGGGGCCTCGAGTTCGAGGGCAATTGGGCGCCGATCGACCGCGTGCTGCTGACGCTCAACGCTGGCTACCTCAACACGGAAATCACCAACGGCGAATCGATCGACCTGCTCAACCGCACGCAGGGCCGGGCCGATCTCACCCTGGTGAAGACGTCCGCCGCGGCGAACTGCGTTGTTCCCACGCGCGGCGTTGCGGCGGTGCAGGCCGCGATCAACGCGAAGATCCCGGGTTTCGGCCAGACGGCCTTGCTCGGCCTTTGCCCCTCTGCGACCGCACCGAACGGGTCATTCTCGGGTCTTGACGCGGCAACGCTCGCCTTCCTCAACTCCGTGCTGCAAGCCCAATCTCCGGGCGCTGCGCTGAAGGCCTCGGATCTTGTCCCGTTCGAGGGCATTCCAGTTGCCTTGAAAGGCAAAGAACTCCCGAACTCGCCGCAAATGACGGTGTCGCTCGCGGCGCAGTACACGCAACCGGTTACAGACGAGTGGAAGCTCGTGTTCCGCGGCGACTACTACTGGCAGGACGCCAGCTGGTCGCGAATCTACAACACCAGCTCGGACATCATTCCGTCCTGGGAGAATGCGAACTTCTCCGTCTCACTGGATAACGAGGCGCATCAGCTTTCGATCAAGGCCTTCGTGAAGAACGCGTTCAACAAGGACGCCATCACCGACAAGTATCTAACGGACGACTCGTCGGGCCTCTTCACGAACGTCTTCCTCATCGAGCCGCGCACCTACGGCGTCACGGTGTCGAAGAAGTTCTGACAGACGCCACATGCGGTCTTCCGCGGCAGTTCTTGGGGCCCCGCACGCGGGGCCCCTCTCATTTTTCAGCGCGCCATCCTCGACGCCCCACGATGGGCGCCGCGCCGCCCCGATTCGCCGCGCGACTCGCGCAACGCGCTTTCGCGCCAAAGCCCGCCGCACGCCGCCTGCACCTCAGGCGCCTCAACCTATGGCGTCTCGCGACTCATCCGGGAACAATTCCTAGCCTCAGCGAATCAAGGGACGTCTCCCCCGGAGCGTGATGCGGTCGCCTGTCATTCCTTCGCCTGGTCTCGGCGTCCGTCGCGTGGCGGCCACGGTCGCGGCTGCGTGCGTGATCGTCGCGGCGCCGACGCCGGCCGTGGCGGCGCAAGGCTCGCCCGTGGAGATCGACGGCGTCGACGACCGCAACGTGCGCGCCGCGTTGCGCGACGTCCTGCCCGAGCGACCAAAACCCGAAACCTTGTTCGACGCCGAACGCATCGCTGACGAAGCCGCCGCCCGCGCGCGCGACTGGCTGCGCTCCGAAGGCTACTATGCCGGCGACGCCGCGCCCGCCGCCTCGGATCAGCCGCCGCGCGCGCGAATCGTCGTCACGCTCGGCCGCCGATTCGTGTTCGCCGCGCCTGCGCTCATGCTTGGCGGCGGCGCGGCGCCAGAAGATGTCCAGATCGCGAAAGACGCGCTCGCGCGCCACGTCGCGACGGGGCGCCCCGCGCGCGCCGAAGACGTCCTCGCCGCCGAACAGGCGCTGCTCGCCGCACTGCGCGCCCGCGGCTATGCCGGCGCCCAACTCGGTACGCGCGACGCGATCGTCGATCACGCCACCGGCGACATGCGCCTCACCTTCCGCGCCGACGCCGGCGGCGCGCCTGCGCGCCTCGGCGCGATCACCGTCGAACCGCCCGGCGCCTTGCGCCCCGAGATGCTCGCAAAGCTGCCGAGCTGGAAACCCGGTGCGACCTATTCGCCCGAAGCGCTTGCCGGCCTGCGCCGCGCGCTGACCTCCACTGGCGCGTTTTCCCGCGTCGACGTCGCCGTCGCCGATCCTGCGCCCGGCGCCGCCGCCGACGCGCCGCGCGACGTCACCGTGCGCCTCGAGCGCACGCGCCCGCGCACCGTCGAACTCGGCGCCTCCTGGTCCTCCACCGAAGGCGCCGGTCTCGACGCGGAATGGAGCTACCACAACGCGCTACGCCGCGCCGAAACCTTCAGCGCCGGCCTGCGCCTCGCCGATCGCGAACAGCGCCTGACGACGAGCCTGTACCTTCCGCACGCCGCGGGCCTCGGCCGCGCGCGCCGCTTCAGCGCGGAGATCGTGCGCGAGCAGGCCCGCCCCTACGACCGCATCGGCGCGTCGGTCTCCGCCGCCGTGGAGGCCCAGCGCACGGTGCGCGACGCGCTCACCTACGGCGTCAGCCTCTCCGTCGACGCCTACGACGCCGCCGCCGGCGTCGACAGCGCCGTCATCTTCTCCGGCTTCGGCAACTGGCGGCGCGACACCACCGACGACCGCTTCGACGCCCGCCGCGGCGCCGTGATCGAAGCCCGCGTCGAACCGTCCGTATCGACCGGCTCGGCGACCGTGCCCTTCGTGCGCTCCACCGCCGACGTGCGCCTCTACCGAACGCCGCGCGCCGCCGACGGCGAGGACGGCCGCTTCACCTACGCCGCCCGACTGCGCGGCGGCTGGGTGCAGCCGATCACCGGCGACGCGAGCGATCTTCCACTCGATCGCCGCTTCTATGCGGGCGGCGGCGGCTCCGTGCGCGGCTACGCGTTCCAGTCGATCTACCCGCGCGGCGTCGTCGCCAGCGCGTCCCCGCCCGGCGGGCAGGGCCTGTTCGAAACGTCGGTCGAAGCGCGCGCGCGGATCACGCGGTCCTGGGGCGTCGCCGGCTTCGTGGACGGCGGCTCCGCCTTCGATGACGCGAGCGGCCTTGGCGATCTGCGCTGGGGCGCTGGCCTCGGCCTGCGCTACGATCTCGGCTTCGGTCCGTTGCGTCTCGACGTCGCCGCGCCCCTGGATCGCCGCGCGAGCGACTCCGCCGTCGCCGTCTATGTCAGCTTCGGGCAGGCGTTCTGATGCGCCGCCGCACGCTCGCGGCGCTCGGCGTTGGCGCGCTCGTCGTGGTGGGCGGCGCCAGCTGGGCGATAGGCCCTGGCGCCGCAGGACTCGTCGATCACTTTGCCGACGGTCGCCGCGTGTGGCGCCTCGGCGTCCTCGACGTCAGCGGCGTGCGCGGCGTGAGCCTTTCGGATCTGCGCATCGCCCGCCTCACCTTGCGCGACGCGGACGGCGTGTGGATCGAGGCGCGCGACGCCCGCCTGCAATGGCGCCCGTTCGAACTGCTGCGCGGCCGTGTCGACATCACGCGCATCGACGCCGCCGCGATCGAGATCGCGCGCCGCCCGGCCTTGAGCGCGCCGCCGCCAGACCGCGGCGGAACGCCTGACGTGACGATCGGCGCGCTCTCCGTTGCACGCATCGCGCTCGCGCCGAACGTCGCCGGCGAAGCGGCCGCCGCGCTTTCGCTTTCGGGCGCGCTGAGCGTGCGCGACGACGCCCTCGCCACGGCCCGCCTCGACGCGGATAATCTCGCCAACACGGGCGAGGTCGTCCGGATCCGGTATGCCCGCGCGCCGATTCTATCCGCGGATGTGCAGATCCGCAGCCCGAAGGCGGGAGTCATCGCCGCGTTCGTTGGCGGCGCGGTCGACGTGCAAGCGAAGGCGCAGAACGGCAAGGGCGAAGCGGTCGCGAAGATCGACGACGCCGAAGCGCTGCGCGCGCAGGCGCAGTGGACCGACGCGAGCTGGACGGGCGACGCGCGCGCGAACCTCCTCGCGATCCCGCCGCTGCGCAGGCTCGCGGCCCGCATCGGCGGCGCCTGGACCGCCTCCGCCTCGGGCGCGCCCTTTGCCGATGACCGCCCCGCGCGGGTGACGCTTTCGGTTCGCAGCGAGCGCCTTGCCGCGACGGCCGACGGCGCCTTCACGCCCTCGCTCGCGCCCGTCGGCCCGGTGCAGATCAAGGCGGACGCCGACGCCCACGTGCTGAGCCTCTCGAGCGGCCGCATCCGCACGCAAGGCGCCCTCGCCGCCTCGAGCGACGTCAGTCGCTATCGCGGCGATCTCGTGTTCGACCGGGCCCATCTCGTCGGCGCCGACGTCTCGGCGAAAGGCGCGCTCGATCTGCGCGCCGATCGCACGTCCCTGCGCATCGAGGCCAATCTCGGCGACGCAACGGTGGCCGGCGGCGACGTTACCGCCCGCCTACTCTCCGGCGGCGATGCGGCGCTGGACCTGCGCTACGCGCGCCAGGAGGGCGTCGTCACGATCTCGGCGCTCTCGATCCGCAGCAGACTCCTGACGGTGCGCGGCGCCGGCGTCGTGCGCGAGGGTCAGCCCTTGAGCGGATCCTGGGCGCTGGCGGACCTGCGCGCGATCGTGCCGGAGTGGCGCGGGCGCGGCCTCGGCGCCTGGCGCTTCACGCCCGCGGAAGACCCGACGCTCGATCTCGACGGCCGCGTCGAGGCGTTGGCCGGCCTGCCCGAGCCGCTCGATCAACTCATGGGACCACGCGCCGACATCGACGCCGCGCTGACGTTCGATCGCAGCGTCGCCGTGCGCAGCGCGCGCGTGCTCGGCCGCAACCTGCGCGCCGCCGTGCGCGGTCGCGTCGAGGGGGACGCGCTCGCGCTCGATCTGGAAGCCACCGCGCGCGGTCCCCTCCGGATCGGCGGCGCGCGCGTGGACGGCGCGGCCGACATCGTCGGCAAGATCGGCGGCGTCGTCGACGCCTGGAGCGTCGGCGCGACCGCGCAGCTCTCGACGCTCGACGTCGGCGGCTTCGTCATGCGTCGCGCGACGGTGCGCACGATGCTGTCGCCGGAGCCCGGCGGCCACGCCGGCGTCGTGAGCTTCAACGCGCTCGCCCTCGACCGCCCATTGTCCGCCACCGGCGACCTCGTGCTCGGCGACGAGGGCCTCTTGCTTTCCAATGTCGACGCGACGCTCGCGAACCTGCGCGCCCGCGGCCGCCTCGATGTCTCCGACGCCGGTCCGCAAGGCGCCTTCACGCTTTCAGGCCTGATCGACGGCCTCGCGCCCGACGCCAGCGGCCACGCCTCCGGATCGCTCCGACTCGCGCCGAAGGACTGGGCGATGGACCTCGCCTTGCGGGACGCCAGCTTCGGACCGCAGCTCGACGTGCGCACCGGACGCCTCACGCTCGTCGGCTCCTATGAAGCGCCGCAGGTCTCGGCCTCCGCCGCGGGGTTCGTGGGCGACGCCGCGCCGTTCCGGCTCGCCGCCTCCGGATCGGCGGACTTCCGCGACGGCGCACAGGCCGTGCTCACCATCGACGGCGCGCTCGCGGGCGCCGCCGTCGCGACGCGACGCCCGCTGACGATCGCCGCGCGGCCCCGCGGCGGCCGGCTTGACGGCGCGCTCGCCATCGGCGGCGGGGTGCTCGACCTGACGTACACGGACGATGGCCGCGCGCTGGCGTTCGACGCCACGGCGACGGACGTCCCCCTCGCCGCGCTCGCGATCTCGGGGGAGCCGCTCGACGGCGCCGCGAGCGGGCGCCTCGTCGCCCGCGGCGAGGGCGCGACCTTGACCGGCACGCTCGACGCGGACGTGCGCGGTTTCCGGCTCGCCCGCCGCGCGCGCGATCCCATCGATGCGCAGCTGCGCCTGGCCTTGCGCGACGGCCGCCTCGCCGGCTCGGCGCAGGCGACCTCCGCCGGCGGGCTGACCGCGCGCGCCGAAGGCGCGCTCCCGATGGACGCTTCGGCTGCGCCCCTGCGCATCGCGCGCCGCCCCGGCGCCACCGGCGACGTCACCTGGACCGCCGCCGGCCCGATCGACGGCTTGTGGTCCGTGTTCGGCCCGCTGGACCAGTCCCTCGTCGGTCGCGTCGACGGCCAAGGCGTCATCCGCATCGGCGACGCCCGGCTCGCCGGCTCCGGAGCGCTGACGCTGCGCGAAGGCCGTTTCGAGGACAAGATCACCGGCATCGTCCTGCGCGACATGCAGGCCGATATCGCCTTCGACGAGGACGGCGCCGTGCTGCGCAGCCTGTCCGCCCGCGACCGGAAGAACGGCAAACTGTCCGGCTCCGGACGACTGGGCGCCGGTCAGGACGGCGACCTGCGCCTCGACATCGACGACATGCAGGTGCTCGACCGCCCCGACGCCAAGGCGATCGGCGATGGCCGCCTCACGCTCACCTGGACCCGCGACGGCATGAAGCTCGGCGGCGACGTGGAGATCCTCTCCGCCGACCTCACGCCCCCGCAGCTTTCCGCGCCGCCGCCGCCGCTGATCGACGTGGTCGAGATCAACCGCCCCGGCGGGGCCCGGCGCGCGGCGCCGCAGGCCAAGGCCGGCGCCGTCCCCGTGGCGATGGACGTGCGCATCCGCGGCCCACGCCGCATCTTCACGCGCGGGCGCGGCGCGGAGGCCGAGTGGGCCCTCGACGTCCGCGCCACCGGCTCGCCCGATGCGCCGCGCCTGTTCGGCGAGGCGCGCCTGCTGCGCGGGCAGGTCAATCTCGCGGGGCGCCCGTTCGCCTTGAGCGACGGCGTCGTCACGTTCCGCGGCGATCCGCTCGACGCCGACGTCACCATGACAGCCGAAGCGACGACCACCGACCTCTCCGCGACGGTGCGGATCAGCGGCCGCATCCAGGACCCGCAGATCGACATCACCTCGACGCCCGGACTGCCGGAGGACGAGATCCTGCCGCAGATCCTGTTCGGCCGCAGCGCGCAGGACCTCTCGCCTTTGCAGGCCGCCCAACTCGCCGCCAGCCTCGCCACCCTGGCGGGACGCGGCTCCTTCGACGTCGCCGACGCCGCGCGCCGCGCCGTCGATCTGGATCGTCTCGACCTGCGCGAGGAGGCGGGCGACGTGCTCGTGACGGGCGGCAAGTACATCACCCGCGACGTCTATCTCGAGGTGTCGCGCGGCGCGCTCGGCGCCACCTCCACGTCCGTCGAGTGGCAGGTCAGGCCCCGCCTGTTCCTGATTTCGAGCTTCCTGGCGAACGGCGATCAGCGCGTCGCGGTCCGCTGGCGGCGCAGCTACTGACGCGCTATCAGCACGCCATGACCCCTCGCGTCATCCTCCTCGGCGGCGGCACCGGCTCGGGCAAATCCGCCCTCGCGGCCGCGCTCGCGCAGGCGCTCGCTCCGGCGCTGCGCATCAACGAGGACGACTATTACATCTGCGCCTCGACCATCCCGGGCTTCGACGCCGCCGCCTACAATTTCGACGTGCCGGCCGCAAAAGACCTGCCGCTGCTCGGTGCGCATCTGGAAGCGTTGCGCGCCGGCCGCGCCGTCGACGCGCCGCGCTACGATTTCGCCACCCATACGCGCTTGCCCGCGCCACAGACGCTGCAGCCCGCCGCCACCATCATCGTCGAAGGCCTGCACGCGCTCGGCGCCGAAGAGGTCCGCGCGCGCGCCGATCTCAGCGTGTTCGTGCATGCGCCCGAGGAGGTGCGTCTCGCGCGCCGCCTCGTGCGGGACGTGCGCGAGCGCGGCCGCGACATCGAGGGCATCGTCGCGCAGTTTCTCGGCACCGTCCGCCCGATGCATGCGCTGCACGTCGAGCCGCATAGCGCGATGGCGGACCTCGTCGTCGACGCCGAAGCCGAGCGGCCCGAAGCCTTGTGCCGCCGGATCCTCGCACGGCTCGGCGCCCCCTGATCCTGCGAGCACTCACCGAGGCGTTCGCAGGAAATCGGCAAGGTCGTCCGCGGAGAACGGCTTGTGCAGCACCGCCTCCCCGTCGAGGCGCGTTTCATCGCCCGTGTGGCCCGTCATGAACACGACGCGCGCCTGCGAATCGAGGCTGCGCAGGTTCGCCGCCAGCGTGGGCCCGTCGCCGCCCGGCATCACCACGTCCGTCAGCACGAGATCGTAGCGGCCGGGCCGGTAGAGTGCGCGCGCATCCGCGGCGCCGCCCGCCACGTCCACCCGCACGCCGAGATCCGCAAGCAGCGCCGCGGCGACCGCCCGCACGTCGGGATCGTCGTCGACCAGCAGCACGCTCCCTGGCAGCGGCGCGGCCGCCGGCGACGGCAGCGGCGCCGGCTCCGGGCTCACACGCGCTCGCGGCAGATACAGCGACGCCTCCAGGCCATCGTCGCGATTTTCGAGCACGAGCGCCCCGCCCGTCTGTCGCGCGAAGCCGTGCGCCATCGCCAGGCCAAGCCCCGACGCCCGCCCCGGCTCCTTCGTCGTGAAGAACGGCTCCACCGCCCGCTGCAGCACCTCCGCACTCATGCCGCCGCCGTGATCGCCCAGCGACACCCGCACACACGGACCGATCCGCTCCGGCGCGCGGTCGGCCGGCACGTTCTCGGCGCGCAGCGTGACGGTCCCGTGCCCGTTCATCGCATCGCGCGCGTTGGCCGCAAGATTGACGAGCGCCAGATCGAATTGATCCGTGTCCGTCATCGCGGGCCAGAGGTCCGGCGCGACGTCGACGTTCAGAACGATGTCCGCGCCCAGCGCGCGCTGGACGATGCCGGCGGCATCCGCAAGATGCGCGGTCAAATCCACGGGACGCACTTCGAGGGCGTCGCGCCGCGCGAACGCCCGCATCTGGCGAACGAGCTGAACGCCCCGCTGCGCCGCAGCGACGCCCTGGCGCGCGAAATCCTTGATCCGCTCGTCCGTCACGCCGCGCTGGACGAGATTGAAGGCGCCGATCACCGCCGCGAGAAGATTGTTGAAATCGTGCGCAAGACCGCCGGCCAGATGGCCGAGCGCATCGAGGCGATGGGCGCGCAGCAGCGCCTCCTGCGTCGCCTCCCGCCGGCGCACCTCGTTCTCGACGCGCGCTGTGAGTTCGGCATTGGCGCGCGCCATGGCGATCCGCGTGCGCGCATGCTCGGTGGTGTCGCTCGATTGGGCGATGAGAAACGCCACCGCGCCCGTCTCGTCCCGCACGGCCTTGATCGCGCCCGACGCACGCCGCGCCGGTGCGCCGTCGGCGACGCGGACGCCCACCTCGAACGGCGCCGGCGAGGGCGAAGCCAGCGCCGCGGCGACCGCCTCGCGTATGCGGCGGCGATCGCTCTCGAATGCGGGCGTCGCCCAGAACGGCGCCTCCCACAACGGCGCGCCGACGATGTCCCCGCGCCCGAGGCCCGCGCGCGCGAGCGTACTCTCCGCCACGTCGGTGACGATCCCCGCGGGATCAAGCAGCGCCATGAACTGCACCTGCTCGTGGAACACCGCGCGAAACCGCCGCTCGCTGCGGGCGAGCGCAGCCTCGGCGCGCCGCCGTTCCGTGATGTCGATGATGACGCCGGACATCCGCGGCGGGTCGTTGGGCCCGCTCGTGGGACGCCCGCGGCTCATCACCCAGCGCACTTCGCCCGAGGGCAGAACGAGACGGTAGTCCTGGCTGTAGCTCGCGCGCAGGCGCACGCAGCGATCGAACTCGGCGCGGACGCGCTCGCGATCCTCCGGGTGCATCATCGCGATGAACGCCTCGCGGCTGGGTGTCTGGTTGTCGGGCGCCGCGCGCCAGGTCGTGTGCATGACGGCGCCCGTCGCCGCGTTCCAGTCCCACACGATCATGTCCGCCGCGCCCGCCGCGAAGCTCAAACGCTCGGCCGCGTCGCGCGCGCCGCTTTCACTGCGGGCGGCGGCGGCGTGCAGGGCGGCGCGCTCGATTGCCCCGCCGATCGCGGCGGCGAAGATGCAGGTGAGCCGTTCGTCGTCTTCGGGCGCCGGGCGCGCGGCGGACGCCGCCAGCGCCAGCACCCAGCACGTCGCATCCTCCGCGTGGCAGGGCGCCGCGAACGCTTCGCCGCCATCGTCAACCGGACCGTCGCGCGCGTGCGCCCGCTGCGCCAGCGCGATCAGGGCCGTATGATCGGCGGTCTGCGCGCCATCCTCGAACGTCGCGGACACGTGCGTCGTCTCGCGCCCGACGCACACCAGGGCGCCTGCGCAAAAGCCGGCGTCGCGGGCAAAGGGCGCGAGCGCCGCCAGCGCCGAATCTCCGTCAGCTTCGGCGCGCAGACGCGCCAAGGCGCCGTCGATTAGCTCGACGACGCTGACGCCTTCCGAAGCGCGCCGGATACCGGTCGCGTACGTCATCGCAGGCCACGCCCTCCACGACGCGCCTAACGTCACCGCTCAAGCCCGGTTCCGGAAAAAGCTTGTTCAGCAGCGTGTTGCAACGCCGCGGCGGCGCCGTTTGCCCCTCAAAGCGGCAGCGTGATCCGTACGCGTGCGCCGCCGCCCGGCGCATCGTCGATCGCGACCGCGCCGCCATGCGCGCGCACGACCGAGCGCACCACCGCAAGCCCGAGCCCAGCTCCCGAAGCCTTGTCCGGCGCCAGGCGGACGAACGGCTCGAACACGTCCCCGCGCCGCTCCGCAGGTATTCCGGGTCCGGAGTCTTTCACCTCGATCTCGACAGAGCCGCCCGCCACGCCGACACGCACCTGCGCCTCGCCGCCATAGCGAACCGCGTTGTCGACGAGATTGGCGACCATGCGCTTCAGCCCGAGCGGCTGGCCCGTCATGACGACCCGATCTTCGCCCTCGTAGCGCACCGGCTCGCCCGCGGCCGCGTGATCATCGACGACGCTTTGAACGAGCGCCGCGACGTCGAGGCGCACGCGCGCATCGCGGGCGGGATCGTCGCGCGCGAACGCAATGAAGGAGGCGACGAGCGCATCGATTTCCTCGGCGTCGCGCGCGAGGGCGTCGCGCACGGCGGGTTCGGCAGCTTCGGCGGTGAGCCGCATCCGCATCAACGGCGTGCGCAGATCGTGCGCGACGGCGGCGAGCATTTCCGTGCGGTCCGCGACGAGGCTGCGCAGGCGATCCTGCATCGCGTTCACCGCGCGCGCCGCGACGCGCAGTTCCTTCGGCCCCTTCTCCGGCACCGGCTCGCCGCGCGGATCGACGCCCACGCGCTGCGCCGCATCCGCAAAGCGCCGGATCGGCGCGGCGAGGCGCGCGGCGAACACGAGCCCGAGCGCGAGCGCGATGGCGAACGCGCCGCCCACCGCGACGACCGCCGTCACGAGCCAGGCCAGATCGTCCGCGGTGCGCCGTTGCCGCAACACGAGCCAGCGCCCGTCCGGCAACTGCGCGCTGACGACGAAGCGCGCAAAGAACACCACGCCTTTCGCCGGCGCCTCGAAGCGCGGCGGCGGCGGCGGTTCAGGCGGGGCCGGCGCCGCGGGCGGCGCGGACGCGCCCGTCGTGCCGAGCGCCTCGAGCACGGCGCGCACCTCGGGGGACTGCGGCGCGAGGCTGCGCAGCGTGTCGGGCGGCGGCGGCGGCGGCGATCCGTGCGGCGCCCCCGGCGCCAGTCCCGGCGGGCCGCCATGGGTGCGCACGCTCAGCTGCCGCACCTCGCGATAGATCACGACGTCCGCTGGCGGCCGCTCGAAGGAGATCGCGACGCCATCGCGCGGCGCGCCCAGGCGTGCGGCGAGCAGCGCTTCGAAATCGCGCGTGAACGGCGGCCGCGGCCCCGCCGCGCGCGGCGGGCTGTCCTCGATGCGGAAATCGCCGAGATCCGAACGCGGCAGCGGCTTGCCCGCTTTCGCCGCCGCGAACCCGCGCTCGAACGTGTCGAACACGACGCGATGCGGCGCGACGCCCGGCGGGCGCGGCGGCAGCCCCATGATCACGCCGACATTCACCACATAAGTGACGAGCAGCGCCGCCGCGATCAGCAGCGCCACGTGCGCCGCGATCGGCAGGCCCTGCGCAAAAGGCCGCGGCGGCTTCATCCGCGTTTCGGGCGCACGGCGAACACGTAGCCCTCGCCCCGCACCGTGCGGATGAGCTCGCCCGCGCCCGGCCGATCGAGCTTGCGGCGCAGCCGGCTCACCTGCACGTCGACCGCGCGATCGAACGCGTCGGTATCGGAGGAGAACGCGAAATCGAGCAGCTGGTCGCGCGTCAGCACGCGCTCGGGCCGCTCGACGAAGGCGCGCAGAAGGCGGAACTCGCCGCCCGACAACGCGACGAGCACGCCGTCCGGATCGAGCAGTTCGCGGCGCGCGCAATCAAGCTTGAAGCCCGCGAACCGGTACACGTCGCCGCGCCCGCGGACGGAGTCGTCGTCCTTCACGCGCCGCAGCACCGCCCGCGCGCGCGCCACGAGCTCGCGCGGGTTGCACGGCTTGGAGAGATAGTCGTCGGCGCCGACCTCGAGCCCCACGATGCGGTCCGCGTCGTCGCCGAGCGCGGAGAGCACGATGATCGGCGGCCGGCCCTGCGCGGCGAGCCGGCGGCAGGCAGAAAGGCCGTCCTCGCCCGGCATCATCAGGTCGAGCACGATCAAGTCGGCGCCGCTCTGCTCGAGCTTGCGGTCCATGTCGGCGGCGTCGGACGCGGTTTCGGCCTCGAAGCCCGAGCGGACGAACACCTGCTGCAGCCCTTGCCGGATGGCGGGATCGTCGTCGACGATCAGGACGCGGGGGCGGTCAGGCGAAGGCGACGTCATGGCAACCATCCCCGCTCTCTGCCGGAAAAGCTTTTCCGGGATGTTTCAGGTCCGTCACGAACGGTTGCAAACCCGGCGTATCCGCGCAACGGCGCCGCGTTTGGTTAAGGCTGCGGCGGGCGCGAGGACACCCGCCGCATGGAGGATCTCATGACCAGAATGAAGCATGTCGGTGTGGCCCTCGTCGCGCTCCTGGGAGCGAGCGGGGTCGCCTCGGCGCAACCGGCCGCCCCCGGCCGGCCCGAGCCGCCGCCGCGCCCGCCGGCGGTCGACACCAACAAGGACGGCGTCGTCACCCGCGCGGAGGCCGGCGCCGCCGCCGACGCCCTGTTCGCCAGGCTCGACGAGAATGGCGACGGCGCCCTGACGCCAACCGACAAACCGTCGCGCGGCGGGGACCGCGTGTTCGAGCGCCGGTTCGAAACCAAGGACGGCCGGGAAATCCGGATCGAGCGGCGCGAGTTTCGCGGACCGGGCGGGCCCGATGGCCCGGGTGGTCACGGCGGCCCGGGCGGACCGCCCCGCCCGCCGCATCCGCCGATGGGTCTGCTCGTCTTCGCCTCGATGGAGGAGGCCGACGCCAATGGCGACGGCAAGGTTTCGAAGGACGAGTTCCGCGCCATGCAGCTGCGCTTCTTCGACGCCGCCGACGTGAACGGTGACGGCAAAATCAAGGCGCCGCCCATGCCGCCCGAACCGCCGGAGCCGCCCGAGCCTCCGGCGCCGCCGCCTCCGCCGCGCTAGGCCACGCCGTGCGGCGCCGCGCTACTCCGCCGCGGCCCGCACAACCGACGCCCGCCGCCGCCAGATCGGCGGCGCGGCGTCGGCGGCCGGTTGATAGACCACCGAGAAGCGCCGCAGCGCCGCAGCGACGGCCTCCTGCGGCGCACGGTCTTTCACCGCGAACGAGGAGAAGCCGCAGCGGATCATGAACGCGAGCTGGTCGCGCAGCACGTCGCCTTCGGCCCGCACGTCGCCCTGGTAGCCGAAGCGCTCGCGCAGGAGCCGCGCCGTCGTGTAGCCGCGGCCGTCACGGAATTTCGGGAACGTCACGACGATCAGCGCGAGCCTGGCCAGGTGCGGCGCGAGCGCCTCCACCTTGTCCGCCGGCGCGATGCGAACGCCGAGCCGCGCGGCGCGCAGCGTGGCGCCTTCAGCCAGAAAGCGGGCGTAGGACACCACGGCCGCCTGATCCTCCGGAACCGGCGCATCGTCGGCGACGTCGATCCAGGCGGCGTCTGCCGGCGCGCCATCGGCGCGCAGCAGCAACACGGGCAAGGCAGGCGCCGGCGCGACGGGGCTAGACGGACGCATAGAGAGCCTCCTCGAAGGGCTGGGCGCCGACGCGCTCGAAGGCGTCGATGAAGCGTTCGCGCTCGTCGAGCCGAAGCGACAGATAGCGTTCGACCACGCGGGCGATGGCGTCCGGGATCGCCTCGCCGGGCAGGCCGCGGCCGGTGATCTCGCCCAGGCGCGCGCGCTCGTCGGCGCGGCCGCCGAGCAGGATCTGGTAGAATTCCTCACCCTTCTTGTCGACGCCGAGAATCCCGATGTGGCCGACATGGTGATGGCCGCACGCGTTGATGCAGCCCGAGATCTTGATCTTCAGCTCGCCGATCTTCTCCTGCGCGTCGAGATCGGCGAACGTCTCGGCGATCGCTTGCGCCACCGAGATCGAACGCGCGTTCGCGAGGTCGCAATAGTCGAGGCCCGGACAGGCGATGATGTCCGATATCAGCCCGACATTCGGCGTCGCGAGGCCGGCGGCGTCGAGCGCCTTCCAGACCTCGAACAACTGATCCTGCTCGACGTGCGGCAGCACCAGGTTCTGCTCGTGCGTGACGCGGATCTCGTCGAACGAGTAGGCGCGCGCAAGCGCGGCCGCCGCATCCATCTGGTCGGCCGTGGCGTCCCCCGGCGGCTGGCCGATCGGCTTCAGCGACACGGTGACGATCGCATAGCCCGGCGCCTTGTGCGGATGCACGTTGGTACGCGTCCAGCGCGCGAACCGCTTGTGGTCGGCCTTGGCCTGCTCGAACGCCGCGCTGCGCGCCGGCAGCGTCTTGAACGGCGGCGGCGCGAAATAGGCTCGGATGCGCGCGACCTCTTCCGCGGGCACCGTCAGCGCGCCGTCCTTCAGGTGCGCCCACTCCTCGTCCACTTCCTTGCGGAACTGCGCGATGCCGAGCGCCGAGACGAGAATCTTGATGCGCGCCTTGTACATGTTGTCGCGGCGTCCGTAGCGGTTGTAGACGCGCAGGATCGCCTCGAGATAGCTGAGCAGATGCTCCGCCGGCAGATCATCATGGATCGCCGGCG
The DNA here is from genome assembly GCA_018969015.1 of Alphaproteobacteria bacterium. GTDB lineage: Bacteria > Pseudomonadota > Alphaproteobacteria > Caulobacterales > Aquidulcibacteraceae > REEB506. The sequence continues at coordinate 19,524 of JAGWZE010000017.1, forward strand.
CGACGAACGGCGTGCGCCCCTGCCCGCCGCCGACATAGACAACGAACCGCGCCGATCCGTCCGCGCCGCGCCTGATGTGCAGGCCGACATCATGAACCTGCACCGCCGCGCGATCCTCCGGCGCGCCCGCGACCGCAATCTTGAACTTGCGCGGCAGGAAGCTGAACTCCGGATGGAACGTGGACCACTGGCGGATGATCTCCGACCACACGCGCGGATCGTCGACTTCGTCGGCGACGGCGGCGGCGAAATGATCGGCCGTGACGTTGCGGATGCAGTTCCCCGACGTCTGGATGGCGTGCATCTCGACTTCGGCGAGCTCTTCCAGAATGCGCGGCACGTCGCCCAGCTTCGGCCAGTTGAACTGGATGTTCTGGCGCGTGGTGAAGTGCCCGTAGCCGCGATCATAGACGCGCGCGATCCGGGCCAGCCGCTCGAGCTGGCGCGAGGAGAGCACGCCGTACGGAATGGCCACGCGCAGCATGTAGGCGTGCAGCTGCAGATACAGCCCGTTCATCAGCCGCAACGGCTTGAACTGGTCTTCCGTCAGCTCGCCGCGCAGGCGCCGCTCCACCTGATCGCGGAACTCGGCCACGCGCTCGCGCACGATGGCGGCGTCGAATTCGTCGTAACGATACATCCGCGCTCCCTCAGGCCCGAACCGGCGTCTTGAACCCGGCGCGGAACTCCGTCTGCACCGTTGGTCCGTTGGCGCGGATCGTTTCGCGTGATTTCACGCGCTTGTCGGGCGTTCCCGGGCCGGACATGTCCAGAAGATAGGGGCCGACGACGACCGTTTCAGCGGCGAGCGCCTGCTGCAGCAGCCCGTCGGCCTCCGCGCCCAGCAGCGCGGCGGCGGAGATGTCCGTCGTCCAGCCGGCGCCGTCCCAGTACACGACGGCCCCGTCATCGAGGCGATTTGCGGTGAGCGTCTTCACGCGGCTTGTCTCCAGGCTTGGGCGATGAGCGCCTGCACTGTGGCTCCGACGACCTCGCCGACGATCAGCAAAGCCGGGCCGGTCGGGCGCGCACGCGACACGGCGGCGCCGAGCTCGGCGAGCGTCGTGCCCGTCACGGTTTGATCCGGACGCGTCCCATTCTCGACGATCAGCGCCGGCGTGCCCGGCGCGCGACCGGCCGCGATCAGGCGCGCGGCGAGCGCGTCCGCACGCGCCGCGCCCATATAGATCACGACGGTATGGTTGGGGCTCGCGAGCGCGCGCCAATCGAGATCGGGCTCCGCATCGCCGTCCGCGCCGCGCGCATCCTCGCGCGCATGGCCGGTGACGAACGTGACGGCCTGCGCATGATCGCGATGCGTGAGCGGCGCGCCGACGGCCGCCGCGCACCCGAGCGCCGCCGTGATGCCCGGCACGACGAACGCGTCGACACCGGCGGCCCGCAGCGCATCGAGCTCCTCGCCGCCGCGCCCGAACACGAACGGATCGCCGCCTTTCAGGCGCACCACGCGCTTGCCCGCGCGCGCCGCCTCGATCAGCAGCGCGCCGATCTCTTCCTGCGGCACGGCGTGATTGGCGCGCGCCTTGCCGACATAGAGACGGTCGGCGTCGCGCCGCGCCATGCCGAGAATGCGCGGATCGACGAGGCGGTCGTACACGATGAGATCGGCGTCCTGCAGCACGCGCAGCGCCTTCAGCGTCAAGAGCTCGGGATCGCCCGGCCCGGCGCCCACGATGTGCACCAGGCCCGCAGGCGCCGGCGCCGCGAGATCGACGAGCGCGGTCTCCACAGCGCCATCCAGATCGCCCGCTTGCGCGCGCGCCCCGGCGCGACCGCGCAGGATCCGCTCCCACGCCGCGCGCCGCGGCCCGACCTCGGGCCAGCGCGCCCGCACCGTGTCGCGAATGCGGCGCGCGAGTTCGCCGAGTGCGGCGATGCTCGCGGGAACGGCGGCCTCGATCGCGGCCCGCACGTCCCGCGCCAGGGTCGGCGCGACGCCGCCGCTCGCGATGGAGATGACGATCTCGCCGCGATCGACGATCGCCGGAACGTGGAAATCCGAAAGATCGGGCCGGTCCACGACATTGACCGGGCGCCCCGCGGCTTTCGCCAGCGCGGCGCAGGCTTCGGCCTCGGCGGCGTCCTCGACCGCCACGATCACGAAAGCGGCGGCGGCGAGGTCCTCGGCGGAGGGACGCCCCGCCGTGACGCGGCGAAGCGTGGCGGGCGCGCCCTCGAACAGCGCCGCCTTCCGTGCGGCCAGAACGCCGTCGCCGACGATCATCACCGTGCGCCCTTCGAGCGGCCAGGACTGCGGGAAAACCTTCATGCGCGAACCGCCTCCGGCGCGGAACGCCCCAAGCACCGGGGCGACCGCAGGCGCCCAGGTCTCCCCAGGGCCCAAAAGAGGGCCACCAAACCCGCCCTCGCGCGCGCGCACAAACGATGCTTTCTGCCCGGTCCGTGCAGTTTTGCTAAACTCAGTGCGGGCTGGCCCCAGGCAAAAGGCGGACAGCCGTCCCCCCGGAGCCCTCCCATGAGCCGCCGCGCCCGGCGCCCGGAAATGCAGCTAATCTCAACGACCTTGCCGACGACGCTGAAGCGACCCTAAATAGCCGCGATGTCCACTGACCGGCTCCCCCCGCTCTCGTCCCTGCGCGTGTTCGAAGCCGCGGCCCGCCTCGGCAGCTTCAGCAAGGCGGCCGACGAACTGTTCGTGACGCCCGGCGCCGTCAGCCAACAGATCCGCCTGCTCGAGGAGCATGTCGGCGCGCCCTTGTTCGTCCGCGAGGGCCGTCGCGTCAGCCTCACCGACCCCGGCCGCACGGCTTTGCCCCTGCTGCGCCAAGCGTTCGAGCTCATGGCCGAGGCCGCCCGCGTGATGCGCCAGCCCGCGCGCAAGGGCCGCGTCACGGTGTCCGTCGCGCCCTCGTTCGCGGCGAAATGGCTGATGCCGCGCCTCTTTGAGTTCAACGAGGCGCACCCGGACATCGACGTCTGGGTGTCGGCCGACATGGCGCCGGTCGATTTCGCCAATGCCGACGTCGATCTCGCCATCCGCTTCGGGCCAGGCGGCTATGCCGGGCTTCATGAAGAAAAACTGCTCAGTGAAGCCGTTCTTCCTGTCTGTTCACCCGTGCTGATGGAGGTCGCGCCGATCGGCCAGCCGGCCGACCTGCGCCACCACACGCTGCTGCACGACCTGGGCGGGGAGCGTGATCCCACCTGCCCCGACTGGTCCATGTGGCTCAAGGCGAACGGGGTCACCGACGTCGACGCCCATCGCGGCCCGCGCTTCAACCAGTCGAGCCTCGTCATTGAGGCCGCCGTCGCCGGCCGCGGCGTCGCGCTGGCCAAGCGCACCATCGCCAGCGCCGACCTTTCCGCCGGCCGCCTCGTGGCCCCCTTCTCGGGGCCGGACGCGCCGGTGGGGTTCTCCTATTTCCTGGTCTGGCCCACGGGCCGCGAACTCTCCCCCGCCCAGGCCACCTTCGTGGAGTGGCTGCGCGATCAGGCACGCGGCGCCGAGACGACCTTCACCCCGGGCGACGACGGCGAGGCGCCGGTCTTTGCGGGTCATTCGATTTGAGACCGGTCCGAGTGTGGACGTAGGGCGTTCCGAAAGCGCTGTCGCTACGGCACGAGCTTCACCACACGCGCCCCTGTGAGCGCACGGCTCGCCACAGCCCGATCGCTGCCCCACTGCCCAAAAAGCCGGCCAACCAGACTGCGATGCCGCCCCATTGCAAGGCGCGACCATCCACACTCCAAACAAGAAGCGCCACGAGCGCGACAAGAAACGGGGCCGCGGTGACCAGGGCCCATCGCGTCGACCAGACCAGACGGCCATCAGGGACGTCACGGAAGAACACGGTCGATCCGCGCAACCGGACCTCCAGCGTCACCCCCGCATACAGCCAGACGATGAAGCACGGGACCAACACGACGAGCGTGGAGAAGCCGAAATGCGGCCACGCGACGCCGCATCCCAGGCTCACGGCGAGGGTCGCCCACAAGACCGCCACAAGCGGATTCCGGAGGGACAGTGTCCGGTCGTATTGCGCGTCGATGAGAACGACTTCGTCTTCAGGCTGAAGCGAAGCCTGCGTCGCACGCCGAGGGTCCAGAACGATGAAGTTGGCCATGGATCGTTCAGCGCATTGCCCATGACGGCTCTCAGGAAAAGCCGCTCGCCATTTTCCGCCGAACCAGCGCTTCAGGAACTCAAAACTCCGTCACCGTCGCCCAGATCGATCACATCCACCCCGGCGCCGGCAGCCCTTTGCTGCGCAGGAACTCCGGATTGTAGAGCTTGCTCGCGTAGCGATTGCCGTAGTCGCAGAGGATCGTGACGATCGTTTTGCCGGGCCCCAGCGTCTTGGCGAGGCGCATCGCGCCGAGCACGTTCACGCCGGCCGAACCGCCGAGGCACAGCCCTTCCTGCGTCACGAGATCGAACAGGATCGGCAGGAATTCCGCGTCCTCGATGCGATAGGCCTCGTCGACGGGCGCGCCTTCCAGATTGCCGGTGATGCGGCTCTGGCCGATGCCCTCGGTGATCGAGGAGCCCTCGGCCTTCAGCTCGCCATGCGCATAGTATTCGTAGAGCGACGCGCCGGCTGGATCGGCGATGCCGATCACCACGTCTTTGCGCCGCTCCTTCAGCGCAAGGCCCACGCCCGCGAGCGTCCCGCCCGTGCCGACGGCGCAGATGAAGCCGTCCACCTTGCCGCCGGTCTGCGCCCAGATCTCCGGGCCGGTCGTTTCGTAGTGGCCCATACGGTTGGCCTGGTTGTCGAACTGGTTGGCCCAGATCGCGCCGTTCGGCTCCTTCGCCGCATACTCTTCCGCGAGCCGGCGCGAGGTGTGGACGTAGTGCGCCGGGTTCGCATAGGGCACGGCGTCGACCTCGACGAGTTCGGCGCCGAGCAGGCGGATCGCGTCCTTCTTTTCCTGCGATTGCGTGCGCGGGATCACGATCACCGTGCGATAGCCGAGCGCGTTGCCGACGAGCGCGAGCCCGATGCCCGTGTTGCCCGCCGTGCCTTCCACGATCACGCCGCCCGGCCGCAAGAGGCCGCGGCGCTCGGCGTCGCGCACGATCGAGAGCGCCGCGCGGTCCTTCACCGATTGGCCGGGATTGAGGAACTCGGCCTTGCCATAGATCTCGCAGCCGGTCTCCTCCGACGCCCGCTTGAGGCGGATGAGCGGCGTGTTGCCGATGGCGTCGATCACGGAAGCGAAACGCGACATGGACGAATCCTGGAAGCTGAAGGCGGCGCCAGACTAGCGGAGCCTCACGCCTCGACCCAAGCCGCGACCCCCGCGGGCTCCAGATGGGGGCCGCCGAGCCGATACGCAAACCCGGCCGCGCCGGGCACGTGGGCTGCAAGATCGATCGGCTGCGGGCCGTAATTGACGGCGAACCGCACCCGCCCGCGCCGGCGCAGCCGCAGGTCCTGCGGCAGATCGAGCGCCGAGAGCCCCGCCGCCCCCGCGACCGCGCGCAGCGCGTCGTCGAGCAGGCGCGCGCAGGGCCAGCCGGCCAGATAGTGCGCCCGCCCCGCCTGCAGCCAGACCGGCGCGCCGGACGGCGTCTTGGCGTGGACCTGAACGCCCGCCCCCGCCTCGACATGCTCCAGCCAGCGCGTGATCCCATAGGCCCCGGCCGCCTCGACGACACCGGGGCGCAGGCTCTCCACGCGCGTGACCTTGATCGGCAGCAGCGCCTGCAGCGCGCCGGGCGCCAGCGCGTCCGGGATCGTCACGCGCGCCGTCTTCGAGCCCGCGCGCGGGCCGAACAGCAGCACCGCGTTCGATTGCGCCAGGCGCGCCGCCAGCGCATCGGTTACGAACGGCAGGGCCGGCGCGACGATCGCGGCATAGCCGGAAAGATCCGCCTCCGGCGCCACCACGTCGACGTCGAGGCCGAGCCGCCGCAGCGCGCCGTACCAGTCGAGCGCGAGCTCGAAATGCCGATAGCTCGCTCCCTGCGGCTGGATCTCGAACAGCCATTGCGCCTGATAATCGAAGATCAGCGCCACCGGCGCGCGCGGCGTGGGATCGTCCGGAACCGTCTTGATTTCGCGCGCGACCTGCCGCGCTTCGCCCGCCGCCGGCGCCTCGACGCGATCGGGGCGGTGCAGGCCGGCATGCATCTGCTCCTGCGCGAACGGCGCCTGGCGCCAGCGGAAATAACTCACCACCTCAGCGCCGTGCGCGAACGCCTCCCACGTCCACGCGCGCACCATGCCCGGCAGCGGCGCGGGATTGTACGGCGCCCAGTTCACCGGCCCCGGCTGCTGCTCCATCACCCACCAGCGTCCGCGCCCCACGCCGCGATAGAGATCGTGGTGAAACGCGGTGAAATCGGGATGCCCCTGGCGCAGATAGCGCGCTTTCGTCTCGGCCGGCCAATGCCCCTGCTCGAGGAATCCCAGCGGATAGGAATCCCACGTCGCCACGTCGAGATCGGCGCCGACGGCGTGATGGTCGAACTGCGTGAACGAGCCCATGAAGTTGTGCAGGATCGTGCGCCCCGGCGCGTGCGCGCGCAGGATCTCCACCTGCAGCCTGTTGTACGCGACGACCTCGTCAGAGCCGAAGCGGCGCCAGTCCATGCGGTGCGCCGGATTGGCTTCCGTCACGGTCTCGTTCGGCGGATCAATCTCGTCGAACGATCGGTACTCCATGCTCCAGAACACGTTGCCCCAGGCGGCATTGAGCGTCGCCACGTCGCCATAGCGGCGCGCCAGCCACGCGCGGAACGCGACACGCGCATCTTCCGAGAACGACTCGACCGTGTCATGACAGCCGTACTCGTTGTCCGTCTGCCAGGCCGTCACGGCCGGATGCGCGCCATAGCGTTGCGCCACGGCTTCGACGATGCGCGCCGTCTCGCGCCGATAGGTGAGGCTCGAGAAGCAGTAGTGCCGGCGCGAGCCGAACCGCCGCGGCCGGCCGCGGCGATCGACGGCAAGAATGTCGGGATGGCGATCGATCAGCCACTTCGGCGGCGTCGCCGTCGGCGTGCCGAGCGTGATCTCGAGGCCCGCGCGCGCCAGTGTGTCGATCGCACGATCGAGCCAGCCCCACTCGAATCGTCCGGGCTCTGGCTCGATCCGCGACCACGCGAACTCGCCGATGCGCACCGTGGAGACGCCCAGCGCCGCCATCGCGGCCGCATCCTCGGCACACCACGCCTCGGGCCAATGTTCCGGGTAGTAGCACACGCCCAGCCGCATCACGTCCTCCCGCGCTCCCCGATCTGGCGTCCCCCCGATCTGGCGCCAGGGGAGCGGCCTCCTTATGCTCGGCCGATGGCTCACGCCCCGACCACTCCGCCGCGCGTCGATCCCGCGCGCCTTGCCGCCGCGTTCCGCGCCCGCTTCGGCCTCACGCCCCGCATCGCGCGCGCGCCGGGCCGCGTCAACCTGATCGGCGAACACACCGACTATAATGGCGGCCTCGTGCTCCCCGCCGCGATCGACCGGGCCTGCTACGTGGCGGTCGCCCGGGTCGAGACCGAGCCGGCCGATGAAGCGATCGGCGCTTTCGCATTCCATCTCGCCGCCCCCGATCTCGATGCGGATCTGCGCCTGCCGGTCATCGACCTCCACCAGGGGCCGCTTTGGGCCCGGTACCTGGCTGCGCCGGCGGCCATCCTCGGCATGACAAGGCCCGTGCCCAGCTTGGCGATCATGGCGCAAGGCGAAGTCCCGATGGGCATGGGCATGAGTTCGTCCGCGGCGCTGTTGGTGGCGGGGGCGCTCGCTGTCGCTGACGTCGCCGGCGTGAAGCTAACTCCCTTCGAGGTGGCGACGCTCGCGCAGCGCGGCGAACGCGAGATCGTTGGAACGCCCTGCGGGCTGATGGACCAGTTCGCTTCGACGCACGGCGCCCGCGGATGCGCGGTGCTGCTCGATTGCGCATCCTTCGAGTGGCGAACCGTGCCGGCGCCTTCGACGGCGGCGATCGTCGTCTTCGAGTCCGGCGTGCGCCACAAACTCGCTGAGGGCGGCTACGCAAAGCGCCGTTCGGAGTGTGCGCGCGCAGCCCGGGCCACCGGCGTGATGCTGCTCTGCGAGGCGGATGCGGCCGCGTTGCCCGATCTCGCGAAAGACCCCGTCCTCCAGCGCCGCGCCCGCCACGTGTGGAGCGAGACGGCGCGCGTGCGCGAGGCCGTCGCCGCGCTCGAAGGCGGCGACCTTCGAACGCTCGGCGCGCTGATGACCGCCTCTCATGCGAGCCTGCGCGATGATTTCGAGGTCACCTGTGCGGAAACCGATGCGCTGGCCGACCTCGCCCAATCAACGCCGGGCGTCTACGGCGCGCGCCAGATGGGGGGCGGCTTCGGCGGCGGCGTCATCGCCCTCGTCGCCGCCGACGCCGTCGACGACGTGATCGCCAAGGTGACCGCGCGCACCGGCCTTCCGGCGGTGGTCTGCACGCCCTCGGACGGCGCGGAGATCCTGGCATGACGCTCGGCTCGCATCGCCGCCGCAATCTCCTCACCGGCGCGTGGGTGCTGGTCTCGCCGCACCGCATGGCGCGCCCCTGGCTCGGCGAATCCACGCCGCCCGCCGCCGCGCCGGCGCTGGCGCACGACCCCGCCTGCACGCTGTGCGCCGGCGTCACCCGCGCGAGCGGCATCGCCAACCCGGCCTATGACGGCGTCTACGTCTTCGACAACGACTTCCCCGCACTCTCCCCGGGCGATGCGCCGGGGTCGGACGATCTCTTCGAGACCGCGCCCGCCAATGGCGTGTGCCGCGTCATCTGCTACGGGCCCGACCACGGCCGCCACCTTGCGCGCATGCCGCACGCCGACATCGAAGCCGTCGTCGCCTGCTGGGCCACGGAAACGCGCGCGCTGTTCGCACGCCCCGGGATCGCGGCGGTGACGATCTTCGAGAACCGCGGCGCCATGATGGGCGCGAGCAATCCGCACCCCCACGGCCAGATCTGGGCGACGGACTGGGTCCCCGACGAACTGGCGAAGGAATGCGCCGCCCAGCGCGCCCATGCCGATTGCACCGGCCGCCCGTTGCTGCTGGACGTGCTCGCCCGCGAACGCGCGGAAGGCGCTCGCCTCGTCGTCGAAGGCGCCCACTTCACCGCGCTCGTGCCCTTCTGGGCGACGTGGCCGTTCGAGACGCTGATCCTGCCGCACCGCGCCGTGGCGCGCCTCGACGCGCTCGACGCCGCCGAGCGCGCCGATCTCGCGGACGTGCTGCGCCGGCTCGTCGCGCGCTACGACGCGCTCTTCGCAGCGCCATTCCCCTACTCGTTCGGCTTCCACCAGGCGCCGGCCGGCGCGGCGGAGGGCTTCGTGCTGCACGCCCACGTCTACCCGCCGCTGCTGCGCTCGGCGTCGGTGCGCAAGCACATGGTCGGCTTCGAAATGCTCGGCGAGCCGCAGCGGGACCTCACGCCCGAGGCCGCCGCCGCCCGCCTGCGGGACCTGCCGGAGGCCTAGGCGAAGGCCGCCATTCCCTCCCCCCGCCCGTCATTCCGGGGCGGCCGAAGGCCGAACCCGGAACCCAGGACCGTGCGGACTCGGGGGAAAACGGGTGGCAGGGCTTCGGCCATTTCCGCGTGCGGGCCCGATCGCCTGGGCTCCGGGTTCGCGCGGTCCGCGCGCCCCGGAATGACGCAGGTGCGGTCTCGCGGCGGCAGGAAACACGTCCGACGAACGGGGCGTTGCGTCCATGGCCCGGCCGTCGCACAAGGCGTACATGACACACCTCACCCTCGACCCCGCCCCGGTAACGGCCGGGTCCCTCGCCCTCTCCCGCCTCGGCTGGGGCATGTGGCGGCTCCGCGGCGGCGACGCCAAGGCCGCGCTTCGCCTCGCCGAAACCGCCCTCGAGGCGGGCCTTACCCTGTTCGACACCGCCGACATCTACGGACCTGACAATGGCGAGCCGTTCGGCGCGGCCGAAGCGCTGTTCGGCGAAGCCCTCGCCGCCGCGCCCGGCCTGCGCGGGCGCATCACGCTCGCCTCCAAGGGCGGCATCGTCATGGGCGTGCCCTACGATTCCAGCGCCGCCTATCTCGTCGCCGCCTGCGAAGCCTCCCTGCGCCGGCTTCGGACGGACGTGATCGACCTCTACCAAATCCACCGTCCGGACCTTCTGGCCCATCCGGCCGAGGTCGCCGCCGCGCTCGATCGCCTGCGCCGGGACGGCAAGATCCGCGAAGCCGGCGTTTCGAACCACACCGCCGCCCAGACGGCCGCGCTCGAAGCGCATCTGCCCTTCCCGCTCGCCAGCGTGCAGCCGGAATTCTCCGCGCTCGCCATCGACGCCCTGGAGGACGGCGTGCTCGATCACGCGATGGCGCGCCGCCTCGCCGTGCTCGCCTGGTCGCCGCTCGCGCAGGGCCGCCTCGCCGATGCGCCCAAGGACGAGCGCAGCGCGCGCGTCATCGCCGCGCTCGACGCGATCGCCGCCGCACAAGGCGCAACGCGCACCGCCGTCGCGCTCGCCTTCGTGCTCGCCCACCCGAGCCGCCCCGTCGCGCTCGTCGGCAGCCAGACGCCGGCGCGCCTCGCGGAAGCGACCGCCGCGCTGAACGTGAAGCTCACGCGTGCCGACTGGTACGCCATCCTCGTCGCCGCGCGCGGCGCCCCCATGCCCTGATCGCCGGAGCCTCCGCCATGTCCGCCAAACCCGAAATCAGCTGGTTTTCCGCGCTCTGCGACGACGACTACGAGTTCCTCGGCCAACCCGAGCCGCAGCTTCTGTCGAGCTTCGAGCACTGCAAAACGATCGCGCTCACGGCCGAAGAGCTGGGCTACGACAACCTGCTGTTGCCGTCCGGCTACCAGCTCGGGATCGACAACGTGGCGTTCGCCGCCGGCATCGCGCCGCTGATCCGCCGGCTGCGCCTGCTGCTCGCGATCCGCGTGGGCGAGATGTGGCCGGCGCAGATCGTGCGCCAGCTCGCGACGATCGACCAGATGCTTGGCGGCCGCCTGACCGTGAACATCATCTCGAGCGAGATGCCCGGCGAGACGCTCGCTTCCGCGCCGCGCTATGCCCGCACGGTCGAGCTGATGAAAATCCTCAAGACCCTGCTCAATGGCCAGCCGCTCGATTGGCAGGGCGAGTTCTACAAGTTCAAGGTCGATCCGCCGCGCATCAAGACCGTCTCGGGCAAGTGTCCGCCGCTCTATTTCGGCGGTCTTTCGGACGATGCGCGCGAAGCCGCCGCCGAAGCCTGCGACGTCTATCTGATGTGGCCGGACACCATGCCGGCCATCAAGCAGGTGATGGACGACATGACGGCCCGCGCCGCCAAGCGCGGCCGGAAACTTAAGTTCGGCTACCGCGTGCACGTCGTCGTCCGCGAGACCGAGGCCGAGGCCCGCGCCGCCGCCGATCGCCTGCTCTCCAGGCTCGACGCCGACACGGGCGCGGCGATCCGCGCGAAGTCGCTCGACGCCACCTCCGTCGGCGTGCGCCGCCAGGCCGAACTGCGCGAAGCCGCCGCCGGTGACGGCTACGTGGAGGACAATCTGTGGACGGGCATCGGCCGTGCCCGCTCCGGCTGCGGCGCCGCCATCGTCGGCGATCCCGATCAGGTGCGCGCCAAGATCGAAGCCTACCGCGCCATGGGCCTGGAGGCCTTCATCCTGTCCGGCTACCCGCATGCGCGCGAGGCGGACCTGTTCGGCCGCTACGTGCTCCCGCATCTCGAGCACGGCCCCCTTTCGCTCGACTGAGCCCAAGGCGCGCAAGGCTGGCCGGCACGTGCGACCTAAGGCGCATGCGATCCGCATAATGTAACGGAATACACGCGGCGGGAGAATCGTTGTTTGGGCGAACCGGGTAGACTGCACGGATCGGCGGCCTGCCCCGTCCAGGGGACAACGTGATGAAAAAATTGATTTTGGCCGCGGGCCTGAGCGCCGCAGCCCTGATTTTCGCACCCGTCGCACTCGCACATGATCGCGACGACGACCGCGGCGACCGCAGCGGCCACGTGGAGAAAGCCGAGCGCGCCGACCGTGACCATGGCCGCAACCGTGGTTCGGAAGCGCACGGCCGCGGCGGCGATCGCGACCGCGTGGAAGAAGCGCGCCGCGAGGGCGAAGATGTCGGCGTAGACGGCGTGAAGCGCCGCGGCGACGGCTCGGTCGACGACAACGGCGTCGACGACGAGAACGAAACCGAGACCGAGCACCTCAACAAGGTCGAAGACAATTCCACCGGCGTGAAGCGCCGGGGCGATGGCTCCATCGACGACAACAGCACGCACAAGCCGAAAGGCGTGTGATCGCGCCAGGAGCGTCGAAGAGTAACGCGCGCGGGCCCGGGAGCGCCCGCGCGCGTTTTCTTTTGGATCACATGCGCTCGACGATGATCGCCGGGGCCATGCCGCCGGCGGCGCACATCGTCACGAGGCCGCGCTTGAGGTCGCGGCGCTCGAGTTCGTCGATGATGGTGCCGATCAGGATCGAGCCCGTGGCGCCGATCGGGTGACCGAGCGCCATCGCGCCGCCGTTCACGTTGACCTTGTCGCGATCGAGCTTCAGGTCGCGGATGAACTTCTCCGCCACCACGGCGAACGCTTCGTTGATCTCGAACAGGTCGATGTCGTCGATCGTGAGGCCCGCTTTCGCGAGCACCTTCTTCGCGGCCGGCACCGGCGCATTGAGCATCAGCGTCGGGCTGTCGCCCACGTTCGCCATCGCGACGACGCGCGCGCGCGGCTTCAGGCCGTTCTTCTTAGCGTATTCGGGCGAGGCCAGTAGCACCGCCGCCGCGCCGTCGACGACGCCCGACGAATTGCCGGCGTGGTGCACGTGCTTGATCTTGAGGTCCGGATAGACCTGGCGGATGAGCCCGCCGAACGTCGTGCCCTTCTCGTCGAGCGGCACCTCGGCCATCGCCTCGAAGGACGGCTTCAGCGCGGCAAGGCCTTCGCGCGTCGTTTGCGGGCGCGGGAATTCCTCGCGGTCGAGCGCCAGCGTGCCGTCTTCCTTGTAGACCGGAACGAGGCTCTTGTTGAAATGGCCGCCCTTGATCGCGGCGTCGGCGCGCTGCTGGCTCACGAGCGCCAGATCGTCCGTCGCTTCGCGGGAGATGCCTTCCAGCGTCGCGATCGCGTCCGCGCACACGCCCTGGTGCGACTGCGGATGCCGCGCGCGCAGGCGCAGGTTGCCGCTGTCCATGAACGGCGGCGATTTCGGATCGGCCGTCGAGGACGTGTAGGACATCATCTCCGTGCCGCCGGCGACGACGAGGTGCTCCATGCCCGACATGATCGAGGCGGCCGCGAGGTTCACCGTAGTGATGCCCGAGCCGCAGAAGCGATCGAGCGTCATGCCGCTGGAGCGCACGTCGTAGCCGGCGTCGAGCGAGGCCATGCGGCCGAGATCGCCGCCCTGCTTGCCGCGCTGGGAGCTCGTGCCCCAGATCACGTCGTCCACTTCCGACGTCTTGATGTTGTTGCGCTCGGCGATCGCCTTCAGCACGGAGGCCGCGAGCTGCTGCGGGTGAATGTCGGCGAGCGCGCCCTTCCCGACCTTGCCGATTCCGCGCGGCGTGCGGCAGGCGTCGATGATCCAAGCCTCAGGCATTTTCCTCTCCCGTTCCGGTGTGGCGACGTCCGCATTACAGGCAATGCCGCGGCCCCGCCAGCCTTGCGCTGGGGCAAGGCCGCCTTCACCTTACGGCGCCTGGGGGCCGACGTTGCCATGGAGACGCGCATGCATCTGCGGGAAGGACAGCCGATCGACGTTGCCGACTTCGCCGCCGCCCTCGCCGCTCGGCGCGCGCCCGGCGAGACGTTCGTGCTCGGCCTGACGGGCTCGGTCGCCTCCGGCAAGAGCACGCTCGCCGCCGCGCTCGCCGAGCGCCTGGCCGCGCAGGACGGCGCGCGTGTGGAGGTCGTGAGCACCGACGGCTTTCTCTTCCCGAACGCCGTGCTCACCGCGCGCGACGCGCTCGGCCGCAAGGGCTTTCCCGACACCTACGACGCCGACGCCATGGCCGCGATGATCGTCGCCGCCCGCCGCGGCGAGGCGGAAGCGCCCGCCTATTCGCACGTGCTCTACGACATCGATCCCGCGCTGGCGCGTCGCTTTCCCAAGCCGGACATTCTGGTGCTCGAAGGGCTCGGATTGCCGCCGGGCGGCGCCGTCGCCGCGCTCGACCTGTTCGCCTATCTCGACGCCGACGAGGCCGATCTCGCGCGCTGGTTCCTCGAGCGTTTCCGCCGCTTTCTGGAGGCCGCGCGCACCGATCCCGCGTCTTTTTATGCGCGGTTCCTGAGCCTCACGCCCGAGGCGGCGGACGCGTTCGCGCTCGAGGTCTGGGAGAAGATCAATCTCGCCAATCTGCGCCAGCACATCGCGCCCACCCGCGATCTCGCCGATGTCGTGCTGCGCAAGGACGCCGCCCACGGGCTGAGCGTCGCGGCCGTCAAAGCGCGCCGATGAATGGCAGGCCGCGATACCGCCCCGCGTCGTCCATGCCGTATCCGACGAGGAACCGATCCGGCGCATCGAAGCCGATCAGCTCGATCGGTTCGCCGAGCGCCGCGGGCTTGCGGATCATGGCGCAGGCCAGCGTGCGCGTGGCGCCCTTCGCGGCGAGGTGCGCGCGCGCGTAGGCGATCGTCCGGCCACTGTCGAACACGTCGTCGAGGATCAAGGCCGGACGCCCCTCGATCTCGCGCGAAAGGTCCGCGCGGACGACCACCTTGCCCGAAGACTCGCGCGCGTCGCGGTAGCTTTCGAGCCACAGGCTGTCGAGCAGCGGGTGCCGGTTGCGTCGCGCCAGCGCGCGCAGAAGATCCACCGCGAACGGCATCGCGCCCTGCAGCAGAACCACGACGGTCCAGCCGTCGTCCACGTCGCGCGCCAGGGTCTCGGCCATCGCGTCGACACGCGCCGCGATCGCGGCCTCGTCGAACAGCACGTCGAGGGATGTGGGCAAGGTCACCCGCGCACCATGACCGCAGGCGCGAAGGAACGCAAAGCGATCAGCCGCGGATCGCCGCCGGCGTGATCGTCTGGTCCGGCGCCATCGGCCGCAGCGGGCCGGCGCGGATGATCATGTCGTCGGCGGACGTCGCCGGGCGAAGCGGCAGCTCGTCGCCCAGCACCGAGGCCTGGCGCGCCTGATCCGGGCCAAGCGCCAAGGGCTCGTCGCTATGTTCTTCCGGCGCCACGATCGGCGGCTGCGCGGGCGGCATCGGCGCCGCGACCGGGGCCTTCGGGGCCGCCGCCGCCGTTGGCGGATGCGCCACGGCTTCCTTCGCCGAAGCGAACGTCACTTCGAGATCGACGGCCTGGCTCGGCGGATTGTCGAGCACCGCCGTGAAGGGCGCCGCGCCGCCCGGCTGCACGACCGGCGCCTCGACCTTGGCGAGCCACGAGTAGACCTCTTCGCCCTTCGCATCGCGCAGGGCCAGCCGGAGCACGGGAACGGACTTCTCGTCCGCGCCGATATTGCGCACCGCGCCGCGCACCACGAGCACGGGCGTCGGCCCTTCGAAGGTGCGGTCGATGTCGAGATCGGAGAATTCCAGCCCGTAGACGTTCACGTCCAGACCGACGGCCGCGAACGCGCCCGCCGCATTCGGCCACATCGTCGCGATGTCTTCGCGGAACACCACCGCGCCCGCAGCCGAAGCCGCCAGCGCGACGCCCGCGCCCGTCCAGGCCCCGATGGCGACGCGCACGCGGTCGCGGCGTTCGCGTTCGGCCTGCTGCTGGCGCAGACGCGCCACCGGCGAACCGCCCATGCCGGAGGCCGCCAGCCGCATGCGCTCGACCTGGTCGCGCGTCAGCGGCGGACGCTCGGAAGCGCTTGCGGCGGGCAGGAGATCGTCGGGGGCGTTCTGGTCCAGGACCAGCGGCCCCTGGCAGAACCAGGTGTGCGAGCAGGAGGCGCAGCGTACGGTCCGGCCGTTCGCCCCGATCGACGAGTCGTCCGCGAAGTACCGTGTCTGACAGGACGGACACGTGAGAATCATGGACGCGGCGCTCTTTCTTGACCTTATATCCCGAACTTCCTTTCGTCCGATTCGGCTGGAATTGTCGAGCGATGCGCCAGTCTGAGGTCAACGCCCCCCGCCAGGACGACGCCCCGTCCGCCCCCGGTCAGGCCCGGCCGCCCGCCGCACGCCTCGTCATGGCGTCCACGATCGACGGCCTGTTGGAGAAGGTCTCCTTCTCGGTTCCGGCCGGCGAGATCACGGCGGTCTACGGCCCGGCCGGCGCCGGCAAGACCGCTCTGGCCGACGTTCTGCGTCTCGCCAAGCGGGTCAACGCCGGCGGCTGCGACCTGTTCGGCGAAAACACGTTGCGTCTCAACGCCAACCGCCGCGCTCACCTGAAGCGCCGGATCGGCTTCATCGCGCAGTCGCCAACCCTGTTCGACCACCTCTCAGCCATCCAGAACGTCCTCGCGCCGTTGCGACTCATCCGCAGGCTGAGCGAGGAGGACGAGCGCGACGCGGCCGACGTGGCGCAATATCTTGGGTTGAAGATGCGCGACGACCGCCCCGTGGCCTTTATGTCCGGCTCCGAACGCCGACGCCTCGCCGTCGCGCGCGCGGTCGCGCAGCGGCCGGACCTGCTGATTGCCGACGAGCCGTGCGCCGGCCTCGCGCCCGACGCCGCCGGCCGCGTGCTCAAGCTCCTGCTCCAGTCCCGCAAGTCGGGCACGGCCGTCCTCATCCTCACCCAGGACGAGGACCTCGCCGCCAGCCTGCCGGGCGACCTCTGGCGCATGGCGGACGGCATCATGAGCCCGCCCGGCCATGTGGCCGCATCATGATCCCCGTGCCACGCCCCGCGGGCGGTCGCGCCCTGTTCTGGCTCACGGTGACGGCGTGCGTGTTCGCGGCCGGCGCCGCCTTCGCCGCGCTTCTCGCGCTGCGCGGCGCACAGCTCGCCGAGATGGACTCCCGCTCCGCCGTGATCGTGCGCGTTCTTGCGCCCGACGACGCCGCCGCCGTGGCCCGCGCCGCCGAGATCGCGCAGCAGACGCAAGGCGTGGTCAGCGCGGAAGCGATGTCGCCGGCCCGCGCCGCAACGCTTCTGCGGCAGTTCGGGATGGCGCCGCCGGAAGAGCCGTTGCCCGCGCTGCGCCTCGTCGAAGTCGAGACGGACGGCTCGAGCGCCACGCCCGGCGCGCTGGCTGACAATCTCCTCGGCGCCGGCCTGCAGGCCGAGCTCATCCGCGGGCCCAGCTCCAGCGTCGCGCAGCGCGCGACCGCCAACGTACGCGTTGCGGCGTTCGGCGGCGCCGGCGCCGCCCTCCTCGCGGCGGCCTTCATCGTCACCTTCGCCGGCGCCGCGCGCGGCGCGTCCGGCGCGGCGACCATGGCGCAGGGCCTCGTCGATCTCGGCGCCACGCGCGGTCAGGTCATGGGCGTGTTCGGCGGCGAGGCGGCGTCGGCCGGGTTTATCGCCGGCCTCACCGCAGCCGCCACGGTCGTGGCCGGGCTCGTTGCGCTGCGTCTGCATGGCCCCGATCCGGCTCTGGCGCTGTTGATCGCCCGCATGACGCCGATCGAGTACGCGCCGCTCGCGGCTGCGCCCGTCGTCGCCGCGCTGCTCGGCGGCCTCGGCGCGCGCGCCGCCGCCGATGCGGCCTTCACCCGCGCGGCGGTGAAGCCGTGAACTTCCTGCGCGGCGCGTTCCTGGCCGTGCTGACGGCCCTGGTGCTGGCGTTCGCGCTCGGCTTCTACGGCTTCGCGCAGACGGTCCACCGCGCTGGCCCCGCCACGCCCTTGCCCGAAGCGGACGGCATCGTCTCGCTCACCGGCGGCTCGCTCGAACGGATCTCCACGGGCATGGACCTTCTCGCCCAGGGCCGCGGGCGCCGCCTGCTCATCTCCGGCGTCAATCCGAAAGTCACCGACGCCGAACTGCGCGACGCGCTCGGCGCCAATCCCGACCTGTTCCGCTGCTGCGTCGATGTCGGGCGCTCGGCGGAGGACACGCTCGGCAACGCCGCCGAGACGGCCGCATGGGCCAAGCGCAACGGCTTCGACGAGCTCATCGTCGTCACCGCCGACTATCACATGCCGCGCAGCCTCGCGGAGTTGCGGCTCGCCATGCCCGGCGCGGTGCTGATCGCCTACCCCGTCTCCACCGCCGTGACGCAGCCGGGCTCCTGGCAGCGCGACATCACCGCGGCCGGCCGGCTCGCCGCCGAATACCTCAAATATCTCGTCATCCGCGGGCGCGAAGAACTGCTCTCGCTCGACGAGCCGTCCCCTCAGGAGTCGCCGTCCTCATGACCGCGCTGCGCGCCGGACTTTTCGTGCTCTGGTTCTACGGATCGATGACGGTAATCGGGCTGCTCGGCATGCCGCTGATGCTGCTGAGCCCCCGCTACGGGATCGATGTCGCGCGCACCTGGTCGGCCGTGTCGATGTGGGGCCTGCGCTGGATCTGCGGCGTGAAGATCCGTGTCGACGGCAAGGCGCACATTCCCCAGGGCGCCGCGATCGTCGCCGGCAAACATCAGGCGCAGCTCGACACCGTCGCGCCCTTCGTGCTGCTGCCGCGGCCGGCGTTCGTGCTCAAAAAGGAGCTGCTCGCGATGCCGGTGTTCGGCTATTTCGCCGGGCGTTCCGGCCACATCCCGGTCGATCGCGAGGCGCAGGCCTCCGCGCTCAAGACCATGCTGCGCGCCGCCCGCAAAGCGCGCGACGAAGGCCGTCAGATCGTGATCTTCCCGGAAGGCACGCGCCATGCGCCGGGCGAGCCGAGCGAGTACAAGATCGGGGTGTTCGCGCTCTATCGCGATCTCGGCGTGCCCTGCGTGCCGCTCGCGCTGGACACCGGCCGCGTCTGGTCGAAATCCGGCTACAAGATCAAGCCGGGCGTGACGACGTTCCGCTTCCTCGAGCCGATCCCGCCCGGCCTTTCGCGCGACGCGTTCATGCAGACGCTGCAGACGCGGCTCGACGCCGAATCCGCCGCGCTTCTTGCGGCCGATCCCGCATGAGCGGCGCCCGCGCGCCACAGCGATTGGGCCTGTGGCTTCCCTGGGCGGCGTTCGCCGCCGCGATGCTCGGCTGGTTCGCATACTGGCTGGTGCTGAAGGATCAAGCGCTCGCGCGGTTCGAAGCCGCCGCCGCGGCCCATCGCGCGGCGGGCGGCGTCGCCGCCTGGCGCAGCGTGTCCGCGGACGGGTTCCCCTTCCGCCTGTCGTTCCGCTTCGCCGATCTCGCGCTCGGCGCGCGCGACGGCGCGTGGCGCCTCGACGTTCCGCGCGCGTCGCTGCACGTCAATCCGGTCGATCCGCTGCACGTGCTCGGCGCGCCGGATGCGTCCTTCACGCTTACCCACGGCGGCCGCCGCGCCGAACTCTCCGCGCGCGAAGCGGGCTTCAGCGTGCGCTTCACCGAGAGCGCGCTTGCCCGCGTCTCGCTGCAGGCGACAGACCTCTCCTGGCGCGACGCCGAAGGCGCCGCCACCGTCGGCCGCCTGCTCCTGCATCTGCGCCCCGATCCGCGCACCGCCGGCGCCGCGCAGGTCGCGCTCGAAATCGACGCCTGGAAGCCGCCGCGCATCGCCACCGCGCTTGCGCCGCTCGGCCCCGAGATCGCGCAGGTGCGCGCGGCGATCGTGGTCGACGCCTACGCGCGCGCGCTCGATGAGGGCCTGCGCGCCTGGGCGGCGTCGGGCGGCGCCTTGCGCATGGAGGCGGGCGAACTGCGTTGGGGCCCCGCCGCCGCGACCGCCACCGGCCGTTTCGTGCGCGACGAGGCCGGTCGTTTCAGCGGGCAGGCCGTGCTCGTCGTCGCCGATCCCGCCGCCGCCTTCGGCCCGCTTGCCGCCGCGCCAAACCTTCCCGGCCCGGCCCGCGTCGCCCTCTCCCGCGCGGCCGCGGCGCCTGCGCCCTTGTCCGCGCCCCTCGACCTCGCCAACGGCGTGCTCTCCTACGCCGGGCTCGTTCCGCTCTTGACGATGCCGGCGCCGGCGGCGCAGAGCCCATCGCCATGACACCGTCCAATCAGATCTGGACGCGCGCCGCGCCCATCCGCGCCGCCATGCGGGCCATGCCGTTCAACGTCGAGCTCGCCGCCGGCACGCTCGATCGCGCCGCGTTCCGCCACTACATGCTGCAGGACGCCGCCTATCTGCAGGCCTATGCGCGCGTGCTCGCGCTGGGCGCGGCCAAGGCGCCGGGCCCGGACGAGATCCTCGAGTTCTCCAAAGCCGCAGAGACGGCCATCGTGGTCGAGCGGGCCCTGCACGCCGGTTATCTGGCGCTGTTCGGCGTCGACGCCGCCGCGATGGAGACGGCCGAGCCGACGCCCACCTGCCTCGGCTACGTCAACTTCATGCTCGCCGAAGCCGCGACCGGCTCTTTCGCCACGCTCGTCGGCGCCATTCTCCCGTGCTTCTGGGTCTATCGCGAAATCGGCCTGTCCGTGCGCGAGGTCTCGGCCTCGAACAATTTCTACCAGACCTGGATCGACACCTACGCCGACGACGCCTTCGGCGCCGCCACCGCGCGGATGGTCGCGATCTATGACCGCGCCGCCGCCGCCGCCGGCCCCGCCGAGCGCGCCCGGATGGAGGCGGCCTTCCTGCGCTGCTGCCGCTACGAATGGATGTTCTGGGACGCGGCGTACCGGCAGGAAACCTGGCCGGTTTGACCCGCCCGGCCCTGATGACGGCGAGTTGACCCCCGCGACGCCTTTGCAGCCGCACGCTGGCGCCGTACCCTCGCCGCAACACGCGAAACGCGATCAGGGACGAACGCCGTCATGGGTTTTTTCACGCGCATCGGGCGCGAAGTGGATTTCATCACCGGGCTCCAGCGCACGCTGAAGGCGTCCGAAGGCGTCGGCGTCGAGTCCGACATCACCGTCGGTGACGACGTCGAACGCACCGTCGACCGCTACCCCGACAACATCGCATTCCGTTTCGAAGGCCGGTCGATCAGCTACGCCGCGTTCGACGCGCTGGCCAACCAGGTCGCGCACTGGGCGCTCGCCCAGGGTCTGAAGAAGGGCGACGCCGTCGTTCTCTTCATGACGAACCGTCCGGAATATGTCGCGGTGTGGGTGGGCCTTGCAAAGATCGGCGTCATCACCGCGCTCATCAACACGAACCTGGCCGGCGTGCCGCTCACCCACACGATCGACATCGCCGAGACCGATCACGTCATCGTCTCCAGCGATCTCGCCGAGGCCTATCTCGCCATCGCGCCGGGCCTCAAGCGCAAGCCGAAAGCGTGGTCGCATGGCGGCGCGATCCCCGGCGCCGCGTCCTTCAAAGAGGCGCTCGCCGCCCAGCCTTCCGAGCGCCCGCCCGCCGCGCTGCGCGACGCCGTCAAGGGCGGCGACATGTGCATGTACGTCTACACCTCCGGCACCACCGGCGCGCCGAAAGCCGCGCGCATGCCGCAGTGGCGCGTGCAAGGCATGATGCGCGCCTTCATCGGCGGCGGCCGCGGCACGTCGAAGGACCGCATCTATCTCACGCTGCCGCTCTATCACGGCACTGGCGGGCTGTGCGGCGTCGGCTTCGCGCTGCAGACGGGCGGAACGATCATCCTGCGCCGGAAATTCTCCGCCACGCATTTCTGGGAGGAAGCCAAGCGCGAAGAGGCGACGGTGTTCTTCTACATCGGCGAACTGTGCCGCTACCTTCTCAACCAGCCGCCGCACCCGGACGAAACGCGCCACAAGATCCGCCTCGCCGTCGGCAACGGGCTGCGTCCGGAAGTGTGGGAGCGCTTCCAGCCGCGCTTCAAGATCAAGCAGATCCTGGAGTTCTACGGCTCCACCGAAGGCAACGTCTCGTTCCTGAATTTCGACGGCAAGGTCGGCGCCGTCGGCCGCATCCCCGGCTATCTGAAGAAGCGCCTGAACGTCCGCGTCGTGAAGTTCGACGTCGAGACCGAGCAGCCCGTGCGCGGCCCCGACGGGCTCTGCATCGAGTGCGATGCGGACGAGGTGGGCGAAGCGATCGGCGAGATCCGCAACGACGAGGCCCGCTACCGCTTCGAAGGCTACTCCGGCGACCAGAAACAGACCGAGAAGAAGATCCTGCGCGACGTGTTCGCCAAGGGCGATGCGTGGTTTCGCACCGGCGATCTCATGCGCCAGGACGCCGAAGGCTATTTCTACTTCGTCGACCGCATCGGCGACACGTTCCGCTGGAAGGGCGAAAACGTCTCCACCAACGAGGTGGGCGACGTGCTCTCCCTGTTCCCGGGCATCACCGAAGCCAACGTCTACGGCGTCAAGGTCGGCGCTCTCGACGGCCGCGCCGGCATGGCCGCGATCACCGCGAGCGAAGGCCTCGATCTCGGGGCGCTGCACGACTACGTCGAGAAGAACCTGCCCTCGTTCGCGCGGCCGCTGTTCCTGCGCCTGCAGCAGCAGATCGACACCACGGGCACGTTCAAATACCGCAAGGTCGATCTCGTGAAGGACGGCTACGATCCGACCGCCACGCACGATCCGATCCTGTTCGATCACCCGCTCGAAAAGCGCTACGTTGCGATGACGCCCGGCCTGCGCGAGCAGATCGAGAGCGGCGTCTTCAAGCTCTAACGCAGCGCAGTTCCAAGGGGGCGCTCCCATGACCGGATTGGCGATCGAACGCTGGCACGCCTACATGCATGATCCGAAGCCGGAGGCTCTCTGGGACCTTCTGCATCCGGATTGCGTGTTCGAAAGCCCCGTCGTCCACACGCCCCAGCGCGGCCGCGAGATCACGTTCAAGTATCTCTCCAGCGCCGCCGTCGTGCTCGGCGGCCCGAACTTCCGCTATGTCGGCGAATGGATCCGCGGCAACGACGCCATCCTCGAGTTCGAGACCGAGCGCGAAGGCGTCAAGATCAACGGCATCGACATGATCTTCGCCGACGACGACGGCCGCATCACCCGCTTCAAAGTGATGGTGCGCCCACTCAAGGCCATCAACATGCTGCACCAGATGATGGCGGCCCAGCTGGCGAAGTGAGGCGTGCCGCCGCCGTCCCTCTCCCCTTGTGGGAGAGGGTGGATCGCGCACCAAAGGTGCGCGAGACGGGTGAGGGGTGAACCACCCGCGTCGGTGTTCCCCCCCCTCATCCGGCGCTTCGCGCCACCTTCTCCCACAAGGGGAGAAGGACAGCTCACCCCCGCGCCACGAAGAACCCCGCCCGCGGGAAGTGCGTCACCACCGCGCCCGCTTCCGCCGTGTCGCGCGCCAGCGCGATGCGGTTGGCCGAGCAGTGCTGCACGACGCCGGCGATCGGATCGCGGCCGTAGTCGTCGGCCATGACGGTGACGCGATCGCCCGGCGCGAAGCCCTGCGGCTCGGGATCGGACGGCAGCGCCGGCGCGGGCGTCGCCGCGCGCGCGATTTCGAGCGCCGCTTCCGGCGTCATCTCCTGCGGTGCGCCATGCCCCAGCGCCTCCACGCGCGCGAACCACGCCCGCGCATGCGGCATCGCCGCGGTGAGCTGCTCGAACACGGGCGCGAGCCCCGACCGCAAGAACCAGAACGGCATCGCGCAGGCGAGATCGGCGAGACCCGGACGATCCCCGAGCAGGAACGCCGATCCGCCCGCCGCACGCGCCTCGATCCACGCCGCCTGCGCGCGCCACTGATCCATCAGCATCGGCGCCGCCGCCTTCATCGCAGCGACGTCGAAGGGCCGCCCCGAGAGCTTCTCGCGGTCCTCGATGAACGCCTTCGGCACGTGCTCGCCGATCGTGCCGAAAATGATCCCGACGCAGGCCTGGAAGAACGTCGTGCCCGCCCAGTGCCGCAGCGCCCAGCCGAGCCCCTCCTGCCCCGCCGGCTCCAGCGGCGGATCGGGAAAGCGGCGATCGATCTCGCGCAGGATGATCTGCGTGTCGCAATACACGTCCGCGCCGATCTGCATCACCGGAATGCGGCGATACCCGCCCGTCAGCGGCGTCAGATGCGGCCGCGGCATCATGTTGGACTGGATCACGCTGTTCCACGCGAGGCCCTTCAGCCCGAGCGCCATGCGGACCATCTCGCCATAGGGCGAGGTCGGATAATGATGGAGGATGATGTCGCTCATGTGCGCTCCGTGAACGTATCGAGATGCGAACTTGCCATTCCGTCATCCTCGGCGTGCGGCACGCGCGCCGGGGATCCAGGACGTGAGAGCGCTCCTGGATCCCCGACCTCGCTACGCTCGGCCGAGGATGACGGAGAAGAGGTGAAGCTATTCGAGCTCCGTGCCGAAGCGGATGTTGCCCTTCTCCATGCCGGCGAGCACGATGTCGACGCCGCCGGAGCGCATCATCCATTCCAGGCGATGATCCCTGTACTGACGTTTGAACAGCCCGGCCTCCACCGCCATGCGCGCGCCTTCGAGGGACGTGGCGAGCGACTCCGACACGCTGCGCGCCTCGCCGATCGTCTGCGCCACCGTCGGCCGCGCCAGCGCCCGGGTCAGCCACTCGGAAAGCTTCGAGCCGCGCGCGGGCCCCATGCCCATGCCCGCCGAGCCCGCCACGTACGGCACGACGGAGAGATCGGCCCACCCGAACTGCGCGCCGCAGAACCACGGCCCCTCGAGATGCCGCTCGAGCCACGCGTTCAACCCGTCGAGCTGCGCTCGCGCGCGCGCCTCCAGGGCCGCCGCATTCTCGCCCTCGGCGCGCTTGAACGCGCGGATCTCGCCGAGCGCCCAGTTGATCGCCTCGTAGCGCGTGTCCATCACGTCTTCGATCATCCGCGCCTTGGCCGCGACTTTCGGGTCGGCGGGCAGCAGCGCGGGCTGCGGATAGGCGGCTTCGATGTATTCGAGGATGATCGTGGAATCGAAGATCGCCGCGCCGTCCTCGAGCGTCAGCGCCGGCACCTCCATGGCCGGGCTCGCGGCGAGGAACCCCGCATCCGGCGCGCCGGAGCCGACGCCGGCCGGCGTTCGCGCTTCGAACGCCACGCCCTTTTCGCGCAGCGCGATCTTCACTTTCTGAGCATAAGGGCTCAGCGGGTGTTCCCACACGACCAGCACCGGACGCCTCCCGATCTTTTGAACGCGACTTCACGCGCGCGCCTCTCTATATCGTCGCGCAAAAAGGGCGTCCTCGAAAGCCGTGCCGCTGAGAGACGTGCCGTGGGGAGAGCCTGATGATCGATCTGTCGAAAGCGAAGACCCTCGCTGACATCCTGCGCGCACAGGCCGATGCGCGGCCCACCGACCCCGCCTTCGTCAAGGACGGCGCCGTCACCTCGTTCGCCGAGTTCGACGCGCGCGCCAGCCGCATCGCCCAGCGCCTGCTCGCCGCGGGCCTGACGCCGGGCGAGCGCGTGGCGATCCTGTCGAAGAACACCGACGCCTTCTACGAGATCATGTTCGGCGCCGCGAAGGCGCGCGCCACGCTCGCGCCCGTCAATTTCCGGCTCGCCGCGCCCGAAATCGCCTACATCCTCAAGGACTCCGGCGCGCGCATCCTGTTCGTCGGCGCGGACTTCCACGACCTCGCCGAGAAGGCGCTCGCCGACCTTGCCGAGAAGCCCGCGCTCATCGCGCTCGACGGCCCGCGCGAGGGCTACACGCTCTACCGCCCCTGGCGCGACGATCTCGCCACGCGCGATCCGATGCTCAAGGCGGAAGCCGACGACGACGTGCTGCAGCTCTACACCAGCGGCACCACGGGCCTCCCCAAGGGCGTCCAGCTGACGAACGCGAACTACCACGCGTTCCTCTCCCTCGCCCGCGCGGTCGAAGGCTTCAACTACCAGCCGGGCGAGCGCGTCCTGAACGCGATGCCGCAATTCCACGTCGCCGGCGCGAACATCGGCGTCATCGCCACGTCGACCGGCTCGACGACGATCATCCTCAAGGATCTCGCGCCCGCGGCCGCGCTCGGCCTGATCGAGCAGCACAAGATCGCGCACGCCTTCTTCGTGCCGGCGGTGATCCTGATGCTGCTGCAGGCGCCGGAAATGGCGACCGCCAACCTCACCAGCCTGAAGACGATCGCCTACGGCGCCTCGCCGATCGCGGAGGAGCTGCTTCTGAAAGCGCAGGAGCGCTTCGGCTGCCGCTTCCTGCAGCTCTACGGCATGACCGAAACCGTCGGCGCCGCGACGTTCCTGCCGCCCGAGGCGCACGATCCCGCGCGCGGCAAGCTGCGCTCCTGCGGCCTCGCCTGGCCGGGCATCGACGTCGAGATCGTCGACGCCGACGGCAAGCCGCTGCCGCCTGGACAGGTGGGCGAGATCGTCATCCGCGCGCCCGTCGTCATGAAGGGCTACTGGAACAAGCCGGACGCCACCGCCGACACGATCCGCAACGGCTGGCTGCACACCGGCGACGCCGCCTACAAGGACGAGGAAGGCTTCTTCTTCATCTATGATCGCGTGAAGGACATGATCGTCACCGGCGGCGAGAACGTCTATCCGGCCGAGGTCGAGAACGCGATCTTCGGCCACCCCGCCGTCGCCGACGTCGCCGTCATCGGCGTGCCCGACGACAAATGGGGCGAAGCGGTGAAGGCCGTCGTCGTCGCCAAGCCGGGCGCCACGATCGACCCCGCCGCCATCATCGCCCACGCGAAAGAACGCATCGCCGGCTACAAGGTCCCCAAAAGCATCGACGTCGTCGACGCGATCCCGCGCAACCCGTCCGGCAAGATCCTGCGCCGCGAACTGCGCAAGCCCTACTGGGAAGGCCGCTCGCGGCAGGTGGGGTGATGTCCTTCTCCCCTTGTGGGAGAAGGTGGCGCGAAGCGCCGGATGAGGGGTGAACCGCCTCGATCTCTAGCGGCAGCCCCGACACCCCTCACCCGTCTCGGCGCCTTCGGCGCCGATCCACCCTCTCCCACAAGGGGAGAGGGACGCAGCCCCTCCGTCACGTCACGCCTCGCCGCGCGCGCCGCGCCGCGATATCCTCCGGCCAAAACCAAAGCCAAAACACACGGGAGAGATCGCCATGGCCGAAGGCGCACACCGCCCCTCGCCGCAGGACGTGAAGGCTGCGCCGTTCAAGAAGCTGCCGCAGCTGCCGCCGGACGTGTCCGTCGATCGCCGCGCGGACGGGACGGTGTATCTGTGGGCCAACCAGAAGCCCGGCGATCGCCCGCGCTCCATCGCGCATCTGCTCGACCAGCGCGCGAGCGAACATCCCGAGCGCCCCTATATGCGCCAGCGTTTGCCCTCCGCGCCGGGCGCGCCGCTCGGACCCTGGCGGCAGGTGACCTACGCAGAAGCCAAGACCACGACGGACGCGCTCGCCCAGGCGCTGCTCGCGCTCGGCCTCGGCCCCGACGCGCCGCTGATGATCCTCTCGGGCAACTCGATCGAGCACGGCCTGCTCACGCTCGCGGCGATGAAGGCGCGCGCGCCGGTCGCGCCGATGAGCGTGCCCTATTCGCTGATGTCGTCCGACCACGGAAAGATCCGCCACGCGTTCCGCCTCGTGCGGCCGCGCGCCGTGTTCGTGCAGCAGGTCGCGCCGTTCGCGAAGGCGATCGCCGCGCTCGAGGACGAGCATGGCGGCCCGCTGCCGATCATCACCGCCGAGCCCGCGCCCCCCACCGGCGCGCTCGCCTATGCCGATCTCGCGCGCACCGCCGTCACGCCCGCGGTCGCGGCCAGCATGGAGAGCATCACCGACGCCACGGTGGCGAAGTATCTCTTCACCTCGGGCTCGACGGGCATGCCCAAAGGCGTGCCGCAAACGCAGGGCATGCTCTGCAGCCTGATCTCCGGCCAGGAAGGCCTGCGCGCGGAAGCGCGCGATCCCAACGATCCGCCGGAAATGCTCGACTGGATGCCGTGGAACCACATCTCCGGCGCCAACGTGAACTGGCACGCGAACCTCTGGTCCGGCGGCATCCACTATATCGACGACGGCAAGCCGCTGCCCGGCATGTTCGAGACGACGATCCAGAATCTCTACGAGGTGAGCCCGATCGTGTTCGGCTCCGCGCCGATCGCATTTGCGATGCTCGCCGACGCGATGGAGAAGGATCCCAAGCTGCGCGCATCGTTCTTCAAGAAGCTGCGCTACATGGGGTATGGCGGCGCGACGCTCTCGGACGACCTCTATGATCGCCTGCAGGCGCTCGCCGTCGCCGAGACCGGCCACCGCATCCCGCTCACCACGATGTACGGCGCGACCGAAACGCAGGGGATCACCGTCGTGCACTGGGAGGCCGAGCGCGTCGGCCTCATCGGCCTGCCGCTGCCGGGCATGGTGCTGAAGCTGGTGCCGTCGGGCTCCAAGCTCGAAGTGCGCGTGAAGGGCCCCACCGTGACGAGCGGCTACCACGCCGATCCCGAAAAGACCGCCGCCGCGTTCGACGAAGAGGGCTTCTACAAGCTTGGCGACGCGTGCCGCTTCGTCGATCCGCAAGACCCCTCGCAAGGCCTCATCTTCGACGGGCGGGTGACGGAAGACTTCAAGCTCAGCTCCGGCACGTGGGTAAGCGTCGGCACGCTGCGGCCCGACATCGTCGCCGCCTGCTCGCCGTGGGTTCTGGACGCCGTCATCGTCGGCCAGGACAAGCCCTATATCGGCGCGCTCATTTGGCCGTCCGCCGCCGCGATGAAGATGCTCGAAGCCGAAGCCTCCGACGTGCCCGCCCCCGTGCGCCTCGCCGCGCGCATCAAGGCCGGGATCGAGGCGCACAACGCCGGCGCCGGCGGCTCCTCGCGCCGCATCGCGCGCTTCAAGATCCTCACCGAACCGCCAAGCGTCGACGCCGGCGAAATCACCGACAAGGGCTACGTGAACCAGCGCCTCACGCTCGACCGCCGCAAGGCCGACGCAGATGCCCTCTACGCCGAACCGGCGCCTGCCGGTGTGGTGGTGGCGTGATCACACGCGTTCCGTCATCCTCGGCTCGCACCGCGTGCGAGCCGGGGATCCAGGGGTGGCGGCGTGCGGAGTCTGGATCCCCGACGCGCCTACGGCGCGCCGAGGATGACGGCAGTCGCCCTCACCCCTCCAGCAGATCCGTCACCGCCTCGACGATCCGCTCCGGCGTGATCTCGAAATGCGCGTACAAGTCCTTCGCGGGCGCGGATGCGCCGAAGCCGGTCATGCCCAGGAACGCGTCGAGCTCGAACGCCTCGAACCAGCCCTGCGCGATCGCCGCCTCCACGCCGATGCGAAGCTCCGTATCCGGACCGATGACGGCATCCTGATAGTCGTCGTCCTGCTCGGCGAACAGCTCGAAACACGGGCACGACACGACGCGCGCCGCGATGCCCTTCTCCGCCAGCTGCGCCTGCGCAGCGAGCGCGATCGCCACTTCCGTGCCCGACGCGAACAGCGCCACCTGCGATTTGCCCTTCGCCGGAGAGATCACGTAGGCGCCCTTGGCGACCATGTTCTCGCCCGCGGACATGCGCAGCGGCGGCGTCGCCTGCCGCGACAGCGCGAGCACGCTCGGCGCGGTGTCGAGATCGAGCGCGCAGGCCCACGTTTCGGCCGTCTCGACCGCATCGGCGGGGCGGAACACGTAGCAGTTCGGGATCGCGCGCAGGCTGGCGAGATGCTCCACCGGCTGGTGCGTGGGGCCGTCTTCGCCGAGGCCGATCGAGTCGTGCGTCATGACGTGCACGACGCGCACGCCCATCAGCGCGGCGAGACGGATCGCCGGGCGGGAATAGTCGGCAAAGCACAGGAACGTGCCGCCATAGGGCGCGAGGCCGCCATGCAGGGCGAGGCCGTTCATCGCCGCCGCCATGCCATGCTCGCGGATGCCGTAGTTCACGTAGCGCCCGCCGGGGGTTTCCGGCGCGAAATACTCCGTGCCCTTCACCAGCGTATTGTTGGAGCCCGTGAGATCCGCCGAGCCGCCGATGAGCGAGGGCCATTCCGCAAACACGGCGTCGAGCGCGAGGCCCGAGGCGGCGCGCGTCGCGATCGACGGCTTGGTCTCGGCCATCTTCGCGGCGTGCGCGGCGAGCGCGTCGCGGGCGCGCGTGGGCACGTCGCCGTCGATCGCCTCGACGAACGCAGCCGCCTGCGGCGACGCGGCGAGCCGCTTCTCCCAGGCCTCGCGCACGCTGGCGCCGCGGGCGCCGATGGCGCGCCAATCGGCGGCGATGTCGGCGGGAATGTCGAACGGTTCAGCGGTCCAGCCGATCGCCGCCTTCGCCGCGGCGAGTTCTTCCGCGCCAAGCGGTTCGCCGTGGGCCGATTTCGTGCCGGCCTTTTTCGGCGCGCCGAAACCGATCACCGTCTTGCAGGCGACGAGCGTCGGGCGGTCCCCGTTTGCGGCCTCCGCGAGCGCCGCATCGATCGCGGCGGGATCGTGCCCGTCGACGGCGAGCGTGCGCCAGCCCGACGCCTCGAACCGTTTGCGCTGATCGGTGATGTCCGAGAGCGCGATCTTGCCGTCGATCGAGATGTCGTTGTCGTCCCACAGCACGATCAGCTTCTCGAGCTTTTGGCGCCCGGCGAGGCCGATCGCTTCCTGGCTGATCCCCTCCATGAGGCAGCCGTCGCCGGCGATGACCCAGGTGCGGTGGTCGACGAGGTCCTTGCCGAAGCGGGCGGCCAGCGCACGCTCCGCCATCGCCATGCCGACGGCGTTCGCAAGCCCCTGCCCGAGCGGCCCGGTCGTCGTTTCGATGCCGGCGGCGTGGCCGAACTCCGGGTGCCCCGCGGTGCGCGAGCCGAGCTGGCGGAAGCGCTTTATCTCTTCGATCGTCATGTCCGCGTAGCCGGTCAGATGCAGCAGCGCGTAGATCAGCATCGAGCCGTGTCCCGCGGAAAGCACGAACCGGTCGCGATCGGGCCAATCGGGGCGCGCGGCGTCGAACTTAAGGTGCTTCTGGAACAGCACGGTCGCGACGTCGGCCATGCCCATCGGCATGCCCGGGTGGCCCGATTTGGCGCGCTCGACGGCGTCCATGGCGAGTGCGCGGACGGCGGCGGCGAGACGACGCGGATCTGAAGTCATGGACGGGTCCTCGGGAGCGGCCGCGATCGCAGCCACAGGGCCGGCGCAAATCACCGGCGCGCGAGGTCCGTGTGGCCGCGACGCCGGGGCGCGTCAAGCGGCATGGACGCGCCGCCTGCCGCCCTCAAGCGGTGCGGTCGAAGGCGATGCCGGGACGCAACGTCCGCTGCGCATAAGGCCGCTGCGGCGGCGTGGGACGCGCCGCGCCGATCACCTGCCCGATCATGTGCGCGAGAAAGCCCGTCTGGCCCGGCGACAGCCGCGGCTCGTCGAAATCGACGACCCATTCGCGCGGACCGGCGTTACGCGGGGCGCCGTCATCGTTGGCGGCCTGCGCCTGCGCGACCGGGATCGGTCCCGAATCGGGACCGAAATCCGCCAGTTGCGACCAGAACTTGAGGGCGCGCGGGTCCATGACCCAAGCACTGCAAGGCGAACGCCAGCCTCGGCGCAGCGGCCCCTCGCAGAAAAGGTGAACGACCGCTGCGTCGCCCACTCCGGGCGGTGAGCCGGGGCATTCCGCCGAAGTGACTGAGGGGTCGATGACAGCGGGCGCCGACCCAACGGTCAAACGCAATCGGCCGGCCGTTCAAACAGCCGAACTGCCGGGCCATGCAGGGATCAGGCCGCGCCGTCGCCTCAGATCGGGACGAGATCCGTCAGGGTTTGCGCGCCGTTCCGGACAGCGATTCGAGCTGTTTCTGCATCTGCTCGACCTGCCGCTTGAGCTCCAGCAGCGCGTCCGGCTCCTGGCCGGTGGCGGGCGCGGGCGCGGACGCAGACGCGGGCGCAGCCGGCGCAGCGGCCGCCCCCGTCGGGTCGACGCCGCCGGGGAACGGCGACCACAGGCGCATCGCCTGCTGGAACATCTGGACGTTCTGGCGCGCCTGCTCCTCGAAGGTCGGCGCGACGGTCCCGCTTGTCCAGGCGCGCTGGAGTTGGTCGCGGAACTGCTCTTGGCCCTTGGAGAACGTCTCCATGCTCATTTCGAGATAGGCCGGCAGGAACCCCTGCATCTGGTCGCCATAGAAGCGGATGAGCTTGCGCAGGAACTGGACGGGGAGCAGCGCCTGCCCCCGGCTTTCCTGCTCGAAGATGATCTGGGTCAGGACGGAGCGGGTGATGTCGTCCCCGGTCTTGGCGTCGTGGACGACGAAATCGACCCCGGCGCGGACCATCTCGCTGAGATGATCCAAGGTGACGTAGGCGCTGTTGGCGGTGTTGTAGAGGCGCCGGTTGGCGTACTTTTTGATGACGACAGGTTCCGAGGACCCTGCGTTCGCCGCGTCGTCAGCCATCGAGGCGTTTCCTTTCCCGCGGCGCAGCATGCGCGCCCGTATCTGTTGCAGCGCCGAAAATCCGCCTTTGCGCGGGGTTTTGCAAGCCGTCCGCGGCCACAAAGACGCGTCGGGCGACGCATCCATTCGTGCGCTTGGCGCCGGGCCGCCGCTCGGGCAATGCTGCGCGGCCAAAATAAACCATAGGAGACCCCCGTGAGCGCCACCGACTCGATCGTCATCGCCTCTGCAGCTCGAACGGCCGTGGGGTCCTTCAGCGGGGCCTTCGCGGCCACGCCGGCCCACGAGCTCGGCAAGACCGCGATCCAGGCGGCGCTGGCCCGCGCCAAGGTGGCGGCGGGGGAAGTCTCCGAAGTGGTGCTCGGCCAGGTGCTCTCGGCCAACCAGGGCATGAACCCCGCCCGCCAGGCCAGCCGCGCGGCCGGCATCTCGGACGAAACGCCGGCCTGGGGCGTCAACCAGGTGTGCGGCTCGGGCCTGCGCGCCGTCGCCATCGGCTACCAGCAGATCAAGTCCGGTGACGCCTCGATCGTCGTCGCTGGCGGCCAGGAGAACATGACGCTCGCCCCGCACGTCGCGCATCTGCGCTCGGGCCAGAAGATGGGCAGCCTCGAGTTCGCCGACACCATGATCAAGGACGGCCTGACGGACGTCTTCTTCGGCTACCACATGGGGATCACCGCCGAGAACGTCGCCGAGAAGTGGCAGATCACGCGCGAGCAGCAGGACGCCTTCGCCACCGCCTCGCAGAACAAGGCCGAGGCCGCGCGCGCCGCCGGCAAGTTCAAGGACGAGATCGCCCCCGTCACGCTCAAGGGCAAGAAGGGCGACATCATCGTCGATCAGGACGAGTACATCCGTGCAGGCGCCACGATCGAAGCCGCCGCCTCGCTGCGCCCGGCTTTCAAGCGCGACGGCGGCACCGTAACGGCGGCGAACGCGTCGGGCATCAATGACGGCGCCGCCGCGCTGGTGCTGATGACGGAATCCGAAGCGCGCAAGCGCGGCCTCACCCCGCTCGCGCGCATCGCCTCCTGGGCCTCGGCCGGCGTCGATCCCTCGGTGATGGGCACCGGCCCGATCCCGGCGTCGCGCAAGGCGCTCGAAAAGGCCGGCTGGTCCGTCGCCGATCTCGATCTCGTCGAGAGCAACGAAGCCTTCGCCGCCCAGGCCCTCGCCGTCACCAAGGACATGGGCTGGAACCCGGACATCGTGAACGTGAACGGCGGCGCGATCGCGATCGGCCACCCGATCGGCGCCTCCGGCGCGCGCATCCTCACGACGCTGCTCTACGAAATGCAGCGCCGCGGCGCGAAAAAGGGCCTCGCGACGCTGTGCATCGGCGGCGGCATGGGCATCGCCATGTGCCTGGAGCGGTAAGGGCGCGCCCTCGCACCCCGCCGTCATCCTCGGCTGCGCAGCAGCCGGGGATGCAGGCGGGGTGACGCCTCCCTTGGAATCCCCGATGCGCCTGCCGCGCGCCGTGCCCGTCGCCCGTTTCGGGAGCCATCGCTTTTGCCTGCCTGGGCGCAGGCGGCTATGATGTGGTGTGTCCGTTCAAGCGAACATCGCTGACGCGCAGGTGCGCCTGTCCGAACTGATCGACCGCGCAGAAGCGGGCGAACAGGTCGTGATCGCGCGGGACGGAAAGCCGATCGTAGCGCTCACGCCGCTTCAGGCGATCCCCGCGCGGAAACCGCCGGTGCGGTTTGGCCGGTTGGCCCATCTCGGCCCCATTCTCGATCCCGAAAGCCTTTTCGTCGCCGATGACGATCTCGAGGCGACGATGGACGAGCCGCTTCCCAAATCATGGACGTGATGGTGGATACGCACGCCCTGGTCTGGGCGTGGCGCGATCCCGCTCTGATCTCTGCGCGCGCGCGTACGATCTTGTTGGATGGCGACACGACGCCGTGGGTCAGCGCCGTGTCCGCCTACGAGTTGGAACTGAAACGCGGTCGGGACGCCGCGCTCGCCGATCTCCCCGCCGACATCGAGGCCGCGGCGCGCGAGGATGGGTTTGCTTGGCTCACTGTCGACGCGACGGACATGGCGGCCGCGGGCGCATCGCCGCGCCTTCACGGCGATCCCTGGGACCGCATCATCATTGCACAAGCGCGCCGGCGCGGATGGCCCATCCTCACAGCAGATCGGCGCATCGCGGAGTACGATGCGCCGATCCTATGGTGACGGATTGCAGGTTTGCCGGCCTACGCCCCGGCCGGCGCCGGATCGGGGCCCTGGCCCCAGCGGCGGCGCGGATCGGGCACGTCGTCGGCGTCGGTGACCGGCAGCGCCGGCGTCGGCGGCAGCTGGCTCGGCGGCGGCACGTCCGGCCGATCGAGCTTTTCGCCGCGCAGCACCTTGTGGATCTCCTCGCCCGTGAGCGTCTCGTATTCGAGCAGCGCGCGCGCGAGCTTTTCGAGATCGTCGCGCTTCTCGGTGAGGATGCGGCGCGCTTCGTTGAAGCCGCCATCGACGAGGCGCTTCACTTCGCTGTCGATCTTGCGCGCCGTCTCTTCGGAGATGTTCTGCTGGCGCGACACCGACATGCCGAGGAACACCTCGTCCTGGTTCTCGCCATACGCGACCGTGCCGAGCTCTTCCGAGTAGCCCCAGCGCGTGACCATCATCTTCGCCAGGCGCGTGGCCTGCTCGATGTCGCTGGACGCGCCGGACGTGACCTTGTCCTTGCCGAACACGACCTCTTCGGCGACGCGGCCGCCCGCGAGCACGGCAAGGCGCGACACCATCTGCTCGTAGCTCATGGAGAGCTTGTCGCGCTCCGGCAGCTGCATGACCATGCCGAGCGCGCGACCGCGCGGGATGATCGTCGCCTTGTGCACCGGATCGGTCGCCGGCACGTTCAGCGCCACGAGCGCGTGACCGCCCTCGTGATAGGCCGTGAGCTTCTTTTCCTCTTCGGTCATGACCATCGAGCGCCGCTCGGAGCCCATCATGACCTTGTCCTTCGCGTCCTCGAACTCGCGTTGCGTGACGACGCGCTTGCCGCGGCGCGCCGCGAGCAGCGCCGACTCGTTGACGAGATTGGCGAGGTCCGCGCCCGAGAAGCCCGGCGTACCGCGCGCGATCGTCTTCAGATCGACGTCGGACGCCACCGGGACGTTCTTGGTGTGCACCTTCAGGATCTTCTCGCGGCCGACGACGTCCGGGTTCGGAACGACGACCTGACGGTCGAAGCGCCCCGGGCGCAGCAGCGCGGGATCGAGAACGTCGGGACGGTTCGTCGCGGCGATGAGGATGATGCCCTCGTTCGCTTCGAACCCGTCCATTTCGACGAGCAGCTGGTTGAGCGTCTGTTCGCGCTCGTCGTTGCCGCCGCCGAGACCGGCGCCGCGATGGCGGCCGACGGCGTCGATTTCGTCGATGAAGATGATGCAGGGCGCGTTCTTCTTGGCCTGCTCGAACATGTCGCGCACGCGGCTCGCGCCGACGCCGACGAACATTTCCACGAAGTCCGAGCCCGAGATCGTGAAGAACGGCACGTTGGCCTCGCCGGCGACGGCGCGGGCCGTCAGCGTCTTGCCGGTGCCGGGCGGGCCGACGAGCAGCGCGCCTTTCGGGATCTTGCCGCCGAGCCGCTGGAACTTCTGCGGGTCCTTCAGGAATTCGACGATCTCGGAGAGTTCTTCCTTGGCTTCGTCGATGCCGGCGACGTCATCGAACGTCACCCGCCCCTGCTTCTCGGTGAGCAGGCGCGCCTTGGATTTGCCGAACCCCATCGCCCGGCCGGAGCCGGACTGCATCTGTCGCATGAAGAAGAACCACGCGCCGATCAGCAGCAGCATGGGCAGCGAGCCGAGCAGGATGTCCATCAGCGTCGGGCCCGATTGCGGGCGCTGGGTGCGGACGTCGACATTGGCGGCGCGCAACTCGCGCACGGTGTCCTGCATCGAGCCGGACGGGATGTAGGCGACGAAGGGTTTGCCGTCCGTCGTGGTGCCGCGCACGCTTTCGCCAACCGTTTCGACGGACTTAACCTTCCCGGCCTGCACGTCGGTCAGGAACTGGCTGTAGGTCCGCTCGGCGGCGCCGCGCGAGGCGTTCGGGCTCTGGAAAGCGGAGAAAAGGACGACGAGGAGCAGCGCGATCGCGCCCCAGATCAGCAAATTCCGAATGGGCATGACCATACCTTTCGGCGCGCGCCAGGGACGGCGCGTCGCCGGGGACGACCCCTACCGAACAACATAGGCGCCGGAGCCCTTAAAGAACACCCCAAGGGCCGCATCGTGGAGCGGTCAAATGTCACTTTGGGGATCGCATTTTGGCGAGCTTTGGCCGCTGGCTGCGCCGTGGGACCGCCAAAGTACGTGTGCGACCATATCCCGGGCCAGCGGGGTCACCCGCACCAGACCGGCCGCCGCCGCCTCTTCCAGCCCCAACCGGCCGGCCGGCGTCAAAACCGCGAGTTTGACCCCCGCCCGGGCGCCCGGCCCAGGGGCGATCGCGAGGCCGGCGGTCGCGGCCTCCAGGAACAAGCGCCCGTCGAACATGATGGGCCGTCCCGGATCGAGGGGGATGGGCGCCGCGCGCGCGCGGGCGCCGCGCCCAAGGACCGAGCCGGGATCACGCCGCACGAGGATCCGCCCGCCGGGCACGCCCGGCGACCGCGTGAACAGCGCGCCGCCCAGGGCGGCGGAGGCCCACCCCAGCGCGGCCAACCGGGCGAGCCCTGCCCCGGATGGCGGATCCGCGCGGCCCGCGCCGGCCGCGACGAGCGCCGCGAAGGCCCGGCGCCGGGCCGCCTCGTCCAGCCGTTCCACGCCGGCGGCCGGCACGGCGATCTCGCCTTGCAGGCCAACCTCCAGGCCCGCCAGCGCGGCCGCGGCGGCGGTATCGAGCGCGGCGGCGCTCTCGGCCGCGGCGGCCGCGGCGGCGCACACGGCCTCGAAGGCGGCGGCGTCCAGCGCGGCCAGATCGGCCCGCACCCGCACCCGCGCGAAGCGGGCATCGAGATTGGCCGGATCGTCGAGCCAGGACAGCCCCGCCGCCCGCAACCAGGCCCGCAACGCCGCACGCCGGATGGCGAGCAGCGGGCGCAGCACGCGCAGGCCCCGCCCCTCCGGCCAGAGCGGCAACGGCGCATCCGGCGTCATCCCCGCGCGGCCATAGACGCCGCTGGCGGCGCCCGCCCGGATGAGGACGGTCTCGGCCTGATCGTCGGCCGTGTGCCCAAGCAGAAGCGCGGTCGCGTCGCGCCGGCGCATCTCGTCGGCGAACGCCGCATAGCGGGCCCCGCGGGCGGCGGCCTGTGTGCGGGGCGGCGCGCCGGGCCACGCCAGGCGCCGCACCACAGGATCGGCGCCGAGCGCGCGCGCGATGGCGACGGCCCGCGCGGCGTCCTCCGCAGAGCCGTCGCGCAGCGCGTGGTCGACGATGATCGCGACGAGCGGCCGGTCCGGCGCGGCGCCGCGTGCGGCCGCCAGCAGCGCGACGGAGTCGCCGCCGCCCGAAAGGCCGAGCGCGACGGGGCCGCGGACCGTGGCGAGCGCGCCGGCGAGCGCGGCGTGGAGATGTTCGTCGAGACCGCCCGGCGCCGCGTCCGGGCCGGCGGCGCTCACCGGCGCAACTCGGGCGGCAGGCCAAGGAACGCGCGATAGCCCTCGACGGCCGTGCGCCAGGCTGCAAGCCGGCGCGTCAGATAGGTCGAGGAGACGCCGCCGCTCAGCGGGATGTCCATCTCGATCGCCGGATCGCCGTCCTCGTCGAGATAGGCGCGCACGTCGCGCGTGCGGGCGTTGTAGGTGTTCACCCGTTCGAGTTCGGGTTTCGTGGCCATCGCAAAGCCGAGATAGAGGCGGATCGCGGCGCAGGCCTCGCCGGGGCGGTCGCACTGCATCGGCACCATCTGGAACGGCCCCTGATCCATACGGCCGAGGACGAAGCGCGAGCCGTCGTCGTTGGTCTGGATCTGGCCGCTCATGCCGGAGGACGTGAGGATGCCGAGCATGCCCTGCAGATCGACCTGATCGACGAGCACCGCGCTGCCCGGCCCGGCTTCGGGCGGGCGTTTGCCGACGGCCTCGTCCGTCATGATCTCCCACGGCTGATGCAACTGCGCCGAGGCGGGCATGGGCGTCGCGATCGCAAGACAGACCGCGATCATCCCGCCGATCCAGAGCTCACGTGCGCGCATGAAGGCCCCCATCATCGCGGTCCGCGGCGCGAGGCGCCGAGGCGGTCAGCCCGCCGGGCAGGCCGCCTCGCGAGCTTCCTCGTCGGCGCGGGCCTTCACGGCGGGCGCGGCGTTGGGAAACCGCCGGGCGACGTCGGCGAACGCCGCGCAGCCTTGGGCCTTCTGGCCCATCCGAGTCAACGCCACGCCGAGCCGCCCCATCGCCTCCGGCGCGATCGCGGCCTTGGGGTGACTGCGCAGAAGCTCCACGAACACCTTCGCGGCTTCGTCGTTGGCGGCGCGGCCGAGCAGCGTCTGGCCGAGCCAGAACTTGGCTTCCGGCGCCTGCGCATCGTTCGGAAACTGCGCGATCCACTGGCGCAGGCCGGCCTCCGCGCCAGCGGTGTCGCCGCGCATCAGCTGCATGCGAATGGCGCGGTACGCGGCGGCGGGATCAGCGGCCGGCGCGGCGGGATCGGCGGTGGGCGTGGGCGCAGAAGGGACCGATGCGGCGGTCGTCGCCGGCGCGGCCGCCGGCGCCTCGGCGCTTTTCGCAGGCGCAGGCTTCGGGGCCGGCTTCGGGGCGGGTTTCGGAGCGGGCGCGGCCTCGGGCGGCGGCGCGGCCGCGGCGGCGGCCTGCTGCGCGAGGAGGTCGTTGACCATCTTCTCGTAGCGCTCGGCGTCCGCGCGGGCGACGTCGCGCTCGCGCTGCAGGCGCTCGTTCTCCCCCGTCGCCTGCCGCAGCTGGCGCTCGAGATCGTCCACGCGCTCTTGCAGGCGCGTGATGGCGGGATCGACGGTGACCGGCGCGACGACGCTCTGCGCCATGGCCGGCGCGGCCGCGGCGGCGCCGAACAGCGCGGCGGCGAGAACCACGTGATGCATCTTCATGGGCAGGCGCCTAGCCCGTGGCCGGGGCGAAAATGGGGCGCGGCCGCCGGCCACGCCCCATCCGTTTTGTCCGGTCTGGTCGGGCCGTCTCAGCTCGACAGGCCGCTGACGAGCGCGGTGCGGGCGTTGCGGTTGAGGGCCCAGGCCTCTTCCGTCGTGCGCGGATCGAGCGGGCGCTCCTTGCCGTAGGACACCGTTTCGATGCGCGTGGTCGAGACGCCGAGGCTCACCAGATAGTCCTTCACCGCGGCGGCGCGACGGGCGCCGAGGGCGAGGTTGTATTCGCGCGTGCCGCGCTCGTCGGCATTGCCTTCGATGCGGATGCGCACGCTCTGATAGGTGCGCAGCCAGGCGGCCTGCTTGTCCAGCGTGGCGCGGGCGCCAGGGGTGAGCGCGTATTGGTCGGTGTCGAAGAACACGCGTTCCCCGACGCTGACGCGGAAATCTTCGAGCGAGCCCGGAACCGGGCCGCGGGCCTGCGGCTGGGTGGGCTGGGCCGGCTGCGCCGCCGGCGGCGGCGTGGTCACGACCGGCGCGGTTTTGGGCTTGCCGGCGCACGCGGCGAGCGAGGCGACCGCCGCCAGAGCGAGCGCGCGGGTGGCGTATTTGCGGGCTGCAAACGTCATGAACGATCCCTTCTGCGTTCTTTTCCAATCTGCAGGCGCGCGGCCAGCCGATAATCTGTAGCGGCCCGGCGCGCGCCTCTCAACGCGAATCCCCTCACGGAAGCAGCGGCGACCAAGCCGGATCCGACGCCTGCGTGGGTGTCGGAACCGGACGAAGGTTCTGGCCGGTCAAGTCGACGGAGAACAGGCTCGGCCCCGCGCCCGGCCGCGGCTCGCGGAAGAACATCACGACGCGGCCATTGGGAGACCAGGTGGGCCCCTCGTCGAGATAGCTTTCGCTGAGAATCCGCTCGCCCGTGCCGTCCGGGCGCATCACGCCGATCTGGAACCGACCGCCGGTCTGTTTGGTAAATGCGATCAGATCGCCGCGCGGCGACCACACCGGCGTGGAGTAGCGGCCGTCGCCGAAGCTGATGCGCTTCTGGTCCGAGCCGTCCGCGTTCATCACGTAGAGTTGAGGCGAGCCGCCGCGGTCCGAGTTGAAGACGATGCGGGTTCCGTCCGGCGAGCCCGACGGCGAAGTGTCGATGCCGGGATTGTCGGTCAGGCGCGTGC
Organism: Alphaproteobacteria bacterium; assembly: GCA_018969015.1. GTDB lineage: Bacteria > Pseudomonadota > Alphaproteobacteria > Caulobacterales > Aquidulcibacteraceae > REEB506. Next base: position 59,879 of record JAGWZE010000017.1, read on the forward strand.
GCTGCCGCGAGCGCAGGTCCATGCGGTAGATGTCGGAGTTGCCGCCCTGCTCGAGCGTGAGCAACACGGCCGAGCCGTCCGGCGAGAAGCGCGGCGCGAACGTCATGCCCGGGAATTGTCCGAGCACTTCCTGACGGCCGGTCTCGATGTTGAACAGGAACACGCGCGGCGAGCCGCTCTCGTAGCTCATGTACGTGATCTGCTGCGCCGTCGGCGAGAAGCGCGGCGTCAGCACCATGTAGTCGCCCGAGGTGAGATAGGACGGGTTGGCGCCGTCCTGATCCATGATGGCCAGGCGCTTCACGCGGCGCGTCTTCGGCCCGCTCTCGGCGACGAACACCACGCGGGTGTCGAAATAGCCCTTCTCGCCCGTCAGCCGCTCGTAGATCGCGTCGGAGATCTTGTGCGCGATGCGCCGCCAGTTCTCCGGCGTCGTCGCATACTGGAGGCCGAACACCTCCTGCTCGGCGGTGACGTCCCAGAGACGGAACTCGATGCGCACGCGGCCATCGGGCAGCTGCGTCGTCTGGCCGACGATCAGCGCCTGCGCGTTGATGATCCGCCAATCGGCGAAGCGCGGCTGCACGTTGATGTCGACGACCTTCTCGATATAGGCGGCCTGATCGAGCGCGCGGAACAGGCCGGAGCGCTCCAGGTTTGCCCGGACGAGCGCGGAGATCTGCTGGCCCACGCGCGGATCGGCGCCGGGCGCAGCGATGAAATCGGGCGCCGCGACGGGCATCGGATTCAGGTGACCGCGCGTGATGTCGATCTCGATCGCCGCCCGCGCCGGGCTCACCGCCGCAACGAGCGCCGCACAGGCCGCGAAGAGGATCGTCAGGAACCGCATGGCGTCTTCTCCCTCCCGCACCCGCCGGACGCGGGCGCAGGCGCGTGCTCGAATATCAGGGCGCGATCATCTCGCGCGGATCGAAGTTCAACGTCATATCCCCGCCGGCGCGCCGGTTGGGATCGACGTGCAGCGGATTGCACAGCCGCACCGCGCGCAGCGCCGCTTCGGCGGCGGCGCGCGTGGGCGGATCGGCGGTGCGGAAGTTCGAGGGACTGACGACCTCCGGCTGCCCGACGATCGCGCCATTGGCCTGGAAGGTCACGCGGACCTTCACGATCAGCTTCTCGGGCGTGACCATGTCGATCGGCATGCGCCAGCATCCTCGCATCTGGGCGCGTATGGCGTCCTGTTCGGTCGCGGTCAATCCGTCGCCGGCGCCGACGCCGAGACGCGGGCGCTCGCCCGGCTTGGCCTTCGGTCCGGTCGTCGCCGGCGGTTCGCGAGCGCCCGCCGGTTTCGAGCGATCCAGAAGCTGGGCGAGATCGTCGAGATTGAGGCCCTCGCGGGTCTTTTTCGGCGTGTCCGGCTTCTTCTCGGGCGCCGGCTTGAAGCTGGGCGCCGGGATCGCCTCGGCGAGCTCCTGCGGCGCGCCCTGCACGCTCTCGGGCGCGAGGCTCTCCACCGGCTCGGCGTCGGCGGCGATCGGCGACACGTTCGAAACCTCGGAGATGTCGACGATGTCGATCGGCACGGAATTGGTCTGCGGCTTCAGCTCGGGCGGCGCCTGCGTCCACACGATCAGCGTCGCGCCGAGCGCGGCCAGATGCAGCGCGGGAGAAACGAGCCAGCCGAGGCGCACGCATCCGCCTCCGGGTCAGGGCGCCGTTGCGGCGCGTTTGGCGGGTTTTTCCACGGGCTCGGTGACGAGACCGAGATTGCGATAGCCGGCGCTGCTCATCAGCGCCATCACTTCGGCGATGCGGCCGTACTGGGCCGTGTTGTCGCCGCGGATGAAGATGCGCTGGTCGTAGCCGGTCTGCGCGATCGCCTGCAGGCGCGGCAGGAGCTCGTCCATCGTCACCGCGGTGTCCTGCAGATAGACCTCGCCGTTCGACAGGATCGTCACCGTCAAGGGCTCTTTGTCCGCAGGCAGAGCTTCCGCTTTCGTCTTCGGCAGCTCGACCTTGATGCCCGCCGTCAGGAGCGGCGCGGTGACCATGAACACGATCAGGAGCACGAGCATGACGTCGACGAACGGCGTCACGTTGATCTCGGCGACGAGACCACGGCGGCGGCGCCGGCCACGCCCGGCGCGCTTGGCGACGGCAAGCCCCATCGCCATCAGCCGACGCGCTCCGACAGGCGACGCGAGATGCGCGCGGCGCATTCGTCGGCGAAGGTTTCGAGGCGGTCGGTGAACTTCTCGAGGTCGCCGGCGAAGGCGTTGTAGAAGATCACCGCCGGAATGGCGGCGGCGAGGCCCATGGCGGTCGCGAACAGCGCTTCGGCGATGCCCGGCGCGACGACGCTGAGATTGGTCTCCTTCGCGGCGGCGATCGAGGCGAAGGAGTTCATGATCCCCCACACCGTGCCGAACAGGCCGACGAAGGGCGCGGCCGAGCCGACGCTCGCCAGCACGCCGAGACCGCGGCCCGCATCGCCCGCCTCGCGCGCGATCTGCGCCTGCATCAGACGATCGACGCGTTCGGTGAGGAGCGCGGCCTGGGTGTCGTTCAGCGCGGCCGAGCGGCGCATGTCCCGCCATTCGCGCACGCCGACGGCGAACACCCGCGCCAGGGCGTCATTACGGGCCTCGCCGCGGCCGTCATCGAGATCTTCGAGCGTCGCGCCCGACCAGAAGCGCTTCTCGAACGCATCGGCCCGCTTCTTGAGGTCCCCGAACTGCATCCACTTGTCGATCGCGACGGCCCAGGACCAGATCGAGGCGACGGCCAGGGCGACCATCACGGCTTTCACGATCGGATCGGCTTGCAAGAACAGCCCGGCGATGGACAGGTCGGGTCCGGCGGCTTCCATGGTCGCTCCACAAAACGCAGCGCAGGGCCGCTGTCACGGCGGCTGGAACCGCCGTCATCGGCCCTGCGAATTTGTCAAAACCTAGACCGGGACGGATCAAGGAACGGTTTAAGCCTCTCGACCAGCAGCGGCGGCGGCTTTTTGGGCCGCCCCGTGAGGCTGATGCAACAGGCCTCGACCGCCGCCTCGGCAATGATTTCCTCACCTCTGTAAAGACTTTGCGCGATCTCGAGACGCGCGCCAACGACCGCGTCGAAGGTGGTGCGGACGGTCAGCCCGTCGTCCACGCGCGCAGCTTTCCGAAAATTCAGGGTGATGGAGACCACCGAAAAGGCCGTCGGCGCGGCGTCGGCCAGCAGCGCGGTATGGTCGATCCCAGCCAGCCGGAGGAAATCGGATCGTCCGCGTTCGAAGTATCGAAGGTAGTTCGCGTGGTAAACGACGCCCGTGAAATCCGTGTCTTCGTAATAGATCCGAACGGGAAGGAAATGGGCGCGGCCGTCGAACCGGCCGGAGGTCGGGGCGTCCTGGGTCATGCCCTTCCCTTACACAGCCCGGCCGCACGCGGCCACACCGGGCGCTGCATCCCGCGCCTCCCTGCATGGGCCCGGGTCTGGAACGCGGCCCGCCGTTCCGGCGTTCAGGCGCCTGCGGACCGCGACCGGGCCGCGGGGCGTCGCAAGGAGCATGACATGAAGTTCAAGGTTCTGACGGCCGCGGCGGTCCTCGCGCTGGCGACGGCCTGCGCCTCGACCAAAAGCGACGACACGGCGGGAAGCTCGACCTCCCCCTCGGCGTCCTCCTCCATGGATGCAGGCTCCGGCTCGAGCAGCACGTCACCCTATGCCGGGGCGATGGCGACCGACCCCGGCGGCTCGCCGGGCACAGGCACGGGCACAGGGACGGGCACAGGCGCCATGGGCTCGATGGGGTCCATGGGCTCTATGGGCTCTATGGGCTCTATGGGCTCTATGGGATCCATGGGTTCAATGGGCGCCACGACCCCCGGCGACATCGTCGCCACCGCCCAAGGCGCCGGCGAGTTCTCGACGCTCGTGTCCGCCATCCAGGCCGCCGGCCTGGTCGAGACCCTGAAGGGCCCCGGCCCCTACACCGTGTTCGCCCCGACCGACGCGGCGTTCAAGGCGCTGCCCGCCGGCACGCTCGACCAGCTGATGCAGCCGGCCAACAAGGGCCGCCTCGTCTCGGTGCTCACCTACCACGTCGTGCCGGGCAAGCTGACCGCCGCCGATCTTCGCCCCGGGCAGAGCCTGACGACCGTGCAGGGCGGCAAGCTCACGGTCACGGCGGCGAGCGCGGCGACCGATGCCAGCGGGTCCACGAAGGCCGGCGGGTCGAAGACGAAAGGCGCGTCCACGACGTCCGGCGCCGCGACGACCGCGGCGGCGGAGACGGTCAAGGTGAAGGTCAATGGCGCGACGATCGTGGCCGCCGACAAGGAGGCGTCCAACGGCATCGTTCACGCGATCGACAAGGTGCTTCTGCCGAGCGCCAAAGCGAGCTGATCGCGTCAGTCCGTTATCCTCGGCTCGCCTCCCCGAGCGAGCCGAGGATTCAGAGAGGATTGGGCGCCCCGCTCACGCGCCTTCGTCGAAGAGACCCTGTTGGTCTGGCGGGCGCACGGGCGGCTTCTTGCCGAGCCGCTCGTAGGCCCGCGCAGCGGCGCAGCGGCCGCGCGGCGTGCGCAGGATGAAGCCCTGCTGCAGCAGATAAGGCTCGATCACGTCCTCGATGGCGTCGCGCGCCTCGGCGAGCGCGGCGGCGAGCGTGTCGACGCCGACGGGACCGCCGCCATAGGTCTCGACGAGCGCCGTGAGATAGCGGCGGTCCAGGAGATCGAGGCCGTCCTCCTCGACGTCGAGCCGCTTGAGCGCGGCGTCGGCCAACTTCGCATCGATCGACGCGCCGCCGGCGTCGGCGAAGTCGCGCACACGGCGCAGAAGGCGCATCGCGATGCGCGGCGTGCCGCGCGCGCGCTTGGCGATCTCGGCGGCGCCGTCCTGCGTGATCGGCGCGGATAGCTTCGCCGCTGCCCGCGAGACAATCCCCGTCAACTCAGCGGCGTCGTAGAATTCGAGGCGCACGGGAATGCCGAAGCGGTCGCGCAGCGGCGTGCCGAGCAGGCCCGCGCGCGTCGTTGCGCCCACGAGCGTGAACGGCGCGAGGTCGATGCGCACGGAGCGCGCGGAGGGGCCTTCGCCGATGATGAGATCGAGGTGGTAGTCCTCCATCGCCGGATAGAGGATTTCCTCCACCGCCGGGGACAGGCGGTGGATCTCGTCGATGAACAGGACGTCGCGCGGCTCGAGATTGGTGAGCAGCGCCGCGAGATCGCCCGCCTTGGCGATCACGGGCCCGGAGGTGGCGCGGAACCCGACGCCGAGTTCGCGCGCGAGGATCTGCGCCAGCGTGGTCTTGCCGAGGCCCGGCGGGCCGAACAGGAGCGTGTGATCGAGCGCCTCGCCGCGCCCGCGGGCGGCCTCGACGAACACCTTGAGATTGGCCTTGGCCGCGCGCTGGCCGACGAACTCGTCGAAACCGGAAGGGCGCAGCGCCCGGTCGAGGGCTTCGCCGGGCTGGCGCGCGGCGGAGACGAGGCGGTCGGACGAGTCGGGCATAACCCGCGCACGCTAGGCCGATTTGCGCCGGCGCGCGAGGGCGGGTGCGTCCCTCCCCGTGTCGGGCCGTCCACACGGCGGCGAACCGGACCCCGCCCAAGCCGTTGCCCCCGCATCGGATTGCGGAGACGCGGGCCATGTCGTCGTTCTGGCTCTACATCGTCGGCTTCATCGTGGTGCTCGCGGGCCTGATCTACGGCGCCGTACTGCTGAACGTGCCGCAGAACTGGATCGTGGTCGGCGCGCTCGTCGTCGTGGGGCTCGGCGTGATGTCCGCCGTGACCCGCACGCGCCGCCGCGATCCGAGCTGAAAGGCTCCCCTCTGCGTCCCGAATACTCGGCGCGCACCGCGACCTTCGGCCGTGCGGCGATCTTTCCCTAGCGCTGCTGCACTTCTTTCAGCGCCGCGCGGATGAGATCCGCGGCCGGAGGATCGCCGTCGAACGTCTTGATCGCCGTCGCGACGGCGCGTGCGGCGGTGGTCTGGTCGATACCGAGATTGACGAGCGCGGAGACCGCGTCGGTCCGCGCGCCGGCGCCGCCCGCGGGGGCGGCGACGGGCTTGGCGGAGCCGGCGCTGGGCGCAAAGCCCTGGCCATAGAAGCCCTTGGGCGCCGGTTTTCCCGCAAGTTCCGCAACGATCCGCGCCGCAAGCTTGGGCCCGACGCCATTGGCGCGCGCAAGGCTCGCTTTGTCCTGGATCGCCACGGCGTCGGCCAGATCCTGCGGCGTCAGTGTGTCGAGGATGTTGAGCGCGACCTTGGCGCCGACGCTCGGCACGCTCTGCAGATGCACGAACCAGGCCCGCTCGTCTTCCGAAAGAAAGCCGAACAGGCGGATCGCGTCCTCGCGCACGTGCGTCTCGACATGGACGTGGACGGTGTCGCCCGCGGCGAGGCGCTGCAGCGTGCGCGCGCCGGCCTGGATGACGTAGCCCACGCCTGCGACGTCGATCAGCGCCGCGTCCTCGCCGATGGCGGCCACGACGCCGCGCAGGGATCCGATCATGTCGCGCCTCCTGCGCGCTTCTTGAAGCCGCCCAACGCGGAGTGGCAGATGGCCACCGCGAGCGCATCCGCGGCGTCGGCGGTCATCTCGCCGGCGGCGGGCAAAAGACGGCGCACCATGAAGGCGATCTGCGTCTTGTCGGCGGCGCCCGCGCCCACCACCGCCTTCTTGATCACCGATGGCGCATACTCCGCCACCGGAATGCCTGTCCGGGCCGCCGCCGCCATCGCGGCGCCGCGGGCCTGGCCGAGCGACAGGGCGGCGCGCGCATTGGCGTTCACGAACGTCTCTTCGACGGCGATCTCGTGCGGCGTATGGGCGGCCACGATCTCCTCGATCGCCAGCGCCAGCGCCGCGAGGCGCTCGGCCAGGGAGAGGTCCGTGCGCGGCTTGACGACGCCGTGCGCCACATAAGAGAGCCGAGGCCCGTCCGCGACGAGAACGCCCCAGCCGCAGCGCTGCAGGCCGGGATCGATGCCGAGGATCTTGGTCGGGCCGCTCATCGGGTCCGGCCTATCGCGATTCGCCGCGCGGGGCGGCGGCGGCCCGGAGACGCTGACGCGGACGCGCGGCGCGGCTATGCAGACGCATGCGCTCCCTTGTTCCGCCCCTCGCCTTCGCCGCCGCGCTTGTCGCGTGCACGCCGCCTGCGCCCTCTCCAACGTCCTCGCCGCCCCCGCGACCGGCTGCAGCCCCCGCAGCCACGCCGCCGCGGACCGCCGCCGCCGCCGCTGCGCCGCTGTCGCCTGCGGAGGCGGACGCCGTCGCCCTCGCGCGCGAAATGGAGATCGACCGGCTCTATCGCGCCGCGACGCCGTTCCGGCGCGGCGGCCTGTTCGGCCTTGTGCATGTGGGCGCGGACGCGGCGCCCATCCCGGCGCCCCCGGAGGCGGCGCCAGCCTGGGACAAGGCGGCCGAGCGCCTGCGCGGGCGGTTCGGCGCACTGCGCCTGGTGACGCCGCTCGCGGCCGATCTGGCGCAGGGCGCGGACGCAGCCCAGCAGACCGCGACGACCCGGCTGCGGCGCGCGGGCGCGGCGCAGGGTCTCGACTACGTGATCGTCTATCGCGTCACGGCGGAAAAGACCGGCGCAGCGTCGCTGTTCGGCGGCGAACGCTTCGTGGCGCGGGCCGAGGCGGCGATCCTCGACGTGCGCACGGGCGCGGTGCTCGGCGCGGTGGCGACCGATCCGGGCGAGCCCGCAGCGAGCGAGAGCACCGCGCGCGCGGCGGCCATGGCCGCGCTCACCGAAACGCTCGACGGGCTCGGCCGCCGGCTCGACGCCGATGCGATGCGGGCGGCCGCGCCGCCGATGTGAGGCGCACGCGCCGCCTAGGACCGAGCGGCGGCGCGCAGGTAGATCGCGCCGCTGACGAGAGCGGCGAGCGCCGCCGCCCACAGGCCCGCGCGCGCGACGAGCCCGAGCACGCCCGCCAGCACGCCGTCGGTCGCGCCGAATGCGGCCCATTGTCCCGCGAGCGCGGCGCCAGCGCCGACGAAGGCGACGGCCGTCTTGAACTTGCCGAGCGGCGCCACGGGGATCGGCCGCCCGGCCATCGCGGCGCCTTCGCGCACGCCGCCGATCAGGAAATCGCGCCCGATCAGGATCACGGCGGCGATGACGACGTCCCACGGCGCGGAGGTGGCGGCCAGCGCCACGAGCACGCACGCGAGCAGCACCTTGTCGGCCGCGTGATCGAGCGCCGCGCCGAACGACGTGACGGCGTTCAGGCGGCGCGCGAGCATACCGTCGAGCGCGTCGGTGACGGCGGCGACGACGAACAGCACGAACGCGGCCGCCGCGAAGCCCGCGACCGCGGCGGGCCCGTCGACGAACACGCGACTGTCCGCGTACAGAACGAGCCCAGCGACGACCGGCCCGGCGACGATGCGCGAGGCCGTGAGCAGCATCGGCGCGGCGGGGGGGCGCCCGCTAGCGCCCGCCGTGGAAGTGGTCATAAATCCTCCGCGCGAGTTGCTTCGACACGCCTTCGACTTCTTCGAGTTCGGCCAGCGCCGCGCGCGCCACGCCGCGCGCCGAACCGAACCGCGCGAGCAGCGCCTTTTTGCGCGCGGGGCCGACGCCGCCGACCTCGTCGAGCGGGTTTTTGCCCATCTCGATCTTGCGCTTCTGCCGGTGCGCGCCGATCGCGAAGCGGTGCGCCTCATCGCGCAGGCGCTGCAGGTAGTAGAGAACCGGGCTCTTCTCGTCGAGGCGGAACGGCGCACGCCCGGGCATGAAGAACCGCTCGCGCCCGGCGTCGCGATCGACGCCTTTCGCCACGCCGACGATCGGAATCTTGCCGAACAGGCCGAGGTCTTTCAGCACCTCCTCCGCCGCCGCGAGCTGGCCTTCGCCGCCGTCGATCAGCACCAGATCCGGCCACTGGCCGAACTTCTCATCGGGCGTCTGCGCATCGTCGTCCAGCTTCGAGAAATCGACGCCGCCCTGCGCGACCTGCGCCTCGGTGCGCGCGGGTTCGTCGGCTTCCGCAGGCGTGGCGGCGTCGGGCTGGGCGAGCTTCTCGAAGCGGCGGCGCAGGACCTGGCGCATCATGCCGTAATCGTCGCCGGGCGTGAGCGCGCCGGCGCGGATGTTGAACTTGCGGTACTGGTTCTTCACGAAACCTTCGGGGCCGGCGACGACCATCGCGCCGATCGCGTTCGTGCCCTGGATGTGGCTGTTGTCGTAGATCTCGATCCGCTCCGGCGGCGCCTTGAGGCCAAAGGTCTCGGCGACGCCATCGAGAAGCTTCGCCACCGATCCGCTTTCGGCGAGGCGCCGGCCCAGCGCTTCGCGGGCGTTGACCACGGCCTGATCAACGATGTCGCGCTTCTCGCCGCGCTCGGGCTTGCGGATCTCGACCTTGCGGCCGGCACGCACGGCGAGCGCTTCTTCCAGAAGCTCCGCGTTCGGCGGATCGCAGCTGACGAGCACGAGCGGCGGCGGGTCCTTGTCATCGTAGAACTGCGCCAGGAACGCCTCGAGGATTTCTTCCGGCTCGGCGTCGCGATCGTGCTTCGGAAAATAGGCGCGATTGCCCCAGTTCTGCGCGGCGCGGAAGAAGAACACCTGGATGCAGCTTTGCCCGCCTTCGACGGAGAGCGCGAACACGTCGGCCTCGGTGAAGGTCTGGACGTTGACGCCCTGCACCGAGCGCACGGCCGCGAGCGCGCGGATGCGGTTGCGCAGGCGCGCGGCCTTTTCGAACTCGAGCGCCTCGGCGGCGGCGTGCATGTCCGCGGCGAGACGGTCCTGCAGCTCGACGGATTTGCCCGACAGGAACGCCACCGCGTCGTCGACGAGGCGGGCATATTCGGCCTCGCCGATCAGCTCCGTGCAGGGCGCCGAACAGCGCTTGATCTGGTGCAGCATGCACGGGCGCGAGCGGGTGGAGAACACGCTGTCCGAGCAGGAGCGCAGAAGGAACGCCTTCTGCAGCGTGTTGAGCGTGCGGTTCACCGCATTGGCCGAGGCGAACGGCCCGAAGAAATCGCCCTTGAAGCTCTTGGCGCCGCGGTGCTTCTGCAGTGCGGCGATCGCGTGGTCGCGGCGGATGGCGATGAGCGGGAAGCTCTTGTCGTCGCGCATGATCACGTTGAAGCGCGGCCGCAGCCGCTTGATCATGTTCGCTTCGAGGAGCAACGCCTCCGTCTCGGTCGCGGTGACGATGAACTCCATCGCCCGCGTCTCGCGGATCATGCGCGTGAGGCGATTTGCGTGGACGCGGCCCTGCGCGTACTGGCCGACGCGGTTCTTGAGGTTCTTGGCCTTGCCGACATAGAGGACTTCGCCGTCCGCGCCGATCATCCGGTACACGCCGGGTTTCGGCGGCAGCCGCTTCAGCTCGTCCTTGATGACTTCCACGCCGCGGCGGACGCCGTCCGCGGCGGCGGCGTCGGGCGGCAGATCATCAAGATCGGGGACGGGCGGTTTGTCGGCGCGCTCCATGGCGCGGCAGGCTCCATGGCGCAGGAAACGATCAGTCCCGCCGGCGGTTCGGACGGCAGCGGGAGCCCCCGCGCGGCTCTGCGCGGGCCGGCGGCGGTATCAAGGTGTCAGTCGACGCGGCCGAAATCGACCACGTTGAGCAGGAAAACGACGGCGACGAAGCCGAGAATGATGCCGAGCGCGACCATGGCATGCCCCTTTGGACCGGTTTGGCGGGCTCCATAGCGCGCTTCGCGGGGAGAGGCTATGCCCCCGTGATGCCCGCGACTTCCGACCGCCCCCCTGCCTTGTCGACCGCGCTCACACCGGTGCTTCGCGCCTGGTGGCGTCTGAACCGAGGAATGACCCTCGGCGCGCGCGGGATCGCCACGGATGCGGACGGGCGGGTGCTGCTGATCCGGCACGGCTACCAGCGCGGCTGGCACTTGCCGGGCGGCGGCGTCGAGCACGGCGAGACGGCCTACGACGCCCTCGTCCGCGAGATGGCCGAGGAAGGCGGCGTCGCGCCCGACGCGGCCACGCTGCTCGGCTTCTATTCCAATCACGCGATCTTCCCGAACGATCACGTGGCGGTCTACCGCGTCACGGCCTGGACGCCGTGCGCGCCGCGCGGCGGCCGGGAGATCGCCGCGCGCGGGTTCTTCGCCCGCGACGCCCTGCCGGAGGGCGTGACGCCCGGCACGCGTCGCCGGCTCGCGGAAGCGTTCGACGGCGCGCCGGTTGCGGCGGTGTGGTGATCCCGCAACGGGCTTTGGCCGCACGGCGCGGCGCGCCTGCGGGTTCAGCAGAAAAAAAGGGACGCGGCGGAGAGGCGTGAGCCTGGGTCGGCCGACCCTGGGGTGCATGCTTTGGGGGTGGAGTGGCTTTCGGCCTCTCCGCCGCGTTCGGCGCGCCGGTTTGGTCAACCCGGCGAGGGGCTACTGGTCGAGATCGTCGTCTACGTTTTCGGCGCTTCACTCGACGTTCGCGTTCCTCCTTGAGACCCGAGGCCGGAGCTCGCCCTCACCCGGCTTGAGATAGGCGCGCACACCCACACGGGGGCGACCCCACTTCAAGGTGGGATTTCTCAGGTCCTGACCGCAACTCTTCGAGGCGTCACCCTCTCCGAGC
>JAGWZE010000045.1 GCA_018969015.1 Alphaproteobacteria bacterium
CCACGAGCCTCGGCGATTGGACGCCGGATCCGGCGCGTTTCCCGGAGGGCCTCGCGCCGATCGCCGCCGCCTGCGCCGCGCACGGGCTCGACTTCGGCCTCTGGGTCGAACCGGAAATGGCGAGCCCCGACAGCGATCTCCTGCGTGCGCACCCGGAGTGGATCCTCGGCGCGCCGACGCCGCCGGGCCACGCGCCCACGCAGCGCCGCCAGCTCGTGCTCGATTTCTCCCGAGCCGACGTGCGCGATCATGTCGTCGCGACACTCGACGCGCTGCTCGCTTCCGCGCCGATCGCCTATCTCAAATGGGACCACAACCGCGAGCTCTTCCCGGTGCGCGGCGTCGCGGGGCCCGGCGCCGGCGCGCAGACGCGCGGCGTGTACGAGGTGATCGATCGCCTGCGCGCCAAATGGCCCGCGCTCGAAATCGAAACCTGCGCCTCCGGCGGCGCGCGCGCGGATCTTGGCATGCTCTCGCGCACGCAGCGCGTCTGGGCGAGCGACGACGTGGATGCGCTCGAGCGGGCGCGCATCCAGCGTGATCTGTCGCTGTTCGTGCCGCCGGACCTCATCGGCGCCCATGTCGGCGCAAGCCCCGATCACACCAGCGGCCGCCGCCTGCCAATGCTCACGCGCGCGCGCGTCGCGCTGTTCTTCCACATGGGCGTCGAGGCCGATCCGGCGCGTCTCGACGAGGCCGAGCGCGCCGAACTCGCGGCCGCGATCGCCACGTACAAATCACTGCGCGGCGACCTGCACGCCGGCGCCTTCCGCGTGCTCGACACCGAGCCCGGCGTCATCGCCTGGCAGACGCTTGCGCCGGACGGCGCGCGCGGCGCGGCGCTCGCCGTGCACCTCGATCACGCGGCGGCGGCGGTCTCTGCGCCGCTGCGCCTGGCGGGGCTCGATCCGGACGCCGTCTATCGCCTGCGCCTGCCGGAGCCGTGGCCGCGGCCGGCGCACCGGCGGCTCGCCCATGCGCCGCAGTGGCGAACGGGCGTATCGGCGCCGGGGCGCGTGTGGATGGAGCAGGGCGTGCCCGCGCCGCTCGTGCATCCCGGCGCCGCGTGGCTGATCGAGATCGCGCGCGTCTAGCCGGCGCGCGCCGGCTCACGCCGCCTTGCGCGTCACCGCCTCGAGCGCGCGCGCGATGACGCCTTCGTCCGCGTCCGGACGGATGCCCTCTTCGCTCAGCACGCGCCGCCAGAGGCGCCCGCCATACTGGCCGGCATAAAGCCCAAGGAGAGGGCGCAGCATCGGATAGAGCGGCGTTCCGCGCGCGCGCTCCTGCGCCACATAGGGCAGGTAGGCTTCGATGGCCTCTTCGCGCGTTGTCGTCGGCGCGGGCGCGCCGCCCATCATCGGATCGACGTCGAACAGCACGGCCGGGTTCTGGTAGGCCGCGCGTCCGAGCATGATCCCGTCGAGCCCCTCCGCCGCGGCCAGCCCGGAGGGCACGTCCGCGAGCCCGCCATTGAGCAGGATCGTCAGATCGGGGCGCGCCGCTTTCAGGCGCTTCACGAGGTCATAGTCGAGCGGCGGGATCTCGCGGTTCTCCTTCGGCGACAAGCCCGCAAGGATCGCCTTGCGCGCATGCACCACGAACGTCGCGCACCCCGCGCGCGCCACCGTCTCGACGAAGCCGAACAGCGCGGTCTCCGGATCCTGGTCGTCGACGCCGATCCGGCACTTCACCGTCACCGGGATCGCGCCCGCGCCCGCCTGCATCGCCTGCACGAGTTCGCCCACGAGCGCCGGTTCGCGCATCAGGCACGCGCCGAACCGCCCGTTCTGCACCCGATCCGAGGGGCAGCCGACGTTCAGATTGATCTCGTCATAGCCTTCCGCCGCGCCCATCCGCGCCGCCGCCTCGAGCCGGGCAGGGTCGGAGCCGCCGAGCTGCAGCGCCACCGGGTGCTCGCACGGGTCGTAGGCGAGCAGGCGCGCCCGCGGGCCGAACAGCAGCGCGTCGGCCGTGACCATCTCGGTATAGAGCAGGGCCGTGCGCGTCAGCGTGCGATGGAAGACACGGCAGTGCCGGTCCGTCCAATCCATCATCGGCGCTACGGCGAACAGCTTGCGGCCAGTCATGGGCGGCTTCTCTCAGCAAGCCGCATTCGACGCAAGGTGAACGCACTTCGCCTTGAACGGGAGCGCGGCCCTCCATAAGACTGGTGCCCGCCAGATTTATTGGAGAACGATATGCGTCTGCGCAGAACGCTCGCCGCGATGGCGGTCGCGATCCTGGGAAGCGTGGGGACGGTGGGCGTGGCGGCGGCGACGCCCCAGACCAAGCCGATCCCGCTGGAAGCGATGGCCGCAGACCCTGCGTTGAGCCAGATGCAGCTGTCCCCGACGGGCGAATACATCGCCGCGATCGTCGGCCAGCCGGGCGCGGACCCCGTCGTATCCGTATGGCGGACGGACGCGCTTTCCGCGCCGCCCAAGCGCATCGCCATCGGCGGCGCCGCGGCGCGCAAGAAGGTGCGCTTCGCCCAGTTCTTCTGGGTCGCCGATGACCGCATCATGATGATCGCGCGCCAGCCGCTGACGACCGGCGCCGGCGCCGAATCCAAGGGCTATACGGCGATCGCCTTCATCGCCAATCCCGACGGCTCCAACTGGATCGAGCCCCTGGCGTCGCGCCCGAAATCGGAGCTCGAGGCGTTCGCGAACAAGTTCCTGCGCATTGGCGTGCTCGATCTTCTGCCGAACGACAAGCGCAACATCCTCGTCACCAATTCCACGCTGGACGGCGAGTACGTCTACAAGCTCGACGTCTATACCGGCCGCGGCGAGAAGGTGATGCAGGTCGCCGAGGACGAGGACATTCTCGGCGTCGTCGACGCCGAGGGGCGGCCGCGCGTGAAGCAGTTCGCCGAACTGCGCGACGGCGACTGGACGATCGGCTACCGCATCCTCGATCCGGCCACCGGCGCGTGGAACGAACACCCCGCGCTCTCCTTCAAGGCGCGGCAGCGCCGGCTGGTGTCGATCCAGGCGTTCGATCCGGAGAACCCCGACCTCCTGATCGTGACCGACAACGAAAACGCCAACCTGCCGGTGGTGAAGGGCTACAGCCTCTCCAAGCGCGCCTTCGTCGAGACGATGTTCTCGCATCCGAAGTACGAAGCCGCCGGGCCGCTGATCGACGTCGACGCGCAGGGCGCGCCCAAAAAGATCGTCGGCTTCACCTACCTGGCCGACGTTCCGCGTCCGGTGTTCTCCGATCCCGCCTATGACGCGCTCTACAAGACGCTGAGCGCCAAGTTCCCGACGCAGCAGATCAGTATCGGCCCGAAGCGCGGCAAGCATCGCATCGTCGTCACCGAAAGCTCGCGCCACCCGCCGGGCTATTGGCTGCTGACCAACGACACCTCGCTGGCGTCCCTGGGCCCCAGCCGGCCGGGCATCGATCCGAACACGCTCGCCGATACCCAGCTCGTCTACTACAAGGCGCGCGACGGCCTCGAAATCCCGGCCTTCCTGACCCTCCCGAAGGGCTGGACCAAGGGCGATGCGCCGCTTCCCGTGATCATCCAGCCGCACGGCGGCCCTTGGAGCCGCAACACGGCCGACTGGGGCGGCGGCGACATCCCGGTGACCCAGTATTTCGCTTCGCGCGGCTTCGCGGTGCTGCAACCGCAGTTCCGCGGCTCGGAAGGCTTCGGCGACAAGCTCTGGAAGGCGGGCGACGAGCAGTGGGGCCTCGCCATGCAGGACGACAAGGACGACGGCCTGAAATGGCTCGTCGACCAGGGCATCGCCGACCCCAAGCGCGCGGTCATGTACGGCTTTTCGTACGGCGGCTTTGCGGCCTTCGCCGCGGTCGTGCGTCCGAACCCGCCCTACCGCTGCGCGATCTCGGGCGCGGGCGTCTCTTCGCTGCAGCGGCTCGGCACGCTCTGGAGCGATAACCCCGTGCAGCGCCGCTACCAGGGCTGGACGCTGAAGGGGATGGACCCCCTGGAGAACGTGGAGAAGGCCTCGATCCCGATCCTCATCTACCACGGTGACCGCGACCAGACGGCGACCATCTGGCACTCGGAAAGATTCGCCGCTGCGTTGAAAGCGGCCGGAAAACCCCACGAGTTCGTGGTGATCTCGGACATGGCGCACGGCGCCTCGACGCCGGACATGGCCCGCCAAGAGTTCACGATCGTCGAGAACTACCTCAAGGGGCCTTGCGGCATCTCATACTGAGGTATTCGCAAGTTATTGAACAAAAACAATCGCCTTGATCTCGGGTGATGCAGGGGCACCGGCCAAACCGCCGGCGCCCCTTTTTGTTGCGTCTTAGTCACAAGGGGGCGGAACTGGGGCGTAATTAGGCGGAACTGTGTTGACGACTCTCGTTAGGAATCTACGGTCGCACCCACCTAATTGATCGGGGAACCCATGAAATCGTCCAACTCGATTCTACTCCGCACGACTGCTGCGGTCGCCCTGGTGGCCGGCTTTGCCAACCTGGCCTGGGCGCAAGAGCAGCCGGCCCAGCCGACCCCGTCGGCCGCGCCGCCGGCGGCCTCGTCCTCGTCGTCGTCCGATGACGCGATCGTCGTCACCGGGTCGCGCATCAAGAAGAACGAGTTCAACTCCAGCTCCCCGCTGCAGGTCATCACCTCGGAAAACGCCGAGCTGAAGGGCACGAACGACACGGCCGAAATGCTGCAGGGCTCCTCGCTCGCGGCCGGCTCGCCGCAAAACGACGCGACGATTTCGTCCGCGTTCGTCACCGAAGGCGGCCCGGGCTCCCAGACGCTCTCGCTGCGCGGCCTCGGCGCCAACCGCACGCTCGTCCTGCTGAACGGCCGCCGCGCCGGCCCGGCCGGTACGCGCGGTCAGGTCTCCGCGTTCGACCTCAACGTCATCCCGCAAAGCCAGGTTGACCGCGTCGAAATCCTGAAGGACGGCGCCTCGTCGATCTACGGCTCCGACGCCGTCGCCGGCGTCGCCAACATCATCACCAAGAAGGTCGAAGGCGGCGAAGTCCGCGTGTTCGGCGACATGCCGCAGGACGGCGGCGGCAACACGTTCAGCGCCGAAGCCATCTACGGCAAGTCGTTCAGCCGCGGCAGCTTCAGCATCTCGGCCGACTACTACCAGCAGAACGAGCTGAAGTTCGGCGACCGCGACTACCTGCAGTGCGACGAGCAGTACACGTTCGACGCCTCGGGCGTCCGCAACGACGTTATCGACGAGCGCACCGGCAAGCCGGCCTGCCGCAGCCTGCCGTCCGGCCAAGTCTGGCTGTACGAATATATCGGCGGCGCCTCCGCCGGTCCGTGGGCGACGGGCCAGCTGCTCAACTCGCCGAACGGCCGCGTCCGCATCCAGTACGACCCGACCAACACGCTCGGCACGCTCGTCCCCGGCACGATCATCCCGACGCCGCCGCCGGGCCAGGTCGGTCGCTGGCCGCAGGCGCCGAACGGGTTCTACCTCGTCGACTACAACCGCGCGACGCAGGGTGTCGCGAACTACAACCCGCCGCAGCGTCTGGCGGCGTCGCTGATCCCGGAGATCAAGCGCACGACCGTCTACGCGCAGGGCCAGTACGACATCTCCAACAGCGTGGAAGTGTACGGCGAAGTCCTGCTGAACCGCCGCGAAAGCAAGACCAACGGCTTCCGCCAGTTCTGGACCTATCTGTACACGGAAGATCTCGGCGATCCCTTCAGCGTCGGCTGGCGCGGGTTCGCGGCGCTCAGCCCGACTCCGATCACCGACCACAACAAGGACAGCCAGCGCGTCGACTACATGCGCGCCGTCGGCGGCCTGCGCGGCGACTTCAAAGGCTTCGGCGATCTCGGCTCCATCGCGTGGGATCTCGTCGTCCAGGCCTCGCGTTCGGACGGGGACTACACCTCCGACCAGATCCTCGACGATGCGGTCGACTCCGCCCAGTTCCGCACCGGCTCCTGCGTCGGCACGATCACGCCGATCAGCAAGAAGCCCTGCATCGACGTGAACTGGCTCTCGGGCGACTTCCTGAACGGCAACCCGACGGCGGCCGAAAAGGCCTTCCTGTTCGGCGTCGAGACGGGCAACACCGTCTATGATCAGGTCTACGCGGAAGGCACGCTCAGCGGCGACGTGTTCCGCCTCCCGGCTGGCCCGGTCGGCGCGGCCGTCGGCTTCCACATCCGCGAAGACAAGATCAACGACGTCCCCGGCGCCATCACGCGCGCGGGCAACGCCTGGGGCTCGTCGTCGGCTGGCATCACGAAGGGCACGGACAAGACGAAGGAAGCCTTCGCCGAGTTCAACATCCCGATCGTCGCCGGCGCGCCGCTCCTGGAAGACCTCTCGCTCAGCCTGTCGGGCCGCTACACGGACGTCGACAGCTACGGCAGCGACACGACGCACAAGATCGGCCTCAACTGGCAGATCACCCCGGAATGGCGCCTGCGCGCCACGCAGGGCACGTCGTTCCGCGCTCCGGCGCTGTTCGAACTGTTCCTTGCGAACCAGTCGAGCTTTATCGGCCAGCGCACGATCGACCCGTGCATCAGCTGGCAGACCGGCCTCGACAACGGCACGCTGCCCGTGCGCATCGCGAACAACTGCCAACGCGCCGGCATCCCGGGCGACTATATCGGCGGCAACTCGAGCGCGACGGTCTTCACCGGCGGCGGCAAGGGCCTCCTCAAGGCGGAAACGTCGGAAGCCAAGACGCTCGGCCTCGTGTGGACGCCGGGCTTCGCGGACCTCAACGTCGCGATCGACTACATCGAGATCGAAATCGCCGATGAAGTCGGTCGTCTCGGCGCGGCGGGCGTCGTCGTCGGCTGCTACAACTCCGAGACGTTCCCGACCGATCCGCTGTGCTCGCTGTTCCGTCGTGGCCAGACCACCAACCCGCTGGCGATCGACACCGTTCAGGACAACTACCTGAACGTGAACAGCCAGACGAACCGCGGCATCGACCTCACGGTCCGCTACGACCGCGAGCTCTCCTTCGGCGACCTGCGCGTGCAGGGCCAGTTCACCTGGCAGCTGGAAGACACGATCTCGCTGTTCGCCGGCAACCAGATCGACACCAATGGCGACGTCGGCGATCCCGACTGGGTCGGCAACGTCGACTTCCGCCTGACGCGCGGCGACTGGACCTACTTCTGGGGCGTCGATTTCATCGGCAAGGCGTCGGAAGCCGAAGACATCGGCAGCTCCAACACCGCCCGGACGACCTTCTACAAGGTCCACACCGAGCTTACGACGTACCACGACGTGTCGGTGCGCCGGAAATTCGACGACTTCGAAGTTCTGGTCGGCGTCTCGAACCTGTTCGACGAGCACCCGCCGGCGGTCACCACCATCAACCTCGGCCAGTTCGCTTCGGAAGGCGGCTCGGTGCTCGCGTCGCAGTACGACTATGTCGGCCGTCGCGGGTTCGTGCAGCTTCGCAAGAAGTTCTGAACCTGATCCTGGTGTAAGACAGCGGGCGGCGAGGGAGACCTCGCCGCCCATGTCGTTTGTGGCCATGTTAATGAAGGGGGCGCGACCGCCTCCGGGAGCATCGCATGTCGTCGCCCGTCGTCATCCGCCTGCAGGCCGACACGCTGAACGAAGAGGCCGCGAAGTTCGCGCAGGCCCCGCTGCGCGGGCCCCTGTTCCTCAACAGCATCCCGAAATCCGGCACGCATCTCTTGCGCAACATCCTGCGCATGTTCGTCGCGCCCGATCAGACCTGGCCGCGCGAATTCATCCAGCTGCCGAACCTCGCCGCCAATCGCGGCGCGTTCGCGCGCGAAACGCCGCGTCTGTCCTGGGGGCACCTTTTGTTCGCCGACGACGCCGCCGTCGCTCTGCGCGACGTGCGCCACATCCTGCTCGTCCGCGATCCCTATGACTGGGTGCTCGCCCGCGCGCGGTTCTTCGTGTCCGACGAGTTCAACGGCCCGCTCAACACCATCAAGAACGGGAACGCCTCGGCGGAAGCGATCCTCAATCTCATGATTTTCGGCGCGATCGACAAATCGCCCGATCTCAAGGACATCTACACGCTCAACGGCGCGGCCTGGATGGGGCAGGGCGTGCATCTCGTGCGCTACGAAGAGCTCGCCGGCCACGTGAAGGCGCTCGAGACGCCGGCCGCCGAGGCCTATTTCCGCACGCTGTTCGCGGCCTGCGGATTCGATCCTGTGCCGGATGATTGGCGCGAGCGCGTGCGCATCGGCGCGGATCGCAAGCACAGCGGCACCGCGCGCGAAAACCTCACCGTCGGCGTGGAGTTTCCCGACGAATTGCCCGAGGCACAGAAGCGGTTGGTCGACTACGCCGCACCGGGCCTGCGCGCGCTCCTCGGCTACGCCTAGGGCGCGCGCAACGCCTCAGATCTGCGCGCGCGGAACCGCGGCGGCGCTGCGGCGCGCAAAGTCCGGGCTGTAGGGAGAGTCGATCTTGTCGAGCGCTGCGGCGATCGCTTCGGCCGTCGAGAGCAAGCGTTCGTCCAGCGGGCCGGACCAGTCCGAGAGCACGCAGGCGAGCCGACCCTCGTCGTCCCAGGTCAATCGCAGGTACACCGAGAAGTCCATTCGCTCACCCCAGCGTTGTCGGCAACGGACCTTAGACGATTCGTCACCCTGTTTAGGGATGCTGACAAAATAAACCCATTTACCGCCTTGCCGACCGTTAGGTCGCCAGTGTCGGCTGACGCTGCGTGACGTTTGAAAACCTGCGGCCGTCATGGTCCAACCCGCGCGCGCAAGCGGCATCGGCGGGCGCTTACGGAGATCGAGGATGACGGCTCTCAACGCACGCACGCCCGTCGTGATCGGCGTCGGCGAGGCTTCTGAAACCATCACCGGCGCGGACTACGCGGCCATGTCTCCGGCCGACCTCGCCGCCGCGGCCGCCCACGCCGCGCTGGACGACGCCGGCGTCACCGCCGCCGCCGCGGGGATCGACGTGCTCGCCGCCATCCGCCAGTTCGAGATCTCCACCCCAGGCGCCGCCGCGCCGTTCGGCTGCTCCAACAACTTCCCCCGTTCGGTCGCGCGCCGCATCGGCGCCGCGCCGGCCCGCGCGATCCTGGAGATCACCGGCGGGCAGGGGCCGCAGCACCTCGTCAACGAGTTCGCCCACGAGATCGCCGCCGGTCGCGCCGAGATGGCGCTGTTCGTGGGCTCCGAGGCGATCTCGACGGTGCGCCACCTGCAAGGCAAGGGCGAAACCCGCGATTGGGCCGAAACCGTCGAGGGGCCGCTCGAGGATCGCGGCTATGGTCTCGAAGGCCTGTTGTCGCCGCAGCTGATGCGCCACGGCGCGCGCGCGCCGATGCACTTCTACGCGCTGTTCGAGAACGCGCGCCGCGCGCGCCTCGGCCTCGATCGCGCCGCCTACCGGCAGGAGATGGGCAAGCTCTTCGCGCCCTTCACGGACGTCGCCGCCGGCAATCCGCACGCGATGTCGCGGCAGCGCTTCACCGCCGCCGAGCTCGCGGCCATCACGCCCGACAATCGCCTCGTCGCGGATCCGTTCCCGCGCCGCGTCGTCTCGCGCGATCAGGCCAACCAGGGCGCCGCGGTGCTCGTCACCTCGCTCGGCAAGGCGCAGGCGCTGGGCGTCGCGCCGGAGAAGATGATCTTCCTGCGCGGCGGCGCGGACGTCTATGAGCGCACCGTGATGGAGCGCGAGGACCTCGCCGCCAGCCGCGCCTCCGTGCGCGCCGTCGAGGCGGCGCTGAAGGCCGCGGGCGTGTCATTGTCCGATATCGGCGTGTTCGATCTCTACAGCTGCTTCCCGATCGCGGTGTTCAACATCCTCGATGCGTTTGGACTCGCCGCCGACGATCCGCGCGGTCTGACCGTGACGGGCGGGCTGCCGTTCTTCGGCGGGGCCGGCAACAACTACTCGATGCACGCCATCGCGAGCATGGTGCGATCCCTGCGCGCCAAGCCCGATGCGCTCGGGCTCGTCGCGGCCAATGGCGGGTTCCTTTCGAAATACTCCGTGGGCGTCTATTCCGCCGCGCCGGCGCCCTTTGCGCCGTTCGACAGCAAGCCGTTGCAGGCCGAGATCGACGCCTGGCCCGCGCCGCCGCTCACGGATGCGCCCGAAGGCGACTGCACGATCGAGACCTACACGATCGACTACACGGGCGCCGCGCCGCGCGTCACCATCGTCGGCCGCGACGCCGCCGGCGGCCGTTTCGCCGCGCAATCGGCCAAAGGCGACGCCGACATTCCCGCCGCGTTCGAGCGCGACGAACCGCTCGGCGCCGGCGTGGACGTGACAGCCGACGCCAGCGGGCAGATCGTCGTGAAGGCGCTGCGGCCGCGCTGAGCGCGCGGCGCCGCCGCGTGACGCGGAGGCGTCAGCCGGGCGCGTAGATCTGGTCGAAGATGGCGCCGTCGGCGAAATGCGTCGCCTGCGCCGTCGCCCAGCCGCCGAACGCGCTGTCGATGGTGACCATCGGCGCGCGCGCGAACCGCTTGGGGTATTTCGCCAGGATCGTCTGGTCGCGCGGCCGGTAGAAATTGTCGGCGGCGATCTGTTGCGCTGCGGGCGTGTAGAGAAACTTCAGATAGGCCTCGGACACCGCGCGCGTGCCGTGCTTGTCGACGTTCTTGTCGACCACCGCGACAGGCGGCTCGGCGAGAATGCTGCTCGAAGGCACCACCATCTCGACCTTGCCGTCGCCCAGCTCGAGGATCGACAGGAACGCCTCGTTCTCCCACGTGATCAGCACGTCGCCGATGCCGCGCTGGACGAACGTCGTCGTGGAGCCGCGCGCCCCGGTGTCGAGAACGGGCACGTTCTTGAAGAGCTTCTGGACGTACGCGCGCGCGGTGGCGTCGCTGCCGCCTTGCAGCCGGCGCGCATAGGACCACGCCGCGAGATAGTTCCAGCGCGCGCCGCCGGAGGTTTTGGGATTCGGCGTGATGACCTTCACGTCCGAGCGGATCAGATCGGCCCAGTCGCGGATCTTCTTCGGGTTGCCCTTGCGCACCAGGAAGACGATCGTCGAGGTGTAGGGCGCGCTGTTGTCGGGGAGGCGTTTCTGCCAGTCCGGCGCGATGAGGCCGCGCTTGGCGATCTCGTCGACGTCGTAGGCGAGGGCGAGCGTCACGACGTCGGCTTCGAGCCCGTCGATCACGGCGCGCGCCTGTTTGCCCGATCCGCCGTGGCTCTGATTGATCGCCACCGGGCCGCCGCCGCGGCCGGCCCAGTGCTTGGCGAAGGCCGCGTTGATCGCCTTGTAGAACTCGCGGGTGGGGTCGTACGAGACGTTGAGGATCGACGTCGCCGCCTGCGCGTGCGCCACGCCGGCTAGCCCGCCGCTCAAGGCCGAGGCCCCGACACCCGCAACGGCGAGGCCCCCCGCGCCGGCCAGGATGCTTCGGCGTGTGATCGTCATGGTCATGCCTCTCCCAAGGTCGGATCGACCTAAGCCGATCCGTCTCGGCCCTTGAAACGATTTGTTCTCATTCCTGGGTTCAGCGCAGGTCAATGATCCCGAGCATCCCACCGGCGCCTTCGGCGCCGCGCCATGGGCCGAACGGCGAACCAAACGCGCCGCGCCGCATTGTGCCCCCGTCGCCGACGCTTCGCGCGACGCAACGCCAACGGAGCCCATGGACACGCTCGAGCTTTGGGGCGGGGCGGAATGCACCGTCAATCGTATCGGCGACCGGTTCTCCGATCAGACCATCCTCACGGGCCACGAGACGCGCCGCGCCGACATCGCGGCCTTCGCGAGCCTCGGCCTCAAGGCCCTGCGCTATCCGGTGCTGTGGGAGCGGATCGAGCGGCGCCCTGGCGCGCGCGACTTCGCGTGGACGGACGAACGTCTCGCCGAGATCCGCCGCCACGGACTGCGCACGATCGCCGGGCTCGTCCATCACGGATCGGGGCCCGCCTGGACGAACCTCCTCGACGACGGCGTCGCGCCGGGCCTCGCCGCCCATGCGCGCGCGGTGGCGGAGCGCTATCCGCATCTGGACGCCTACACGCCCGTCAACGAGCCGCTGACGACGGCGCGCTTCGCCTGCCTCTACGGCCATTGGGCGCCGCACGTCCGCGACGAGACGGCGATGTGGCGCGCCGTCCTCAACCAGATCGACGCCGTGCGCGCGGCGATGCGCGAAATCCGCCGCGTGAACCCGGCCGCGCAACTCGTCCAGACCGAAGATCTCGGCTTCACGCACGCCGCGCCGCATCTCGCCTATCAGGCGGCGCACGAAAACGACCGCCGTTGGATCACGTGGGACCTGCTCGACGGCGCCGTCACCCGCGACCACCCGCTTCATGCACGCCTCGTGCGCTTTGGCTTCGCCGATCGTCTCGCCGCGATCGCCGACGATCCGTGTCCGGCCGACATCATCGGGGTGAACCACTATCTCACCAGCGAGCGCTTCCTCGACGCGCCGCAGGCCTATCCGCCCCACATGCATGGCGGCAACGGCCGCGACGCCTATGTCGACGTGGAGGCGGTGCGCGCGCGCCATCCCGGCCCGCACGGTCTCGAGACGATCCTGGCCGAAGCGGCGCGCCGCTACGCGCGCCCGGTGGCGCTCACCGAGTGCCACAACGGCTCCTCGCGTGACGAGCAGATGCGCTGGTTCGCGGAGGCATGGCGCGCCTGCGCGCGCCTGCGGGCTTCGGGCGCGCCCATCGTCGCCTGCACGGCGTGGTCGCTCGTGGGCGCGGTGGACTGGTGCAGCCTCCTGACGCAGGAACGGGGCCGCTACGAATGCGGGGTGTTCAATGTCCGGGGCGGCGGTCTGCGCGAAACCGCGATGGCGGGGCTTCTGCGTGATCTCGCCGCCGGGCGCCCGCCCGCCGCGTCCTGGATCACCGATTCGCCGGGCTGGTGGCGCCGCCCCGGGCGGTTCCTGCCGCAGCGCGCGCCCGCGGGCCCTGCGCCCGCTGCGCCGAAACCCTCCGTGCCCGGATCGATGGCGGCCCGCCGGCGTCCCATCCTCATCCTCGGCGCGACGGGCACGCTCGGCCAGGCCATCGCGCGTGCGTGCGAGGCGCGCACGCTGCCGCACCGGCTCGTCGCCCGCGACGAATGCCCGCTCGACGACCGCGCCGCGCTGATCGCCGCCTTGCGCGCGATCCGGCCGGTCGCGGTCGTCAACGCCGCCGGCTATGTCCGCGTCGACGCCGCCGAGAAGGCGCCCGACGATTGCCACCGCGCCAACGCCGCGGGCGCCATCGATCTCGCGGCGGTCTGCGCCGCGATCGGCGCGCCCTGCGTGAACTTCTCCTCCGATCTCGTGTTCGACGGCGCGAAGGGCGCGCTCTATCTCGAAACCGATCCGCCGGCGCCGGTGAACGTCTACGGCGCCAGCAAGGCCGCGCTGGAACGGGCGCTCGCGGATGCGCCGGGCCGCAACCTCGTCGTGCGCACGGCCGCCTTCTTCCAGGCCGCCGATCCGCACAATTTCGCCGTCGCCGCGCTCGGTGCGCTGGCCGCCGGCGCAACGGTTCGCGCGCCGGACGATTTCTTCGTCTCGCCCACGCACGTTCCCGATCTCGTCAACGCGGCGCTCGACCTCCTGATCGATGGCGGCGTCGGGGTCTGGCATCTCGCCAATGTCGGCCGCGTGTCGTGGGCGCAGTTCGCGCGCGATGTCGCGACCGCCGCCGGCTTCGATCCTGCGCGCGTGGAGGCGTGTGCGCCCGCCGCGCTCGGCTGGACCGCGCCGCGTCCGCGCGACGTCGCGCTCGGCGCCGCGAACGGCGCGGTGCTGGGCAGTCTCGAGGAGGCGATTGCCCGCTTCGCCGCGGACTGGCGGGCGCAGCGCGCCGCCTAGCGCAGCCCGAACCCTGGCGGCAGGATCGGTGCGAGCCCGCGATAGGCGAGCGCGATGCCGAGAATGATGCAGACCCAGATCAGCGCATTGCGCAGCGGCGTCGGCCCCATGCGCCCGCCGCCGACGGCCCCGCCGGCGACCACCATCAACGCCATCAGCCCGTAGACGAAGGCCGTGATCTGATCCCCCGTCGCGCCCGCCACGCGGTCGCGGAACACCAGCGCCAGCACCGCGGCGATCGCCAGGATCACCACCACGATGATCGCCCGGCCGCCCATCAGCGCCCGGCCTGCGACGCTTGCGCCAGCCGTTCGGGCAGGGCGGCCATGATCGTTTTGCGCTCGGCCTCGGTCATGCGCGACCACATGCCGATCTCCTTCAGGGTGCGTCCGCATCCCGCGCACAAATTCGTCGCCGCCTCGATGGCGCACACGCGCACGCAGGGGGAGGAGATCGGTTCAGCCATGAGGCCCCTTACCGCCGCTCCGAAGGGCCGTCCACGGCGGCCCCGAACCTTTCCAAAAAGAAATATCGAAAAACGATAATTCCATATTGAGTTTCGATGGGCGTTATCGTATATCGATATGGCCGGTCGGGGGCGCGCCCATCCAGGGCGCCACGGCCGGCGAGGTAGGCGAGAGCGGATCTCTCGCTCTGGAGGAGATCGAGATGCGCACTTTCTTTCTGGCCCTGGCGTTCCTGGCTCCGGTTGCGGTCGCCGGCGCCGCCGAGCGGATGTCGGACAGCGAATACCTGCAGGCCGCGCGCTGCGCCGCCTATCTCGGCGCCGAAGCCGGGTCGCTCGCCCAAACCGTCGAAGCCCAGGCCGGTCGTCGTGACCCCGTGATCCGCGACCGCGCCGAAACCATGGCCGACCAGATCAGCCGCAAGGTCCGCCGCGCCAAGACCGACGCCGCCCGCGCCGAGATCGACGCCGAGCGCACCGCCAGCTGCGCGCCAGTCCAGGCCGCGCAGGCCGCCAAATCCGAACCGAAGGGCTGAGCGCACAGCGCGCCTGCCCCCACCGGGGCGATGTCCGCCCCCTCATTGAGAAGGAGTACCCCGTCATGAAGTTCGCCGCCGCCGCCGCCGTCCTGGCCGCCGTTCCCCTGGTTGCGTTCGCCGCCATGGAGCCGCGCGTCGAGGCGCCGTCCGCACCTCCGACCCAGCGTCTCGACGCCCGCGGTCCCGATTTCGGCGCGGCGCCGGATTTCATCGTCACCGCGGATCGCGACGCCGTTCTCAAGAACGCCGCCGCCTCCGCGGCCCCCAGAGGCTGAAGATCCCCCTTCGGCCTCTCTCTGCCCACGTGAACCTCAAAGCGGCGCCTTGCCCAGGCGCCGCTTCTTTCTATAGTCCGCCCAACGACGCACGATTTGGAAACACACGGGAGAGGGTGCGATGAACCTGGACTTCACGCCTGAGGAATTGGCTTTCCGCGACGAGGTCCGCGCCTTCATCGAACAGAACTACCCGCACCAGTTGCGCGAGCGCGAGAGCCGCGACCAGATGACCCGCGAGGACTTCCTCGCCTGGCACAAGATCCTCGGCAAGAAAGGCTGGGCCGCGCCGGCTTGGCCCGTCGAGTACGGCGGCACCGGCTGGACGGCCACGCAGCGCTATATCTGGTCGGAAGAAAACGCCCGCGCCGAAACCGTGCCGCCGCTGCCCTTCGGCGTGCAGATGGTCGGCCCCGTGATCTACACGTTCGGGTCGCCGGAACAGAAGGCGCGCTTCCTTCCGCGCATCCTCTCGGGCGATGACTGGTGGTGCCAGGGCTATTCCGAGCCGGGCGCCGGCTCCGACCTCGCCAACGTGCGCACGAAAGCCGAGCGCAAGGGCGACAAGTACATCATCAACGGGATGAAGACCTGGACGACCCTGGCGCACTACGCCGACTGGGGCTTCTTCCTCTGCCGCACCGACCCGGATGCGCGCAAACCGCAGGAAGGCATCAGCTTCATCCTCGTCAACATGAAGTCGCCGGGCATCACCGTGCGCCCGATCATCATGCTCGACGGCGGACACGAGGTGAACGAGGTCTATCTCGACAATGTCGAGGTGCCCGTCGAAAACCTCGTGGGCCAGGAAAACCAGGGCTGGACCTACGCGAAGTTCCTGCTCGCGCACGAGCGCTCCGGAATCGCCGGCGTCGCCCGCTCGAAGCGCGGCGTCGAGAAGATCAAGGCGCTCGCCCGTACCGAACTCGCCGACAACGGCCGTCCGCTGATTCAGGACGAGGACTTCACCCGCAAGGTCGCCCAGCTCGAGATCGACCTCACCGCGCTGGAGTTCACCGAGCTGCGCACGCTCGCCCGCGAGCAGGCCGGCCGCGGCCCGGGACCGGAATCCTCGATCCTCAAGATCAAGGGCACCGAGATCCAGCAGCGCCTGACCGAACTCACGCTCGAGGCCGCCGGCCACTATGGCGCGCCGTATTTCCGCGGCTTCCCGGAAGACGGCGGCAACGAGTTCCCGATCGGCCCCGACTACGCGCACCAGTCCGCGCCGGCCTATTTCAACATGCGCAAGACCTCGATCTACGGCGGCTCGAACGAGATCCAGCGCAACATCATCGCCAAGATGGTGCTCGGGCTCTGAGGCCGCGCTCCATCGGCCAGTGAAGACGACGGCCGGCGCGAGCCCGCGCCGGCCGTTTTCGTCATCGCTTGGTCGCAATGATGCGGCACGTGCGAAGTCTCCGAAGGGAGCCGCGCATGCACGAGGCGGAGTTCTGGAAGATCGCCACGGCCATCGAAAAGGACGGCCTGTGGCATCTCGCTTATGTCGATGACGGCGCCACGCCGCGCCGGGGCTACACCACGGGCCTGTGGGCCAATTTCCGCCACCCCGAGATCTGCGTCGTCGGCCCGAGCGAGGAGACGGCGCTCAGCCTGCTCGACGTCATCGCCGAGGCCGTGCGCGCCGGGGAGGGCGGGTTCCAGCCGCGCACCCGCTACGGCCAGTTTCTCGAAGGCGCCGACGTGGAGTTCGTGCGCGTCGAGGAGGCGCTCTACGAGGACGCGTTCCCCACCGCCGTCTGGTACTATTGCCACCACCTCCAGCCCGCGCAGGGCTTCCCGATGCTGCAGTGCGTGCTGCCCTATGGCGGCAACGGCGCCTTCCCCTGGGACCCGGACTGGCCCGCCCACCTCGACCAATGGCAGCCGGTGCTGGGCCTGCGGCTCTGAGCCAAACTCCCCTCCCCAGCGCGGAGCGGCAGGGGTGGGGAGAACAGGAGAGCCGCTCGGACCTTCGCAGCGATCATCTCCCCCTCCCAACCCTCCCCCGCTGGGGGAGGGCTCGATCACAACATCGCGCAACGTCGCCGCGCCCCACGCTCCCCGCGCGTCATCTTGCAAGCGCCGCCTAGCATGATACGACGCATGCAAAGGAGAAACGCCCCATGGATTTCAACTTCACCGACGAGCAGCAAATGCTGCGGGACTCGATCGCGAAGTACGCCGCCGCCAACTACGATTTCGACAAGCGGCGCGCGGCCCTGAAATCCGAGGCCGGCTGGAATCCGGCGGCCTGGGCCGCGTTCGCGGAAATGGGCCTGATGGCCGCGCCCCTGCCGGAAGAGTATGGCGGTCTCGGCGGCGGCCCGATCGACATCCTCGTCGTCATGGAGGAGTTCGGCAAAGCGCTCGTCACCGAGCCCTATCTGCAGACGGTCGTCCTCGGCGGCGGCGCGCTCAAGCACGCCGGCTCTGCGGCGCAGAAGGAAGAGCACCTGAGCGCCATCGCCGGCGGCGAGCGCATCGTCGCGTTCGCCTATGCCGAGCCGAAAGGCCGCTACAACCTCGCCGATCTCACGACCACCGCGAAGAAGGACGGCGCCGGCTTCACGCTCAATGGCCACAAGGCTGTCGTCATCGGCGCGCCGATGGCGGATCATCTGCTCGTCTCGGCCCGCACCTCCGGCGGCCAGCGCGATCGCGGCGGCGTGTCGCTGTTCCTCGTGCCGAAGGCGCTGAAGGGGATCACCACGCGCGACTATCCCACGATCGACGGGTTCCGCGCGTCGGAAGTCTATTTCGAGAACGTGGCCGTCGGCGCCGAGCACGCGATCGGCGCGATCGACGGCGCGCTGCCCGTGATCGAACGCATCACGGATGAAGCCATCGCCGCGCTCTGCGCCGAAGCCTGCGGCGCGATGCAGGTCATGCACCAGACGACCGTCGAATACGCTCGCACCCGCAAGCAGTTCGGCGTGCCGATCGGCAGCTTCCAGGTGCTGCAACACCGCATGGTCGACATGTTCATGGAAGCCGAGCAGTCGGTCTCCATGACCTACATGGCGACACTGAAGCTCGACGGCTCGGCCGAGGAGCGCGCCAAGGCGGCCTCCGCCGCGAAGGTCCAGATCGGCAAGTCCGGCCGCTTCGTCGGCCAGAACGCCGTGCAGATCCACGGCGGCATGGGCGTGACCGAGGAAATGAAGGTCGGCCACTACTTCAAGCGCGTGACGATGATCGACAGCCAGTTCGGCAACGTCGACCACCACCTGAAGCGCTACACCGGCCTCGCCGTCGCCGAAGCGGCCTGAGGCGGGTCCGTTATCTTGACCCGTCATCCTGGCCCGCGCAGCGGGCCGGGACCCAGGGCCACAGCCAAAGCATTCCCGACGCGCCGCCTCTGCGGCGCGTCGTTTTTTTCCGTACTCGGACGTCCGCCGTCCGCGGGCGGTGGTGGTTCACCCCTCATCCGTCTCGCGCGCTACGCGCGCGATCCACCTTCTCCCACAAGGGGAGAAGGTCGCCGCAGTGGTCCTTCTCCCCTTGTGGGAGAAGGTGGCCCGAAGGGCCGGATGAGGGGTGAA
>JAGWZE010000018.1 GCA_018969015.1 Alphaproteobacteria bacterium
GGGGTGACGCCCGAAAGAGTTGCGGTCAGGACCCGGGAAAACCTGCCTCGAGAGCAGGGTCGCCCCCGTGTGGGTGTGCGCGCCTATCTCAAGCCGGGTGAGGGCGAGCTCCGGCCTCGGGTCTCAAGGAGGAATGCGAACATCGCGTGAAGCGCCGAAAACGTAGGCGACGATCTCGACCAGTAGCCCCTCGCCGGGTTGACCAAACCGGCGCGCCGAACGCGGCGGAGAGGCCGAAAGCCACTCCTCCCCAAAAGCATGCACCCCAGGGTCGGCCGACCCAGGCTCACGCCTCTCCGCCGCGTCCCTTTTTTTCTCGTTGAACCCGCAGGCGCAGGCGCGCCGTGCGGCCAAAGGCGCTTAGGCCGCCGCGCCCGGCGTCGCGCCGGTCGCGGGATTGCGCACCGCGGCGTGCTCGGCGTCCTGGATCGCCGCGCGCGCGGCCGGCGGCAGCGCCAGCACCGAGCCTGCGCCGGCGTCACGGCCGCCGCGCTCCAGGCGCGGATGGATCAGCTGGCCGGCGTCGCCGAACACATAGACGAGCCGCGCCCAGTCGGCGTCCTCGTACAGGAAGGCCGGGCCCTCCGGATCGAGATCGGACCAGTCCGCCTCGCGCGGCGCCACGGCGGCCTGCGCCAGCCATTGCCGCGCGGCGTTCTCGTCACCGCGCCCGCGCGCCAGCGCCGCGTACAGCGCACAGATCCGCGACGACGGATTTTCGCGATAGGCGTGGTCGAGCGCATCCTGCGCCGCGGCCCAGTCCATGCGCTCCATCGCGAGCTCGGCCGAGATGATCTTGCTCTCGCGATGCTCCGGCTTCAGCTCGACGAGGCCCGCCATGCGCTTGG
The DNA here is from genome assembly GCA_018969015.1 of Alphaproteobacteria bacterium. Lineage (GTDB taxonomy): Bacteria > Pseudomonadota > Alphaproteobacteria > Caulobacterales > Aquidulcibacteraceae > REEB506. The sequence continues at coordinate 849 of JAGWZE010000018.1, forward strand.
CGCGTTCCGCACGCGGCTCGTCCGATTTGAGATCGCGATAGGCGTGTGCGATCGCCGGGTGCGGCGCATGCTCCCACGCCTCCTCGAGCACGCTCTGCGCCTTCCACACCTTGCCTTCGCCGGCGAGAAGCCGCGCCGCGAGCGCCGCCGCCGGCGCAAAGCCCGGGGCGAGACGCAGCGCCTTCTCGGCCATGTCGTCGGCCTTCTCGGGGCGCCGCTCGCGCTCGGCCTGCGCGGCTGCCGCGGTCAGCAGCACCGCGCGCCGCCGCGTCGCCACCTTCGGCTCGACGAACCGCTTGCGTTCGCCGTCCTCGAGCGCATCGAGCGCGCCTTCCCAGTCCGCCGCCTGCACGCGCAGCTCGAACAGCGATTTGAACGGCCATTCCGCGCTTTTCGCGAGCTTCATCGCCGCTTCGGCGTGCGTCATCGCGGCCGTGCGATCGCCGCGCTTCAACGCCGCCTGCAACAGCCCTTTGCGGCCGAGCAGCTCGGTGTCCTCGTGCGTGAGCATGCCGGAATAGGCGCGCTCGGCCGCGGCCGTATCGCCCGACACCTCCGCCGCCCGCGCCTCGAGAAGCCCCGCCAGACGCGGCTCCTCGATCAGCTCGGCGCCGCGCGCGGCCTGCTTGCGCGCCTCTTCGAATTCGCCGCTCTCCGCCGCGATCAGGCCCAGCGCCAGCGCCTCCTGGCCGCGCTTGAGGCGGTTGCGCGCATTCGCTTTGCCCCAGCGGCCGGGCGCATCCATCACCACGCCGAGAAAGCGGATCGTCGGCATGAACACGGCGAGAAACGCGAAGAACACGATCACGGCGAACAGCGCCGTCATCTGCACCTGCCAGGCGCCCCATTCGATCTGGACGCGTCCCTGGTCGCCGATCGACATCACCACGAGCGCGGCGCCGACGGCGATCAGGATTCCGAGCGCAAGACGAACCATGGCTCAGCTCCCCTGCGCGGCGAGCTGGGCGCGGATCTTGGCGAGCCGCCCGTCGATCTCGAGCCGCGCGCGCGCCTGCGCGAGCCACGGCGCCGCGACCGTCGCCGGCGCGCCCGTCAATGTGGAGAGCTCCGCCACGCCGCCCGCGAGATCTTCCGCCGCGATGCGCTTGGAGGCGCGCTCGACGATGGCCGAGGCCGATCGTCCGGGATCGTCCAATCGCCGCACAACGATGAATTGCGCGAGCCACGCCTGGATCTGGCCCCACGCGCCGCCGCCCGCGTCACTCATGCGCGCCGCGCGGATGATCTCGACTTCGAGCGTGCGGAAATCCTCCCGCAGCTCCCCGGTCGTCGGCGCGCCGGTCTTCGCGTAAGGCGCCAGCGCCGCCACGTTCGCGTCGCCGGGCAGGAGCGTGGCGAGCGCCGCATAGGCCGGCTCGAACGGCCCCGCCGCGCGCGCCGCATCCGTCGCGGCCGAAACGGCATAGGCCGCCGCCGCCGCCTTGCTCGCGCGCTCGGCGTCCTTCGCCACCTTGTCGAAGCCGACCTGCAGCCCGATCACCTGCTGCGCGATCGCCTGCACCTCCGCCGCGCTCGCCGCGGTCGAGAGACGATCCTGCACGTCCTTCAGCCCGGTCTGCAGCGTCTGGATGCGCGTGGCGAGCTGCACGGGATCGCCGAACGCCGCCGCCGCCTCGAACGCGGCGCCTTTCGACGTGACTTCCTCGACCGTCGCCATCCGCGTCTGCAGCGCCGCAACCGCGCGCGCCACCTGCAGCGGCGTCGCGCCTTCCGCCGGCACCGCTTCGATCGCGGAGAGCCGCCGCCGCAGCGGCTCGAACTCGGCCGGGCCGCCGGCCATCAGCTGCAGGCCCTGTTCGTAGCGGGCGAGTTTCTTGTCGATCTCGGCGAGGCGGCTCTGCGCGTCGGCGAGTTCCGCGCGGCTCGGCAGCGCGCCCTCCGCGCTCGCGGTGTCGACGGCGGTCCGCACGCGGGTGAGGTCGCTGCGCACGGCGGCCAGGTCGTCCGGCGCCACGCGGTCCATCATCGCCGCGACGCCCGGCGCACGCGGCAGGAAGGCCCCGAGCGCCGCGCCGCTCACGGCGGCGATCACGGAGGCGGTGACGACGGCCCCCATGCCGACGCCGCCGGATGGCGCGGCCGCAGGGGCGACGCCCTCCGATTTTCGTCCGCTTCGCCCGGCGGGCGTGAAGTCCGCGTCGATGGGCTCGGCGCGCGCGCGTTCTGCCGAATCGCTGCCGTTCATGAAATCCCCGCTTCGCCGCGAAGCGCTTGAGCGCCCGCGACTCGTCACTCTTACTTTTAGCCGGGGCGCCGGCTCAACCCTTCGCGGCTGTCAGGGTTGCCAGCAACGCGTTTTCCGTCGGTTCTTCAGCAACTTCGATCGATCGCCAGGCGCCCGCGTCGAGCCCCTGGGCGACGGCCGCGCTGAGCGCGATGGCGCGAACGTCGCGCAACGCCGCAATCCCGCGGGTGAGTCGCGAACTTATCCGCGCCCCCGCCGGGCTGTGGAACAGTGCGGCATGGAGCCCGTTCAGCGCCTCGTCCGCGAATCGTTCCGCATCCTGCGCGCGGTAGACGACCATCCCGCGGCCCCGACGCCCCACCGCCGCCAGGGCGCTCACGAGATCGACCGCCACCTCTTCCCCGCGCACGTGCAGGATCGTCGCGCCGGGCGGCGTCGCCTCCGACAGCAAGACCGCGAGCGCCGCGCCGTCCTTCGCGGCCGAGCGCACGTCGCCATGCCCGGCCGCGGTCGCCGCCGCCGCCGTCGCGTCGCCGACGCAGAAGGTCGGCAGGTCGCGCCGCCCCGTCCAGAAGCGCACGCCCGCCGCGCTCGTGAAGGCGAGAGCGCTGACGTCGGGAACGACGGCCGGATCATGCGCAACCGGGCCCAGCGTGCGCACGGGCGCCAGAACCGGCTCGAATCCCAGCGCGCGCAGCCGCACGGCCGTCTCGTCCGCGCCCGGGTGCGACCGCGTGACGAGCACGCGCCGCATCAGGCGTCGAACGTCAACGCCGCGCCGGCTTCCGCGCGGATTGCTTCGCCCGCGGCCCGCCCGATCGCGATCGCATCCGCCGCGGCGCCGCGCGCCTCGCGTCGCCAGCGCCGCGCCCCATCGGGCGTCAGCGCTTCGCCAAGGAAGGTGAGGGCGCCGCCGGCCACCACCGCATGCGCGGCGATCGGCGTGCGGCAAGAGCCGTCCAGCGCATCGAGGAACGCCCGCTCGGCCGCCACCGCGGCGAACGTGTCGGCGTCGTTGAGCCGCGCCAGCGCCTCGAGCGTGCGGGTGTCTCCGGCGCGCGCCGTGATGGCGAGCGCGCCTTGCCCGGCCGCTGGCGGCATCGCCACCGGATCGACGAGCGACGTCGCCTTGTCCGCAAGCCCGAGCCGTTTCAGGCCTGAAAGCGCAAGAAACGTCGCGTCCACCACGCCGTCGTCGAGCTTGCGCAGCCGGGTATCCACGTTGCCGCGCAGCATCTCGACCACGAGATCCGGGCGCCGGTGCAGCAATTGCGCCTGCCGCCGCAGGCTCGCCGTGCCGACCTTCGCGCCTTTCGGCAACTCGTCGATCGAGCCGGCGACGCGCGAAATGAAGGCGTCGCGCGCGTCCTCGCGCGCCGGCGTCGCCGCCAGAACGAGGCCCGCGGGCAGCTTGGTCGGCAGGTCCTTCAGCGAGTGCACCGCCAGATCGATGCGGCCGTCCAGCAGCGCTTCGTCCAGCTCCTTCGTGAAGAGCCCTTTGCCGCCCGCGTCCTGCAGCCGGCGGTCGGTGATCCGGTCGCCGGTGGTGACGATCGGCGTGATCGGCACGGCGTCGATCTCCACGCCCAGGCTCGCCGCCAGGGCGGCCTGCACCAGCCCGGTCTGCGTCAAAGAGAGCGGCGACCCGCGCGCCCCGATCCGAAAACTCACTGTCATGGGCGCCTGGAAGTCCCTGGAAGCTATTGTCGTTGCAATTGATCGGAAAAGGCCGATCTAGCCGCTGGATGAGCCACCCTAAGCCACGCCTCACGGTCCTGGGAATCGAGACGAGCTGCGACGAAACGGCAGCCGCGATCGTACGCGTCCCCGCGGCCGGCGTCCAATCAGCGGATGGCGGGGCGGGCGGGGACGGCTTCGATGGCCCCGCCGAGATCCTGGCCGACGTGGTCTGGTCGCAGATCGAGGACCACGCGCCCTATCGCGGCGTGGTGCCCGAAATCGCCGCCCGCGCCCATGTCGAGAAGGTGGACGCCGCCGTCGCCGCCGCCCTGGCGGAGGCCGGCCTGGGCTTTGGCGATCTCGATGGCGTCGCCGCCACCGCCGGCCCGGGCCTGATCGGCGGCGTGATGGTCGGGCTCCTGACCGGGAAGGCCATCGCGCTGGCCCATGGGCTCCCGCTCATCGCGGTCAATCATCTCGAGGGCCACGCCCTGTCGCCCCGGCTCGGGGCGGCGACGCCCTTTCCTTATCTCCTGCTGCTGGCCTCGGGCGGGCACTGCCAGTTCCTCGCCGTCGACGGCCTCGGCCAGTACCGCCGCCTGGGCTCGACGATCGATGACGCCGCCGGCGAAGCCTTCGACAAGACCGCGAAACTTCTCGGGCTCGGGTTCCCCGGCGGCCCGCTGGTCGAGGCCGCCGCGCGGGGCGGGACCGCCGCCCGCTTCGATCTGCCACGCCCGCTCGTCGGCCGACCAGGCTGCGATTTGAGCTTTGCCGGCCTCAAGACGGCCGTCGCCCGGCAGGCCGCGGCGCTTGCGCCTCTGTCCCCGAAGGACCAGGCCGATCTTGCCGCCGCGTTCCAGGCCGCCGTCGTCGACGTGCTGGCTGATCGCACCCGCGCCGCCATGCGCCTCGCGCCGGACAGCCGCAGGCTGGTGCTCGCCGGCGGCGTCGCCGCCAATCAGGCCATTCGGAAGGCGCTCGAAGCGATTGCAGAATCGCAGGGCTGGAGCTTCGCCGCGCCGCCGCTGCGCCACTGCACGGACAACGCAGCCATGATCGCTCTCGCAGGTGCGGAAAGACTGCGCGCAGGCCTCGACGATCCCCTCGAAGCGCCGGCGCGCGCCCGCTGGCCCCTCGACGCCGCCGCCGCGGCCGCCGCCCCGGTCCACAAGCCGGGGCGCAAAGGCGCGAAAGCCTGAAGCGTCCTCGAACGCTCGTCGAAGGGAGATCCGGTCGAGCGAGGCGTGTGCGCCGAGTGCTGCGCCGCCTCGAAATTGCCCCATAAATGAATGGGCGGCCCAAAAGCAAAAGGCCTGGTCCTTTCGGACCAGGCCCCCAGCTTCGACACCGTTTCCGGGCGGCTTACGCCATCACGCGTGCAGCCACCGAAACGAGCGGCGCCGAAGCGGCAGCGACGAGAACGATCGCGACCGCAATGGTGAAGAGACGAAACGTCGCCGTCGGTTGGGAGTTCGGCATGGGAGCCTCCTTCAGTTTTGGCCGGCGGGATTTCGCAAGTGCGAACGCCGACCCGGCTTAGATGACGCTTCGTCATGGCTGCCGCCAGGGGCGCATTGGCGCCTCAGCTTTGCATTTTTGCATGCATCCAAAGCGGGGGCCGACCGCATCGTCGGCCCGCCAAAGAAAAAGGCGCGAGACCCGAAGGTCCCGCGCCTCGAGGCGGCGCCGGGAAGAGAGCGTGCGGCGCGGAAGGGATCAGAAGAACAGCTTCGCCGCTTCCACGAGCGGGAGGGCGACGAAGGACAGGGCGGCGACGGCCAGCAGCACGTTGCCGAACTGGTGGAAGGTGCGGGCGGCGGAGCGAGCGGTCATGGGGAACTCTCCAGTCGGAAGGGGCACGAGAGGGGCGGACGGTTGGCCTCAGGCCATCACGGCGCCGGCGAGCGACAGGACCGGCGCGGCCGCAGCGGCCACCGCGAGGGCGCCGAACGCCAGGGCGATGAGGCGGAAGATCGGGGAGCGGGCGTCGGTCATGGGGTCATCTCCGGGGCAGTTCGAGCGGCGAAGCATCGCCATGACCCCTATATGGCAGAACCCTGATCCGATTGCAATGAACAAAATGATTTTTATTCAGCAGTCATCCTGCGGGCGCGAAACGCAGGCGCGGAAGGGGCGCGCGGCGCGGTGCGCACGGCTTTGGCAGGGCGGGGGAAATGGCCGCGGACGCTGGCGGCCGGCCAGGCCGGCGCCGTCGGGCGCGTCGGGGTGAGCGGAGTCGCGTGTTCAGGCGATACTGGCCGCCAGGGGCGGTAGGTCCGGACAGGGAACGCGGCGGCGCCTCAGGCGGTGCGCGTGTAGAGGCCTTTGAACAGCAGGTCGAGCACGCCTTCGAGCTCGCGCTCGAGCTTTGCGAGCGTCAGCTGTGAGAACAGCTGCGGGAACGCAAACTTCGCCGTGGCGCTTTGCAGCATTTCAGCGACGAAAACGTAGTTATCCGAGCGCATGAAGACGCCCGCTTCCGCGCCTTCCTCGAGCAGCGCAGCCATGAAGACGCGCTCGTGGGCCAGCTGTTCGTTGGCGAACAGGGGGCGTTCGACGTGAAGAACCTCGGCAACCTCGAGAATCTTGGCGTTTTCAGCCACGAGGTGGAAGTTGTCCCGCATCCGCTTGAACAGGATCTCGCGCAGGCGCGCGTCGGCCGGCTGGTCCTTGCGGCGGGCGATGGCGGCCAACTCGAACTGCATGTCGGCGTAATGCATGCGCGCCATCGCCTCGGCGATGTCGATCTTGGCCTCGAAGAAGCGATAGATATTGCCCGGGCTCATCCCGCAATCGGCGGCGATCTCGGCCATGGTCGTCTTCCCGTAGCCGTAATGCTTGATCCGATGCATTGCGGCGTGAAGGATGCGCTCCCGGGTGGCTGTCTTTTCGTCCATGACCGTACGATAAGGGCTGCCGATTGAACGTTCAATGAAGAATTTAGGCGGTTCCGTGGCCACGATCGCGATCATCGGCGCCGGCGCCTGGGGGACGGCGCTCGCCCAAGTCGCCGCCGCCGGCGGGGCGGACGTCAAGCTCTGGTGCTTCGAGCCCGAGGTCGCCCAGTCGATTTCGGCGCACAGGGTCAACGCGCTTTACCTGCCTGGGGCGCCGCTCGATCCGCGGATTTCTCCGACGACGGACCTTCCGGAGGCGGTCGACGGCGCCGCCGCCATCCTCCTGGTGGCGCCGGCCCAGCACACCCGGGGCGTCGTCCGTCGCCTCGCGCCGAGCGTCGGCCCCGAAACGCCCCTGGTCATGTGCGCCAAAGGCATCGAGCAGACGACGCTCGCCCTGATGACGGACGTGCTGGCCCAGGAGGCGCCGCACGCGCCGGCCGCCGTGCTGTCCGGGCCCGGCTTCGCGAAAGACGTCGTGCGCGGCCTGCCCACCGCCACCACCGTCGCCTGCGCCGATCCGAACATCGGCCGCGCGCTCGTCCGCCTGATCGGCCGCCCGACCTTCCGCCCGTATTTCACCGATGACCTCGTCGGCGCCGAGATCGGCGGGGCCGTGAAGAACGTCATCGCCATCGCCTGCGGCATCGCCGAAGGCCGCAAGCTCGGGGACGGAGCCCGCGCCGCGCTCGTCACCCGCGGTTTCGCCGAGCTGTCCCGCCTCGGCCGCGCGCTCGGCGCCCGGCAGGAAACCCTCAACGGCCTCTGCGGCCTCGGCGATCTCGTGCTCACCTGCGGCAGCCTCACCTCGCGCAACACCTCGCTCGGCGCCGCGCTCGGCGAGGGGCGCGCGTTGGCCGACATCATGGCTGACCGCCGCAGCGTCGCCGAAGGGGCCGCGACCGCGCCGGCCGTGGTGGCGCTGGCGTCCAAGGTCGGGGTGGCGATGCCGATCTGCGAAGCGGTCGACGCCGTGCTGCGCGGCGCGCTCGGCGTTGACGCCGCCATCGAAGGCCTGCTTGCGCGGCCGTTCCGGGAGGAGGGAGTCTGATGCCGTTGTTCGTCGTTCAAGCGTTCGACAAGCCGGGGGCCGGCGCGGTGCGCGCGCAGACCCGCGAAGCCCATCTCGCGCACATTCGCGCGCTCGGCGCCGCCTGTCGTGTCGGCGGGCCGATGCTCGACGCGGCCGGCGCGCCGATCGGCTCGCTGCTGCTGTTCGACGCGCCCGACCGCGCGACCCTCGACGCCTGGGTCGCCGCCGATCCCTATACGAAGGCCGGCCTGTTCGCGCGCGTGGACATCTATCCCTTCCGGTGGGTGATCGGCGCGCCCGCGGATCTGGCGTCGCCGTGACGACGCCGGACGGCAAGCCCGATCCGGCGCGACCCGACCCGTTCCGAACGGTCGGCGCGGCCGCGCGGCCCGGCCCCGGCGTGGAGATCGCCGCCTTGTCCGACCTCCCCGATCCCGGCGCGATCGTGCGGGACTTTCGGGAGGGCGATGCGCTGTTTTCGATCCTGCTCACCCGCCGGGGCGACGTCGTGCGCGCCTGGCGCAACATGTGTCCGCACGCGCGCTGGCCGCTCGAACGCCCGGACGGCCGCGTCGTCGTGCAGGAGGGGCGCTACGTGATCTGCTCGGCGCACGGCGCGAGCTTCACGCTGGAGGACGGCCGGTGCGTCGCGGGGCCGGGGCTCGGGCTCGGCCTGCAGGCGCTGCCGATCGTCGTGGTCGACGGGCGCATCCTCGCCGCCGCGGACGCCTGAGCGGCAATGCAGAACAGCCGAACGGCCGTGCGGGGCGCCGCACGGCCGTCCGTCGTGTCATCGATCCGCGCGCCTCAGGACGACGGCGGCGTGATGTTCGGATCGGGCCCGGAGGGCGGCGGCGATTTGGGCGGCTCGGCCGGCTTCACCTCCTCGACCGAAGGCGTCATCGTCGCGGCGGGCGACGGCTCGGGCGGCGGCGTGACCGGGCGCGGCGTCAGGATGAGCGTATCCGCTTCCGGCGGCTCGGGCGGTTTGCGGCCATAGATCAACCACAGGATCAGCGGAACGCCGATCAGCGCGGCCCCGATCCAGGGGAACCAGGACGGCGCGTCCGAGCTCGCCGCGGCCTGCGGCTTCGGCCCGTCGACGCCGGCCGCCTCGGCGACCGCTTTCGTCGGGCGGGAGCCGGTGATCAGGCCCGGAACGTCGAAGCCAGAGTCGAGATCGCCCTGCTTGAAGTCGGCGTGGGCGCGGCCCGGCGGGAAGGCGACGGCGGCGATCGCCTTGGCCAGATCGGCCTTGCGGGCGTCGATATCGGCCGAGCGGCAATGGATCGTCACGCCCGTGAATCCGTCGCGGGCGAGCACGCGGCCTTCGACACGGACGTTCCGGTCGCTCGGGCTGACGGCCTTGTATTGCTCCGCCCAGCTCAGGGAGGCGCGCTTGGCGTCATAGGCCGGCGGGACGGGCAGCGAGTCCGGCGCAGGGGCTGCAACGCCGCGGCCGGATTTCACGCTGTCGAGGAACGTGGGCTGGCCGAACTGGTCCGCGCCGGTGCCGGCGACATAGCCGATCGGCGACCAGGTGAGGACGGCGCCCCAGAACTCCTTGTCCGAAAGCTTGGCCTTTTCGGGCGCGATCATCCCCATGACGTCGCCCGGCGCGGCCGTTTTGCCGATCCGGCCCAGATAGGCCTTCGCTTCCGGCGCGCCATAAAGCTTGTAGCCGGCAGGCACGACGATCGTGCCGCCGCTCGGCAGGGGCACGGTGCCGGTGACGCCCGTCGGCGCGGCCGGGCCGGCGACCGGGGGCGGCGCGCCCGATCCGGCCTGCCGCAACGGCTTGGTCGCGCCTTTGCCATCGGCCCAGGCTGGCATGACGCCGCCCGGCGCCGCGAAACACAGGAGCAGCGCCGCCGCCGCCGCTGCGATCCAACGAGTCATGAAGATCCCCCGATCTCGGTTTCCCCCAAGTGCTTCAACCGTTAACGGATGCGGACTGCTTTGTCGCGGGGGGCTGCAGTTACGGTTCGGTTACGTGCCCGAGATCGGCCGCAGCGGCCTTGAGGGCGTCCGTCACCGCGGCCCGCCATGCCGGCAGCGTCGCCGCGCCGGCCGCGGCGGGGGGATAGAGCACGCTGCGCGACGCGTTGACGACGCCGCCTTCGAGCCGCCCGTCGGCGCCGCGCACGAACCCGGCCACCGCATCGGCCGCCGAGGCGCCCTGGGCGCCGTAGCCGGGCACGAGAAACAGCGCCGTCGGCATCAGCGCGCGCAGGCGTTTGGCTTCATCCGGCCAGGTGGCGCCGGCCACCGCCATCAGGCCGGACCAGCCGGTTTCACCTTGCAGGCGCGCCGCGAACGGCGCGAGCCCTTCGGCGACGCGCGCCCACACCGGCGCGCCGTCGACCCTCAGATCCTGCACGTCGCGCGCGCCCGGATTGGACGTCCGCACCAGCACCGCCACGCCCGCCCCGCTGCGCGCCGCGCGCGCCACGAACGGCTCGATCGTGTCGAAGCCCATGTAGGGATTGACCGTCACAGCATCGGCCGCGAACGGCGCGCCAAGCGCGGCTTCGGCATAGCCCTCCGCCGTCGTGCCGATATCGCCGCGCTTGGCGTCGAGAAGAACGAGCAGGCCAAGATCGCGCGCCATGGCGCACAGCCGTTGCGCCGCCGCGTAGCCCTCCGCGCCATAGCGCTCGAACAGGCCGAGCTGCGGCTTCACCACCGCCGCGCAGGGCGCCGCGAGCGTCAAGACTTCGGCGAAGAACGCCTCGACCGCGGCGACCGACGTCGCGGCGTCCCCGAACAAGGAGGGGATCTTGTCGGGAAACGGATCGAGGCCGACGCACAAGGGCGACCGGCGCCGCCGCACCGCCTCGATCAGCCGGTCGGCGAATGGCGTCATGGCTCGTTGGCCACGCAAACCACCGGCGCCACGGCGAGCGCGCGGCGCAGCTTGTCGGCCTCGAGGCCGTAATTGGTGAGCGTCAATTCGGGCGCCGGCGCGCCTTTCGGATCGACGGCGTTGAGCTTCAAGAGCTGCACGATGCTCGCCGGCGCGGCCGTGTAGATGCGCCCGCGCCGCGCCGATTCCGCGATCGTCACGCCGACGACGCGGCCCTGGGCGTCGAACACCGGACCGCCGCTCATGCCGGCGAGCGTGCCGATGACGCCTTTGGTCCGGCCGAGTTCGGCCCAGGCCAGCACCGGCTCTTCGAGCTCGTAGCGGCCGCGTGCGATCAGCGTCTCGCGGCCGATCAGGCGCGTCGCGGCTTCGCCCGGCCGGCCTTGCGGGTAGCCGATGTGGAAGGCCGTCTGGCCGATGCGGAAATCGTCTTCGGAGAGGTCGAGCTTCAGCGGCTCGGGGGCGCGGTCAGTTTTGATCAGCGCCAGATCGGCGAAGCGCGCGATACGCACCTCCATCGCCTCGACGGCGCGCCCGCGACCCACCACCACGCCGACGCGGTCACACGCATCGACGACGTGGCGCGCCGTCAGCCACCAGCCGTCCTTGTCGATCGCGAAGGCGGTGCCGACGCCCGAGGCCACCGGCCCGACCTCGACCATGACTTCGGGATCGAACTGCGAGGGGCCGGGCAGGAGCGGTCCGTCAACGCCGCCGGGTGCGGCCGGGGCTTCGAGTTCGGCCGGCGGGGCCGGCGGCGCGTCCGCCTGCTCGTCCACCCGGCTGAGCACCCACAGGAGGCCCACCAGGACGAGGACATAGATGAGCCAGTCGGGCAGGCGCGGCATGGCGGATCAGCCGAAACCGGGCGCGAGGGCGGTCGTTCGGAAGAGGCTCAGGGAGGGATCGGTCACGGCGCCAGACAGGATGATCGCCACGCCCACCTTCACCGAGAACACCATCAGGGCGGCGGCGACGTCGCCTTCCGCGATCCTGCGCGGGAGCCCGTGAAGCACCATATCCACGACACGAAACGCGATCAGCTGGATGAGAAGGATGACCACGCCCCACACCACGAGGTCCAGCACGCCGAACGCGTGGGCCAGGCAGGAGGAGAGCGGAATGGCGAGACCGAGCACGACGCCGCCGAACGCCACCGCCGCGGAGGGGTTACCCTCGCGGATCAGCGCGAGCTCTTTGTGCGGCGTCAGCAGCACATAGATGACGAGCGCGGCCGAAAACATGCCGAGCGCCGCCCCGAGCTGGATCAGGAAATCGTCGAACCCGGACAGGAAGGCTTGAACTGCGGACAATTCCATGGTCGCCCAATCCTAGACAGCGGGTCCTCGCGGCCTAGCCGTTCATATGTGAGGGCGTCAAGCGAAGAGGGCGCCTCGAGCGAAAGCGCGCCGCCGGACGGCCAAGCAGCGGCGCGCCGTCGCGCCAGGGAAAAAGGAGAACACCATGCCGGATCGAACGAAGACCGCTATCGTCACGGGCTCCACCAGCGGCATCGGGCTGGCGATCGCCCAGGGCTTCGCCCGGTCGGGCATGAACGTCGTGCTGAATGGGTTCGGCGACGCGGCCGCGATCGAGAAGATCCGCGCCGACCTCGAAAAGGAAACCGGCGCGCGCGTGTTCTATGACGGCGCCAACCTGATGAAGGCGGACGAAGCCGGCGCGCTCGTGACCCGGACCGAAGCGGCGCTGGGCAGCGTGGACGTGCTCGTCAACAATGCCGGCATCCAGCACGTCTCGCCGATCGAGGACTTCCCCCTCGAGAAGTGGGACCAGATCCTCGCCCTCAATCTCTCGGCGGCGTTCTGGACGATCCGCGCCGCCATGGCCGGGATGAAGGCGCGCCGCTATGGCCGCATCATCAACACGGCCTCCGCGCACGCGCTCGTGGCCTCGCCGTTCAAGAGCGCCTATGTCGCCGCCAAGCACGGGATCCTCGGCCTGACGAAAACGGTCGCCCTGGAAGGCGCGCAGTTCAACGTGCGCTGCAACGCGATCTCGCCGGGCTACGTGCTCACGCCGCTCGTGGAAAACCAGATCCCCGACACCATGAAGGCGCGGAACATGACGCGCGAACAGGTCATAAACGACGTCCTGCTCGCCGCGCAGCCGACGAAGGAATTCGTCAAGCCGGAGGACATCGCCGCGTTCTGCCTCTTCCTCGTCAGTGACGCCGCCAACCAGATCAACGGCGCCTCTCTCAGCATCGACGGCGGCTGGACCGCACAGTAATCAGACGCGCCACGCACACGGAGATCCTCATGTCCGACAGCGCACAAAGTTATGGTCAAGGCGGCGACTCGGACGCGTGGCGATCCGAGGAGGGGCGCATCAGCGCGCTCGCCGTCTGGGGCCTTTATCTGTTGTCGATCCCGAGCTTCGCGGTGTTTGCGCTCGTCGGCGTGATCGTGGCCTACGTGCAGCGCGACGGCTCCGGCGCGCTCGCCGGCCGCCATTTCGACGCGCAGATTCGCCTGTTCTGGATCGCCTTCGCCTGGGGCGTGGCCTTGTTCTTCGCCTCGATCGCGGCCTGGGCGCTGACGATCGTGCTGATCGGCTTCCCGCTCCTGTGGCTGATCGGCGTGGCGGGCTTCATCGTGATGGTGTGGTTCACGGTGAAGAGCGTGTTCGGGCTCGTACGCCTGCTCGACGGGCGCGGTCCCTGATCCAACGCAGGCGGGGACGCGCATGGCCAGGCGGGGCGCCAAGAAGATCAATCTCGCGTTGCAGGGCGGCGGCGCGCTCGGCGCCTATACGTGGGGCGTGGTCGATCGTCTTCTGGAAGACGATCGGATCGAGATCGTCGCCGTCAGCGGCGCGAGCGCGGGGGCCATGAACGCCGTCGTGCTCGTCGAGGGGCTGGAAGAGGGCGGGCGCGAAGGCGCACGCGCGGCGCTGCGACGCTTCTGGACGGGCGTGGCCGACGCCGGGCGCGCCAATCCGTTCCGCCGCACGCCGCTCGAGGCCCTGCTGGGGCAGTGGGCGCCCGCCTGGGCCAGTGTCGCGCTCGTCAATCCGCTCGCGCTCTGGTTCGATATGCTCACGCGCGTCGCTTCGCCCTACGAATTCAATCCGCTCAACGTGAATCCGCTGAAGGAGGTGTTGTCCGATCTCGTCGATTTCGATCGCGTGCGCGCCTGCAAGGCCGTGCGCCTTTTCATTTCGGCCACGAACGTCGAGACCGGGCGCGTGCGCGTCTTCACCAATTCCGAGATCACCGCCGATCACGTCATGGCGTCGGCGTGTCTGCCGCTCCTGTTCCAGGCCGTCGAGATCGAGGGCGAGCCCTATTGGGACGGCGGCTACATGGGCAACCCGGCCTTGTTTCCGCTGTTCGAAACGCCGGATACGGCGGATATCGTGATCGTCCAGATCAACCCGATCGAGCGCCCCGGCGCGCCGCGGCGCGCGCGCGACATCACCGCGCGCGTCAACGAGATCACCTTCAACGCCGCGCTGCTGCGCGAACTGCGCGCGATCGAGTTCGTCGCGCGCCTTCTGGACGAAGGCCGTCTCGACGCCGTGCGGTACCGCAAGGTGCTCGTCCACACGATCAGCGACGATCCCTCGCTGCTCGCGCTCGACGTCCAGTCCGACATGAACACCGATTTCGTGTTTTTCGAGCGCCTGTTCGGCATCGGCCGCATGGCCTGCGATCGCTGGCTCGACGCGCATTTCGACGCGCTCGGCGACCGCTCGACGGTGGATCTGCGGCGCATGTTCCAGGGCGAGGTGGGGCCGCTCGCCGCGGCGCCCCGGCGGGAACGCACGATGAAGAGCCGGGCGCGCCGCGCCGCAGCGGACGACGGCGCAGGCGGCGACGCCGGCTGATCCTTTACGCACTCTTAACGGCGCGGCGCGATGCTCCGCGCCATGTCGATTTCGTCCCCCCGCATGTCCGTGTTGCGCGCCGGCGCGTTCGCCCTCGTCCTCGCCGTCGCGGCGTCGCCCGCGTTCGCGGCCGGCAAGCCCGCGGCGAAAGGCGGCGTCAACGACGAAGCCGCGCGCCGCATCACGGTGGCGGAATCCTACGTGCCGCAGTTCGGCCTGACCGCGACCGTGAGCGCGAACTATGCCCGCGCGGGGATGATCACCGTCGACGCCGGGCTCGACGTGCCCGATCCGGCGCTGCGGGCCAAGCTGCAGAAAATGGCGCCGCGCGTGCGCGACGCCCTGCGCTCGGCGCTGGCGGAATACGCCAATACCCACTACCGGCCGGGCGCCGCGCCCGATCCGGATACGATCGCGCGCATGCTGCAACTCGCCATCAACCGCGAGACCGGCGGCGCCGGCGCGAAGGTCCTCCTCGCCAACGTGATGGTGCAGCGCTAGCGCGCAGCGTCAGCGCTCGGCGCACGCCGGGTTGTAGGCGACCGTCGCCATGCCATTGCCTTTGATCGGCGCGAAGGCGGCGGTCGGCGTGTCCTCGCGCAGCACGGGCTTGGCGTTCTCGTCCTGGATTTCGCGACCGATGATCGCGAACTCCTGCGTCGCGCAGCGGTAGCGCAGCCGCACGAGCTCCTGGCTGTAGGCGACTTTGCGCACCACCGTCGGTTCGTCGATGGTGGTCTGCTGCGGATTGCCGTGGGTGATCCGGAGGAGAATGTCGACGACGCCTTCGGCGGGCTTCTTCAGCCCCTTCAGGTCGTAGGAGATGTTGCCGCCATCCGACGTGTTGGCGATCGGCACCCATTGCGGCAGCAGTTCGATGTAGCGCTCGCCGAGCGATTCCTGGTTCGGATCTTTCTGCGCGCCGGCCGCGGCGATCGCGGGGGCGGGGGCAGGGGCAGGGGCGGCGGCGGGCGCATCTTTCGCGGCCGGCGCCGGCTGGCCGCAGGCGGCCAGCGCGGCGGCAATGACGACGGCGCCGAGGCTACGGATCAGGATCGTGTTCGTGCGCATGGCTTGGCCTCACATGGCGGAAATGCCGCCATCCACCTTGAATTCCGCGCCGGTGACGAACTTGCTTTCGTCGCTGGCCAGATAGGTCACCAGATAGGCGACGTCGTCGGGATCACCCAGGCGCCCGAGCGGGACTTGCCGCGCGAGCTTGGCGTACGCTTCTTCCTTGCCGAGCTGGCCGGCGATGCCGTCGAGGATCGGCGTCTTGATGAAGGTCGGGTGCACCGAGTTCGAGCGGATCTGCGGCTTGGAGCGGGCGCCGTGCAGCGCGATCGACTTGGAGAGCAGCCACACGCTCGCCTTGGCCGCATTGTAGGCGGCGTAGTTGTGCGAGGCGATGAGGCCGGCGATCGAGGAAATATTGACGATCGAGCCCGGCGCGCCGGATTCGCGCATCAGCGGCATGGCGTATTTCGCGCCGAGGAACACGCTGTCGACGTCGACCTCGAACACCTTCTTCCAGGTCGCGAAGTCTTCCGTCTCGACGGAGCCGAGCGAGCCGATCCCGGCATTGTTCACGAGGATATTGAGGCCGCCCATCTTCGCGGCGGCGTCCTTGAGGTTCGCTTCCCATGGCTCGGGAAGACGGACGTCCTGGGCGTAGGCGAAAGCCGAACCGGGATGATCGGCGTTGATCGCGGCGGCGACGGCCTGGACCTTGTCGACGTTGAGATCGGAGAGCGCCACCTTCGCGCCCTCGCGGGCGAACATGCGGGCCGTGGCTTCGCCCAGACCCTGGGCCGCGCCCGTCACGTACGCCTTTTTTCCTGCCAGCCGTCCGGCCATGTGCGCCTCCCTTTGTGGTTATGGTCGTTCTTGCGCGCATCAAGCCCATCCGCCGCCTCGCGGGCAAGGGGCTCTCAGCCGGCGGCGGCGTCGCAGTAGCGGGCGAGTTCGAGATCGAGGGCGGTGACGCCGTCGGCGTCGTGCGTGGCGAGCAGAACATCCACGGTTGCGTAGACGTTCGACCATTCGGGGTGGTGGTCCATCTGCTCGGCCTTGAGCGCCACGCGCGTCATGAACGCGAAGGCGGCCTTGAAATCGGCGAACACGAACCGCTTGCGGATGGCGTCGCGCCCGTCGACGACGCTCCATCCCGGCAGCTGCGTGGCGGCGGCGGCGGCGCCGATTTTCTCTCGCGTCATGGTCTGCGTCCTTTGCTTTTGGACGGCCTTATCAATGGCTCAGGACGGCGTCGAGGGGCGTTCCGGGGGCGCCGCGGGCAGGGTGGGATCGTCCCTGTCGCAGGCCGAAAGCGCGATCAGCGCGAGGACGGCAAGAAGGCTGCGCATGGCGACTCCGGCGAACGGGGGCGGGCGGGCCCCAAGGCTCAGACCAGATCAAGTCCCGTCGCGGCTCTCAGTTCCTGCAGGGCCTGGGCCTCGCTGACGACCTTGATCGTGGCCATGCCCATGTCCCGCGCCGGCTTCAGGTTGATGCCGAGGTCGTCGAGATAGAGGCAGGTCCGCGGCTCCACCCCGATCGCTTCGCACATCAGGGCGTAGATGCGCGGATCGGGTTTGCGCAGGCCGACCTTGGAGCTTTCGATCACGTGGTCGAACAGCGTCATGATGTCCGCGACCGCGGCGGCCTTGGCGGCGGTCCCGGCCATGCCGGCGCCTTCGCCGGTGCGCACGTTGTTGGTGATGCAGCCGACCTTGAACCGCGCCTTGCAGGCCTTCAGCGCGGCCACCATCCGCGGCCGCACGTCGCCGGAGAGGAGGGGCAGCACGTCCGCGCCCCGCACCTTGTGGCCGAGCACGGTGCTCTCGGCGAGGAACATCGTGTCGAACGTGGCGGTGTCGATCTTGGCCTGCTCGAACAGCGCCCAGGCGTTGCCGAGCGGGTTGGTGGCGTTGACCGTCCGGATGAAGTCCTTGGGCAGTCCCTGCTCCGCCTCGTAGCGGTTGAACGCCTCGAACGGCGAGGAGGTGAGAACCCCGCCGAAATCCCACAGCACGGCTTCGAGCGCCATCGCTTAACCCTGTTCCTTAACGCGGCCTTGAGGCGGCCGGGCGTAGGTTTGCCCGGAAACGGAGCTTTCCGCCATGACCCGCTTCCTGGTTTCGGACGACAACCCCACCGGCTACCGGCTCGAGGACATCCTCACGGTCCTCCGCGCCGACGTTCTGAAGCGCTGCACCAAGATCGCCCTGGACGAACGGCCGGAAGCCCAGCACGTCGTGACCAACAACATGGAGGTGCTGACGCACCTCACGGCTGCGATCGAGTTGGCCAAGGATTCTACCCGCACGTTGGACAAGGCCTTCGGTCCGTCCCGCGCGGCGGAGGGCGGACCGCCCCGGATCGGCGTCGCCTGACCACGCGGTCGGCAAGATCCGCCCCCGAACCCGCGCCCCACGCGCCGGATGGCGCCCTTGCGCTCGTTTCGCGCGCAAAAACCTCGGCCTGAACGCGACGTAGGCCGCGGCGCCTTGCCACGCCCCGTGGCGCCGGCCTAGGGTCTCGCCCCAAAGCGGCGCCCGTGTTCGGGCGATCGCGGGGGAGTTCGAACCATGGCGAATGGCCAGTTGTTCGCAAAGAAGTCGGTCGCGCAGATCCAGGCCGAGTTCAACAAAGGCGAGTTGAAACGCACGCTGGGGCCGCTGAACCTCGTCAGCCTCGGCGTCGGCGCCATCATCGGCGCGGGCATTTTCGTCATGACGGGGCAGGCGGCGGCCGATTTCGCCGGCCCGGCGGTCATGCTGTCGTTCATCGTCGCTGGCTTCGCCTGCGCCTTCGCGGGCCTCTGCTACGCCGAGCTCGCCTCGACGATGCCGGTGTCCGGCTCGGCCTACTCCTATTCCTATGTGACGCTCGGCGAAGTGTTCGCCTGGTCGATGGGCTGGCTCCTTCTCCTTGAATATGGCGTCGCCGCGTCGACGGTCGCCGTCGGCTGGTCCGGCTACGTGGTCAGCTTCCTGAAGGATTTCGGCATCCTCGTGCCGCAGACGATGGCGCAATCCACCGTCCAGCTGGTCGACGGCAAGCTCGAGGTGCTGCCGCAGATCAACCTGATCGCCTCGCTCGGCATCCTCATCGTCACCGGCCTGCTGGTCGTGGGCGTGAGCGAGTCCGCGCAGGTCAACAACATCATCGTGCTCATCAAGGTGGCCGTGCTGCTCGCGTTCATCGCGATCGGCTTCACCTACGTGAACCCGGCAAACTGGCAGCCCTTCATCCCGGAGAACACCGGAGGCTTCCACTATGGCTGGGAGGGCGTGCTGCGCGCGGCCTCGATCATCTTCTTCGCCTATGTGGGCTTCGAGGCGGTCTCAACGGCCGCGGGCGAAGCGCGCAATCCGCAGAAGGACATTCCGGTCGGGATTCTCGGCTCGCTGTTCATCTGCACGATCATCTACATGGCCGTCGCCGCGGTGATGACGGGCGTGGTTCCCTACAAGCAGCTCGGCGTGCCAGACCCGATCGCCGTCGCCGTCGACGCGATGGGCCTGCCGTGGTTCTCGTTCCTGGTGAAGATCGGCGCGATCACGGGCCTGTCTTCGGTCATGCTCGTGCTCTGCTATGCGCAGACGCGCGTGTTCTACCAGATGTCGAAGGACGGCCTGCTGCCGCAGGTGTTCTCGCGCGTGCACCCGCAGTTCCGCACGCCGGCGTCGGGCACCGTGGTGCTCGGCGTGGTCATCGCGATCGCCGCCTCGATCCTGCCGCTGCGCGTTCTGGGCGACCTCGTGAGCCTCGGCACCGCGTTGGCGTTCACGATCGTCTGCGTCAGCGTCATGTACCTGCGCGCGCACAATCCCGATCTCGCCCGGCCGTTCCGCGCCCCGTTCGGCGCGCCGACGCTCGGCGTGATCTTCTGCGTGCTGTTCATGATGGGCCCGATCCTGCTCGACATCGTGTCGAAGGCGATCGGCTACGACGTGCTCGGCGGCATGATGGGCTCTCCGGGTGAGGTCGATCGCGATCCCGTCGCGCTCGGCATTCTCGTCGGCTACATCATCCTCGGCGTGCTGATCTACGCGTTCTACGGCTACAAGAACTCGAAGATCTCGCATCCGCAGCCGGCCGAATGATGAAGCTGTTCTATGCGCCGGGCACATGCGCGCTCGCGCCGCATATCCTGCTGGAAGAGATCGGGCGGCCTTTCGAGGCCGTCCGGCTCGACTTCACGGCGAATGAACAGCGCAGTGCGGCCTATCTCGAACTGAACCCGCGCGGGCGCGTGCCCCTGCTCGTCACCGAGCAGGGGTCTTTGCGCGAGAACGTGGCGATCAGCCTCTATCTCGCCGATCTCGAGCCCGCGCGCGGTCTCCTGCCCAGCGATCCCTGGCGGCGGGCGCAGGCGATCTCGGTGATGTCGTGGATGAGCGGCACCGTGCACGGGCAGGCCTTCGCCGGCTGGTTCCGTGCGGCGCGCTTCACGGACGATCCGGCCGCGCAGGAAACCGTGAAGGCCAAAGGCCGCGCTGACGCGCTCGCCCATCTCGCCGAGATGGACGCCATGCTCGCCGGCAAGACGTGGTTCACGGACGAGCGCTTCACCGCCGCCGATCCGATGTTCATGATCCTGCGGCGCTGGGGCATCCGCATCGGCCTCGACGTCTCTCCTTTCAAAGCCCTTGCGGCGCATTCCGAGCGTCTGGCGGCGCGCCCCGCGGTGGCGCGCGTGCTGGAGCGCGAGGGGATCAGGTTCGACGCGTGAGCTTCGCGCTGACGGTCGACGGCCTGGCGCTGGAGCGGGGCGGCCGCGCGCTGTTCCAGGACCTGAGCTTCGCCGCCGCGCCGGGCGCGTTCGTCGAACTCGTCGGCCCGAACGGCGCCGGCAAGACGAGTCTTCTGCGAGCATTGGCCGGCTTCCTTCGCCCCGCCGGCGGGCGCATTTCGGCGACGGAGGACGGCGCCGCGCTCGACGATGACCAGCGGCCCACGCGGCTGCATCTGCTCGGTCATCGCGACGGCCTGAAATCGACGCTGGACGCGCGCGCGCACCTGACGTTCTGGCGCGATCTCCTCGGCGGCGGGGCCGAAGGCGCAAGCATCGATGACGCGCTCGCACGTGTCGGTCTCGCGCGGCTCGGCGATCTGCCGGCGCGCGCCTTTTCGGCGGGCCAGGGCCGCCGGCTCGCGCTTGCGAGGCTGCTCGTGGCGCCCCGCCCGTTGTGGCTTCTCGACGAACCGGCGGCCGCGCTCGACCGCGCCGGCAAGGCGCTGCTGGGCGAGGTGATCGCCGCGCACCGCGCGACCGGCGGCGTCGTGATCGCGGCGCTGCACGAGCCGCTCGACGCGAAGGCCGACGCCACCGTCACGATCGGCGCCACGCCATGACGGCCCCGTTCGCCGACGTCGCCGCCGTGTTTCGGCGTGACCTCAAGCTCGCCTGGGCGGCGGGCGGGGGCGCGGCGACGCCGGTGGCGTTCTTCCTCGGCGCGACGACGCTCGTGCCGCTCGCCGTCGGCGCCGACCCGCGCCAGCTCGCCACGATCGGCCCGCCGCTGGTGTGGATCACCGCGGCGCTTGCCGCGCTGCTCGTACTCGAGCGCCTGTTCCAGGCCGATCTGGAAGACGGGTCGCTCGATCAGCTCCTGCTGGCGTCGACGCCGCTCGAACTCATCGTCCTCGCCAAAGGCGCGGCGCTGTGGACGGCGGTCGGGCTGCCGCTCGCCGTCGCGGCCGCGCCGATCGCCATCGCGCTGCAGGCGCCGGTGGCCGCCACGCCGGTGATCGTGGCGGGACTGCTGCTCGGGATGGCGGCGTTCATCGGCTTCGGGGTGCTCGGCGCCGCGTTGGCGGCGGGTGTGCGGCGCGGCGGGGTGCTGATCGCGATCCTCGTGCTGCCGTTCTTCGCGCCGCCGATCATTTTCGGGGCGGCTTCGGCCGCGGCGGCGGCGAGCGGGACGCCATCGGACGCGTTCCTCCTGCTTTCGGGCTGTGCGGCGGCGGCCGTGGCGCTCGGCCCGCTCGGCGCGGCGGCGGCGCTGCGCTTCCAGGCGGAGTGAGGAGATGCGTCGCATGGACGCTGGCCCCGCACGCGCTTACTTGGTCCCAACATGCTGACCCGTTACGCCAATCCCGCGCGCTTCATGGCGCTGTCCTCCTGGGCCATGCCGCTGGCCGCGGTGCTGGCCGTCGCGGCCTTCGCCATCGGTCTGCCCTGGGGCCTGCTCTACGCCCCGGCCGACTATCAGCAGGGCGAGAGCGTGCGCATCCTCTATGTCCACGTCCCCGCGGCGTGGTGGGCGCTCGGCATCTACACCGCCATGACCGTCGCCAGCGTGATGAGCCTCGTCTGGCGCCACCTCCTGGCCGACGTCGCCGCACGCGCCATGGCGCCGGTCGGCGCGGCCTACTGCGGGCTGTGCTTGGTGACGGGCTCCCTGTGGGGCGAGCCGACCTGGGGCACCTGGTGGGTGTGGGATGCGCGCCTGACGTCGATGCTCGTGCTGTTTCTCACCTATCTGGGCTATCTCGCGCTCTGGGCCTCGGTCGAGGACGAGACGCGCGCGGCCCGGCTCGCTGCGATCCTCTGCCTCGCCGGCTTCATCAACATCCCGATCGTGCGCTTTTCGGTGGAGTGGTGGAGCACGCTGCACCAGGGGCCGAGCCTGTTGCGCCAGGGCGGATCGGCGATCGATCCCTCGATGCTGACGCCGCTCCTGATCATGGCGGGCGCCTATGCCGCCGCGGCCGCCGCGATCGTGATGGCGCTGATGCGCGCCGAAATCTATCGACGCCGGGCGATGGCGGCGGCCACGCGCCGCGCCGCCCAGCCCGCGTGAGCGCCGCCATGACCGCAAACCTCGCCGATCCGCACTTCGCTTTCGTCTGGCCGTCCTATGGCCTGCTGATCCTCGTTCTCGTCGGCCTCGCCGCGCTGGCGTTCGGCCGGCTCACGCATTGGGCGCGGCGGGCGAAAGCCGGCGACGACGAACCCGGACGATCCGCATGAAGCGGCTCCTCGCGCTCGCGCCGCTCCTGGTGTTCCTGGCGATCGTCGCCGTTGGCGGCGTGGTGCTGATGAATGGCGGCGCCCGCCAGGACTTCGGCAAGGCCGGTCTGATCGGCCGTCCGGTTCCGGCCTATCAGTTCGAACGTCTCGAAGGCGGGCCGGTGGTGACGCCGGCGGCCTTCGCGGGCCGCCCCTACATGATCAATGTCTTCGCGTCGTGGTGCGCGCCGTGCCGGCTCGAGCACCCGAACCTGATGACGCTCGCGGAGGAAGGCGTGCCGATCCTCGGCATCGCCTACAAGGACAAGCCCACGGCCACCGCCGCGATGCTGGCGGAGCTCGGCCATCCGTTCGCGGCTGTCGGGCTCGATCCGGACGGCCGCTATGGCCTCGACATTGGCGTCACGGGCGTGCCGGAGACGTTTCTCGTCGACGGGCAGGGCCGCATCCGCCTGATCCAGCGCGGGCCGATCGACGACGTCGCGCTCGAGAAGAAGATCCGTCCGATGCTGAAGGCGATGGACGAAGGGCGCTGAGCCCCGCACGCCGCGCCGCAACGAAAAAGGCCCCGCGCGAGCGGGGCCTTTCCGTATTGCCTGCGCGCTTTTCGAGCGCAGCGGTGCGCGCTCAGCGGCGACCGGTCTTTTTCGGCTTGCGGGCCGCAGCCTTGGCCGGCGCGCGCTTGGGCACAGCCGCCGCCTTGGGACGACCGACGGGTTTCGCCGCCGCCTTGCGGCCGGCCTTGGCCGGCGCCTTGGCGGGCTTTGCGGCCGCGCCGCGGCGCGCCGGGGCCTTCGCCGGCTTCGGCGCGGGCGCCGGCGGCTCGGCGACTTCGGCCGCTTCGGCGATCAGCAGCAGCGCGGACACCAGCCCGCCCTGCTTGGAGGCCGGCAGCGCCGCCATCAGCGCACGGTCCGCGGCCACCGCGCTCGGCGCGGCGCTGTTCAGCACGGAACGGCCCTGGGCCGTGAGCGTGACCGACTTGGCGCGGCGGTCAGCTTCGGCCTTGTCGCGGACGACGAGGCCGCGATCTTCCATCCGGCCGATCATGTCGGCGAGCGTGGAGCGGTCGATACCCGTGGCGCGGACGAGGTCCGTTTGCGTCTGACCGGCCTGTTCGCCGACGGCCGCGAGCAGCGCGAATTGGCGCAGCGTCAAGTCCGTTCGTCCGAGTTCGGCGGTGAAGCGATCGGCTGCAAATTGCTGGGCGCGGTGGAGCAGGTGGCTCACGGAGCGCGCCAGCGCGAAATCTGAAGTCTTGGACGCCATGTTCAGCCCTTTCACCCACACCACGCGCAGGGTGTTCCCCTGGCTCGCGTTCGTCAAATCGAGAAACCGCGGTTGGGTTCCTAGCGACGCTTACCGTGATGTCTATGTCACTCGCCTATGGAGCTAGACGAAACCGGGTCGCGCACGCCACAACTTTACACATGGCGACCAATGCTCCGAACCCCAATTTTCGTCTCGAGACCCCCGAAGGCGACGACCGGCAGCGGCAGGTCTGCGGCACGTGCGGTTTCATCAACTACGTCAATCCGAAGATCGTGGTCGGCTCGGTCGTCACGCACGGCGACAAGATTCTCTTTTGCCGGCGCGCGATCGAGCCGCGTCGCGGGTTCTGGACCTTGCCCGCTGGGTTCATGGAGGAAGGCGAAACCGTGGAGGAGGGCGCGATGCGGGAGGCGCGCGAGGAGGCCTGCGCCACGATCGAGATCGACGGGCTCTTGGCGGTGTATTCGATCCCGCGCATCAGTCAGGTTCAGCTGATGTTCCGGGCCCGGCTCGTCGATTCGGCGGTTGCGCCGGGGCCGGAAAGTCTCGAGGTGGCGCTGCTCGGCTGGGACGAGATCCCGTGGAGCGAGCTCGCCTTTCCCTCGGTGAAGTGGGCGCTCGAGCAGCACCGCGCGATGCTGGCCGGCGCGACCGGCCCGTTCGGCAACCCGCCGGGAACCCTCTATCGCTGAGCGACGGCGCCGCGCGCGCGTGCGTCTTGCGCGGCGGCGGTGCGTCACCGCGCCGCGTGATCCTCCGGCGCCGGCGCATCGGCCGACTCGTCGGTCTTGCCCATGTACTTCAACGTGATCGGCAGATTGGCGAGCAGGAACAAAAACGTGATCGGAATCACGCCGACGACTTTGAAGTTCGCCCAGAAGGCTTCGGTCTGCGTGCGCCAGATGAATTCATTCAGACCGGCCAGGAACACGTAGAACAGGCCCCAGCGCACGGCGAGGATCGTCCAGATCCGTTCGGGCAGCTCGAACGCGCTCTGGAACAGGAGCTTCCAGACGTTCCGCTTCACCAGCAGGCCGCCGAAAATCGCCGACGCGAACAACAGGTTGATGATGGTCGGCTTGATGTAGGCGAAGGTCGCGTCGTGCAGATAGAGCGTGAGCCCGCCGAACACGAGCACGATCACGGCGGTGACGAGCAGCATCGGCGGCGCGCGCTTCTGCACCAGGAACGCCCAGCCGAGCGCGATCGCGGTGGCGGCCATGAAGAGGCCGGTGGACCAGAAGATCGCGTTGGCCGGATCGGAGCGCCGGGCAAGGTTGTAGCTCACCATGAAGACGAGCGCCGGGCCGAGATCGACCGCGAGCTGACCCATCGGCGAGAGGCGGGGCGCGCTGCTCGCGGGCGCGTCGGGTTTGGGCGCGACGGTATCCTGGGCGGACATGTGTGTTTTCTCCGCAGTCGAACGTAGCGCGTCAGGCCAGTCCGACGAGCGCGCGGGCGTAAGCGCGCGCATCAAATGGCTGTAGGTCCTCGGCGCTTTCGCCGACGCCGACGAAATGGATCGGGATCGCGTGGCGTTCGGCGATCGCGACGAGCACGCCGCCCTTCGCGGTGCCGTCGAGTTTGGTCATCACGAGGCCCGTCACGCCCGCCGCGCTGCGGAAGGCCTCCATCTGCGACAGGGCGTTCTGACCGACGGTGGCGTCGAGCACGAGGAGCGTCTCGTGCGGGGCGTCCTCGTCGACCTTGCGGATCGCACGCAGGATTTTCGCGAGCTCCGACATCAGCTCTTCGCGGTTCTGCAGCCGGCCTGCGGTGTCGATCAGGCAGACGTCGGCGTTCTGCGCGCGCGCGGCCTCCACGGCCTCGAACGCGACGCCGGCGGCGTCGGCGCCCTGGCCGCGGGCGATGAAGGCGGCGCCGGAGCGATCGGCCCACACCTTGAGCTGCTCGATGGCGGCGGCGCGGAAGGTGTCGGCGGCGCCCACGACCACACGCGCGCCGTTGCGCTGCAGCAGAGCGCAGAGCTTGCCGATGGTGGTCGTCTTGCCGGACCCGTTCACGCCGATCACCAGCACGACGCGCGGCCGCGGGCCGACGCTGAGATCGAGCGGGGCCTCGCGCGGGGCCATCAGCGTGGCGATCTCGTCGGCGAGGGCGGCCTTGATCTCGTCGTCGGTCGCTTCCTTGCCGAAGCGCTCCTTGGCGATGCCGGCGGTGATCTTGGCGGCGGCGGGAGCGCCCATGTCGGAACGGATCAGGAGCTCCTCGAGCTCTTCGAGCGCCTCGGCGTCGAGCTTGCGCTTGCCGAAGACGCCGGTGAGGCCGTCCGCGAGCTTTGCCGAGGATTTGGCGAGGCCGCCGAACAGGCGGCCGAACAGGCCGGGCTCCTTGGTTTCGGGAGCGGTCGCGGCGGCCGGCGCAGGTTCGGGGGCGGGCGTGGCGGCGGCGGTCTCGGACGGCGCGGCGCCGTCCTTCTTCTTCAGGAAACCCCAGATCATGCCGCGCTCCCGCTCAGCGTTTCGCCGTCTTGGCTCTCGATCCGAACCCGGACGAACGCGCCGGCGGCGGCGCCGGGCGCCGAAACCGGCGTGAAATCCCGCAACCGGCCCGCGCCGTCGCGCTCGGCGAGCATCACGGCCTCGCGGCCGATCCAGCCGTCGAGATGCGCGCGCAGGCGCTCGGCCCCCTTGGCGCGCAGACGCGCGGCGCGCGCCTTCACCACGGCGGGGGCGACCTGCGGCATGCGCGCGGCCGGCGTGCCCGTGCGCGGGCTGAAGGGAAAGACGTGCAGGAAGGCGAGGCCCGCCTCGTCGACGAAGGAAAGCATCGTTTCGAAGTGTGCGTCCGTCTCGGTCGGGAAGCCGGCGATGAGATCGGCGCCGAGCGCGATGTCGGGCCGGGCCGCGCGCAGCCGGGCGCAGAGCTCCAGCGCCTGCGCGCGCGCGTGGCGCCGCTTCATGCGCTTCAGGATCAGGTCGTCGCCATGCTGCAGGGACAGATGCAGATGCGGCGCGACGCGCGGCTCGCCGGTGACGAGCTCGAAGAGCTGGTCGTCCATCTCGATCACGTCGAGGGAGGAGAGGCGCAGCGAGGGCAGGTCCGGCACGAGCTTGAGGATGCGTGCGACGAGATTGCCGAGCTTCGGCGCGCCGGGGAGGTCCGCGCCCCAGCTCGTGAGGTCGACGCCCGTCAGCACCACTTCCGGGCAGCCGGAGGCGGCGAGGCGCGCGATCTGCTCGACGACGGCGCCGGCGGGCACCGAGCGCGAGTTCCCGCGGCCGTACGGGATGATGCAGAAGGTGCAGCGGTGGTCGCAGCCGTTCTGCACCTCGACATAGGCGCGGGTGCGTTCGGCGAAGCCGGCGATGAGGTGCGGCGCGGTTTCGCGCACGGCCATGATGTCGGCCACGCGCACGCGCGGGCCGCCGTCTGCGGGGGCGAAGGCGCGCGCAGTCATCTTCTCGGCGTTGCCGAGCACGCGGTCGACTTCGGGCATCGCGGCGAAGGCGGCGGGATCGATCTGGGCGGCGCAGCCGGTGACGATGATGGTGGCGTCGGGCCGGTCGCGGCGGGCGCGGCGGATGGTCTGGCGGGCCTGGCGCACGGCCTCGTTGGTGACGGCGCAGGTGTTGATGACGACCGCGCCCGTAAGCCCCGCTTCGGCGGCAAGATCACGCATCGCCTCGGACTCGTAGGCGTTCAGGCGACAGCCGAGCGTGATGATGTCGACGCCGTTCCGCGCCGCGCTCGCGCCGGCTTCGGCCACGGGCGCGCACGCGTCGTTCGCGTCCTGACACGGGGACGCAGGATCGCTCGTGATGGGGGCGGCGTCGGGGGCCATGACCACCCTGACGTGCGGGTGCGAAGGCGCGGCGTCAAGCGACGCCGCGGCGCCTCAGCCTTCGATCTTTTCGGCTTCGCCGCGCGGGCCGCCGGCGCGCTCGGTGATGCGGGCCGACTTGCCGCGACGATCGCGCAGGTAATAGAGCTTCGAACGGCGGACTTCGCCGCGGCGCACGACGTCGATCGATTCGACGGTGGGGCCGTAGAGCGGGAACACGCGCTCGACGCCTTCGCCGAACGAGATCTTGCGGACCGTGAAGTTGGCGTTGAGACCGCCACCCGAGCGCGCGATGCAGACGCCTTCGTAGGCCTGGACGCGCTCGCGGTCGCCTTCCTTGATCTTCACGTTCACGCGCAGCGTGTCGCCCGGACGGAACTCCGGGATCGTCTTGCCGGCGGCGACGCGCGCCAGTTCTTCTTGTTCGAGTTTGGCGATCAGGTTCATGGCAATAGCTCGCGCCCGGCGGAGGCCGCCAGACCCTGGAGAAATCGAGGAAGCGGGGCGTATACGCGAAGGGGCGGGGCTTGTCGAGGGGCGTGCGCCAAGTTGGCGGCGTGCTGCCGCCCATCCCTGCGTCATTCCGGGGCGGCCAACGGCCGAACCCGGAACCCAGGAGACGGAGCAGGCGGTTTCAGAGCCCGCATTCACGAGCGCTTGTTTGTCTGGCGCTTGCGCTGCGCCCCTGGGTTCCGGGTTCCGGGTTCCGGGTTCGCGCGTGCCGCGCGCCCCGGAATGACGCAAGGGTGAGCGAATGCTTACTTTCCCAAAAACGCTTTCGCCGCCGTCACATAGCCCTCGACGGCGCCGCGCACGGCCGGCTCCGGCTTGATGATGAACAGCGGCGAGTGGTGGGGCGGGGCCTTGGAGAGGTCGTCCGTCACCGAGCCACCCACCCTGAACCAGACCGTCTTCACCGAGCCCCATTCCGGCGCTCCATAATAAGCGAAATCCTCGGCATTCATCCCCGGGCGCGGGACCTGCGACATCCGTCCCTCGCCGAACGCCCGGATCAGGGCATCGCGCACTTTCGCCGCCGATGCGGGGTCATTGAGATTGGACGGCGCGGCTTCGGACGTGGCCGTCACGACCGGCATGCGATCGCCCGGCACGCCATAGGCCCGCGCGACACCCTCCGCCACGCGCTTGATCCCGTCGAGCAATTGCGTGCGCACCTCGGGGCTGTCGGCGCGGACGGTGAGCTGCATCGTCACGGTTTCCGGGATGACGTTGCGCTTGGTCCCGCCCTGGATGACGCCGACGGTGACGATGCCCGGCTGCAGCGGATCGATCGTGCGCGACACCAGCGTCTGCAGCGCCATGACGATGTTCGACGCGACCACGATCGGATCGATCGCTTTTTGCGGCACGGCGCCGTGCCCGCCCACGCCCTTGACCAGGATATCGATGCTGTCAGCACTCGAGCTGGCGACGCGGTCCTCTACACGGAACCTGCCCGGCTCCATGCCGCTGGTGACGTGGATGCCGAGCGCGATGTCCGGCTTGGGGAAACGGGAATAGAGCCCGTCCTTGAGCATCGCGAGCGCGCCGCCAAATCGCTCTTCGGCCGGTTGGAAGACGAACACGACCGTGCCGCGCCAGCTGCGTTTGTCGGCAACGAGCCGGCGCGCCGCGCCGACGAGCGCCGTCATGTGCACGTCGTGCCCGCAGGCGTGCATCACGGGCATCTCGACGCCGTCGGCGTCGATCTGGCGGACCTTGGATTGGTAGGGCAGGCCATTGCGCTCCTCGATCGGCAACGCGTCCATCTCGGCGCGCAGCATCACGGTCGGCCCGGCGCCGTTGCGCAGGACGCCAACGACGCCCGTGCCGCCAACCTTCTCGGTCACCTCGATGCCCATGTCCTTCAGCTCTTTGGCGAGGCGGGCGGCCGTCCGGGTCTCCCGGAAAGACAGTTCAGGATGGGCGTGCAGGTCCTCGAACAGCGATTTCAGATTGGCTTGATAGTCTTTCGCGACAGCCGCGCTGAGCGCGTCGCCGCTCGCGGACCGGGCCAGCGCCGGCGTGCCGCCGCCCACCGCCAGAATTGCAGACAATGCCAATACGGGTCGCCGGATTTCCATGGCTGTGACTCCCCCGCGCCGCAGTGCGCGGCGAGCAAGCCCGGCCGCGGAGGGATCCGTCAATCGGTCTGGCCCGGACCATCGCCCAGATCGGGCCGCCGCGTGCGCGTGAGGCGTTCGCGCTGGGCTCGACGCCACGCCGCCACCTTCGCATGGTCGCCGGAGAGGAGAACCTCCGGAATATCCCGACCCTCGAACGTCCGCGGACGCGTGTAGTGCGGATGCTCGAGCAGCCCGTCGCTGAAGCTTTCCTCGGCGATGCTCTCCGCATTGCCGAGCACGCCCGGGAGAAGCCGCGTCACGGCCTCCAGGATGAGCAGCGCCGCGACCTCGCCGCCCGCCAGAACGGCGTCCCCGACGCACACCTCCTGGAGCCCGCGCGCCTCGATCACGCGCTCGTCCAGCCCTTCGAAGCGGCCGCACAGAAGGATGAGTCCCGGCCCGTTCGCCCAGTCCTGCGCCATGGCCTGGGTGAAGGGGCGCCCGCGCGGGGACGGGTAGAGGATCGGCCGCCCGCCCCGGTCGATGGAATCGATCGCCGCCGCCGTCACGTCCGCGCGCAGCACGAGGCCCGCGCCGCCGCCGGCAGGGGCGTCATCGACCTTGCGGTGTGGGCCCTCGCCGAACGCGCGCAGGTCGATGGTTTCGAGCGTCCAGAGCCCGCGGTCGAGACCGCGGCCGATCACGGAGAGGCCGAGCGTTCCAGGGAAGGCTTCGGGGAAGAGCGTGATGACCGTGGCGGCGAAGGGGGCGCTCATCAGTCGCCGCCGCTGCCGCCGCCGTCGCCGCCCGCCTCGGCCCCGCTGGAGTCCGTGGCGCTCGTGTCGGCGCCCTCGTGCTCGGGGGCGTCCTCGTCCGGCGCGTCGTCATCGGCGCCGCCGCCGTCACCTTCGGCTTCGCCCGCTTCGATGTCGTCGTCGTCATCGGCCGCCGGCGGTGGAACCGCGACGATGCGGCGGGCCTTCACGTCGACGACCGGCGCCGCTGCGCGCGTGAACGGGAGGAACTGCGTCTTGCCGTCGGCGCCGCGGACGGCGAGCAGATCGCCGGCGCCGAAATCGTGGACCGCGAGAACCTCGCCGAGCGGAGTCCCGTCGAGGGCTTCGACGCGGCAGCCGATCAGGTCGACGTGGTAGAATTCGTCGTCGTCCGGAGGCGGAAGATCGGCGCGCGCGACGTGCAGTGCGGTGTTGCGCAACGCCTCGGCCTGTTCGCGTGTCGTCACTTCCGGCGCCGTGACGGCGAGGCCGTCCTTGATCGGGCGCCAGCGCTTGGGCGTCAGGACGACACGGCCGGCGGCGTCACGGAGCGGGCCGTAGGAGACCACGCCCGTGACGTCCGACGTGAAGCTGCGCACGCGCACTTCGCCGTGCACGCCGAAGGCGCCGGCGATAGCGCCGACGACGACGAGGTCGCGGCCGGGCGGCGGTGTTTCAGCCATGCATCAGGCTCCGTCATCCTCGACCGAGCGGAGCGAGGTCGGGGATCCAGCGGGCGCAGCGCCGCTTCTGGATCCCCGTCGCGCCGTTGGCGCGCCGAGGATGACGCAGATCAACGATGCCTCACTCGGCCGGCGCCGCAGCCTTTTCGGCCTTTTCCTTGGCGCGCTCGGTCATTTTCTTGCCGGGCACGGCCTTTTCCGGGTTGTTGCGCGCGTCGCGCTTCACGAGGCCGGCCTGCGCGAGCATGCGGGCGACGCGGTCCGTCGGTTGCGCGCCCTTGGCGAGCCAGTCCTGCACGCGCTCGACCTTCAGCACGACGCGCTTTTCGGCGTCGCCCGGCAGCGTCGGCGAATAGGTGCCGATCTTCTCGATGAAGCGGCCGTCGCGCGGGGAGCGGCTGTCGGCGACGACGATCGAATAGAAGGGCTCTTTCTTCTTGCCGCCGCGCGACAGACGGATTTTCAGGGACATGCTGTTCTCCTTTGAACGGTGTTTGGGAGTTACTTCTTGTCTTTCGCGCCCGGAAGACCGGGCAGGCCG
Organism: Alphaproteobacteria bacterium; assembly: GCA_018969015.1. Taxonomy (GTDB): domain Bacteria; phylum Pseudomonadota; class Alphaproteobacteria; order Caulobacterales; family Aquidulcibacteraceae; genus REEB506. The sequence goes on from JAGWZE010000018.1 coordinate 32,507, forward strand.
GGAAGGCCAGGCAGGCCGCCGCCAGCGCCCGGAAGTCCGGGCAAAGCGGGGCCGCCGCCGCCGAGGCCGGGCAGCTTGCCGCCGCCCAGCGCCTTCAATTGCTCCGGGCTCGGCATTCTCCCGCCGCCCGGCATGCCAGGCATGTTCGGCATCATGCCGCCGAACGGGTTCTTGCCCTTGCCCATCGACTTGACCATGTCGGCCATGCCGCGGTGCATCTTGAGGACCTTGTTCACTTCCGCGACGTCGACGCCGGCGCCCTTGGCGATGCGGCGACGGCGCGAGGCGTTGAGAAGATCCGGTTTCTGACGTTCCGCTTTCGTCATCGAGCGGATCACGGCGATCTGCCGGCGGATGATCTTGTCGTCGAGGTTCGCGTCGGCGATCTGGCCCTTGAGCTTCTGCACGCCGGGCAGCATGCCCATGATGCCCTTCATGCCGCCGAGCGTGAGCACCTGACCGAGCTGGTTGGCCATGTCGTCCAGGTCGAACTGACCTTTCGCGAGCTTCTTGGCCATTTTCTCGGCCTGGTCGCGATCGATCGTCTCGACGGCCTTCTCGACGAGGCTGACGACGTCGCCCTGGCCGAGGATGCGGCCGGCGACGCGCCGGGCGTCGAACACTTCGAGGCCTTCCGGCTTTTCGCCCACGCCGAGGAACTTGATCGGCAGGCCGGTGACCGCGCGCATCGAGAGCGCGGCGCCGCCGCGGCCGTCGCCGTCAGCGCGGGTGAGGACGAGGCCGGTGAGGGCGAGGCGTTCGTGGAAGCGTCGCGCGGTCTCGACGGCGTCCTGGCCGGTCAAGCTGTCGGCGACCAGCAGGATCTCGCCGGGCTTGGCGATGGCGGCGACCTCGGCGGCCTCCGTCATCATCTGCTCGTCGAGGGTGGTGCGGCCGGCGGTGTCGAGGATGAGGACGTCGTAGCCGCCGAGGCGCGCGGCCTGCAGCGCGCGGCGGGTGATGTCCGGCGGGGCCTGGCCGGGCATGATCGGCAGCGTGTCGACGCCGATCGTGCGGCCCAGCACGGCCAGCTGCTCCATGGCGGCGGGACGGCGCACGTCCAGCGAGGCCATCAGCACCTTCTTGCGGTCGCTCTTGGTGAGCCGCAGGCCGAGCTTGCCGGTCGTGGTGGTTTTGCCGGAGCCCTGGAGGCCGGCCATCATGATGACGTTGGGCGGTTCGCCGGCGATGCGCAGGCCTTGGGGCTCGCCATCGCCGCCCAGGGTTTCGACCAGCTGGTCGTAGACGATCTTGATGATCTGCTGGCCGGGCGTGACCGAGCGGATGACCGCTTCGCCGACGGCCGCCTCGCGCACCTTGGCGATGAAGTCCTTGGCGACCGGCAGCGCGACGTCGGCCTCGAGCAGGGCGACCCGCACCTCGCGCAGGGCGGAGTCGACGTCCTTCTCGGAGAGCGCGCCACGACCGGTCAGCCGGTCGAAGACGCCCGTCAGCCGTTCGGTCAGCGTATCGAACATCGCCGCTCCACGCCGCGGCTGGACCGGTTGGTCATTACAGCCGCCAAAACGAAATGCCCCGCCGGACGATCACGTCGGGCGGGGGTGTCGCTCAAAACGAGCGACGGACCCTGGTTTTTACGCGCCGGGCCCGGCCGCGTCAACGCGAGGGGCAACCAAGGTTTAAGTGCAGCCGGCTTAACCTTACGCGATGAACACGTTTCAGAAGGCCTGGGCCAATCTCGACCTGCTGCCGAAGCTGGCGATCGCCATGGGGCTCGCCTTGGCGCCGTCGCTCGCCCTGGGGGTGGTCTTTGTGGACACCCTGCGGCGGGACGCGGCGGACACGCAGCGCGAGCGCCTGGGCGTGGCCGAGGCGCAGGACGTCTGGCGGGTGCTGACGGCCGCGGCGGCCTCGAACGAGGTGGGTCCGGACATTCTGGCCGCCACGTCGCGGCTGGAGAACGGGGCGGTTGCACAGGATGCGGAGGCGCGCACGGTTCGCCATCTGCGCCGGCTCGTGGCGGCGACGCAGGCGGCCGAGTCGCCCCGTGACCTCATCGATCCGTCGGTGCGGCTGATGCGCGCGGTGGGCGACAGCTCGCGCCTGATGCTCGACCCCGTGCACGACACCTATCACGCCGCCGATCTCCTGGTGATGCGGACGCCCGAGCTTGCGGCGTCCGCGGATGCGGTGGGAGCGGCGGCTACGCGCGGCGCCGCCCGACCGTCCGCGGCGCACAGCGCCGATGCGCGCGAACAGAACGGCCGGCTGCGCCTCGCCCTCGAGCAGACCGAGATCGGGCTCGACGCCTTGATCGTCTCGGCGGACGATCCGGACCTGGAGCGTCGTCTGGACGGAAAGCTGCAGGCGATCCGCGGGCGCGTGGCGCTGATCGAAAAGGACCTGCAGCTGATGGCGACCAGCCGCGGCGCGCAGGCGCGCGATGCGGCGGCGCGCGTGGGCGTGCAGGAGATCGGCCTGCAGCGGGACATCGACGCGCTCTGGCGCGAGGTGGCGGCGGCGCTCGATGCGCGGCTCGCGGCGCGGGTGGCGCGCAAGCACGCCGACATCACGCTGCACGGCGCCGCGGCGCTGCTGCTGATGCTGCTCGCGGGGCTCGTCGCGGGGGCCATCGCGATCGGCTCGACGAAAGCGATGCGTCGCCAGATCGAGGCCATCGCCCGTATCGCCGATGGGGACACGCAGGCGCCGGCGCCGGATCTCGATCGCCGCAACCAGTTCGGACGATTGGCGCAGAGCGTCGAAGCGTTCCGCCGCGCCAAGATCGATCACGATGCGCTCGCCGCCGAGCTCTCGGCGGCGCGGGAATCGCTGGAAATGCGGGTGGAGGCGCGGACGCGCGAACTTGCCGAAGCGTCGCGGCGCGTGGCGCATCTGGCGCTGATCGCGCAGCACGCCAACGATCCCATGCTGATCCTCGACGCCAATGGCTGCATCGAGTGGGTCAACGAAACGCAGACGGCGCTGAGCGGCTTCACGCTGGAAGAGCTCGTCGGGCGCCGGCCGGACGACATGTTCTGCGGGCCGCTCACCGATCTGCGCACGGTCGGCGAGATCGCGCAGGCGATGGCGGCGCGGCGCACGATCTCGTGCGAGATCGTGCAGTATGCGCGCTCGGGGCAGGCTTATGTCGTCGATGTCTCGATCACGCCGGTCGTCGATCCCGAGACGGGGCTCTGGCGGTTCGTGACGGTGGGCCGCGACGTGACGCTGCGCAAGGAGCTCGAAACGCAGCTGCAGGCCGCGCGCATTCAGGCCGAAGAGGCGAACGCCGCGAAATCGGCCTTCCTGGCAAACATGAGCCACGAACTGCGCACGCCGCTGAACGCCGTCATCGGGTATGCGGAAATTCTCGCCGAGGACCTGCGCGCCGAGCAGCGCGACGAGGCTGCGGGCGACGCCGAGCGCATCCGCGCCGCCGCGCGCCACCTGCTCGCGCTGATCAACGAAGTTCTCGATCTCTCCAAGATCGAAGCGGGCCGGATGGAGCTGCACGTCGCCGACGTGGACGGCGCGGCGCTGGTGCGGGAAGCCACGCAGGCGCTCGAGCTGACGGCCCGCGGGAAGGGCGTGACCATCGACGTGGAGATCGATCCGGCGCTGGCGCATCTGCGGACGGACGGCGTGAAGCTGCGGCAGTGCGTGCTGAACCTCTTGTCGAATGCGGTGAAGTTCACGCCGGCGGGGACGGTGTCGGTGCGGGCGCGCCTGGACGGCGGGCTGGTGCGGGTCGGCGTGAAGGACACCGGCATCGGCATGAGTCCCGAGCAGGTGAAGCGGCTGTTCCAGCCGTTCGTGCAGGCGAACTCCGAGACGAGCGCGCGCTTCGGCGGGACGGGCCTTGGACTCGCGATCACGCGGCGCCTGGCGATGTTGATGGGCGGCGACGTCACGGTGCGCAGCGCGCCGGGCGAGGGCTCCACGTTCGAGCTGACGATCGCCGCGCGCCTGGGAGAGCGGGCGGTCGACGACGCCGCCGCAGCGATCGGCGTCGACGGGCGCTACGTGCTCGTCATCGAGGACGGCGCGGATTCACGCGATATCGTCGCGCGGGCGACGACGATGCTCGGTCTGCGCAGCATCGGCGTCACGCATGGACATGAGGGGCTTGCGCAGGCGCGTGCGCGGCCGCCGAGCGTGATCGTGCTGGATATCGGGCTGCCCGATGGATCGGGCTGGTCGATCCTCTCGGCGCTCAAAGCCGATGCGGCGACGCGGGACGTTCCGGTGATCGTGTATTCGATCGAGGATGACCGCCGCACGTCCCTGCAGCTCGGCGCCTGCGAGCATCTGGTGAAGCCGGTGGACCGCGCCACGTTGGCGGCGGCGATCGCGCGGTTCGCGCTGGGCGGGGCGCCGGTGGGCGGCCAGGACGCCGCGGACAGTGACGCCACCGCCCGCGGCGCGCAGCGGGCCTAGGCGGCGAGCGCGCTTTCCGCGCGGATTACGGCGCTCGCGGCGTTGACCACGGCGGCGATGCGGATGGCCGCCTGGATGTGGGTGTTCGGCACGCCGCGCTTGCGCAGCTCTTCCTCGTGGCTGTCGAGGCACATGCCGCAGCCATTGATCGCGGAGACGGCGAGCGACCACAGCTCGAAGTCCACCTTGTCCACGCCCGGGTTCATCATGATGTTCATGCGCAGGCCGGCCCGCAGCGTGCGGTACTCCTGGTTCTGCAGCAGGTGCATCGACCGATAGTAGACATTGTTCATGCCCATGATCGCAGCGGCGGCCTTCGCGGCCGTGGCGGCTTCGGGCGAGATCTTGCCGGCGACTTCCGCCTCGATCGCCTTGACGACTTGCGGCACGCCGATGGCGTGCGCGGAGGCGAGGAAGCAGCCCCATTTCTGCTGATCCGTCAGCAGCGTTTCGGCGGCCAGCGAGCCAAGATTGAGTTTCTGGTCCTTCGCGTAGTCAGGCAAAGCGTCGCGCAGGGCGTCGAGGGACATGGTCCGGATTCCTTCAAAGACGAATGCGGGAGGCGGATACGAAATCTCCCCCGATGGAGCGGGGGAGATCGCGTACCTCGACGAAAAGGGCGCTCGCGCCGCCTGTAGGCTGGGTGGGGGACGGCGGCGCGAGCTGGCGGCGGTTAGGCCGCTTTCAGCGTGTCGCCGCCGACGGGGCGGTTGCACGGGCAGAGTTCGTCGGTCTGCAGCGCGTCGAGCACGCGCAGCGTGTCTTGCGGGTTGCGGCCGACATTGAGGTTCGTGACGTACACGTGCTGCACGACGTTGTGCGGGTCGACGACGAACGTCGCGCGGTAGGCGACGCCGTCCGGCGAGCGCACGCCGAGGCCGTCGGTCAGCGAGCCGTTCGTGTCGGCGAACTGCCAGTGGCCGAGCTTGTTGAGGTCCTTGTGGTCGCGGCGCCAGGCGAGCTTCACGAACTCGTTGTCCGTCGAGCCGCCGAGGACGACCGCGTCACGCGCTTCGAATTCCTTCGCGAGGCGGCCGAATTCCGCGATCTCGGTCGGGCAAACGAAGGTGAAGTCCTTCGGGTAGAAGTAGATGACCTTCCACTTGCCCGAGAACGAGTCCTGCGTGAGCTCCTCGAAGGCGGACACGCCGTTCTCTTCGTGGTTGTTGAAGCCCGGCTTCACGCCGGTGACTTTGAACGCGGGAAGTTTCTCGCCGATGCCGAGCATGTGTGTCTCCTGGGAGGAAAGAGGGCCGGACCGGTAGTCGGTTCGCGCCAGGGGGGCAAACTGATAATAGGAATACCCCCTATAGGCAAAATCTATATCTAGAGCCCCCTCCCTTTCGGTGGCGTCTATAGCGTGGACGGGGCGCGGCCGGCCGTTCGGGCGTCGCAGGCGATCGGCGGAATTGATCGTCGGCGCTATTGAGATAGATAACGCCTATGACAAATCTCGATCCTCTGCCGCGCGGGGCCTTGCCGACGCTGCGTCAGCTCCAGTTTCTCGCCGCCCTCCAGGCGCACGGCTCGTTCGTGCGGGCCGCCGATGCGGTGGGCGTGACGCAGCCGACATTGTCCGCCGGGGTGAAGGAGCTCGAGGCCATTCTGGGCGTGACGCTGGTCGATCGGGCTCGCGGCGCGGCCTTGACCCCGGCGGGAGAAGAGGCGGCGAGCCGGGCGGTGCGCATCCTGTCCGAGACCGAGGAGCTCGTGCGGGCGCTGCACGGCGCGTCCGGGCCGCTGGTCGGGCCGTTCCGGCTGGGCGCGATCCCGACGATCGCGCCGTTCCTTTTGCCCAAGGCGCTGCCGGCGCTGCGCGGCCAGTTTCCGGACCTGCGGCTTCTGCTGCGCGAGGACGTGTCGAACCGGCTCGTGGATCAGGTGCGGGCGCGGGCGCTGGATGCGGCGATCATCGCGCTGCCCTACGAGGCGTCCGGGCTGGAGATCGAAGTGATCGGCGAGGACGAGTTCCTTCTGGCTGCCCCGAAAGGCCATCCGCTCGTGCGCCGCAACGACCTGACGCCGGAAGATCTGGCCGGCGAAGACGTGCTGCTGCTGGAGGACGGGCATTGCCTGCGTGATCACGCGCTGCGGTTCTGCGGCGCGGCGCCCGGGCGGCAGGCGGCGGACGTCAGCGCCACGAGCCTCTACACGCTCGTGCAGATGGTGGCCGGCGGCATGGGCGTGACGCTGCTGCCGCGTCTGGCCTCGGAAGCGGGCACGGCGGCGGGCCCGGCGGTGGAGGTGCGACCGTTCTCGGCGCCGGTCGTGGGGCGCTCGATCGGGGTGGCGTGGCGGGCCGGGAGCCCCCGCAGCGGCGAGTGCCGGCTTCTGGCGGCCGCGCTGCGCGAGGTGGTCAGCGGGTCGGCCAGTCCGGCGCCGTGAGGCGGCGGGACAGGCTTGGCAGGCGCACGATCAGCCAGATCGCGGCCCAGACGTTGCCGAGCGCGAGCATCGGCGCGGCCCACAAGAGCCCGACCAGAAATGACCGCTCCGCCAACATCATGATCATCGCCATGAGGGCGAAGCCGACATAGAGGTCGAGCATCGCCACCACGCCCCAGGGGAGCGTGAGCAGCACGCTGCCCTGCTGCCAGATGTTCCCGTGCAGTTCGCCCGAGGTCAGGATGGCCCAGGCAATCGCGCCCACGAGCGCGAAAGCGAGGATCGCCGCAAAAATCCGCCACCAAGTCATCGGCGCACCCTAGCGTCTGGATTCAGGCCGGCAAAGGCTGAGGCTGCTTTGCGGGCTCGTCTTCGTCGGCGGGCCCATCCTTGAGCTCCTTTTCCCACTTGGCGGTCACGGCGGTGGCGACGGCGTTCCCGACCACGTTGGTGGCGCTGCGGCCCATGTCCAGGAACTGGTCGATGGCGAGGATCAGCAGCAGGCCCGCTTCCGGGATCTTGAAGAAGGCGAGCGTCGCGGCGATCACGACGAGCGACGCGCGGGGCACGCCGGCCATGCCTTTCGACGTGAGCATGAGCAGCAGCAGCATCGTGATCTTCTGCGCCCAGGTCAGTTCGATGCCATAGGCCTGCGCGATGAAGATCGTCGCGAAGGTGCAGTACATCATCGAGCCGTCGAGATTGAACGAGTAGCCGAGCGGCAGGACGAAGCCGGAAATGCGCTTGGGCACGCCGAAGCGCCGCAGCCCCTCCATCGTGCGCGGGTAGGCGGCTTCCGAGCTCGCCGTGGAGAAGGCGAGGAGGATCGGCTCGCGCAGCTGGCCGATCAGGCCGAAGGTGCGCGCGCCAAGAACCACCGCGCTGGCGAGCAGCAGCACGACCCACAAGACGCCGAGCGCGGCGTAGAAGCCGGCGATGAACTTGCCATAGGTCCACAGGATCTCGAGGCCGTGCTTGGCGACGGTCGCGGCGATGGCGGCGAACACCGCGATCGGCGCGACGAGCATGACGTAGCCCGTGATCTTCAGCATCACCTCGACCATCTGCTCGGCAAGCACCACGAGCTGTTTGGTCTTTTCGCCGAGCGAGGCGAGCGCCACGCCGACGAACAGCGAGAACACCACGATCTGCAGGATCTCGTTCGTCGCCATCGCCTCGAAGAACGATTTCGGGAAGACGTGGGTGAGGAAGTCCTTGAAGGAGAGCGCCGACGCCTTGATGCCGCTTTGCGCGTCCGCCGCAGGGAGCGGCAGGTTCAGGCCCGCGCCCGGCTGCAGGATCGTCACGGCGACGATGCCGAGCGTGAGCGAGACGAGCGAGGCGCCGAGGAACCACGCCATCGTGCGCAGGCCGATTCGTCCGATCGCCGAGCCCGAGCCCATGTGCGCGATGCCGGCCACGAGCGTGGAGAACACCAGCGGCGCGATGATCATCTTGATCAGGCGCAGGAAGATGTCGGTGACGACCTTGAAGCCGTCGGCCCATTGCGCGGCGGTCTCGGTCGGCAGGTAGGCGTTGATCGCCCACCCCGTCCCGATGCCGAGGATCATGCCGATCAGGATGTAGAGCGAGAACGAGCGCGACATGGCGGGCCTCAATCCATCAGACGTTTCATGAGGTAGGTCATCTCGAGCGCGCGGCGCGACGCCTGCTCCTGCAGGTTCGCGGCGGCCGAGTGCCCGCCATCGATGTTCTCATAGTAGTAGAACGGCATCCCGAGCTCTTCGAGGCGCGCGCCGTACTTGCGGGCGTGGGCCGGGTGGACGCGGTCGTCCTTGGTCGAGGTGACGAGGAACGGCACGGGATAATCCGCCCGCTTGCGCAGATTGGCGTAGGGCGAAAGCTTTTCGAGGAACTTGCGCTCGTCCGGGTGCGTCGGGCGCCCGTTCGGGCCGATCGTGGGATCGCCGTATTCGTCGACCCACGACGCGCCGGCGAGCATCTGGTTGTAGCGCAGCATGTCCAGCAGCGGCACCTGCACGACGGCGGCGTTGAAGAGCTCGGGGCGCTGCGTGAGCATCACGCCCATCAGAAGCCCGCCGTTCGAGCCGCCCATGATGCCGAGGCGGCGCGGGCTCGTGATCTTGCGGGCGATGAGGTCTTCGGCGACGGCGATGAAGTCGTCATAGACGACCTGGCGATTGGTCTTCAGGCCGGCCTGGTGCCAGGCGGGGCCGAACTCGCCGCCGCCGCGGATGTTGGCGAGCACGTACACCCCGCCGCGCTCCAGCCACAACTTGCCCGTGAAGGCGGAGTAGGCGGGCGTCATCGAGATCTGGAAGCCGCCATAGCCGTAGAGCAGCGTCGGGTTCGAGCCGTCGAGCTTCACGTCCTTCGCGCGGATGATGAAGTACGGCACTTTCGTTCCGTCGCGGCTCGTCGCCTCGTACTGCTCGGAGACGAACCGCGAGGCGTCGAACTTCGGCGTGAGAGCGCGGACTTGTTTCGCCGATCCGGTCGTGGAGTCGAGCGCGTAGAGCGTGTCGGGGCGAAGGAAGTCCTCGAAGACGGCGAAGGCCGTTGACGTGTCGGAGGCGGCGCCGGCAATCGTCACGGCGCCGTTCGGCGGCAGCGGGATCTGGCTTTCCACCCAGGCGCGGCCGTCAAACGTGAGGCGCAGCATCGCCGCGCGCACGTTGCGATAGAGGGAGACGATCACCGCATCGCGCGCGATCGCGACGTCCTCGACGCTTTCGCGCGGGCCGGGGCCGTAGAGCAGGCGCACGGGCGGCGCCGCGCTCGACGCGGCGGAGAGCGGCATCGAGAGCAGGGAGCCGCGGGCGAACTTCGTCGCGCCGCCGGGCGGCGTCCAATCCTCTTCGGTGGTGAAGACGAGTTCGCCCTTGTGCAGGCCGCGCAGCGTGGCGCGGCCGGGCAGCGTCAGGGTCTGCGGGCCGCCCTGCGCGTCGAGCCGTTTGTACACGGAGGAAAAGAACGTCTGCGCCTCCGCCGCGATCACGGCGCGCTGGCCGTCCTCGCCGGTGAAGGCGGACATGAAGACGCCGACGTCGGAGACGTCGCCGCGCATGATCTCGACGGCGGAGGAAAGCGGCGCGCCGCGGCGCAGCTCCTTCACGACGATCGGGTAGCCGGACTCCGAGAGCGAGCCGGGGCCCCAATCGGTCGCGACGTAGGGGGTGTCGGCGTCCTTCCACTGCACGTCGCTCTTGGCTTCGGGCAGGGAGAAGCCGCCGGGCACGAAGGCCTTCGCCTTGATGTCGTACTCGCGGCGCACCGCGGCGTCCTTGCCGCCGTCGGACAGGCGGATGAGGCAGCGCGTCTCTTCGGGCGGCAGGCAGGTCGCGCCCTGGAAGACCCAGTTCTTGTTCTCGGCGACGGAGAGGGCGTCGACGTCGAGCAGCGTTTCCCACACGGGCTTGCCGGCGGTGAAGTCCGCGATCGGGGAACGACGCCACGCGCCGCGCACCTGCGCCTCGTCCTGCCAGAAATTGTAGACATAGCCGCCGCGCACCGCGCCGGTCGGCAGACGATCGCGGGCGTTGACGATGGCGCGCGCATCGGCCTCGAGCTGGGCGAAGCGCGGATCGGCCTTCAGTTCGGCCAGCGTGCGCGTGTTCTGCGCGCGCACCCATTCGAGTGCGCGCGGGCCCTCCACGTCTTCCATGTAGAGGTAGGGATCGGCGCGTTGGGTCAAAGAGGACATGGCGGCGCAGCCGGACAAGAGCGTCGCAACGGCGGCCGCCGCGACGACTTTGGACAAGGACATGGGCAGATCTCCCCGTGCGCACACAAGCAGATCGTTTCGGGCGAGGGAAGGCGTCTAGCCGGTCACGATCGCGCTGCGTTCGGCCTCGGTGAGGAGACGCCACCGCCCTTCGGGCAGGTCGCCGAGGCGCAGCGGGCCGATCCGGACGCGGTGGAGATCGACGACGAAGAGGTCGACGAGCTCGGCCATGCGGCGGATTTGCCGGTTGCGGCCTTCGCGCAGGACGAAGCGCAGGCGGCCGTCGCGCAGCTGGGTGACCTGGGCGGGTTTGAGCTTGCGCCCGTCCAGTTCGAGGCCGTGGCGCAGCCAGGCGAGCTTGCGTTCGGTGACCCCGCCTTCGACGGCGACGAGGTATTCCTTGTCGAGCGTCGAGTCCGGGCCGATCACCGCCTTGGCGAGCACGCCGTCCTGCGAGAGCAGCAGGAGGCCGCGCGAGTCCTGGTCGAGGCGGCCGAGCGGCGGCAGGCTCGCGGTCGGGGGCGGCGGGGCGCCGGGGCCGACGAGATTGGCTTGGGTCAGCAGGCGCGCCGCCGGGATTTGGCCGGGCTCGGGCTGGGCCGAAACGTAGCCGACGGGCTTGTGGATCACCACGCTGAGCGCCGGGGCGAGGCCCGCGCCGGCGCGGTCGGCGAGGGTCAAGGTCTGGCCCGCCTCGATCTTGCGGCCCGGATCGGTGACGGGGGCGCCATCGATCGAGACCAGGCCGCGCGCGATCAGGTCCTCCGCTTCGCGACGCGAGCAGACGCCATTCTGGGCCAGCCATTTGTTGACCCGCTGGGGCTCCGGGCCCGAATAGGTGCGCGTCCACGCCATCCTGGTGCATTGGCGCGTCCGGACGCGCGCCGCAAGCGGGCAGGATTGGCGATCGGGGGTGAGGCCCCTATTCTTCTTTGCAGTCGCGGCGCTGCGGGGCGGAGGGTGGATGCGCTATTTCAAGATGAACGGGTGCGGGAACGACTTCGTCATCTTCGACGCCCGCGCATACGGCGCCTTGAATCTCTCGCCCGAGCAGGCGCGGGCGATCGCTGATCGGCGAACGGGGGTGGGCTGCGATCAGGTAATCGCGCTCGAAACCTCGATCCGCGGCGACGCCTTCATGCGCATCTGGAACGCCGACGGCGAAGAGGTCTCGGCCTGCGGCAACGCTGCCCGCTGCGTCGGCTGGATCCTCGGGAGCGAGGGGCTGGCCCGGCCCGTGAAGATCGAAACCAAGGCCGGCCTTCTGACGGCGACGGGCGCGGGCGAGAACCGCGTCACCGTCGACATGGGCTCGCCGCTGCTGAAGTGGGAGGAAATCCCGGTCGCGCGCGCCACGGACACCGTCCGGATGGACTACGCGGCGCCGGGGCCCTGGGGCCTGACGGGGCCGGGCGGCGTGAATATGGGCAATCCGCATGCGGTGTTCGCGGTCGACGACGTCGACGCGCTGCCCGTCCACAAGATCGGACCTCTGGTGGAGCGGGACCCGTTCTTCCCGGAAGGGGTCAATGTCGGGTTCGTCTCGGTGCGGGGGGCGCGGAGCCTGCGGTTGCGGGTGTGGGAGCGGGGCGCGGGGCTGACGAAGGCCTGCGGCACGGGCGCCTGCGCCGCCGTGGTCGCGGCAAGCCGCATGGGGCTCGTCGATCGCTATGCCGAACTGCAGCTGGATGGCGGCGTGCTGGAGCTCGAGTGGCGGGCCAAGGATGACCACGTCATCATGACGGGCCCGGTGGAGCTCGAAGGCGAGGACGATCTGGTGTCGCCTGCGGGATAGGCGAGGCCGGGCGGGGCGGGCCGGCTGACGACGTCAGACCGTGATGTCGACGCCGCCGCGGGCGGCCGCTTCCTTTTCGCGCACGGCGTCGAGAACGATCTGAATCGCCTGCGGATCCATTTTGGCCGGCGGAAGCACGTTCAGCGCCGCATCGCGGACGCGGGGCGAACTCGACGCCAGGGCCATCGAGATTTCCCGGACCGTCGGGGCGGGCGGAACATTGGACGCGCTCATCTTCCCCTCCTTCTGCGGGGTTGAGCCCATTGTGGGCCGACGCGACCAGTGTTTCCCTTACACCCGTTAAGTCCCCGTCAAGGAACATGGTAAATTCGTTCGATCGCCCGTCATTCCGCGGCGGTGCGCAGATAGATCGAGTTTTTCGGCCGTTCGAACACCCGGCGCAGCATCGGCTCGAAGGCCGCCAAGGGCATGGACTCATAGGCCGGGTCGAAGGCGTTCTGGTCGTGGCGATGGCAGAAGCGGGCCGTCAGCTCGAAATGCGGGTGGCCGCGGAACTGATCGCGCATGTTCCGATCAAGGCCCAGGTGGTGAAAGAAGTAATACCCCTGAAAGATCCCGTGGTGCTCGATCATCCAGTGGTGGGCTTCGGACACGAAGGGCTTCAGGATCGCGGCGGCGATGTCGGCGTGGTTCGACGGGCCGAGCGTGTCGCCGATGTCGTGCAGCAGGGCGCAGACGACGTATTCTTCGTCCATGCCGTCCCGATGGGCGAGGGTGGCCGATTGCAGAGAGTGCGTCAGGCGATCGACGGGGAAGCCGCCGAAATCGCCATCGAGGAGCTTCAGGTGCGTCAGGATGCGATCGGGCAGACCCTTGGCGAACGGGGCGGCGCAGGCGCCGATCTTGGCCCAGTCCTCGGCGGTGCCCTCCTGCATCGCCTTGAAGGTCGCGCGATCGCCCGAGTGATGTCCGTCCGCCGCCATGGGGCTCCTCCGAGTGTATGTCGTTTCCCCCAGGAGGCGGCGCCCGGGCCGGGTCTGTCAATGCGCTTGGGGCGATCATGACTACGGCGGCGCAGGACGACGCGATGATGCGCCGGGCGCTGGCGCAGGCCGCCGCGCAACTGGGGCGGACGGCGCCCAATCCCAGCGTGGGGTGCGTGCTGGCGCGCGACGGCGTGGTGATCGCCGCCGCGGCGACGGGCGATGGCGGGCGCCCGCATGCGGAGGAGCAGGCCGTGGCGGCCGCAGGCGACGCCGCCCGGGGCGCCACCGCCTATGTGACGCTCGAACCCTGCGCGCGGCGGTCGTCTGGCGCGGCCTCGTGCACGGACGTCCTGATCGCGGCGGGTGTTGCGCGCGTGGTGATCGCGGTCGCTGATCCGCATCGGTTCGCGGACGGGGCGGGCCTGGCGCGATTGCGCGCGGCCGGGATCGAGATCGTGACGGGCGTGTGCGAGGCCGAGGCGGCCGATCTCAATGCCGGGTTCTTCCGGGTGGTGCGCGAGGGGCTGCCGCTGGTGCAGTGGGCGTCGGGCTCTGACGCGGCGAGGTACGAGCGGCGGTTCACGGCCGCGCCGGGCGAGGATCTGCGGGCGGCGCTCGAGGCTGAGGCGGCGGCCGGCGCCACGCGGCTTTACGTGGACGATCCGCGGCTGGCCGCCGCGCTCGAAGCGGCCGGCCTGCTCAGCCCGCCGCCGCGGACGCCTTGATCTTGTCGTAGAGCGCCATGGCGGCGCGGACGAACGCGATGCGCGTGAAGCGGGCTTCGTAGGCGCGACGGCCGTTGTCGACGAGGCGGCGGGCGGTCTCGCCATCCTCGAGCACGCGTCGGATCGCGTCGCGCAGGGCGGCTACGTCGTCCTTCGGCACGAGCAGGGCGTCCTCGTCGTGCGTGACGGTGGCGGCGGGGCCGGCGCTGTCTGCGACGACGAGCGGCTTGCCGGCGGCCCAGGCCTCCACGGTGACCGTGCCGAACGGCTCGTAGCGCGAGGGGAAGGCGACCACGTCGCACGCGGCGAGCAGGGCGGAGCGGTCGTTGCGCCAGCCCAGGAAGCGGATGCGCGCGTCGAGGCCGGCGGCGGTCGCGCGGGCTTTCAGTTCGGCTTCGAGCGGACCGGCGCCGGCGATCCATCCGTACACGCCGGGAAGCTGGGCCAGCGCATCGATCAGCGTGTCGATGCCCTTTTTCCAATGCAGGCGGGCGAGCGCGAGCACCACGGGCGCATCGTCCGGAGTCGACAGGCTCGCGCGCGAGACGGGCGGCGCGGCGGTGATGTTGGCGTAGGTGTGCAGCACGCCGACGCGCTCGGGCGGCGCGCCCTGTTCGACGATGTGGCGCGCGATGTCGGACGTGACGCCGACATGCCAGCTGCAGTTCTTGAAGCGGTTCAGTTTGTAGTAGCCGCCGTACCAGGCGAGGTTCTTCGCGCGCCACCGGCCGGGCGCGAACTCGCCCGCGCGGCCCATCCAGTAGTGGACGACGTCGGGCTGCAGCTCGTCGTGCGCGGACCTGATGCGCGCGGCGGTGTCGGCGCGCCAGAGGCGGTTGAACGAGGCGGTGCGCACCGGCACGCCGGCGGCGGCGAGGGCGGCGAGCCGTTCGGGGGAGTCCTGGCGCGTGACGACGCTCTGCGACACGCCGGCCTCGGCCAGCGCGAGCGCTCCGTCGAGCATCATGGTTTCAGCGCCGCCTTCCTTGGCGCCGGCCATCACGTGCAGCACGCGCATGCGCTGTCCCCAGCCGCTTGGGACGCGCCCCGGCGGGCGGCCTGCGGTTCGCCCTCCTGTAACGGAACCGTCACCTGCCGGTCAAATGCTTGACGTCAAACGATGATCAGCGCGGGCCAAGGCGCGCGCTGCGCGTTACGCCCGCCCTTTGGCCAGCGCATCGAAGCGCATCAGCGTTTCGACGAGCGCGGGGAGTTCGGCGAACGGCACCATGTTCGGGCCGTCGCTCGGCGCCTTGTCGGGGTTTGGGTGGCTTTCGATGAACACCGCGGCGACGCCGATCGCCACCGCCGCGCGCGCCAGCACCGGCACGAACTCGCGCTCGCCGCCGGAGCTCTCGCCGCGGCCGCCGGGCTGCTGCACGGAGTGCGTCGCGTCGAACACCACCGGCGCGCCGATCGCTTTCAGGATCGGCAGCGCGCGCATGTCGGAGACGAGCGTGTTGTAGCCGAAGCTCACGCCGCGCTCGCACGTCATCACGTTCGGATTGCCCGAGCCCGTGATCTTGGCGACGACGTTTTTCATGTCCCAGGGCGCGAGGAACTGGCCCTTCTTGACGTTGATCGGCTTGCCCGTCTCGGCGGCCGCCACGAGCAGGTCGGTCTGGCGGGAGAGGAAGGCGGGGATCTGCAGCACGTCGGCGACGGCGGCGACGTCGGCGCATTGCTCCGGCAGGTGCACGTCCGTCAGGACCGGCACGTCGAGGCGCTCGCGGATTTCCTGGAAGACGGGGCCGGCATAGTCGAGGCCGGCGCCGCGTGCGCCCTTGAGGCTGGAGCGGTTCGCCTTGTCGAAGCTCGTCTTGTAGATGAAGCCCGCCCCGGCCTTCTCGAACACGCCCTTGAGCCATTCCGCCGTTTCGAGCGCGTGCTCGCGGCTCTCCATGGCGCACGGGCCGCAGATGAAGGTGAGCGGCAGGTCGTTGCCGATGCGGACGGGACCGCTGCGCGGGCGGGGAACGGAGACGATGGAGGCGGGGGAGGTCATGCCGCTCATGTAGGGGATGGGCGGCGCGGGGTAAACCGGGGGGAGCCGTCGCGCTAGGCCGCGGCGGGAGGCTCAATACTGACAGACAGCTTCAAGCCGAGCGCTTTCAGCACCCCCAGCAGGGTCGTCAAACGCGGATTGCCATCGACGCTCAGCGATTTGTAGAGCGCTTCGCGTGTGACGCCCGCGCGTTCCGCGATCAGCGCCATGCCCTTCGACCGGGCAATGTCGCCTAACGTCGACGCGATGATCTGCGGATCGCCGTCTTCGAACGCCTCTTCGAGGTAGGCGACGACAGCTTCCGGGGTGTCGATGTAGTCGGCGCTGTCGAAGGGCTCGACGGATAACTTGCTCATGGGGCTTCCGATTCCCACTCTTTCGCCAGTGCCTTGGCGGTCTCGATGTCTTGGGTTTGGCTTGACTTGTCACCACCTGCCAGCAGAAGGACCAACGCAGTACCGCGGGCGGCGAAGTAGACCCGATATCCTGGGCCCGTGTTGATGCGCATCTCGCTCACTCCGGATCCGACAGGGCGCACATCTCCGGCATTTCCGGCGGCAAGTCGCTTGATCCGATTGGTGATCTGCGCCCGCCCGCGCAGATCACGCAGACCTACAAACCAAGCGTTGAAGGCGGCAGTTCTCTGCACCTCTAGCATTCGGACGTCTGTAGTTTATAGATTACAACGGCTGCTCTTTCAAGGTTGATCCATCGCTTCGACGGCGCAAAGCGCGGCGTCGCCCACTTCAGGCCTGCCCCGCGCCCTTCATCATCGTCGCGAGGTCGAAGTATTCGCGCCAGACGGTGATCTTCCCGTTTTGGACCTCCATCACGCCGGTCACCGGGAGTTCGAACCAGCCCGTCGCGCTGCGGTGGCGGTCGAGGCGTTCGACGAAGACGACGGGGCCGTCGGCGGCGGTGCGCAGCAGGCGGAACTCGTTTTCGAGGATCGGGTCGAAGAAGGGCTCGAGCACGGATCGCACGCCTTCGGGGCCGCGCACCGTGCCCATGGGCAGGTTGGTGTATTCGCAGTCCGGCGCGATCAGCGCGAGCGCGGTGGCGTAGTCCATCTTCTCCATCGCGTTGAGGAAGGCGAGGACGGTGTCGAGCGGGGTCATGGCGGCGTCTCCCAGTGCCTGAGGAGACGATGCGCCGGGCGAGGGAAGCGTCGCAATTACCTCGCACGTCAAGTGGCTACGTCGTCGGGATCAGTTGAAGACGCGCGCTTCCATTTGCGAATGCCACGCCCAGGCGTCGGCGAGGATGGTGTCGAGCGTGCGCGTCGGCCGCCAGCCGAGCATCGTCGCGGCCTTGGAGGCGTCGGCCACCAGCGCGGGCGCGTCGCCGGGGCGGCGCGGGGCGACGGCGGCGTCGAGCGGACGGCCGGTGACGCGTTCGATGGCGGCGAGCAGCTCCTTCACGGTGACGCCATCGCCGGTGCCGAGATTGAAGGCCTGCGTGTCGCCGCCGTCGAGCAGGCGGCGCAGCGCGCGCACGTGCGCGTCAGCGAGGTCGAGGACGTGGATGTAGTCGCGCACGCAGGTGCCGTCGCGGGTGTCGTAGTCGTCGCCGAACACGGAGAAGCCCTGGCGCCGGCCAAGCTGCGCGAACAGCGCGAGCGGGATCGCGTGCGTTTCGGGGGAGTGGCGCTCGCCGAGGCCCAGGTCCGGCGCGGCGCCGGCGGCGTTGAAATAGCGCAGAAGCGCGGCGCGCAGGCCATAGGCGGCGCCCATGTCCAGGATGGCGCGCTCCACCATCAGCTTCGTCCAGCCATAGGGATTGATCGGCGCCTGGGGATGGGTCTCGTCCAGCGGCAGCCGTTGCGGCGGGCCGTAGGTGGCGCAGGTCGAGGAGAACACGATCTTGTCGACGTCGTTCGCGCGCATGGCGGCGAGCAGCGCAAGGGCGCCGCGGACGTTGACGTCATAGAAGGCGGCCGGGTCCTTCACGCTTTCGCCGACCTCGATCAGGGCCGCGAAGTGCAGGACGGCGGCGGGGCGGACGGCGCGGATCAGGGCGGTCATCGCCGCCTCGTCGCGAATGTCGATCTCGTGCAGGGGGCCGAACTTGGCGAAGGCGCGGTGGCCGTTGGTCAGCGTGTCTACGACCTCGACGCGGTAGCCCGCCTGGCTCAAAGCGAAACAGGTATGCGCGCCGACATAGCCCGCGCCGCCGGTCACGAGGATCGTTTCCCGGCTCTCGTCCGTTGTGGTCATGGCCCAGCCTCCATGGGGCGTCGCCGTGGCCGGCGCGCCGCCCGTCTGGAAATGCACGTTCCGGGCCGGGGGTCCACCGGCGGAGGACGCCTCGGTCCGGCCCGCGGCGCCTGTGGCGGGGCCGGCCCGGCGGGGCTAAGAGGGCGCATGAGCCTGACCATCGATCCCGCCGCCGCCCGCGCGGCCGCCGCCGACACCCTCGAAGCCGAGGCCGAGGGCCTGCACGCCATGACCCGCGCCCTCGATGGCGCGCTTGGGGAAGCCTTCGTCGCCGCCTGCGCCGCCCTGGCCGCGGTGAAGGGGCGCGTCGTCGTGACCGGGATGGGCAAGAGCGGCCACATCGCGCGCAAGATCGCCGCGACCTTCGCCTCCACCGGCACGCCGGCGCAATTCGTTCACCCGGCCGAAGCGAGCCATGGCGATCTCGGCATGATCACGGCGGACGATTGCGTCCTGGCCCTGTCGCGGTCGGGCGACACCGCCGAGCTGACGGACCTGATCCACCATTGCCGGCGTCTCGGTATTCCGCTGATCGGGGTGACGTTCCGGGCCGAGAGCGCCCTGGCCAAAGCGTCGACCGTCGCGCTGACATTGCCCGATTGCGGCGAGGCGAGCGACGAGGCGCCGGCGCCGACGACGTCCACCACCATGACGCTGGCGATGGGCGACGCGCTCGCGGTGGCGCTGCTGCGGGCCGCCGGGTTCGACCAGCGCGCGTTCGGGCGCCTGCATCCGGGCGGCAAGCTCGGCGCGCTGTTGAAGCACGTGCGCGACGTGATGCGCGCGGGCGACGGCGCCCCTCTGGTGCGCGCGGGGACGCCGACGCGCGAGGTGCTCGACGCGATGACGCGCGGCGGTATCGGCGCGGCCGGCGTCGTGGACGGCGCGGGCAAGCTCGTCGGCGTCGTCACCGATGGGGATCTGCGCCGGCGTCTCACGCCGGAGACCTATGCCGGCACGGTCGAAGCGCTGATGACCGCCGACCCCAAGCACATCGCCGCGGACGCGCCGCTCGCCGACGCGATCGCCTTCATGAACGCCCGCAAGATCACGAACCTGTTTGTGGTCGAGGCCGGGCGTCCCGTGGGTGTTGTGCATCTTCACGATCTGTTGTCCGCTGGCGTCCGCTGACGCGGGACGTCCAGCCAGGGAGGCTCCCATGCAACCGCCGTTTCGCCTGTTCGGCGCGGAGTTGTCGCCCTATTCGGTGAAGGTGCGGTCGTACCTGCGCTACAAGGGCATCGCGCACACCTGGATCCCGCGCGGACCGGCCGCGCAGGCCGAGTTCCAGAAATACGCCAAGCTGCCGCTGGTGCCGCTGATCGTCGGCGCCGACGACGTGGCGATGCAGGACTCCACGCCGATCCTCGAGCGTCTCGAAGCCGCGCATCCCGCGCCCTCGATCACGCCGGACGATCCGCGCGCGGCGTTCCTCTCGTCGCTGATCGAGGAGTACGCGGACGAGTGGCTCAACAAGGCCATGTTCCATTTCCGTTGGGCCTACGAGGCCGATCAGCTGTGGGCCGCCAAGCGCATCGTCGACATGATGACCGAGGGCGCGCCGGCGCCGGATCGCCGCCCGATCGAGGCGGCCGTGCGCGAGCGCATGATCGGTCGGTTGTCGTTCGTCGGCTCCAACAGCCTGACGGGGCCGTTCATCGAGCGCTCGTTCCGGCGCTTCGCCGATCTCCTCGAGGCGCATCTGCGCGGCCGCCCCTATCTCTTCGGGCACCGGCCGGCGCTCGCCGATTTCGGCGTCTTCGGGCAGGTGTACGAACTGCTCTCGGATCCGACGCCCGGCGGCATCCTGCGGGCGCACCATCCGCACGTGGTCGACTATGTCGAGCGCATGCTGGAGCCGGAGCCGCAGGGCGAGTGGGATCCGCCCGAGGCGCTGGCGCCGACGCTCGCGCCGCTGCTGCAAAGCGAGGTGCGGGTGTTCCTGCGCTGGAGCGCGGCGAACGCCGCGGCGGGCGACGCTCCGTACACGGTCGATCTCGACGGCGCGGCGTTCAGCCAGGAGCCGCAGAAATATGCTGTGAAGTCGCTGGCGGCGATCCGGGAGAAGTACCGCGCCGCGAAACGCGACGACCTCGACGCCCTTCTGGGCGCCGAGGCCGCTGCCGTGCTTGCGGGTTAGGGAGCGGGGAGGAAACGCTCCCGGAAGACCGATCTCCGTCATCCTCGACCGAGCGACGCGAGGTCGGGGATCCAGCGACCGCGGCGCCGCCCTGGATCCCCGACGCGCCTACGGCGCGCCGAGGATGACGGAGAAGGCGCGTTTACTCCGCCGCGACGGCGTCCGTGCGGACGGTGCGCGGGGTCTTGCCGGTGGCGATCGCGATTTTCCGCGGCTTCAGGCTGTCGGGGATGATGCGGACGAGATCGATCGTCAGCATGCCGTTGACGAGCCGCGCGCCGTCGACGCGCACATAGTCGGCGAGGCCGAACTTGCGCTCGAAATTGCGCTCCGCGATGCCGCGATGGAGGAACCGACGCGCCTCCTCGACGGGCGCCTTGCGGCCCGTCACGACGAGGCTGTTTTCCTTGTACTCGATCGCCAGTTCGTCCTCGGAGAACCCGGCCACGGCGAGCTCGATCCGGAACGTGTCGTCGCCCGTCTGTTCGATGTTGAAGGGGGGATAGCCGCCGGCGCCGTCATTGCGCAGGGCCTGATCCATGAGCTGGTTGATGCGGTCGAAACCGACGAGCGTGCGGTACAGGGGGGAAAGATCGTTCGACATGAGATGTCCTCTTCAGCGACACGTCACGCCCCGAAACGGCGGGGCTCCGGGCGGCGATCCGGCCCCGAAACGGCGGCTGGACCTCCAGCGGGACCTCACCGGAGCGTCCCGCGTTGAGCGAGGTGGGAACGGGTGCGGCCGGGTTCAAGGGGACGAAACGGGGGGACGCAACGGGACGGTTTCGTCCGGCGCGGCGGCGCCCTAGGGTGCGCGCCCAAGGTCTGGCGCCAAAGGATTGGCGTCCAAGGCGGCGCCAAAGAATCGGCGCCCTGCGCAGCGACCGTCCGAAGGCGGCGCAGCGCGGCGAAAGAACGGGTGAGGAGAGGACGATGACGGGTTTGGCCGGAGGGCGTGCGCGCCTGATCGCGGCGGCGGTGGCGGCGGCGGTCCTGATCACGGGCTGCGAGACGACCATGGGGCCTGGGCCCGCGGCGCCCTACGTGTCCGCCGATCCGGTGCTGCGCGCGGTCCTG
Source organism: Alphaproteobacteria bacterium (assembly GCA_018969015.1). Classification (GTDB taxonomy): domain Bacteria; phylum Pseudomonadota; class Alphaproteobacteria; order Caulobacterales; family Aquidulcibacteraceae; genus REEB506. Next base: position 53,904 of record JAGWZE010000018.1, read on the forward strand.
GCCGGCCCGCAGCGTCCGCCGACGAGCGTTGCGCGCGACGCGGCCCGCCACCCGGCGCAGACGCTCGACTTCTGGGGCCTCAAGCCCGGGATGACGGTCATCGAAGTCCAGCCCGGCGCCGAGGCCTGGTACACCGAAATCCTCGCGCCCTATGCGGCGCGCACGGGCGGGCGCTACATCGCAGGCCATGCGGATCTGTCCAACCCCCGCATCTCCGAGAACGCCAAGCGCAGCCGCGCGGACTTCGAAGCGCGCTTCGCCGACACCCGCACCTACGGGGCGGTGCGCACGGTCGGGTTCGGGCCGGTGTCCCCGCCGCTCGGCGCGCCGGACTCGGCCGATCTGGTGCTCAGCGCCGGCGCGGCCCATGGCTGGCTGCGCGTCGGCATGCTCGACAAGGCGATGGCCGATTTCTACGCCGTGCTGAAGCCGGGCGGCGTGCTCGGCATCGAGCAGGCGCGCGCGCCCGCCGGCCAGTCCGATCTGAAATGGATGATGGACAGCGGCTATGTCTCCGAGGACGTCGTGATCCAGGCGGCGGCGAAGGCCGGGTTCCGCCTCGCGGGCCGGTCCGACGTCAACGCCAACCCGCGCGACACCAAGGATCATCCGTTCGGGGTCTGGACCCTGCCGCCGACGCGGCGGACCTCGCCGTTCGGCCAGCCCGACAATCCGGCCTTCGACCGCGCCAGGTACGATGCGATCGGCGAGCCCGACCGCATGACTCTCAAGTTCGTGAAGCCGTAGCCGCGGCCCGGGCGCGATGGTAGCAGCGTCCATGATGAGTCTCGCGTCATGACCTCTGCGCCGTTCCGCCGTCGCGCCGTACTGGCGGGCCTGGCCGCCGCGCCGCTCGCCGCCTGCGGCGACGAGAAGCCGAAGCCGCCGCCGCCGAAGCTCGATCTGCCCACGCCGCCTTTGGGATCGCTCGAATGGGCGGCCGCGGGGCCATGGCGGCTCGATCCGGAGCGGGACGCATGGCGCCACCCGGTCGAGACGCTGAAGTTCTTCGGCATCCGCGCCAACATGTCGGTGATCGAGGTGCTGCCGGGGCGGGGCTGGTACACGGCGATTCTCGCGCCGTTCCTGGCGCAGGGCGGCGGCGCCCTGACCGTCGCCACGTTCGACCGCACGCAGGCGACCGAAGCGCAGCTGACCGCGCTCAAGGGGTTCGAGGCGCGGTTCCTCTCCGATCCGAAGCTCTATGGCGCCATTACGATGTCGGCGATCGGCCCCAAGGTGGCGGCGATCGCGCCGGACGGTTCGGCCGATCTCGCGATCGTCATGCGCAACATCCACACCTTCATGGCCGAAGGGTATCTCGAGGTCGCGTTGAAGCTGATCTTCCGCGCGCTGAAGCCGGGCGGCGTGCTCGGCGTCGAGGAGCACCGCGCGCGCTCGACGGGCCTGCAGGATCCGCGCGCGGCCACGGGCTACGTGCAGGAGGCGTTCGTGCGCAGCATCGCGCAGGACGTGGGCTTCGAGTTCGGCGGATCGAGCGAAATCAACGCCAACCCGAAGGACACGAAGGATCACCCGTTCGGAGTCTGGACCTTGCCGCCCGTTTTGCGCACCGCGCCGCTTGGCATGGCGCCCAATCCGGATTTCGATTCCCGCCCGTATGCGGCCATCGGCGAAAGCGACCGCATGACGCTGAAGTTCATCAAGCCCGGCGCGGCGCCGAAATCCTGACGATCGGGCCGGCCGCGCTGCGGGGGTGAGGGCAAGGGGCGGGACGATGCGTGCAAGACGACCGTTTGCGACGGCACGCGCGATCGGCGCCGCGCTGCTCGCTTTGCTTGGCCTTTTCGGCGCGCTCGACCGCGGGGCGCTGGCGCAGACGCCGGCCCGTTCGGCGACGCCCGCACGCGCGGGCGTGTTCGACTATTACGTCCTCGCCTTGTCGTGGAGCCCGACCTATTGCGCCGATCCCCGGGCCGCGGCGCGGGATCAGGCGCAGTGCGGATCGGCGCGGCGCTACGCCTTTGTCGTGCACGGGCTGTGGCCGCAGAACGAGGTGGGCTGGCCGCAGGACTGCGCGACGGCCGTGCGCGAGGCGCCGCCCGCACTGGCGCAGCAGCAATTGGACATCATGCCTTCGGCGCGGCTGGTGCAGCACGAGTGGAGAACGCACGGCGCCTGTTCGGGCCTGACGCCGCAGGCCTATTTCGATCTGACGCGTCGGCTGCGCGCGGCGATCGCGACGCCGCCGGCCTATGCGGCGCCGGACCGGCCCTTGCTCGTGACGGCCGCGGACGTACGGGCGAACTTCATCGCCGCCAATCCGAAGCTGCGCGCCGACGGGCTCGCCATTCGATGCCGCAACGGCCGGCTGCAGGACGTGCGCGTGTGCTTCACCAAGGCCGGCGCGCCGCGGACATGCGGGCGCGACGTCCGGGACCGCTGCGACGGCCGCGTGCAGATGCCGCCGGTGCGCGCGGGCGCCGCGCCTCCGGCGACGCGGCGCTGAGCGGCGCACAGGATGGGCGGTGAACGCGTTGATGTGAGGCGTCGCGCTTCGCATCGTTGGGCGCGTGGGACCGCGCGAGACGCTCGATGGCGATGCTTGGATAGGCCCCGCTTCGGTGGGATCGATCGTGCGCGCGGTGGTGTTGCGCAGCGCCCTGTCGCCCTGGACGGGCCGGCGTCGCTACCGCGCGGTGATGGCGCCGGCGGGCGCGCCGCCCGCGCCGCGGGGCGACGACGCCTTCGAGTACGTGCTCGTGGCGGTGCGGCTGCGCGTCAACTGCGCGCTTCCGGGGCGGGCGTCTTGGGCGTTCGCGATCGACGCCGACGCGTCCTGCATGCCCGTCGTACATGCAGTCGGGGACGTCACGCGTGTCGAGGCCCGCGCGCGCGCCGCCGAGGCGACCGCCGCCGCCTAGCGACGCATGCAGTCTGCCCCGGGAGGCAAACCGCCTAGGGACGCATCCCGAACGTGCTTGGGCCGCGTGCGAGCGTGCGCTGCGCGAGGTGCGCCCATTCCACGAGGAGCGGGCGGGTGTCGCGCGGGTCGATGATTTCCTCGGCGTAGAAGGCTTCGGCCGTGCGGAAGGGCGAGCGCATCGCCTCCATGCGCGCGCGCACGCTTTGCAGGAACGCTTCGGGATCAGCGGCGGTTTCGATGTCGCGCTTGAACGCCGCCTCGATGCCGCCCTCCATCGGCAGCGAGCCCCAATCGCCGGACGGCCAGCAATAGCGGTACTTGGCGCGCGAGGGATTGGACATCGCCGAGCCGGCAAGCCCATAGGCCTTGCGCACGACGATCGCACACCACGGCACGCGCGCCTGGTAGATCGCGGCCATCGCCTGCACGCCGAGGCGCACGATGCCCGCACGCTCGTGCTTCACGCCGACGGCGAAGCCGGGGCAATCCACGAAATGCACGACGGGCATGTGGAACGTCTGGGCGGTGTCGACGAAGCGGATGATCTTGCGGCAGGCGTCGGCCGTCCATGCGCCGCCGAGGAACATCGGGTCGCCCGCCAGCACCGCGACGGGATAGCCGTCGATCCGCGCGAAGCCGGTGATGATCGGCCGGCCCCATTGGCGGCCGATCTCGAAGAAGGAGCCCTGATCGAGCGTCGCTTCGAGGATGCGGCGCATCTTGTAGGGGACCATGCGGTCGCGCGGGATGAGATCGACGAGGAAATCCTCTCGCCGGTCGGGCCGGTCGCGCGGAGGCGCGCGCTGCGGCAGATCGTCGATCGAGGCGGGCAGGTAGGAGAGGAAGCGGCGCGCGGCCTCGAACGCGGCGGCCTCGCTGTCGACGATGTCGTCGACGGTGCCGTTCTTGCCGTTGATCTCGGCGCCGCCCAGCTGCTCCTTGTCGACGTCCTCGCCGATCGCCTTGGCGACGGGCGGGCCGGCGACGAACACCTGGCTCATGCCACGCACCATGACGCTGTAGTGGCTCGCCGCGACCCGGCCGGCGCCGAGCCCGGCGCAGGGCCCGAGCGCGAGCGCGACGACGGGCACGGTCGACAGATTGGCCACGACCCATTCCCAGCCGGGCGTGGCGGGAATGTAGGTGCGCGGGTCCTTCTCGAGCATTTTCACGGAGCCGCCGCCGCCGGTGCCGTCGACGAGGCGGATCAGCGGCATCCGGTATTCGTTCGCCATCTGCTCGGCGAGGACCATCTTTTGCCAGATCGCGGCGTCGGCGGCGCCGCCGCGGACGGTGAAGTCGTCGGCCTGCACCATCACGGGCCGGCCGGCGACGCGGCCGCGGCCGACGACGAAATTGGAGGCGCGGAAGCTCTCCAGCGCGCCATCGGCGTCGTAACGCGCCTCCCCGGCGATCTTGCCGATCTCGTGCAGCGATCCCGGATCCAAAAGCGCGTCCACGCGCTCGCGCACGGTGAGCTTGCCGAGGCTCTTCTGGCGGGCGACGCGCTCGCCGCCGCCCATCTCCTCGGCCATGGCCTCGCGGGCCCGAAGTTCGTCGATGTCCTTGCGCCAGCTCATGTCTTCTCCTGCCGTGCGAGCCTAACGGCTGCGCGGGCGGGCGCAAAGGCGGGCGCTTGCCGCGGGGCGGTCGCAGGGGCGGGGGGCGTCCGGGCCGTACGGCGGTTCTGGCGGGCGCGGTTCCCGCCCGCTCCGGCCCGTCTTGCAAGCAACTTCGGCTCCCCTTGCCAGCGGCAATGTCCTCGTGTGTAAGGGTGCTTCTCCATGGGAGGAGTGAAATCATGACGTTCGATGAAATCTATCAGCGCTTCGCGGCGGCCGGCGCGACGGTGCCGGGCAAAAAGGTGAAGTTCGACTTCGGCGGCGACGGCAAGATCTTCCTCGACGGCGCGGCGGGCGCGGTTTCGAAGGACGACGGCGCGGCCGACACGACGCTGCAACTGGCCCTGGCCGATTTCATCGCGATGGCCGAAGGCAAGCTCGATCCGACGATGGCCTTCATGCAAGGCAAGCTGAAGGTGCTGGGCGACATGGGCGTCGCGATGCAGCTTCAGAGCGTCATGGCGAAGCTGCGGGGCTGAGCCTGAATGCCGTTCGTCCGCGTATCCGGGAATCTCGAACCTGACGGCGCGGAAGAGCTGTGGCTGGAGGGCCGCGGGGGCGTGAAGCTGCGAGCACTGCTCGCGCCCGCGCTCGGCGGCCCTTCACGCGGCACGGTGCTGCTGTGCAATGGCCGAACGGAGTTCATCGAAAAGTATTTCGAGGTCATCAGCGAACTGCAGATGCGCGGGTTCGTCGTGTTCACGATGGACTGGCGCGGGCAGGGCCTTTCGAGCCGCCTGATCTCGAACCCGCAAAAAGGTCACCTCGAGACGCTGGACGATCCGGCCAACGATCTCGGTGACGCGGTGCGCGCGCTTGGCGATCGTCTGCCCAAGCCGCACATCATCCTGGCCCATTCGATGGGCGGCGGCATCTCACTGCGCGCGATGCAGATGCGCCGCATCGAGGTCGACGCGGCGGCCTTCTCCGCGCCGATGTGGGGCATTCCGGGCCTGAAGAACTCCACGCTGCGCTTCGTGCGCTTCATGGCGGCGGCGGGCCTTGGCTCGATGTTCGCGCCCGGCGTCGAGACGCAATGGCGCAAGGAAAAGTTCAAGACCAATCGCGTCACCCATGACGCCGAACGGTTTGCGCGCGCGCAGGCGGCGGTGGAGAACGAACCGCGCCTCGCGCTCGCGGGGCCGACGATCGGCTGGGTCAATGCGGCGGCCGAGGCGTTCGAGACGTTCCGGCGCCCGTCCGCGCTTGCCAATATCCGCGTGCCGATCCTGGTGGCGAGCGCCGGCGAGGAAAAGCTCGTCGACAACGAGAGCCACGCCGAACTCGCGCGGCTTCTGGCCAACGCGCGCCACGTCACGATCGAGGGCGCGATGCACGAGATCCTGATGGAGCTCGACGACAAGCGCGCCCGGTTCTGGCGCGAGTTCGATGAGCTCGTCGCGCAGGTCGCGCCGTTGCGGGTGATGGCGTAGGGCGTCGCCTGCGCGGCGCACCCATGCAGCCCGCGTCCCAACCTCCGCGATCCACGGCTCTTGCCGTTCTCATCGCTCCGTCATTCCGGGGCGCGCGGCACGCGCGAACCCGGAACCCAGGGGATTGGGCTCAACTGTTCTTCTTCGAAATTCCAGCGCACGATCTCCTAGGTTCCGGGTTCGGCCTTCGGCCGCCCCGGAATGACGGAGCGATGCGGGCGGGCGGCGCGGATCACCCTATGGCGTGATCTCCGCCCCATCCCACGCAAACACCCGCCCCGTCTGCGCCGGCGTAAGGCCGTCCAGCACCGAGAGCAGGGCGGCGGCGGAATAGTCCGGTTCGAAGATCTCGTTGGCGGTGTAGCCGGCGAGGAAGGGTTCGGAGAGGGCGGTGCGCACGGTGCCGGGATGCAGGGCGACGCAGACGAGGTCGCGGCGTTTGGCGGCGAGTTCGATGGCGGTGGTGCGCACGATCTGGTTCAGCGCGGCCTTGGCGGCGCGGTAGCCGTACCAGCCGCCTTTGCGATTGTCCGAGATCGAACCGACGCGGGCGGAGAGCGCGGCGAGCGCCGTCTTGCCGGTGCGGGCGAGGCGCGGGGCGGCGTGCTTGAAAACGAGCGCCGGGCCGATCGTGTTGAGTGCGAAGGCGCGCGCGAGCGCGGCGGCGTCGAGATCGCGCAGCGCTTTCTCCGGGCCGCGGCCGTCGATGCGCACGCCGCCGACGGCGACGATGACGAGGCGCAGATCCTCGCTCGTCCGGGCGAAGGCGGCCTCGATCGTCGCTTCGTCGGCGAGGTCGATCGGGACCGGCGTCACGCGCGGATGTGCGGGCACGGCGCCGGAGCGCGACAGCGCGAGCACGTGGCGCACGGCGGGATCGTCCGCGAGGCGCCGGGTCAGCGCGGCGCCGATGCCGCCGCTCGCGCCGACCACGACCGCCTCGAACGGGGTGGGAAAGGAGTTCAGGAACCCGGTGTCATCGCTCATGCGAGCGGAAGTGGCGGGTCCGTGATTTTCAGCAACTGCTTGCCGAGATTTTTTCCCTCGAACAGCCGCCGCAGCGTGGCGGGCACGTTCTCGAAGCCGGTCTGCACGTCGTCCGCGACCTTCAGCTTGCCTTCCGCGATCAGCTTGGAGAGCGCCATCACGCCTTCGGCGTAGCGCGCGGCGTAGTCGAGGATGATGAAGCCCTCCATGCGCGAGCGCGTCACAGTGAGCTGCATGTAAGGGCGGATGCCCGTGGGCTCGACTTCGTTGTACGAGCTGATCCCGCCGCACAGCACCACGCGGGCGCGCTGGGCGAGGTTCATCAAGGCGGCCTCGAGGATCTCGCCGCCGACATTCTCGAACACGACGTTCACGCCCTTCGGCGCGAGCTCCTTGATGCGGCGGGCGACGTTCTCGCTCTTGTAGTCGATGCAGGCGTCGGCGCCCGCGACGGAGGTGACCCAGCCGCATTTGTCCGGCCCGCCGGCGATGCCGATCACGCGGCAGCCGAGCGCCTTGGCGAGCTGGATGACGACCGAGCCCGTCGCGCCGGCCGCGCCGGAGACGAGCACGGTGTCGCCCGCGACCGGCTTGCCCACGTCCGTCAGGCCGAAATAGGCGGTGAGGCCGGTGATGCCGAACACGCCCAGCGCCTGCTCCGGCGTCACGCCCGGATGCAGGATCGAGACGGGCATGAACTCCGTCATGCCGGACGAGACGAAATAGTCCTGCCAGCCGAAGCCGCCCTGCACGAGCTGGCCGACTTTGAACCCGGGGTGGTTCGACTTGACGACCTGGCCGACGCCGCCGGCGCGCACGACGTCGCCGATCTTCACGGCCGGGAGGTAGGTGTCGGCGGTGATCCAGCCGCGCTGCGTCGGGTCGAAGGAGAGGTGCGTGACGCGCACCAGGAATTCGCCGGGGCCGGGCTCGGGGGCGGGCTCGTGGACGAGCTTGAAGTCCGTGTCCTTGACCATGCCGTGCGGGCGCGCGGCGAGAAGCCAGCGGCGGTTCGTGTCGGTCATCGTGTTCCTCCGGTTGTGGGTTTTGGTTTAGCGGACTTCCGCGTCTGCGGGTACAGGCGGCGCGCGCCGATCCCGGTCGCCTGGGTTCCGGGTTCGGCCTTCGGCCGCCCCGGAATGACGTCGCCGGTATGCTGCGCCGCTCAGGGGCGACCGGCGCGTTCCTCGGCGAGGCGTTTGGCGAGGTTGGCGCGGGCGGTCGCCGCGTAGGTCTTGCAGGCGCGCCCGTTCACGAGCGGGGCTTCGCCGTGCAGGCGCGCAAACAGGTTGCTCGCGATCGGGTGCGGGGTGACGAGGATGTCGCACTTCAAGCCGGCGACCGTGTCGAAGCTGCGATTGAGGGCCTCGACGCGCTCGGGATGATCGAGGAAGCGATACCCGTCGCGCGATACGGCGGAGAGGCTGTCGGCATAGGCGATCGCGCGGCAGCGCCCGCCTTCGCAGGCGCGCCAGGTCCAGGACGTGCCGCCGGCGGAGTGGCCCGGCGTCAGGTGTGCCGTAAGGGCGATGCGGCCGAGGCGAATGACTTCGCCGTCCGCGAGGGGCGGGCCGACGCGCGCGGCCGGCGGGGCTTCGATGAGGCCGAACTGCGGGTCGTTCGGATCGACGATCCCGCCGGCAAGCACGGGCGTTGCGGCGGGGGACACCCGAAGCGTCGCGCCGCTGGCCTTCTGCAGCGCGGCGAGGCCACCGACATGGTCGTGATGCTCGTGCGTGGCGAGCAGAAGCTTCACGTCGGTGATCTTGTAGCCGAGCGCTTCGATGTTGCGCTGGACGATCGGCGCGGCGCTGGCGGGGCCGGCGTCGATCAGCACCAGGCCGGCCGGATCCGTGAGGAGCACGGCCGCGATGCCGCAGGTCCCCACGTTGTAGGCGTTGGCGAAGATGCGGATCGGCGGCGCGGGATCGCTCCAGCCGTCCTTGCCGCGGCAGGCGCTCGCGTGGTCTGCGGGGGAAGCCGCGGCGAGGGCGGCGGCGGCGATCACGGCGGCCAACATGGGGAAGTCTCTTGTCTTGCCGCCCGAACGCGGCTCACCCGGCTCTACTGAAGCGCGGCCGCGCGTGCCATAGGTCTCGACATGCCCTCGTGGGTCTGGATCCCCATCACCATCGCCGCCGCCGGGTTCCAGACGGCGCGCAACGCGTTCCAGCGCGGGCTTGTCGGCGAGGCGGGGCCGTGGGGGGCGACGCTGGTGCGGTTCGCCTTCGGGCTGCCGTTCGCGGCGGTATGGCTGGCGGCAGCGACGCTGCTGGACCCGCCCCAGGCCGCGGTGCGGGACTTCGCAGCGTTCGCGGCCGCCTGCGTGATCGGGGCAACGGCGCAGGTGGTGGCGACGGCGGCGCTGCTCGTAGCCATGCGGCGGGCGAGCTTCGCGATCGGCACGGCGTTCCAGCAGAGCTCGCTGCCGTTCTCCGCGCTGGTCGGGCTCGGCGTCGGCGACACGCTGGCGCCGCTCGGCTGGGCGGGGGTGGCGCTGGCGACCGTCGGGCTCGCGGTGCTCTCGTGGCCGAAAGAGGGGGCGGGCCGGGACGGCTGGAGCGCGGCGGCGTTCGGCCTGGCGTCCGGGGCGGCGTTCGCGATCTCGGCGAACGCGTTCCGTGTGTCGGCGCACGCCCTGGCGCCGGGCGATCCCGTGTTCGGGGCGGCGGCCAGCCTGGTGGTCGTGCAGATTCTGCAGACGGTCGGCCTCGGCGCGTGGCTGGCGTTTCGCGATCCCGCCGCACTGCGCGCGGCGTTGGCCGCGGGGCGGCGCGCCTGGGGCGCGGGCTTCTGCGGCGCCGCCGCATCGATCGGCTGGTTCACGGCCGTGGCGCTGGCGCCGGCTGCGGCGGTTCGCGCCGTCGGCGTCGTCGACATGCCGATGGCGGCCTGGGCCGGCCGGCGCCTTTTCGCAGAACACCTTGGTTGGCGACAGATTTTTGGCGCTGTCGCGACCGCCGCCGGCGTGGTGGCGGCCTCGCTTGGGCATTCGTAGCGCGCGTGCGCTACGAAATGACCGCACGACAAGCGCTTGCATCGCGCCACAACGCGCGGCAGACGTTAACCATCGTGCGAATTTCTGAACGAGTCGTCGGTTGGAAGCGTCGCGGGTCGCCAAGAGCGGCGCCAGGACGCTGTCAGCAGACGTCACCGACCGTTTCGCGGGCGGCGCAATGTTTGCACGTCGGTAAGATTCGCAGGGATAAGCACGAGTGATCCCCGAGCAGGCCTCGGCGGAACCGCGAGGAGCGCATGGTCGGTAATCTTTTCGGTCTCGTCGCGCCGGACATTGCGATCGACCTGGGGACGGCGAACACCCTCGTTTACGTCAAGGGTCGCGGCGTCGTCCTCGATGAGCCGTCCGTGGTCGCCTACGTGACCGAAGGCGGGCGCAAGGTCGTCCATGCCGTCGGCCAAGAGGCCAAGTCGATGCTCGGCAAGACGCATCGCATGATGGAGGTCATCCGCCCGCTCCGGGACGGCGTCATTGCCGACTTCGACGTCGCGGAGGAGATGATCAAGCAGTTCATCAAGAAGGTCATGCCGCGCCCGGCGCTGATCTCGCCGCAGATCATCATCTGCGTGCCCACGGGCGCGACGGCCGTCGAGCGGCGCGCGATCCTCGAAAGCGCGCAGGCCGCCGGCGCGCGGCGCGTGCACCTGATCGAAGAGCCGGTCGCGGCCGCGGTCGGCGCCGGTCTGCAGATCGATGATCCGTCCGGCTGCATGGTGGTCGATATCGGCGGCGGCACGACGGAAATCGCCGTGCTCTCGCTCGGCGGCGTCGTGTGGTCGCGCTCGCTGCGCGTCGCCGGCGACAAGATGGACGAGGCGATCATCCAGTATCTGCGCCGGACCGAGAACCTGCTGATCGGGGACTCGACCGCCGAGCGGATCAAGAAAGAGATCGGCACCGCCAAGGCGCCGGATCACGGCGGCGGCCTGACCATGATGATCAAGGGCCGCGACATCATGAACGGCACGCCGAAAGAGATCGCGGCGACCGAAGCGATGGTCGCCGAGGCGCTGGCCGATCCGGTCTCCGAGATCGTCGACGCGGTGAAGCAGGCCTTCGAACAGATGCCGCCGGAACTCGCCGCCGACATCTACGACCACGGCATCATGCTGACCGGCGGCGGCGCGCTGCTGCGCAACCTTGACGTGGTCCTGCAGGACCGGATCTCCATTCGCGTCTCGGTCGCGGACGATCCGCTGCGCTGCGTCGTGCTCGGCTGCGGCAAGGCGCTCGAGATTCTGAACAAGCCGGAGAGCAAGCGGCTGCTCCTGCCTGAGGTCTGATAGGGGGCCAGCGTGGCGAGACGCAGAAGCGGACGGCGAGGCGCAGGCGGCTTTCGCCTGACCGTCGGCGCGCTCGTCGCGGTCGGCCTCGCGTGCGCCGCCTGGGCGCTGCTCGCGCTGCGCAATCCCACAACGGGGCAGGTCGGGCCGGAAGCCGCGGTCGATGACGCGCTGGCGGGCTCGGTCGGCGCCGCGCAGGAGTCGATGGACGGCGCGGCGACCCTGAGCGGTCGCCTGACGTCGATGTGGACCGCCGCCGGCCGCGTGAAAGAACTCGAGCGTGAGAACGCCGAACTGCGCGAGTGGAAGGCGCTCGCACTTGCGCTCGCCGAACGCAACGCGCGCTACGAGTCGCTCCTGAAAATGGCGCCGGGCGCGGGCGGACCTTCCGCGACGCCGGACGTCGGCGTGACGGCGCGGCTCGTGCTCGATGTGGGCGGCCCGTTCCGCCGTACGCTGCTGGCGAACGCCGGCGCCGATCAGGGCGTGAAATCGGGCTTCGTGGCGGTGAACGAGAACGGCCTCGTGGGGCGCGTGGTCTCGGTCGGCCGGACGTCCGCGCGCGTGCTGCTCCTCGACGACTACAACTCCCGCATCCCGGTGATGGGCCAGACGAGCCGCGTGCGCGCGATCCTCGTGGGCGACCCCGGCGGGACGCCGGCGCTGGAAGGCCTGATCCGGTTGTCGCAGCCGAAGCTGCAGAACGTCGTCGGCCTGACCGCGCCGCGCGAGGGCGAGATGATCGTGACCTCCGGTGACGGCGGATTGTTTCCGGCGGGGCTTCCCGTCGGGCGCGCGACCGTCGGGCGCGACGGCGCCTGGCGCGTGAAGCTCGGCGCCGCCTCCGCGCCGGTCGATTACGTGCGGTTGACGCCCTACGCCCCCGTGACGCCGCCCGAGGCCGCGCCGGTGGCCGATCCCGGCCCGCCGCCGCCGCCGGCGTCGACGCGAGAAGTGCCCGTCGCGCCGCGGCCTTTCGTGGCCGCGCCGGCGGCGACGCCCGCCCGTGCCGCGCCGCCCCCGCCTCGTCCGACCCCGGACGATGTGGATGCGCCGCCTGCGCCGCCGGCCGCTGTCACGCCGGCCGCTGCGCCGCCCTTGCAGGTGGGACGGCCATGACGCGCGTCGGCCTGCTGGCGCCTGGCGCGCGCATGTCGCTCGCGCGGCTCGCGGGCCTCCTGATCGCGTTGGTGTGCGTCATCGCCCCGGCCTTGCCGCTCGGACCGCTGGCGGCGAGCCCGCCGCTGCCGCTCGCGGTGCTGTGGGCCGCCTATGGCTGGGCCGCGATGGGGGAGACGGGATGGCGCGCGCCGTTCGTGCTCTTCCTTCTGGGGCTTTTACAGGACCAGTTGAGCGGTGGGCCGCTCGGCCTGTTCGCGATCGTGTATCTTGCGGGTTTCCTTCTCGGGCGGACGGCGGCCGCGGCGACGCGCTCGCCCAATCTTTTGACCGAATGGGCCGGGTTCGTGGCGACGATGCTCGCCGTCTGCGTGATCGCCGGGGTAATCGCGCCGCCGGCGCTGGGCGGGGCGGCGGGGCTCGGGCCATTCGCGCTCGCAGCGACGGTGACGGCGCTCCTGTTCCCGCTCGTGCGTCCGCTGTATATCGTCCGGGGGGCGACGGTCTGATCCGATGAACTACAAACCGACCGCCAAACGCGACCTGATGGGCATTTTCAGCCGCCGCGCCCTGATCCTGGGCGGGACCGGCGTCGGCGCCCTCACGGCCATCGGCGGACGGCTCGTCTATCTGCAGACGCAGGATTTCGTCGACAAGGAGTACACGCGCGCGGCGGAGAGCAATCGCTACGACGCGCGCCCGATCGTGCCGCGCCGCGGTGTGATCTACGACCGGTTCGGCGTCGAGCTGGCCATCACGAGCCCGGACTATCGCGTGTCGATCCGGCCGGAAGACGCCAAGGACGGCGTCGAAGAAACGATCCGCAAGGTTGCGGCCTATGTCGGTCTTAGCGAGGCGGCGATCCAGCGCCGCCTGCGCGACGTGCGCAGCAAGCGCAAATTCGACGACGTGCTGATCAAGAACGGCCTGACCTGGGACGAGTTCGCCGCCGTCAACGTGCGGCTGCCGGATCTGCCGGGCGTGATCGTCGAGGTCGGCCAGCAGCGGTTCTATCCGTACACGGCGGCGTTCGCGCACCCGATCGGGTACGTGCAGAAGGCCAACCAGCGCGAGATCGACCGCGTCGAGCAGGAAGACCGCCTCGCCGCCGGGCTTGGGCCGAAGGCGCTGCCGGGAGAGCGCTTCGAAAGCGCGCGGGCGCGCTATCTGCGCCACCCCGACGTGCGCGTCGGCAAGGCCGGTCTCGAGGCATCGCTGGAGAACGAGCTGCGCGGCGAGCCGGGCGTTGCGCTCGTCGAGGTCAACGCGATGGGCCGCGCCGTCGGCGAAGACCTGCGCGAGGCCAAGGCGCCGAAGCAGGGCGCACCGATCATCACCACGATCGACGCCGATCTGCAGCGCTACGCGATGGAGCGCATGAGCGGGGAATCCGCGGCCTGCGTGGTGATGGACATCTGGGACGGCGATCTGATCATTCTCGGCTCGTCGCCGGGCTTCGATCCCAACCAGTTCGTCAACGGCATCAGCGGGCCGGCCTTCAAGGCGCTCAACGAGGATCCCTACAAGCCGCTGTTCCACAAGTGCGTGACGGGCGCATACCATCCGGGTTCGACGTTCAAGCTCGTCACCGGCGCGGCGGTTGTGGAGGCGGGCGTCGATCCCACGTGGCGGGTGAACTGCCCGGGCTTCTTCCCGTTCGGCGGGCGCAACTTCCACTGCTGGAAGAAAGGCGGCCACGGCTCCGTCGATCTGCACGACGCGATCAAGCATTCGTGCGACGTGTATTTCTATCAGGCGTCCCTGCGCGCGGGGCCGCAGCGCATCGCCGACGTCGCGCGCATGATGGGGCTCGGCCAGAAATACGACATCGGCGTGCCGGCCGTGCTTGCGGGCATCATTCCCGATCCGCCGTGGTGGCGCAAAATCGGCAAGGGCGAATGGACGCCCGGCCTCACGCTGAACTCGGCGATCGGCCAGGGCGATATCGTGTCGACGCCGCTGGAGCTCGCGGTGATGACGTCGCGCTTCGCCAATGGCGGCCTCGGCGTCGTGCCGCGTCTCGTGCGCGAGGGCGGAGAGCCGCGCGCCGTCGTCGAGCCGAAGAAGCTGGCGATCTCGGAAATGGCCCGCAAATTGGTGCTGTCGGGCATGAACGGCGTGAGCAACGAGCCGGGCGGCACCGCCTACGCGAAAAGCCGCATGGCGCTCGTGCGCGATCCGGTGTCTGGCCGCGTGATCGATGCGGAAGGCGCGCCCCCCGGCGCCGCCGAGGTGCAGATCGCGGGCAAGACCGGCACCGCGCAGGTGCGCGTCATCACCGCGGCGGAGCGCCTGCGCGGCGTGAAGCGCAACGAGGATCTGGACTGGGAGCTGCGCGACCACGCGCTGTTCGTCTGCTACGGGCCGGTCGACGCGCCGCGCTATGCGTGCGCGATCGTCGTCGAGCATGGCGGCGGCGGCTCGGCCGTCGCGGCGCCGATCGCGCGCGACGTGATGCGCGCGGTGCTGCTCGCCGATCCCAGCGCCCGCAAGGCCCTCACCATCGCCGCGCTCGAGAAGCAGGATCGCCAACCCGCATGACGACCGCCGCCGGCTATCGCAGTTTCGGAGAGCGGCTCGCCCGCTTGAACTGGGGCCTCATCACGGTGCTGTGCGCGATCGCGTGCATCGGCGTGGTGATGCACTTCTCGGTGACGGACGGTTCGTGGGCGGGGATGCCGCTGCAGCACGCGTCGCGCTTCGGGATCATTCTCGTGGTCACGCTGGCGCTCGCCATTCTCGACGTGCGCATCTGGCTCGCGATCGCCTATCCGCTCTATACGCTCTCGCTGCTTCTCCTGGTGGCCGTGGAAGTCGCGGGCGCAACCCGAATGGGCGCGCAACGCTGGCTCGATCTCGGCCCGATCTCCATCCAGCCTTCCGAGATCATGAAGATCGCGATCGTGCTGGCGCTGGCGCGCTATTATCAGGGTCTCCTGGACAGCCGCCGCATCAAGCCGGACGGGCTGATCGCGCTCATCATCCCGCTGATGATGATCGGGGCGCCGACGGCGCTCATCATGCACCAGCCGGATCTCGGCACGGCGCTGCTCGTCGCGGGGTCGGGCGTCGGCGTGATGTTCCTTGCCGGGCTGAAATGGCGCTACATCGTGCCCGCGGCGATCGCGGCGGTGGGCGGCGCCGTCTACGCGTATTTCAACGTGCTGCATGACTACCAGCGCGAGCGCGTGAACGTCTTTCTCGGGCTGACGAACGATCCGCTCGGCTCGGGCTACCACGTGCTGCAATCGAAAATCGCGATCGGCGCGGCGGGCCTCTTTGGCCACGGGTATCTGAAGGGGCCGCAGTCGCAGCTCGACTTCCTGCCCGAGAAGCACACCGACTTCATCTTCACGATGATCGTCGAGGAATTCGGGCTGATCGGCGCGTTCGTGGTGCTCGGCCTGTTCGCCATCGCGCTCGCGTTGACGATGACGACGGCGCTGCGATCGCGCACGCTGTTCGGGCGGCTCGCGGCCTCGGGCGTTGCGGTGACGCTCGGGCTCTACGTGATCATCAACACGTCGATGGTGATCGGGCTCATCCCGGTCGTGGGAATCCCGCTGCCGCTGTTGTCGTTCGGCGGCACGGCGATGCTCACGGTAATGATGGGGATGGCGATCGTGCTGTCGATCCACCTGCACCGGGAGACGTCGATCTCGTCGCGTGGGGTGTTGTGGTGAGGTGGGGGGCGCGCGTTCGCACGCAGCGACACGACAGCGCCTGACCAAACCCTCCCCCAGCGGGGTGTACAGACCGGACACATAGGTGACAGGCGTTCGGAGACATGGGTGACACCTTTTCCCGATCCGGGAGGGTCGGGCGATGCCGTGGGAAGCCATGTCGAAGCGG
>JAGWZE010000019.1 GCA_018969015.1 Alphaproteobacteria bacterium
GGAGAGGGTGACGCCTCGAAGAGTTGCGGTCAGGACCTGAGAAATCCCACCTTGAAGTGGGGTCGCCCCCGTGTGGGTGTGCGCGCCTATCTCAAGCCGGGTGAGGGCGAGCTCCGGCCTCGGGTCTCAAGGAGGACGCGAACGTCGTTCGAAGCGCTGAAAATGTAAGCGCCAAGAACGACCAGTAGCCCCTCGCCGGGTTGACCAAACCGGCGCGCCGAACGCGGCGGAGAGGCCGAAAGCCACTCCCCCCCAAAGCATGCAAACCAGGGTCGGCCGACCCAGGCTCACGCCTCTCCGCCGCGTCCCTTTTTTCTGCTGAACCCGCAGGCGCGCGCAGCGCCGTGCGGCCAAACGTGTTTCGCCGTCAGCCCGTTGCCGCGACGGTCCCGCCGCCGTACACCCACCCGGCGAGCGGGGAGACCACATGATCACGCGCGAACTCGGCCGGACCGGCATCAAGATCACCGACATCTGCCTCGGCACCATGACGTGGGGCGAGCAGAACACCGAGGCCGAAGGCCACGCCCAGATGGACTACGCGCTCGAGCGCGGGATCAATTTCTTCGACACCGCCGAGATGTACGCCGTGCCGCCGCGTCCGGAGACGCAAGGCTCCACCGAGCGCATCATCGGCACGTGGTTCAAGGCGCGCGGGTCGCGCGACAAGGTCGTGCTGGCCACGAAGGTCGCCGGCCGCTCGCCGATGACCTGGGTGCGCGGCGCCGACGAGGCGCGCCTGGACGGCGGTCTCACGCGCCTCACGCGCAAGCAGATCGACGACGCCGTGCACGGCAGCCTCACGCGCCTGCAAACCGACTATATCGACCTCTACCAGCTCCATTGGCCCGATCGCGCCATTCCGGCCTTCGGCTTCCACACCTGGCGCGATTACCCGCAGGACTTCGTGCCCTTCGAGGAGATCCTCGACGCGCTCGGTCGCCACGTCGAAAAGGGCACGATCCGCGCCATCGGCGTGTCGAACGAAAGCCCCTGGGGCGTGATGAGCTTCATCCGCGCGAGCGAGACCAAGGGCCTGCCGCGCATCGCGTCGATCCAGAACGCCTACAATCTCGCCAACCGCGTGTTCGAGTACGGCCTGGCCGAGTGCTGCATGCGCGAAGGCGTGAGCCTGCTCGCCTACTCGCCGCTCGGGCAGGGCTATCTCACCGGCAAGTACCGCAACGGCGCGCTGCCGCAGGGCTCGCGCAAGCAGCTCTTCAACCGCCTGCAGCGCTACGAGCGCCCGGGCGCCGACGCGGCCATCGCCGGGTATCTCGACGCCGCCGCCGAATTCGGCCTCACGCCCACGCAGCTCGCGCTCAAGTTCTGCCAGACCCGCGAATTCATGGGCTCCGTGATCATCGGCGCCACGAGCATGGCGCAGCTGAAAGAGGATCTCGACGCGTTCGACCTCGTTTGGACCGACGCCATGGAGGAGCGCGTCAACGGGCTGCACGTCGCGCATCCCAATCCGTGCCCATAAGCCTCTTGCCCAGATGCGCGCACTCGGCGAGCCTGCCGGGTGCGCGCCCGGCCTGCGCGACCCGAGAGAGACGACGTCAATGCCCGAAGCCACTGCCGAAGAACTGTTCGACCAGGCGCTCGCGATCGCCGACAAGCATCTCGACGCCGCGCTCGACGAAGCGGGTCCTCTCGCGGACTATGTCGCCGTCGCGATGGTCGAGGCGGCCGTGAACGCCGCCGTCGAGGCGGCGGGCCACGAGGACATCGCCAAGGTCCTGCGCGACCTGGCCGACCAGATCGAGAAAGACGCCGAAGAAGGCGACGACGACTGACATCGCGAGGAGGCCGTGGCGCTTCGCCTGTTCGCCGCCATTCCGATCCCGGACGACATCGCCCGCCGTGTCGTCGCGCTGATGCGCGGCCTGCCGGGCGCGCGCTGGACTCCGGCGGAAAACCTGCACGTCACGCTGCGATTCTTCGGCGAGCTGGATGAGCCGAACGCGGAGGATCTCGACGCCGCGATCGACGCCGCCGTCGCGCCGATGAGGCCGTTTTCGCTGCGCCTGAAAGGCGCGGGGGCGTTCGGCGGCGCCGATCCGCATGCGGTGTGGATCGGCGTCGAGGATGCGTCCGGCGATCTCGCGCGGTTGGCCGAAGCCTGCGAACGCGCGGCCCGCAGCGTCGGCCTCAAACCCGAGACGCGCAGGTTCACGCCGCATCTCACCGTGGCGAAGACGCGCGGAACCGATCTTGATCGTGTGATGGCGTTCCAGGCCCGCTGCGCGCTGTTCGAGAGCCGCCCCTTCGACGTGCCGGGCTTCGGCCTCTATTCCAGCCGGGTCCGGCCCGGCGGCCCGAGCCTCTATCGCGTCGAGGCGGAATACGTGCTGGCGGGATAAGGCGCGGCGGTCGGCGATGCGCGCCCGTCGTCTCCCGGGCGTCGTCTCCCGGCCCCGCGCCGTGCGTCGGGACCGGGAGAACGTTTCGGGACCTGACTTACGACGTCGGCTGCGTCTTCGCCGGCTGCGTCTTCGGCGCCGGGGTCTGCAGGGCCTGCTCGGTCGGAGCGGCCTGATTGCCCGCCATGCAGCAGCGGACCTTCATTTCGAGGACGCGGTCGTTGAAGCGGCACTGCTTGTCGTCGATCTCACGCAGGATCGAGGGGCCACCCGCGCGCGTCGTGTAGCGGTTCTGGGTGCAGCTCACGAGCGTATAGCCCGGCGAGCAGGTGCCGATGTTGGTTTTGTTGAGGGTGCGCGTCTCGCAGAACATCTGGTCCTTCGCGGCCGCAGCGGCGGCGAGCGCCTGATCCGCGATCGCGCGGGCTTCCGAAAGGCGCATGTCGGTCGAAGCCAGAGACTTGCGCGTGCCTTCGATCTCGATGTTGATTTTGCAAACGTCTTTGTTCGCATTCGACGCGTCAGCGCAGTATTGGCCGACGGTTTGTTCCTTCGGAATGGTCTGGCAGCCGCCGAGAAGCCCGGCGAGGGCTCCAAGGGCGATCAGCGCTTTGATGGGTGTCTTCGACAGCATGGCGTACCCCGTTTATTGTCGTTCGAACGAAGCGGCGGGCCGCCCCGAACCTGTCCACAACAGTCCGACACCGTCTCTTATTTCAGTCCCGGTCCGGACGAACAAAGTCGTCCTTCGGGCCAGACCACGGGCGAACCACGCGGCTGATTACGCAGAATGTGAGCGCAAGTTCCACCACAATGTCGCCGCAGAGGTGAATTTCGTCAGCCTCTGCGATCCGGGCATCCTTCGACTTCAGGGAGGAAAACAATCGTGCAGCGCGTCTTCGTTTTGACCGGCGCCGGGGTGAGCGCCGAATCCGGTCTCGGAACGTTCCGCGACAAGGACGGGATCTGGACCAAGATCAATCTGGAGGATGTGGCGACTCCGGAGGGGTTCGCGCGCGATCCCGCCAAGGTCCACGCCTTCTACAACGCCCGTCGCGCCAACCTCGCCGCCGCCGCCCCGAACGAGGCCCACCGCGCGCTCGCGCGCCTCGAAGCGGCCTGCGCCGACACCGCCCGCGAATTCATTCTCGTCACGCAGAATGTCGATGATCTGCACGAGCAGGCGGGCTCGCAGAACGTGATCCACATGCACGGGGAGCTGCGCAAGATCCGGTGCGAACGGTGCGGCGTGGTCAAGCCGTGGGTCGAGGATCTGGCGCTCGAGACGAAATGCCCCGCCTGCACGCGCGCCGGCCATCTGCGCCCGCACGTCGTGTGGTTCGGCGAGATGCCGTTCGAAATGGACCGTATCTATGACGAGCTGGGCATGGCCGATCTGTTCGTCAGCATCGGCACCAGCGGATCGGTCTATCCCGCGGCGGCCTTCGTCGCGTTCGCCAAAGGCATGGGAACCCGCACCGTCGAACTGAACTTGGAGCCGAGCGAGAACGCCCACGTGTTCGCCGAAACGATGTATGGTCCGGCGTCGATCGTCGTACCGCTCTTCGTCGAGCAGCTTCTGGGAGGCGACACATGGTGATGGGACGTCTGATCCGAGCCGGAGCCGGCATGGGCCTCGCCCTCGCGCTCGCCGCCTGCGCCGCGACGCAGCCTTTGCCGCAGGATCGCGCGCCCGGCGCGCTGCCGCCTCCGGTCGACGCTGGCGCCGCGCCCGATCCGGCGCCGTCGCCGTCCGCCGCTGGCCGCCCGATCCCGCCGCCGCGCCCCACGCCCGCGCCGCCCGTGCGCCAGGGCGACATCTCCGTGCAGCCGGAGCGTCCCGCGCCGCCGGCGGGCGACGTGCGCACCGCCTCCGAGCGCGCCGACGACATCGCCGCCTGGGATCGCTGCGTGCTGCGCGCCCAGGGGCTCGACGACAATTCAGGCCGCGCCAATCCGGTGGCGACGACCCCGGAGGAGTATTGCCGCCAACGCCTCGGCATGGCCGATCGCCTCGCCGTGCCGAACAGCCGTCGCCGCTGAGGCCGGCTCAGGCCTCGTCGAGCAGCGCGTCGATCCGGTCGTCGTCCAGGCCGAAATGATGCCCGATCTCGTGCACGAGCACGTGCGCGACGAGCTCGTCGAGCGGCACGTCGCCGAGCGCGATCCATTCGTCCAGGATGGCCAGCCGATACAGAAACACCATCGGCGTCGTGGGCGCAGGATCGCTGATCGAGCGCTGCGTCAAATCCACCCCCTGATAGAGGCCGGTAAGATCGTACGGGCTGTCGAGGCCCATCGCGGCGAGCGTCTCGTCGTCGGCGCTTTCCTCGATGCGGATCACCACGTCGCCGGCCAGATCGCGGAAGCCGCGCGGCAAGGCGTCCCACGCGGCGCGGGCGAGCGCTTCGAGATCGTCGAGCGAAGGGGGCAGGGCGTGCGCGGCGGGGGCAGGCGTAGTCATGCGCAAGGCTTAGCGCGCGCCGCGCGTGCGGGCGAGCGGCGCGGCGCCTCTTTTCGGCGGCCAATTGGGCGGGCATCGTGCGCGCCGGAGGACATGCCCAGATGCTTGATCTGAAAGATCCCGCCGCCTTCGCCACGGGCGCGCCGCACGAGGCCTTTGCGCGCCTGCGCCGCGAGGACCCCGTCTACTGGAACCCGGAAACCGACGGGCCGGGCTTCTGGGCCGTCACGCGTCACGCCGATATCCTCTCCGTCTCCACCGATCCCGCGACGTTCTCCTCCGCCCGCGCCAATGGCGGCCACCGCATCTTCGATGAGGACGCGCGCGCCGATTCCGCCGTCGAAACCTCGATGATCTCGATGGACCCGCCCGAGCACCTCGCCTACCGGCGGATGGTGATGCCGGGCTTCACGGCCGATCGCCTGCGCGCCATGGAGGCCGGCGTGCGCGCACGCGGCGTCGCGCTGATCGAAGCGCTCGTCGCACGCTGGGAGGCGGGCGGCCGCGCGCCCGTCGATTTCGTCGAAGGCTTCGCTGCGCCCTTCGCGATCCAGACGCTCGCCGAACTGTTCGGCGTGTCGATGGAGGACGGAGATCGCCTGTTCGAGTGGTCGAATGCGGTCGTCGCGGAGGATGATCCCGAACTGCGTCCCAGCCAGGCCTATATCGATCAGAAGATCGCGGAGATGGTCGCGTACTCGTTCAGATTGCGCGCCGAGCGCGAGGCGGCGCCGGGCGGCGATTTGATCTCGATGCTCGCCGCCGCGCGCGAGAACGACGCGCCGATCAGCCCCGGAAAATTCCTGGCGACGTTCATCCTCCTCGTCGTCGCCGGCAACGAAACCACGCGCAATTCGATCACGGGCGGCCTCTTGGCGTTCCGCGATTTTCCCGACGAGCGCGCCAAGGCCATGGCCAACCCGGCGCTGCTGCGCAGCGGCGCCGCCGAAATCGTGCGCTGGGTCAGCCCCGTGCATCACATGCGCCGGACCGCGACGCGCGACGTCACGCTTGGCGGCCGCGCGCTGCGCGCCGGCGACAAGGTCGTGCTCTGGTACTGTTCGGGCAATCGCGACGAGGCTGTTTTTCCGGAGCCTTTCGCGTTCCGGATCGATCGCTACGAGGACCCCGCGGCGCCGCGTCATCTGGGCTTCGGCACGGGCCAGCACGTTTGCCTGGGCCAGCGCCTCGCCGAGCTGCAGATCAAGGTCGCGTTCGAGGAAGTGTTCGCGCGGCTGCCGGGGATTCATCCGGTGTCGGCGGGAACCCGCGTGCGCTCGAACTTCATCAACGGCTGGAAAACGCTTCCGGTGCAGCTGGCCTGAGGGCGGGCGCCTGCGGCGTTGTCGGCCGTCGCATCCCGCAAGGCGGAGACGCGGCGACCGATCGCCAGATTGTTGGGGGAGGAGTGCCGCCCCAGGGCGCCGCTCTATGGGGCTTCCGTCGTTCGGGGGCTTGCCAAACGACGGCCGCGGGCCCTGGGGACTGCTCGCCACGCAAACACACACACGCTTTGCGCGTACGGGAGGTGGTATATTTCAGTTCATCAATAAATCAACCCCAGCGCGCAAAACTTCGTGAGACGGCCGTTAGGTGAACGAGCCTTGCTTGACTTCAACGTCCATCCGGCGGCAGCCGCCCGCCCCTCGGCTGAGGTCGGCCGATCACAAACTTGACGGCAGCGTCATCTTTTCATTGATCGCCAACCATCCGTTCCGTAAAAGGGGAAGCGGGAGGCCGTGAGGACGCAGGAATGCGCCCGCACGCCCCGATGACGCAGGCCCCTTTCTGCAGCAGGCGCGCGAAGACGCACCCGAGGAGACCGAACATGGCGGCGGACGGCAGCACCATCCGGAACATCACGAAGGACGAGCTCTACGATGCGGTGGCGCCCACCGATTTCGGCGCGCTGCTCGCGGTCGATCGCCACCTGACGCGCTCGACGGCCTTCGACAAGATCATCTCCGCCACGCACGACCACTTCTGGGATCCGCTCGACACGAAGTACATCGACTTCTCCGAGTCCTTCGACATGGAAACCCAGCAGATCATGCCGGACTACATGGTCCCGGCGCTCGAGACCGACTATGTCCGCGATCATTTCGCCGACAAGCCGGCTGAGAAGATCAAGTTCGTCAACGAAATGGCCCGCTGGCAGCTCAGCGCCATCCTCCACGGCGAGCAGGGCGCGCTGAACCTCTCGGCCTCGCTGTGCCACGTGCTGCGCGATCCGGGCGCGCAGGAATACGCCGCCAACCAGTGCCGCGAAGAAGGCCGCCACGTCACGGCGTTCGCCAAGTACATCCGCGCCCGCTGGGGCTCGCCGCTGCCGTGCGGCCAGGTGCTCGCCGATCTCCTGCAGGAAATCGTGCACGCGCCGGAGGTCTACAAAAAGATCGTCGGCATGCAGATGCTCGTCGAAGGCCTCGCCATGGGCGCCTTCGCCACGATCTTCCGCGAGTGGCATGACCCGCTCGCCCGCAAGCTCACGCAGCTCGTGATGACGGACGAGGCCTTCCACCACAAGTTCGGGAAGATCTGGGCCGACCGCACCATCCCGAAGCTCTCGCCGGAAGAGCATGAGATCGTCGAGAACTGGGCGGCGCACTGCTTCCAGACGCTGCTGTTCAATCTCGTCGCGCCCCACCAGATGCCGCAAATCTACGCGCAGTTCGGCCTCGACCCGATGAAGGTCGTGGAAGAATTCCAGAAAGTCGCGACGGATGCGGATCGCCGCGAGCGCATGAAGGAAGCCACGAACATCTTCCGCGTTCTCGTGAAGACGCTGCTGAACGCCGGCATCATCACGAGCCGCACGGCGCCGTTCTACGCGATGTACGTGGACCTCGAAGAACTGAAGTCCGAAGGCGACGTCATGGTCGGCGACGAGATCGCCGAAGAGGGCATCCGCTACCTCCAGACGATCAACTTCACGGTCGACACCAACGCCCTCGCGAAGGTCGCGGCGGAGTAGGCTCTCGATTGGCCCAACGCCTGCGTCATCCTCGACCGAGCGCAGCGAGGTCGGGGATCCAGGCGTTGGGGCCTCGATCCACTGGATCCCGTCGCCTGCGGCGACGAGGATAACGGATCCAAGGGCGGATCGCGCGACCCGGCCCAAGCCGTGTCCCATGAAGACAGGTTCATTTGCGGTTCATCGCGACTTCGGTGATGTCCGAAGCGATGCTGCGGACACTGCTTTTCCTCGTTTTCGCCCTTCTCATCGCGGTGGCGCCGGCCCTGGCCAATCCTCCGGCGCCGGCGGATGAGATCGTCGTGGTCGGCGAGCGCCCCGGCCCGCGGCTCTGGCGCATCGACACCAGCGCCGGCGGCGAGATCTACATCCTCGGCACGCTGCAGCCGCTGCCCAAGTCCTTCACCTGGAAAACCGCGCAGATCGACGGCGTGATCGCCCGCGCGGACCGCGCCATGATCGGCTCGAACAGCGTCTCGATCGGGATCGGCGCGCTGATCGCCAACCGCAAGGCGATCCGCAACCCCAACAACGCCCGCGTGTCCGACCAGCTCGATCCCGCCACGCGCGCCCGCTTCCACGCCGTGCGCGCCGCCTACGGGTACGACGACACCGACCTCGAAGGCTGGCGCCCGTACGTGGCGGGGCTGATCCTGCTCGACAAGGCGCAGTCCAAGGCCGGCCTCTCGCGCAGCCTCGATCCGCAGGACGTCACGCTCAAGAAGGTCCGGAAGCGGCGCATCCCGATCGAGACCGTCACCCGCATCGAGGCCAAGCCGCTGCTGCATGCCCTCAACGCCATGCCCGTCGGCGCCGACGCGCCGTGCCTCGCCGCCGAGCTTGAAGCCGTCGAGTCCATCGCCGTGATGCAGAAGCGCGCCGTCGCCTGGTCGAAAGGCGACGTCGAGGCTTTGCGGGCGCTGGGCGAGCGCGACGACGGAGAGAGCTGCCTCGCCGGCCTGCAGAGCGGCGGCGTGCCTGCGCATCGCCTGCGCGAAACGATCATCGCCGACTGGACCGCCGCGCTCGCCAAGGCCGCGCAACGCCCCGGCGTCACGCTCGCGATCGCGCCGATGGGCCCGCTTCTGGCGGCGGACGGCGTCCTTGCGCGCCTGCGCGCCCAGGGCGTGGTGATCGAGGGGCCTTGATCGCAAGAAGCACAGGCCGTGGCCCGGCGCTTCGGTGAGACACAGGCACGACGCGTCCCGCATTCACGCCCGTCATCCTCGACCGAGCGCAGCGAGGTCGGGGATCCAGGGGCAGTGCTGCGATCCCTGGATCCCCGGCACGCCTGCGGCGCACCGAGGATGACGCAACCGAGCCGCATCGACTGCAGGTTGATTTCTCTATCCCGTGACGCGCGCGCCGCGTGGCGCCACTCTGGCGGCGTGACCGATCCCGCGCCCGATCCGCCCGAGAGCCTGGCCCGCCCCGAAAACACCGCCCGCCTCGCTCGCGGCGTGCAGCGGTTCTGGGCGGAGCTCGGCTACGCGCCGCTTCTGGAAATGCCGCTCGCCAACGGCCGCCGCGCCGACGTCGTCGCCCTCGGCCCGAAAGGGGAGATCGTCATCACCGAGATCAAATCCGGCCTCGCGGACTACGCCGCCGACGGCAAATGGCCCGACTATCTCGACTTCTGCGATCGCTTCTTCTTCGCTGTCGACGCCGATTTCCCGCACGTCCTGATCCCGGACGAAGTCGGCCTCATCGTCGCTGACGGGTTCGGCGGCGAAATCGTGCGCGCGGCGCCGGAGACGCCGCTCGCGCCCGCCCGCCGCAAGGCGATGACGCTCGCTTTCGCCCGGCTCGCCGCGGCGCGCCTCTTCAGCGCTTGAGCGCGGCCAGCTCGCCGGCGAACTCGCGGGTGCGATCGGTCCAGAAGCCGGAAACGAGGTTCATCAGAGACTCCGGCGCGCGGTCCGGGCCGCCGGCGTCGAAGGGCGGGGCGGGGTTGTACTCGAGCGCGAGCTGGATGCCCTGCGCGATCTCGGGTCCTGCGATCTCAGCGAGCACGGTGAAGGCGAAGTCGATCCCTGCGGTCACCCCGCCGCCCGTCACCACGCCGCCGTCGCGCACCACGCGCGCATCCTCGCGGATCGCGCCGACCTCCGGCAACAGGTGGCGATAGGCCCAGTGCGTCGTCGCGCGCTTGCCCTGCAACAGCCCCGCCGCGCCGAGCACGAACGCGCCCGTGCACACCGACGTCACGTAGCGGGCCTTTGCGCCCTGGGCGCGAACGAACGCCACGGTCTCCGCGTCGGCGATCGCGCCGGAGACGCCGAAGCCGCCGGGCACGCACACCAGATCCGCCTGCGGGCAGTCCGCGAAGGTCGTCGTGGGCACGAGCGACAATCCGCAATCGGAAGGGACGGGGTCGAGCGTCTTCGCCGCGATATGCGTCGTTGCGCCCGGCATCCTGTGCAACACCTGCAGAGGCCCGGTAAAATCCAGCTGCGTGACGTTCGGAAACAGGACGAAAACGGTCGTGAAGGACATCACAGGCTCCTTGTGCCGAAGCGCTCGCGGAACGCCGAGGGCGAAACGCCAAGCCGTTTGTGGAACGCGCGCTCGAGCGCACGCACCGAGGGAAAACCCGCCGCACGCGCGACGGCGTTGATGGGCGCCGCGTCTTCGCACAGCGCGGCGCGCGCACGCTCGACGCGCACCCGCTCCACGAACCGCGCCGGGCTGTCGCCGCCCTCGCGGGCGAACGTGCGCGTCAGCGTGCGCACCGAAACGCCGGCCACGTCCGCCATCGCAGCCACCGACCAATCCGAACCCGGACGATCGCCGATCGCGCAGGCGAGCCGCCGCAAGCGCGGATCCGAGATGTCGTCGCCGGCGTCCGGCGCCGCGAACTGGGACTGGCCGCCCGGGCGCTTGCGAAACACCACGTGCCGGCGCGCCACACTCAGCGCGACGGCCCGGCCGTGATCGACCTCGATCATCGCCAGCGCCAGGTCGATGCCCGCCGTCACGCCCGCCGAGGTCCACACGTCGCCGTCCCGCACATAGAGCGCATCGACGTCGACCGTGACGCGCGGATAGGCGCGCGCCAAAGTCGCCGCCGCCGCCCAGTGTGTCGTCGCGCGCCGTCCGTCGAGCAGGCCGGCTTCGGCCAGGAGGAAGGCGCCCGCGCAGACCGATGCGATGCGCTCCACCTTTCCAGGCGTCGCGCGCAGGGCTGGGACGATGAGCCTGCGGCGCAGCGCGTCGCGCAGGCCCTCATCCGAACCTCCCAGCGCGAGCACGGTGTCGCGCGGGGCCCAGGCGAGGTCGTCGATGCGGCCATCCGCGTGCACGCGCAGGCCGCTCGAGGCGATCACCGGATCCTGCTCGGCGATGATCCGGACATCGTAGGCGGGCGCGCCGAGGGCCTCATTGGCGCCGCAGAACATCTGGTGCGGGCCGACGAGGTCGAGCGCCTGCACACCATCGAACGCAAGAAGGAGGACGCGCCGGGGTTCCACGGGCGCAAGCTAGCGCAGTCCATGGACTGGCCGAAGGCCGAAGACGCGTCACTTTTGGCCAAAGCGCGCGGGCGCGCTATTTCGGCGCGCGCTTCGCCAGGATCCGCTGCAGCGTGCGCCGGTGCATGTTGAGCCGCCGCGCCGTCTCCGAGACGTTGTGGCCGCACAGCTCGTAGACGCGCTGGATATGCTCCCACCGCACGCGGTCGGCCGACATCGGGTTTTCCGGCGGCGTCGGCTTGTGGCTCGGGTCGGCGAGCAGCGCCTTCACGACATCGTCGGCGTCCGCGGGTTTGGACAGGTAATCGAGGGCGCCGGCTTTGACGGCGGCGACCGCGGTGGCGATGTTGCCGTAGCCCGTCAGCATCACGACCTTGCACTCCGGCCGCCGCTTGTGGAGCTCCTCCACCACCTGCAGGCCCGATCCGTCCTCCAGCCGCAGATCGAGCACCGCGAAGGCCGGCGCCGCCACACGGGTGACGTCGATCGCCTCGCGCACGCTCGCGACGGAGGTCACGTCGAAGCCGCGCCCCTGCAATGCACGCGTCAGGCGAGTCCGGAAGGCCGCGTCGTCGTCGAGGACGAGGAGGCTCTTGTCGGGAAGATCGAGAACTGCATCCGCCATCGGATCGATCCGCAAACGTCCATGCTCAGCGCTTCTGAGCCACAAGAGACTATGCGGATGATCGCAGCGGAGGGCAACTCCACTGTTTGTCGAAGATGACGTCCGCTTTGCTTGACAGGTCTAATGGCCGGTCTCACCCGGTCAGAGGCCGCGCCTCGATGGCGCGCCGCGGCCAGATCGACCGCACGAGCGCGCCGCCGGTCGTCGCGTTCTGGAACTCCACACGCGCGCCGCTGCGCTCCAGCAGGGTCTTGGCGATGAAGAATCCAAGCCCCAGGCCGCCGCCGGTCTGGCCGGCGCTGCGTTCGCTGACATAGGGCTCGCCCAGGCGCGGCAGGACGTTGGGCGCGAAGCCTGGGCCGTCGTCGCAGACGGTGATCTCGATCTCGACCGGCGTCCACGTCGCCGTGACGACGACCATCGACTCTGCGAAATCGACTGCATTTTCCACGAGATTCCCGAGCCCGTGCAGGATTTCCGGCGAGCGCCGAACGTCCGGCGGCGGCGCGCCCTCGGGCACGGCGTCGCCGGCGCCGATGCGGATCTCGATCGTCTTGCCTTTGGCGTGGTGGGCGCCGATCGACTCCTCCACCAGCGCCCGCAGCGGCATCCGCTCGTGCACGACGTCGCGCGTTTCCGGTTGCGAAGACAATTGCTTGAGGATTGTGCGACACCGCTCGCTCTGGCTCACGAGAAGCTGCACGTCCTCCTGCAAGGGCGAATCGGCGGGAAGGCCGCGGGCCATTTCCTTCGCGACGAGGTGGATGGTGGCGAGCGGCGTGCCGAGTTCGTGCGCCGCCGCCGCCGCGAGCCCGCCGAGCGCCGCCAGCCGCTGTTCCCGCGCCAGCACGGCCTGCACCGCCGCCAGGGCGATGTTGAGCCGCTCCTCCTCGGCCGCGACGCGCCACGCATACACGCTTGTGAAGCCGAGCCCGATCAGGACCGCGGCGGCGAGGCCGGCCTGGTAGAGCGGCGGCAGGTCGAGCGCCTGTCCCGGATACCAGGGCAGCGGCCAATGCCAGAGCGCCAGCGCGCCCACGCACACATAGGCGAGCGCGGCGAGGCCGGCCGTCGTCGATGGCCGCAGCACCGCCGCCGACACCGCAACGGGGGCGATGAACAGCAAAAGAAACGGGTTTTCGATGCCGCCGGTCAGCGCCAGCAGCACGGCCAGCTGTACGACGTCATACGCCAGCTGCAGCGCCGCTTCCCATTCCTTGACCAGCCGCTGCGAGGGCAGGGCGATCATCAGGAAGAGGTTCAGCCAGGCGCTCGTGGCGATCACCGCCAGCGCGGCGCCGAGCGGCACATCGAAGCCGAGCACCAATTGCACGAACAGCGCCGCGCCCGATTGGCCCCCGATCGCGAGCCACCGCAGCAGCACGAGCGTGCGCAGACGCACGCGGCCTTCGCTGGTCCAGGCCGATCCGGTCGAGGGGGCGCGATCCGCCGGCGGGCGCTCAGCGGGGCGCCGCGGCGCAGCAGAATCGGGCTCGGCGGCGATGCTCATGAGGTTAAGGAAAACAGCGCGCGGCGGGGCAGGGCAAGCGCGCCCTTCGCCGCTCCAGGCCGGTTCAGACCGCTGGCCGGCCGGCAAACCGGTGCGCGTTTCGTCCGTTCATTCAGCGATCTGCGCCCACGGCTCGGTCAGAAACGGTTGCACGCCTGCGGCGATCCGCACGCGCCTGGAGTGCGTAAACGGTTTCGTGATCACCGTAAGCGTACTATGACTATGGTGCGCCGCAGCACGCGCGCGGGAAGGACCGGCATGCTCTATTCCCTCTACGAGCTCAATCATCTGGCGATGACGCCCTTGCGCGCCATGGCGATGGCCGGTTCGACGATCCTGCGCAGCCCCCTCAATCCGGCGGGCGACACGCACCTCGGCCGCAACCTCGCCGCCGCCGCCGACGTGTTCGAGAGCGTCACCCGCCGCTACCGCAAGCCGGAATGGAACCTGCCCACGACGCGCGTGAACAGCGTCGAAGTGCCCGTCACGCCGAAGGCCGTCTGGGCCGACGCCTGGTGCTCGCTCGTCCATTTCGAGCGCGACGAGGACGTGATCGTGAAGGCCCGCGGCGTGCGGGACGATCCGAAGGTCCTGATCGTGGCGCCGCTGTCGGGGCACTACGCCACGCTCCTGCGCGGCACGGTCGAAGCCTTCCTGCCCGAGCACGAGGTCTACATCACCGATTGGGCCGACGCCCGGATGATCCCGCTGATGGCGGGCCGGTTCGATCTGAACGACTACGTGGATCACATCATCCACATGCTCCGCGCGCTGGGGCCGGATCTGCACGTGGTCGCGGTGTGCCAGCCCGGTCCGGCGGTGCTCGCCGCCGTCGCGCTGATGGCCGAGGACGGCGATCCGTTGCTGCCCGCATCGATGACGTTCATGGGCTCGCCGATCGACGCCCGCCGCTCGCCGACGGTCACCAACAAGCTCGCGGAGGAGAAGCCCTTCTCCTGGTTCGAGCAGCAGATGATCCACACCGTGCCGCCGATGTATCCGGGCGCGTTCCGGCGCGTGTATCCGGGCTTCGTGCAGCTCGCGAGCTTCATGGGCATGAACTGGGACCGCCACGTCGACGCGCATCGGACCTATTTCGAGCACCTCGTCGCGGGCGACGGCGACAACGCCCAGAAGCACCGCGAATTCTACGACGAGTACCTCTCGGTCCTCGATCTCACCGAAGAGTTCTACCTGCAGACGATCCGGGACGTGTTCCAGGAGTACAAGCTCGCCCGCGGCGTGTTCGAGCACCGCGGCCACGTCGTCGATTGCAGCGCCATCCGCACCGTCGCGCTGATGACGGTGGAAGGCGAGAAGGACGACATTTCCGGCATTGGCCAGACGCAGGCCGCCCACGACATCTGCGGCAACATCCCGGCCGCGCGCCGGATCGACCACGTGCAGCAGGGCGTCGGCCACTACGGCGTGTTCAACGGCAAGCGCTTCCGCACGGAAATCTACCCCCGCATGCGCGAGTTCATGCGCACCTTCGCGCGGACGGAAACGCGCGCGCTCAAGCGGCGCCTCGTCGAAGCGTAGGCGCCAACGGCCTCTCTTTCGCCGCGCGAATCAGCTTTCTTCGAAGACATGCGCGTCGCCGACGAGCCGTTCCTCACCGAGATCGAAACCATCGACGGGCGGCGCGTCCCCGTTCGCCTGACGATCAACCCGCGGGCGCGGCGCATTTCCGTGCGCATCGATCCCGTGGCGCGCGAGGCCGTGGCCGTCTCGCCCAGCAAGCGGCAGTCCGGCAAGGCGCTGGCCTTCGCCGCCTCCCGCGCCGGTTGGATCGCGCATCAGCTGGCGCAGATCCCCGTCCGCCTCGCGTTCGAGCCGGGAGCCAAGATCCCGTTCCGGGGCGCGACCGTCGAACTCGTCCATGAACGCGGCCGCGCCGCGCCCCATCTCGATGGCGAGCGCCTGATCGCGCCGACGCCGGAAGGCGCAGACTTCGCGGGCCGCGTGAAGCGGTTCCTGGTGCAGACCGCACGCACGGCGCTGGTGGAGCGCGTCGCCGTCCATGCCGCCACGCTTGGCGTCACGCCGAGCCGCATCACCGTGAAGGACACCCGCAGCCGCTGGGGCTCGTGCTCGACGACCGGCGCGCTGGCCTTTTCCTGGCGCGTCATTCTCGCGCCCGATCCCGTGCTCGATTACCTCGCCGCGCACGAAGTCGCGCACCTCCGCGAGATGAACCACGGCCCGAAATTCTGGGCCTGCGTGAAGGCGTGCGACCCCGACCACGCCACCGCCCGCGCCTGGCTGCGCCGTCACGGCGCGGATCTGCACCGCGTGGGGTGAGGGGGAAGCAATCGTGCTCGCAGTTCCCCTCCCCAGCGGGGACGGGTTCGGGGTGGGGAGAGTGCGCGCCTGTCTTGCAGGTGTTGAGAAACGCGGCAGCGCGGCCCATCTCCCCCTCCCAAACCCTCCCCCGCTGGGGGAGGGCGTTGGGCTGCGCACGACCAGCAGCGCGCCACCCCAAAAAGAAAACGCCCCGGTCTTGCGACCGGGGCGTCCGTTTGATCTCGATCGACCTGATCTTATTCGCGATTGCCGAGGAAGCTCAGCAGGAATTGGAACAGGTTGATGAAGTTCATGTACATCGTCAGCGCGCCGAAATTGGTCGCCACCGCCATGGCCCGGGCGTCGCCGCCGAGCTCATAGTAGGTGTACTTCAGGCGCTGCGTGTCGAACGCGGTCAGGCCCGCGAACACCAGCACGCCGATCGCGGACACCGCGAAGTGCAGGGCCGGCGACTGCAGGAAGATGTTCACCAGCGACGCCACCACGAGGCCGATCACGCCCATGATCAGGAACGAACCGAAGCCGGTCAGGTCCTTCTTGGTCGTGTAGCCCCACAGCGAGAGCGCGCCGTAGGCCGAAGCCGTCGCGAAGAACGTCGTCGCGATCGACCCGTCCGTGTAGCGCAGGAACACCGAGCCGAGGCCGATGCCCATCAGCGACACGACCGCCCAGTACACGGCGCTCGTGCCGGCGGGCGACGGGTTACGCATCGCGAACGGCACGATCAGCAGCAGCACGAGCGGCGAAAACATCGCCGCGAGGCCCAGGATCGTCGGCGCGTAGCCGCGGGCCGTTTCGACGAAGAAAAGTTGCCGCACCGGATCGACGTTGCCGACCACATAGGCAAGCACGCCGGACAGCACGAGGCCGACGGCCATCTTGTTGAACACGCCGACCATGAAGGCGCGCAGGCCGGCGTCGACCGCCATGTCGGCGCGGCCCATCGGGATTGACCGGGCCTGAGGCGAGTAGTCGTTCATCTTGACCTCCAGACGCGTCGGCCTCCGCCATAGGGGTCCCTAGGGGTGTGCCGCCGCGATGTCCGCAAAATATGGCCCCGGCCCCGAGGGGCGCAAGCGAAGGGAGCCTGTCGCAGGGGCAGTCTCACGAAACTTTGTCCCCGGCGACGATCTTCCTGTCAGGATATGTTACCGGGCCGCGCACGGAACGCGCCCTACGTGTAGGTTACCGCACGTTTTCCATGATTCGAGATGGTGATGGGCCCCCTGGATCCGACCGACCCGCCTGAAGGCGAACGCCCGGCGCAGGCGACTCCTCCGACACCGGAGGGCGGTGACGCCGCGTCGACGCCGGAGCCGCGGCCGGCCGAATCGCGGGCGTCTCCAGCCGCCGCGACGCCGTCCTGGCGCACCCGGGCAAACCAGCTTCAGGGGCTCGCCGCCGTGGGCTGGGGCCGGCTGCGCGCCAAGATCCGCGAGGCCAACGCCATGCCGCCGATGAAGCGGCTGGCCTTCTACGGCACCTGGGGGGCTCTGGCCTTCTCGCTGCTGTGCGTCGGCTTTTTCGGCTACGTCACCTGGGGCATCCCGTCGACGAAGGACCTCTGGTCGGCCACCGACAACCCGAGCATCACCTTCGTCGACCGCACCGGCCGGGTGATTCTGCGCGAAGGCGCCAAGGACGCGCCGCCGGTCGATCTCAACACGCTGCCCGACTATGTCCCCAACGCGATCATCGCGATCGAGGACCGCCGCTTCTACAAGCATTGGGGCGTCGACGTGGGCGGCCTGGCGCGCGCGAGCGTCGAGAACCTGCAGGCCGGCCGCGTGGTGCAGGGCGGGTCGACCCTTACGCAGCAGCTGGCCAAAAACCTGTTCCTGACGCACGAGCGCACTTTCCGCCGCAAGGCCCAGGAAGTCGCGCTCGCGTTCTGGCTCGAAAGCCAGTTCAGCAAGCGCGAGATTCTCGCGCTCTATATGTCGCGCGTCTATTTCGGCGCCGGCGCGTGGGGGATCGAGGCCGCGTCCGAGCGCTATTTCGACAAGCCGGCCCGCAAGTTGTCCCTGTCCGAGGCGGCGTTGCTCGCCGGCCTTCTGAAGGCGCCGTCGAAGCTCAACCCGGCCGCCGAAGACACCGCCGCCCGCGCCCGCGCGAAGGTCGTGCTGGACGAGATGCTCCTGCAGAAGATGGTCACGCAGAAGCAGTACGACGCCGCCTTGGCCGCGCCGCTGAAGATCGCGCGGTCCAACCCGGCCGGCAATCTCGGCTACTTCCGCAACTGGATCGACGCCCAGCTGGCCGACATCATCCAGCACGACCGCGACGACTACATCGTCGAAACCACACTGGATTTCGACGCCCAGCGCGCCGGCGAAACCGCGCTCGACGCCGCGCTCGCCAAGGACGGCAAGGCCCTGCGGCTCAGCCAGGGCGCGCTGATCGCCATGGACAGCGATGGCGGCGTGCGCGCGATGGTCGGCGGCCGCGGCTTCTCGGACAGCCAGTTCAACCGCACGACCCAGGCCCGCCGGCAGCCCGGCTCCGCCTTCAAGTACTTCATCTTCCTGGCGGCCATGCAGCAGGGCGTGTCGCCTTTCTCGGTCTGGGAAGACGCCCCGGTCACGATCGGCGACTGGTCGCCCGGCAACTACAAGGACGAGTATCTCGGCCCGGTCACGCTGGTGACGGCCTTCGCCAAGTCCTTGAACATGGTGGCGATCCGGCTGGCCGACTCGGTCGGTCACAAGGAGGTGCTGGCGACAGCCCGGCGTCTCGGCGTGCGCTCCAAGCTCGAGGATTACCGCTCCCTGGCGCTCGGCGCCCAGGAAGTCACGCCGATCGAACTCACCGCCGCCTACGGCGCGGTCGCGAGCGGCGGCTACAAGGTCGAGCCGTTCGGCATCCTGCGCGTCCGGCGCGCGGATGGCGAAGTCCTCTATTCCCGCAAGGCGAAGCGCGAACGCGTCATCGACGAGGAAAGCGTGCGCCGGATGAACCTGCTGATGAAGCGGGTCGTGGACGCAGGCACCGGCACGCGGGCGCGAATCAAGGGCTATGACGTCGCCGGCAAGACCGGCACCGGCAACGACTATCGCGACGCCTGGTTCGTCGGCTACTCGTCCGGCATCGTCGCCGGCGTCTGGGTCGGCAACGACAACTTCACCGAGACCAACAAGGTCACCGGCGGCCTCGTGCCGGCCGGGATCTGGCAGAGCTTCATGGTCACGGCGCTGCGGGGCGTGAAGCCCGAGCGGCTGGCCATGCCGGAGATCACGGAGCCGCCGCCGTCCCCCACCGACGTGCCGCAGGTCATGGCTCCGCTCGAACCGGGCGGCGCGCCGCTGGGCGAGCTGGAAGAGGTCGTGTCGATGCCGCCGGGGGCGGGGCCGCGCACGTAAGCGCGCCGCTTCAGTTTTCGTCGGCCAGTTTCAACAACTTGCGTTCGATCACGGCGAGCACGCCGGCGAGGTCCTGGCCGCGCTTGAGCACCTGGCCCTGCGCGCCGAGCAGGGCATAGGCGCCCTGTCGCCGCGCCAGGGCGGGGCGCAACTCCACCTGGTATAGCGGGTGTTCGCTCGCGCGGCGGTACATGGAGAAGACCGCGCGATCGCTCAAACCGTCGATCGCGTAGTCCCGCAACTCGCCGGCGGCGACCATCCGGCCATAGAGCCAGAGGATGCGGTCGAGGTCGCGCCGCGGGAAGAACACGCGCCCGGCGGGGCTTGCCGCGGGCATTGCGGCGTCGTCGATGAACACGTCTGGCGACCCTCCCGACCTTTCGTCGAATTAAGGGGGTTGTGGCCCAAGATGACCTGATTTCCCCTTGTAGCGGACACATTCTTCCGCGACCTTACTCCTCGCAGGCCGGTCGGAAACAGAGCTTGGCGCTCAGTTTCCATCAGCCCCCCCCAGCCCCCTGGGCGCACGGTTCGTCCGGCCGGCCTGCTCCACTCTCCCTCACAGATCGCCCTCCGCGCCGCTTGACGCCGCCCCGCGTCGATCGTGCGTCGTCGCGTGCGTCATGCTGCGCCTTTCCGCAAAATAATGCGCAGGATGGGATGGCGCCGCGCGCGCCGTCCGGCTATGCCGCGACCCGACACCGCGGGGCGTACACGTCATGGTTCTCGTCGTCGAAAAGCTCCGGAAGAGCTTCGGGCGCCGCGTTGCGGTGGAGGACGTGAGCTTCGCGGTCGACGAAGGCGACGTCGTCGGCGTGCTCGGTCTCAACGGCGCCGGCAAGACCACCACGATGCGCATGATCGCCGGCTATCTCGAGCCCGACGACGGCTTCGTGAAGATCTTCAATGTCGACATGGCGCTGGATCGGCGCCGCGCGCAGGAGCGCGTCGGCTATCTGCCCGAAGGCGCGCCGCTCTATGGCGAGATGACTCCGCTCGCGTTCCTGCAGTTCGTTGCGGCGGCGCGCGGCATGGCGCCGGATCGCGCGCGCAACGCCGTGCGCCGCGCCGCACAGGACGCGCATCTCGGCGACACGATCGACCGCCCGATCGAGACCCTCTCCAAAGGCTATCGCCGCCGCGTCGGCCTCGCCGCCGCTTTGCTGCACGAACCGATGCTGCTCGTGCTCGACGAGCCGACGGACGGCCTCGATCCCAACCAGCGCCAGGCCGTGCGTGAGCTCGTGCGTCGCCTCGCGCCGGAGCGCGCGATCCTGATCTCCACGCACAGCCTCGAGGAGGTCGAGGCGGTCTGCACGCGCGCGATCGTCATCCACCACGGGCGCGTCGTGGCGGACTCGACGCCGCAGGCGCTGACCGAGCGGCACGGCACCCTCGAAGCGGCGTTCCGTACGCTGACGAAAGGCGAGGAGGCCATCGGATGAGGGCGCTGTCTGCCGTCTACAGGCGCGAACTCGCGAGCTATCTCGCGACGCCGACGGCCTATGTCTTCATCGCCGTGTTCCTGTTCGCCGCCGGCGCCTTCACGTTCGAGATCGGCGACTTCTTCGGCCAGGGCCGCGCCGATCTTGGCCCGTTCTTCGCGGCCCAGCCGTGGCTGTTGATGGTGTTCCTGCCGGCCTTGTCCATGCGGGCCTGGGCCGAAGAGCGCCGCGCCGGCACGGACGAGCTTCTGCTCACGCTGCCGGCGCCGACCTGGTCGCTGACGCTCGGCAAGTTCCTCGCCGCCTGGACGCTCGCCACGCTCGCGATTGCGCTGACGGCGCCGCTTTGGATCACCGTCAACGTCCTCGGCCATCCCGACAACGGCGCCATCGCAGCCGCCTATGTCGCGACGGTGCTGATGGCCGGCGCCTATGTGGCGATCGGCACGGCGCTCTCTGCCGTCACCGGCGCGCAGGTGGTGGCGTTCGTGCTCGCGGTGCTGGTGGGGTTCCTCTTCACCGCGCTTGGCGCGCCTTCGACGCTGTCGTTCGCGCGCACGCTCGGGCCGAACCTCGCCGATATTCTCGGCGCGATCTCCATCCTCGGCCACTACGAGACCGCGCAGCGCGGCGTGCTCGATCTGCGCGCGCTGATCTTCTTCGTCTCGCTGATCGCCTTCTTCCTGTACGCCACGGCCGTCGCCGTCGAAGCGAAGCGGGGCGGCTGAGATGAACCGTCGCGCCTTCGCCGTCACCATCGTTCTCGCGCTCGCCGTGGCGTTCGTGAGCCTCAACCTGATCGCCGCGAACACGCTCAAGGGCGCGCGGCTCGATCTCACGCAGGACCGCCTCTATTCGCTCAGCAGCGGCACCCGCACGATCCTCGGCGGCCTGAACGAGCCGGTGGAGTTGAAGCTCTACTGGTCGCGCAGCGCCGCCGCCGAGCGCCCGGCCTTGCGCGCCTACGCCGCGCGCGTGCGCGAAATGCTGCAGACCTACGCCGCGCGCTCGCGCGACATGGTGCGCATCGTCGAGGTCGATCCCGAGCGCTACTCCGCAGCCGAGGACGAGGCCGTGCGCGCCGGGCTCGAGCCGATCGACCGCACGGGCGCGGGCGATCCGATCTATCTCGGCGTCGTCGGCTCCAATGCGGTGGACGAAAAAGTCGTCGCGCCGGTGCTTCCGCCCGAACGCGAACCCTTCCTCGAGTACGATCTCACGCGCATCGTCTCCGAGCTCGAGGAGCCGCAGCGCCTCACGATCGCGCTCGTCACTGCGCTGCCGATCGCCGACGCCGCGCCGCCCTATTGGCTGGCCGAACTGCGCCGCGCCGCGAAAGTCGAGCGCGTCGCGCCGGACTTCACCGCGCTGCCGGACGACGCCGATCTTCTCCTCGTCGTGCATCCGCCGCTGTTGAACGAAGCGCAGCTCGTCGCGCTCGATCAGTTCGTGATGGCGAAGGGGCGGGCGGTGATCGCCGTCGATCCCGCGGCGGTGCTCGCCGCCGGCGCCACGCCGCTCGACGCCACGATGGCGCCGCCGCCCGCGGCGTCACAGCTCGACAAGCTGCTCGGCGCCTGGGGCGTTTCGGTCACGCCGGACATCGTGATGGACCGCGCCGCCGCGCTGCCGCTCACCGCCGGCGCCCCGCCCAATCCGCTGTTCTTCGAGGTCACGCCGGAGCGCATCGCCCGCGACGACGTCGTTACCGCGGCGCTGCGACGCCCGGTGAACCTGCTCGCGGCGGGCGCGCTTCTGTGGACGCCGCCGGCCGGCGTCACCGTCACGCCGCTGTTGCAGACCACGCGGGACACGTTGCGCGCGCCGCCCGCCGTGGCCGCCGCCGCGCCGTCGTCGCAGGACATTCTCGCCGCGTGGCGCAGCGCCGATCGTGTCGAGACGGTCGCGGCGCGCGTGTCCGGAGCGCTGCCGTCCGCCTTCGCCTCCACCGCGCCCCTGAAGCGCGCCGTCTCGCGCGCGGAAGTCGTCGTGCTGGCGGACGTCGATACGCTCGACGACCGGCTCTATGTCGATCCGCGCACCGGCCCCGCGCGCGACAATGCGAGCTTCCTGCTCAACGCGATCGACGTGTTGGGCGGCTCCGACGAACTCGTGAGCCTGCGCTCGCGCGCGCCGAGCCTGCGCCGTCTCTCCGCGCTCGACGACGTCACCCGCGCCGCGCTCGCCACCCGCAAGGCCGCGCAGGCGCGCCTGGAACAGGATCTTGCGACCGTCGATGCGCGTCTCGCGCAGCTGCGCCTCGCGCGCGCCACCGACGCCGAGCCGAGCGCCGCCGAGATCGCGGAGTTCGAACGCATCCAGCGCCGCGCCGATGACATGCGCGCCGAGCTGCGCAGCATCGAACGCGCGGCGCGGCAGGAAGTGGAGCGCCGCGAACGCCTCGTCGTGCTGCTCGACGTCTGGGCGCCGCCCGTGCTCGTCGCGCTGATCGGCCTCGTCGTGTTCTGGCTGCGCATGCGGCGCGTCGACCGCAAAGCGCCACGGAGGACGCCATGACCGCTGTTCTCGCGCGCGAGCGCCGCGGCGCCGCGGCCTGGACGATCGCGCTCGCCGTCGTGCTCGCCATCGCGGCGTGGTTCGTCGTCGGCTGGGACGCGGCCAAGCTCAAGCCGCCGCCGGCGATCGGCCTCGTCGCGCCGGATTTCGCCGCGCGCCCCGAGGCCGCGCAGGCGATCATCATCGTCACGCGCGAAGGCACGTACCGGATCGCGAAAACCCCGAAGGGGTGGACGATGACCGATCGCGGCGCCTATCCGATCAAGGTCGATCGGATGGACGAGTTCACCAAGAAGCTCGCGGCGCTCTCGGCAGATCGGCCGCTCACGCGCGATCCGAAAAAGCACGCGCGCCTCGGCGTCGACGATCCCGCGCAGGGCGGCGCCGGCGTGCGCCTGCAGGTGCAGGACGCGCAGGGCGCGCTGCTCGCCAATCTCGTGCTGTCGAGCTTCTCGGACCGGCAGTATCTGCGCCGCAACGCCGAGCCGCAGGTGTGGGCGGGCTCGCTCGCGCTGCCGAACCTGCGCGAGGCGTCCGCGTGGCTCGATCTCACGCCTTACGCCATCCCGTCGGCGCGGATCGCGCGCGTGGACGTCGCGCCTCCGGTCGGCGCGGGGTACGCGGTGGTGCGGCCCGACGCCGAGATCGTCGCGTTCCAGCTGGGGCGTCCGCTGTCGGGCAAGCCGTTGGCCGGCGGCATGCGCCCGAGCGCCGTGGCCGCCGCGCTCGGCGCGCTCAATCCGATCGACGTTGCGCCCGCGCCTTCGATCACCGGCGCGCCGTCCGCGCGGGCGATCCTCTACACGACCGACGGCCTCGCCATCGACGCCGAGCTGTTCGTGCGCGGCGATCTCTATTGGGTGAAGCTCGGCGCCCGCGCGACGTCTCCCACGGCCGAGGCCGAAGCGCAGGCGCTCAATGCCCGCATCGGCCCCTGGGCCTACGGGCTGACGGCGCTCGACTATGCGGCGCTGGCGCCGCCGCTGGCGGATGCGGTCGTCACCGCGGCGGAGACGACGGCGGCGCTGACGCCGGGCCCGTTGGCGTCGTCTCCGGCGCCGGCCGCCCCCAGAGCCGCGCCCAGAACCCCGGCGCCGGCGCGGACGGCCCCGCCGACCCCGCCTGCGAGCCCGGAGCCGGCCCCGGCGGCGCCCCCGGCCGATGCGGCCCCGGCGGCGTCTCCCGCTCCACCCGCGGGGCGATGATCGCGTCGACGATCACGACCGTGCTGACCTGCGGCGACGCGCGCGAAGCCGCCGCCGCCTGCGCCGTCGCGTCGGACGTTGTGGTCACGGTGCGCTCACCGCGGTCGTTGCGGACCTCGCGCGGCGGCGGGCGTTCGCCGCGGCGCGTGTCGGCGATCGTCTCGCGCACGCGCTGGGCCTGCGCCGGCGCCGGCGCCGTGGCGGCGAGGAGGGCGGCGATCGTCAGAAGGCGGATCAGGGTCATGCGATGAGCTAGAGGGCCGCGCGTGGCCGGGTCAATCGCGGGGCGCACGCCGCGCCGCACCGGCCTCACGCGCGCTCGTCCTTCGGGCTGCCCATGACGATGTAGGACGTGATCGTCGTCACCTGGGGCAGGGCGCCGAGGATCTCGGTGTGGAAGTGCTTGTAGGCCGCCAAATCCGACACCTCGATTCGCAGGAGATACTCGAACGTCCCGGTGACGTTGTGGCACTCGCGGACCTGCGGCGCGGTGGCGATCGCGGCCTCGAAAGCGCGCTGCTCGGCGCGGGTGTGCCGCGAGAGGCCGACGAGCACATAGGCCAGGAAGCCGCCGCCGCTGGCGGCCGGGTCGATCACGGCGCGGTAGCCGCGAATGACGCCGGACCGCTCCAGCGCCTGCACGCGGCGCAGGCAGGCGGAGGGCGAAAGCCCGACGCGGGCCGCAAGGTCGAGATTGCTGATGCGCCCGTCGTCGCTGAGTGCGCGCAATATTCGGTGGTCTATGTCGTCGAGTTCGGTCATGGATTGCGAGAAATTCGATCTGGACGGAGATATTTGCAAGCCTATTCGCCTCTCGGCGGCGCAATATTGCGTCCATGAGCTACGATCTGATCCTTGCCCTCGCGGGCTTCGCGTTCGTGTCCTCGATCACGCCGGGGCCGAACAATCTCATGCTGATGACGTCGGGCGCGAATTTCGGCTTCGCCCGGACGATCCCGCATCTGCTGGGCGTGTCGATCGGCTTCACGGCCATGATCGTGATCGTCGGCGCCGGGCTCGCGCAGGCATTCTCGGCGGTCCCCGAGCTGCACACGGTGCTGAAGGTCGTGAGCGCGGCGTATCTGCTCTATCTCGCGTGGAAGATCGCGAAGGCCCCGCCGCCCAACGCCGAAGGCGCCGCGCGCGCGACGCCGCTGACCTTCCTGCAGGCGGCGGCGTTTCAGTGGGTGAACCCGAAAGCCTGGACGATGGCGCTGACGGCGCTCTCGGTCTACGCGCCGACGACCGACGCCGGCATCCCGGTCATGACGCTGCTGATCATCGCGGTGGTGTTCGGCGCGATCAATCTGCCGAGCGTGGGCGTGTGGACCGCCATCGGCACGCAGCTGCGGCGCGTGTTGTCGTCGCCGGGGTCGTTCCGGGTGTTCAACGGCGTGATGGCGGCGCTGTTGGTGGCGAGCCTGATCCCGGTGGTGTTTTCAGGGGCGCATTGAAGGCGGCCCATGCTCCCCCGCCTGCGGGGGAGCTGGCGCGGCACGCGCCTGAGGGGGGCGTGGAGATGGGCCACGACGCCCCCCTTCGGCCCTGCGGGCCACTTCCCCCGCAGGCGGGGGAAGATGGGCGCAGTGGCCTTAAGCCGCCTTCACGAGATTGCGCAGCACGTAGTGCAGGATCCCGCCATTGTTGAAATAGTCGAGCTCGTTGTCGGTATCGATCCGGCACCGGACTTTGATCGTCCGGCTCGCGCCGGATTTGTCCGTGATCGTCACGTCGATCATCTGGCGCGGCTTGAGCGATGCGACGCCTTCGATCGTCACGGTCTCGTCGCCGGTGAGACCGAGCTCTTTCCAGGAGAGGCCGTCGACGAACTGCAGCGGCATCACGCCCATGCCGATCAGGTTCGAGCGGTGGATGCGCTCGAAGCTCTCGGCGATGACCGCGCGCACGCCCAGGAGGCGCGTGCCTTTCGCCGCCCAGTCGCGCGACGAGCCGGTGCCGTATTCCTTGCCGGCGAAGATCACGAGCGGCTTCTTCTCCGCGATGTAGCGCATCGCGGCGTCGTAAATCGGCAGCGTCTCGCCGGTGCCGACATGCTTCGTCACGCCGCCTTCGACGCCCGGGAGCATCGAGTTCTTGATGCGGATGTTCGCGAACGTGCCGCGCATCATCACTTCATGGTTCCCGCGGCGCGCGCCGTAGGAGTTGAAGTCGACCTTCGCCACCTGGTGCGCCGTGAGATAGGCGCCGGCGGGCGAGGAGGCCTTGATGTCGCCGGCCGGGGAGATGTGATCGGTGGTGATCGAGTCCCCGAACAGCGCGAGCACGTTGGCGCCGACGATGTCGGTCGGCGGTGTGGGCGTCATCGACATGCCCTCGAAATAGGGCGGGTTCTGCACGTAGGTGCTGGTCATGTCCCACTGGTACGTCTGGCCGCCGCCGGTCCTGATCGACTGCCAGTGGCTGTCGCCCTTGAACACGTCGGAATAGCGGCCGGAGAACATGTCCGGCGTCACGCAGGTGCGCACCACCTCGGCGATTTCCGCCGCGCTCGGCCAGATGTCGGCGAGATAGACGGGCTTGCCGTCCGAGCCGACGCCGATGGCGTCCTTCGTGAGATCGAGCGCCATCGTGCCCGCCAGCGCGTACGCCACGACGAGCGGCGGCGAGGCGAGATAGTTGGCGCGCGTATCGGGGTTCACGCGGCCCTCGAAGTTGCGGTTGCCCGAGAGCACCGCCGCCGCGACGAGATCGCCTTCCTTGATCGCCGCGGAGATTTCATCCGGCAGCGGGCCCGAGTTGCCAATGCAGGTCGTGCAACCGTAGCCGACGAGGTTGAAGCCGAGCGCGTCGAGATCGTCCTGCACGCCCGCTTTCGCGAGATAGTCCGTGACCACCTGCGAACCCGGGGCGAGCGAGGTCTTCACCCACGGCTTCACCGTGAGGCCCTTGCGCCGCGCGTTGCGGGCCAGGAGGCCCGCGCCGAGCATGACGGAGGGGTTGGACGTGTTGGTGCAGCTGGTGATCGCGGCGATCACGACGGCGCCGTGCGCCAGCGTGAAGTCCTTGCCCGCGACCGGCACGGCGACGCCGGCCTTGTCGGCGCCGACGCCGAACTCCTTCTCGAGCCCGCCCGTGAAGCTCTGCGCGGCGTTCGCGAGCGGCACGCGGTCCTGCGGGCGCTTCGGGCCGGCCAGCGACGGCTCGACGGTGGAGATGTCGAGGCTGAGCGTGTCGGTGAACACCGGCTCCGGCAGATCCGGGCGCCACATCATGTTCGCCTTGGCGTAGGCCTCCACGAGCGCGACGCGATCGGCCGCGCGGCCCGAGGTTTTCAGGAACGCCAGCGTGTCGCCGTCTACGGGGAAGAACCCGCACGTCGCGCCGTACTCCGGCGCCATGTTGGCGATCGTCGCGCGATCTTCGAGCGACATGGAATCGAGGCCGTCGCCGTAGAACTCGACGAACTTGCCGACCACGCCCTTCTTGCGGAGCATCTGCGTGACGGTGAGGACGAGGTCCGTCGCCGTCGCGCCGGCGGGCAGCTTGCCGGTGAGCTTGAAGCCGATGACTTCGGGGATGAGCATCGAGATCGGCTGGCCCAGCATGGCCGCTTCCGCTTCGATGCCGCCGACGCCCCAGCCGAGCACGGCGAGGCCGTTGATCATCGTGGTATGGCTGTCGGTGCCGACGAGCGTATCGGGGTAGGCGACCGTCTTGCCGCCATCCTCGGCGGTCCAAATCGTCTGCGCCAGATATTCCAGATTGACCTGGTGGCAGATGCCCGTGCCCGGCGGCACGACGCGGAAATTGTCGAACGCGCCCGAGCCCCAGCGCAGGAACTGGTAGCGCTCGCCGTTGCGCTGATACTCGAGGCCGACGTTCTTGCCGAAGCTGTCGCCCTTGCCGAAATAATCCACCATCACCGAGTGGTCGATCACGAGATCGACGGGGACGAGCGGGTTCACTTTTTTGGGATCAGCGCCGAGCTTGGCGGTGGCGTCGCGCATGGCGGCGAGGTCCACGACGGCCGGCACGCCGGTGAAGTCCTGCATCAGCACGCGCGCCGGCGTGAAGCCGATCTCGTGCTCCACCGCGCCCTTGTTGGTGAGCCAGGCGGCGACGGCCTTGATGTCCTCGGCCTTGACGGCCCAGCCGTCTTCCTTCCGCAGCAGGTTCTCG
The DNA here is from genome assembly GCA_018969015.1 of Alphaproteobacteria bacterium. GTDB lineage: Bacteria > Pseudomonadota > Alphaproteobacteria > Caulobacterales > Aquidulcibacteraceae > REEB506. The sequence continues at coordinate 28,383 of JAGWZE010000019.1, forward strand.
AGCAGCACCTTCAGCGAGACGGGCAGGCGGGAGATGTCTCCCAGGCCGTTCTGCGACGCGGCTTCGAGCGAATAATAGACATAGGTTTTGGCGCCGACGGTGAGTTCCCGGCGGGCTTTGAACGTATCGAGCGACGGCATGAGCGATCGTCCTCAAGAGGGTTGAGACATCGCAAGCGCGAAGGGGAGCGCCCCTAAGGGCCGGAGTCGGACCGGCGCGCGCGGCAGCGGTGTTTGTAGGCGTGTTCGTGTTGACACGCAATTAACGACTTGGGGCGGGGGCGCACATGCTCCCCCGCCTGCGGGGGAGCTGGCGCGGCACGCGCCTGAGGGGGGCGTTGGCGCACCTCTCCACGCCCCCCTTCGGCCCTTCGGGCCACTTCCCCCGCAGGCGGGGGAAGATGAGTCCCACCGCCCGCCGTCTCTCCCCCCGCCAATCCGACCAACCTCCCGCCGCGCCTAGCCTGATCCCGGTGCGAACCGGAGGCGCTGCATGGATCGAGGCGCGCGTGAGGACGAGTGGACGGAATATGCCGATCATCTGGAGTACCGCCTCGCGCTCGCGCGGGCGCACACCGCGATCGTCGCACTGCGTCTGGCGCTCGCGCAGCGCCGGATCGAAGCGCTCAGCTACGAGCTGAAGTACCGCCCCGACCAGCCGCGCGTGCCGGCCGGCTATCGCGAAGGCGGGCAGTGGACGATCGACGGATCCGGCACGCCGAGCGCGCATCCGCGGCGTCGATCTCCGGCGGGATCCGATGATCCACAAGCGCCGCCTCGCTCGCCGCCTGAGCCCGACCTCGGGGCGATTTTCGGGATTGGGACGGCGGATGCGGCGGAACGTGCATCGCCCAAGCCGGGCTACAAGGTGAGCTTGCCCGTGACGAGGTGCTGGGCGGCCACACGATCTTGCGTCACGTTGGCAAATCGGATGCGTTTCTCCAGCGACGGCTTCTCCTCGAAAGAATTCCTGCCGCAAGCACATTCTCTTCCGTTCAAGCAGCAGAGAAAATTGTCAATGCGACCCTGTCCAGCAATGCAGCAGTCGTCGAGCTCGTCCAAAGTGGAGTCATAAAAGATCCAGTCGCGATCACATCGGAATTCAACAAGGCAGTCGGCCGTGTTTGGGTGCGCGGCGCAAATCAACCGGTGGCAACGAACTTTGCAACTGTTGTCATTGTCCACGCCCCTTGGACGCCGGATCGCTTGCTCGTCATCAGCGCGTTCCCTTCGGACCCCGCCGAGAGGTTTCCATGACCAACGACCCTTCAGACGAGCGCGACGATTTCATCGTCGTGCGGAGCTATATTCCTAAAGGGATGAGGCGCTTCTTCGCGCTGATCCACCAATCCTTCGGGGTTCAGTACCCAAGTTTCGACGATGGCGTCGCCGCCGTTGTCTCGGGGTTCCATGGCGAGGAGGCACGCGAAGCGGCTCGAGATATACGTGCGTTTCTCGCCGCAACGCGCGACGCTGATCTGCTCGACGGCATTTTTAAACTCGGCGCGGGATATTGGGCGTTCAACGACGATATCCGTGGACGATTGGAAGGCGTCGCTGCGGAGCTCGAACGTCGCGCGAACCAGAAATAGGACGAGTCAGGACTTTGATTTTGACGTCTTTCCCGATAGTCCGCTTTAGATCGAGGCGCGCGAAATGACCGACATGCTGAATAGTTTTCTCGCCTATTTCGAACCCTACGCTTGGGAGGAGTTCATGAGCTCTCCCGACTTTATTGGCGATATTCTCTCTGATTTCAGCGCGCCCGCAAAGGTTCAATTGCGTGCGGACATCCTGAGTTTCTTGGCGTTGGACGACGCCGTTCTCCCTTCCACGTTCAACGCGCTGGGCGCGAGCTGGTACATCTCGGATCCATTGGCGTTGCGCGCGATTTTTCTGAACGTGATCGATCGAATAGACGGTCGTAACGAGGACATCGCGGCGCTCACGCGCTCAGGATAGCGGCGAAGCAAGATGTCCTTGCGGGCGGCGTCCGCGGCATTAGGTCATCGCGTCGCCTCTCCCACGAACGTTGCTCGTGTCGTGATCGTTCATGCGCCATGGACGCCCGAGCGGTTCCTTGTCGTCACGGCGTTTCCATTGGACCCGAGGGAGAAATTTCCATGAGCGAAGAATCCGACGACGACGAGTGCGTCGTGATCGCGAGCAAAGTCGCGCGCGGACTCGACCGTCTTTCTGCGCTCATCCATCAGGATTTCGGGTACCAGTTCGGGAGTTTCGACAGCGGAGTCGCCCAAATTGTCGCTGGTTTCCACGGGGAGGAGGCGCGCGAGGCCGCGCGGGATTTGCGCGTCTTCTTGGCGCGCACTGCGGGCCTTTCGGGAGACGATCTTCTCCTGGCGGTGTTCGAGATGGGCGCAGGGTATTGGGCGAAAAATGACGACATTCGCGCCCGTCTGGAAGGAGTCGCTGCGGAACTCGAACGGCGTGCGACCCTGAAATAGGAACGCCGCTTCCCGATCTATGTCGTCGATCGGATCGACCAGCGCGAAGTCCCGCCGCTGTCGCGGCGACGGTAAGGCCTCGCCCTCACGAATACACGAATTCCGGCCCGTCCAGATCGATCGCGGGGATGTCGTCCTTTTCGCGCCAGTAGTCCTGCGTGTGGCGCCATTCCGGCTTGGGGCCGCATTTCGGCAAAAGGTGCGCGCCGCGCTGGATGTAGCCGGGATTGAAGTCCTCCTCGTCGATCCAGGGGCCGAGCGGCGCGGACGCGTCCTCCGGCGGCAGCTTGACCTCGACGGCATGGGCGCCGCGCGCGTCCATGTGCGCGAGCAGGCGGCACACGAACTTGGCGAGCAGATCGACGCGCAGCGTCCAGCTGGCGCGAAAATAGCCGAACACCCACAGATAATTCGGCAGGCCGGTGAACATCATGCCGCGATAGGTGACGGTGTCGGAGAGTTTCACCGAACGTCCGTCCACGGACAACGCGATGCCGCCATCGGCGCAGAGATTGAAGCCGGTGGCGGTGATGATGACGTCGGCCTCCAGCACCTCGCCGGATTTCAGCTGCACGCCGGATCTGGTGAAGCGCTCGATCTCGCCGGTGACGACGCTGGCCGCGCCGCTCGCGACGCCCTGGAAGAGATCGCCATCGGGCACGAAGGCGATGCGCTGGCGCCAGGGGCGGTAGCGCGGCGTGAAATGGGTGGCGACATCGTAGCCCTCGGGCAGAAGCGCGGCGACGCCGGCCAGCAGCTCCTGCTTCACGGCCTCCGGCTCCTCGCGCGCGCGGCGCGTGAACTCGGCCTGATCGAACAGCACCTTGCGGCGCACGATCTCGTGGATCCAGGTCTCGTCGATCTCGAGTTGGCGCAGCTGCGTGGCGAGATCGTTCGCGTTGCGGCCGGGGATGAAATAGGTGGGCGAGCGCTGCAGCAGCGTGACGTGCGCGCATGTTCCCGCGATCGCGGGAACGACGGTCGCGGCCGTGGCGCCGGAGCCGATCACCAGCACGCGCTTGCCCGTAAGGTCGAGATCGGCGGGCCAGGTCTGGGGATGCACGATGCGGCCGCCATAGGCGTCCATGCCGGGCCATTCGGGCGTGTAGCCCTGGTCGTGGGCGTAGTAGCCCTGGCACATCCACAGGAAGCCGGCGGAGAACACCTGTTCGGCGCCGTCGGCGGTGCGGGCGCGCACCGTCCAGCGCTGTTCGGCGGAGGACCACGCGGCGCTTTCGATGCGGTGGCCGTAGCGGATGTGGGCGCCCAGATCGCTCTCGTCGATCACCTCGCGCATGTAGGTGAGGATTTCCTCCGCCGTCGCGATCGGCGGGCCCACCCACGGCTTGAACTCGTAGCCGAAGGTGTAGAGATCGCTGTCGCTGCGGATGCCGGGATAGGTATGCGTCGTCCACGTCCCGCCGAACGTCTCCTTCGCCTCCAGCACGACGAAGCTTTTGTCCGGGCACTGACGTTTGAGGCGCCACGCGGCGCCGATCCCCGAAATGCCGGCGCCGACGATCAGTACGTCGACGCGCGTGGCGCCTTCGGCGCGGGGGGGCGGCTTTGGCGTCGCGCGCGGCGCGGTGGTCGTTTTCGTCCCTGCCATGGTGGTCCTCATCTCGTGCGGGAGACACGCAAGCGCGGCGAGCATGCGCCGATTGTGGCGTGCGCGCACGGTGCAATTCGCCACGGCGCGTGCGGCTTTGGTCGAACCGCGGGCGCCGTTAGGGCGCCTCCGAACGCGTCTCACCAGGGGATCGGTTTGCCGTCGTAATTGAAGAACTTGCCGCTGTCGGCGGGGCCCGCGCCGTCGAAGATGGCCTGCTGTCCGGCCACGCACGCGTCGACGTCGACGGGCGCGTTGGCGCCGCCCATGCGCGTGCGCACCCAGCCGGGATGCAGCGCCAGCACCGTGACGCCGCGGGCGCGCAGATCCGTGGCCAGCGCCTTCGTGATCATGTTGAGCGCGGCTTTCGAGGCGCGGTAGGCGTAGGCGCCGCCGCTGGCGTCGGCGATCGAGCCGAGCTGGCTGGACTGGTTGGCGATCAGGCGGCGCGACGAGGCGGCGACGTTTTCGGCCAGCGCCTGTGCGACGAGCAGCGGCGCGAGCGTGTTCACCGCCATGACGTCCATGAAGGTGGTGGCGTCGATCGCGCCGAAGCCGTGGCGATCGCCGAGGCCGGCATTGTTCAACAAAAGATCGATCGGCTGATCGCCGAGCGCCTGCTTCAGACCCGCGGGGCCCTGCGGATCGCGCGCGTCGAACCGCAGGATCGTAAGGCGGTCCGGATGGGCGCGCCCGAGCGCCTCGAGATCGCCCGCCTCCGAGGGCAGACGCGCGGTGGCGAAGACCCGCACGTCGCGGGCCAGGAAGCGCCGCGTGTGCGCAAGCCCGATGCCGCGATTGGCGCCGGTGATGAGGACCGTTCGCATTTCCGCCTCCTTTGCGTCATCGCCCCGCCGCCGCCCGCGCCGAAGCTTCGTTCATGCGCCGCCGTGACGCCCTGCTGTTCGCCTTCGCCGCCGCGATCCCCGCCCGCGCGCTTGCGCAGCAGCCGGCCGCGCCGCCGCGGCCCGCCCCGCAGCTTCCCTTCGCGCTCGCCGTGGCGCAAGGCGCCGAGGCGCGCACGCTCAAGCCGGAGATCTACGATCCCGCCTACCGCGTCATCGGCTACCCGATGGGCGACGTGCCGGACGATCGCGGCGTGTGCGCGGACGTCGTGGTCCGCGCCTTTCGGAACGCCGGGATCGATCTGCAGGTCCTGGTGCACGAGGACATGCGGCGCGCCTTCGCCGCCTATCCGCAGGCGTGGGGACTGAAGCGGCCGGACCGCAACATCGATCACCGCCGCGTGCTCAATCTCGAACGCTTCTTCACCCGCCGCGGCGCGCGGCTGCCGCTGTCGACGGCGCAGGCCGATTTTCTCGCTGGCGACGTGGTGTCGTGGCGGCTGACGGGCTCGGGCCTGCCGCACATCGGCGTCGTCTCGACGCGCACGACCGCAAGCGGGCGACCGCTCATCGTGCACAATATCAGTGCGGGATCGCAACTCGAGGACGTGCTGTTCGCCTGGCCGATGGCCGGGCGGTTCCGGTGGGTGGGGTAGGCGCGCGCGGCCGTTCCTGATCCGTCATCCTCGGTGCGCCGAAGGCGCGCCGGGGATCCAGAGGCAGCAGCTCCGTCGCTGGATCCCGACCACGCTGCGCGTGGTCGAGGATGACGCCTCTGAGCGGCGTGTCTGATCTCCTGGATCCCGTCGCGCCTTCGGCGCGCCGTGGATGACGGCGCGACTGGACCCTTGGCAGCGATGCCGCGGCGGTGGCGCGGCGCGCCGTCAGTGCCGGAAGTGGCGCATCCCGGTGAACGCCATCGCGAGGCCGGCCGCGTCGGCGGCGGCGATCACCTCGTCGTCGCGGATCGAGCCGCCGGGCTGGATGATCGCCGTGGCGCCGGCTTCGGCGGCCTGGATCAGGCCATCCGCGAACGGAAAGAACGCATCGGAGGCGCAGGCCGAACCGACAGTGAGGGATTGCGGCAGCTTCGCCATCTCGGCGCTTTCGCGCGCGCGCACAGCGGCGATCCGTGCGCTGTCGCGGCGGTTCATCTGGCCGGCGCCGATGCCGGCGGTCTGGCCGTCCTTGGCGTAGACGATCGCGTTCGACTTCACGTGCTTGCACACGGTGAAAGCGAACAGCATGTCCGCGATTTCGGCGGGTGTCGGCGCGCGCCTGGTGACGATCTTGAGATCGTCCGGCCCGATCTTGCCGATGTCGCGGTTCTGCACGAGGAAGCCGCCGGCGACGGTCTTCACGCCGAGGCCGGGCTGGCGCACGTCGGGCAGGCCGCCGGCCAGCAGGAGGCGCAGGTTCTTCTTCTTCGCGAAGACGGCGATCGCGTCCTCGTCCGCATCCGGCGCGATCACGACTTCGGTGAAGATCTCCGCGATCGCCTCGGCGGCCGCGCGATCGAGCTTGCGGTTGACGGCGACGATGCCGCCGAACGCCGACACCGGATCGCAGGCCAGCGCCTTGGCGTACGCCGCCTTCAGGTCCGCGCCGACGGCGACGCCGCAGGGATTGGCGTGCTTGATGATGGCCACCGCCGCGGACGCGGCCGGATCGAACTCCGCGACGAGTTCGTAGGCGGCGTCGGTGTCGTTGATGTTGTTGTAGGAGAGCTCCTTGCCCTGCACCTGGCGCGCGGTGGCGACGCCGGGGCGCTGCTCGGCGGTGACGTAGAACGCGGCATGCTGGTGCGGGTTCTCGCCATAGCGCAGGCCTTGCCGGAGGCGCCCGCCGAGCGCGCGCCATGTCGGCGTCTCGACGCCGATCGCATCGGCGAACCAGGTCGAGATCGCGGCGTCGTAGGCGGCCGTGCGCGCGAACGCCTTCGCCGCGAGCTTCTTGCGCAGCGCGAGCGTCGTGCCACCCTTTTCCGCGATTTCCGCGAGGGATTGGGCCACATCGTCCGCGTCCGTACAAACCGCGACCCAGCCGTAGTTCTTTGACGCCGCGCGGATCATGGCGGGGCCGCCGATGTCGATGTTCTCGATGCAGTCGTCGAAAGCGGCGCCGCGCGCGACGGTGGCCTCGAAGGGGTAGAGATTGACGTAGAGCAGATCGATCGCGCCGATGCCGTGCGCTTCCATCGCGGCCACGTGCTCGGGCGCGTCGCGCAGCGCGAGCAGGCCGCCATGCACCATCGGGTGCAGCGTCTTCACGCGGCCGTCCATCATCTCGGGGAAGCCGGTCAGGTCGCTGACGTCGCGCACGGCGAGACCCGCCGCGGCGATCGCGGCGCGGGTGCCGCCAGTGGAGATCAGCTCCGCGCCCGCTCCGGCCAGGGCGCGCGCGTGGTCGAGAAGGCCCGTCTTGTCGGATACGGAAATGAGGGCCCGGCGGACCGGGACGAGATCGACGGACATGAGGCCTTCCAGGGTGAGAACGCCGGAGGCCTAGGCCGCTATGGGGAGTCGATCAAGCGCGCCGCGGCGGCGCGCCGGGCGAGGGGGCCGCGGTGTGGTCGGGCGCCGTCGGGGCCCGGTCGTTGGCGTTGGCGGGCTGGATGTGGGGCGGCGGCATCGGCGCCTCGACCTCGAGGAGCGCCGGGGCGGTCTCGGTCCGCGCGAGGGCCGGATTGGCCCAGGCGGAGAGCGCGGCGCAGGCCGTCAGGGCGGTCAACGGGCGCAGGCCGGCGAAACTGGCCGACATGCGGACGGTGAGGGGCTTGGCGTTCCGCGACATTCCGACGCTCCGACGACTTTCTGTTCCGGGCCGGACCGAGCTAACCGCTCGGGCGTTAACGCAGACCTTCTCGCCGGGCGCGCTAGAACAGGATGTGCGGGGCCGGCGTGGTGGACCGGCCCGGAGGGAGAGTGCCGTGGATCGCGCCAGCAAAGCCGCCCTGATGATCATCGCGACCGCGGTCGTGGCGACGGGGCTCTATTTCGGCCGCAACGTGCTGACCCAGTTCGCCCTGGCCGCCCTGTTGTGGCTCGGCGTCGGCGGCATCGCCAGCTGGCTCGAGCGCAAGGCGCGCTTGGACCGGCGCCTCGGACTGGTGGCCGGCGGCCTGCTGGTGGCGGGCCTGACGGGCGTGGCGATCTGGCTCTTCGTCACCAACGTGACCGCGATGGGCGCGCAATGGGACGCGTATCAGACGCGCCTCGACGCCCTGATCGCCGACGCCTACCGCATGGCCGAGATTTCGGCCCCGCCGCCCACCGCCCGCCAACTGGCAGAGCGCTTCAGCATCGACCACTGGCTCGGCGAGGCTGCACTGGGCGCGCAAAGCGCGCTCGGCGATGTGGTGTTCATCCTGCTCTATCTGGCGTTCATTTTCGCGGCCGCGAGCTCGTTCCCGGCCAAACTCGATGCGATCTTTCCCGATCCGGAACGCCGGCGCAGCGCGCAGGACGTACTTACGCGGATGCGGCGCTCGATGGAGACTTATCTCTGGGTCCAGACGATCATCAGTTTGATTATCAGCGTCTTGACCTATGTGACGCTCCTTCTGATCGGACTCGAGAATGCCTTGTTCTGGAGTTTCCTGATCTTCTTCCTGAATTTCATTCCGACCATCGGCTCGATCATTGCGACGATCCTTCCGACGGTTTTTGCGCTGGTCCAGTTTCCCGATCTCGGGTCCGTGGCGCTGGTCGCGTTCGGCGTCGGCTTTTGGCAATTCTTCATCGGCAACATCGTGCAGCCCCGGATGATGGGCGACAGCCTGAATCTCAGCGCGCTGGTCGTCCTTGCGTCACTGGCGGTCTGGGGCGCGCTGTGGGGCATCGCCGGCGCGTTCCTTTCGGCCCCGCTGACGGTCATGGCCATGATCGCGTTGGCGCAATTCCGGTCGACGCGCTGGTTAGCTATTCTTTTGTCGGCGGACGCCGAGCCGGAAAAGACGGGCGCTCCAAAAGCGAAGTGAAACAGACGGATTGCAGCGTCGTGCGGACGGTTGTAACAGTTTGGTGACGCTCGGAAGACGAGCATGATGGAGCAGTGGTGCGACCAACAGTGACTTGCGTCGCACCGTTTTTGCTTCATGATCTTCGCGGGATTAGCGGGGGCGCTGCAAGATTCGCATCGCCTTTCGCTTTCAGAGGCAGGCCTTGCGTGCGTCCCCCACCCAGCCTGCGAGCGGGGCCTGTAGGAACCCCTAGTCGGGAAACCGGCTAGGGGTTCTGCCTTTCAGAGGCGATACATTTAGCTCTGCTCAACCACGCGTTGTTTTTGTTCAGTCGCACGCGCCTTGCGCCGCGCCCCACGAAATCGCCTGTTGGCGCCGCGATCCGTCCGGCGCCGAAGCAAAGAGTTTGGGGCCTCGAGCGGCCTGCCGCCAACGGCGCCGCCGACTGGCGAGGTCGCCAGCGCCGCGATATGACGAACACGACAGAGACACGCCCGTCGCACGTGTGCGCAGGCCATGTCGGGCGCAGAGGGGCAGATCGCAATGGACCAGGCCAATCTCATTTGGATCGCGCCGGCGGTGCTCGGGCTGCTCGGCGCCCTGCTGGTGATCGGCGGCGTCGTGCGGCTGTTCAAATCGCCCCTCGGCGGGGTCGTGCGCGCGGTGAGCGGCTCGGCGCTGCTCGGCGCGGGGGCGGCGGTCGGCCTTCTGGGGCTCAACATCCAGACCTATCAGCGCCTGTCCTACGAACAGCCCGTGGCGGAGATTACGCTACGTCAAACCGGGCCGCAGGCCTACATCGCGACGGTGCGCCAGGCCGACCTGTCGGCGAAGGAGTACGAGATCCTCGGCGACCAGTGGCAGCTCGACGCGCGCGTGCTGAAGTGGAAGCCGTGGGCCAATGTCGTCGGTCTCGACGCCAGCTACCGGCTCGAGCGCCTGTCCGGCCGCTATGCCGACGTCGCGGCGGAGCGCACGGCGCCGCGCAGCGTGCATCAGCTGGCGGCCAATCCCGGCCTGGACCTTTGGGCGCTGGCTCAGGAGTACGGCAAGACGGTGCCGGTGGTGGACACGCTCTATGGCAGCGGCGCCTACATGCCGATGGCCGACGGCGCGAGCTACCAGGTGACGATGAGCCAGTCCGGCCTCGTCGCGCGGCCCTCCAATACGCAAGCACAGCAGGCCGTCGCGACCTGGAAGTGACGGGCGGCGCGCCGCGCCTCTAGGGTTTCGGCGGCGCGCGCACCGGGATCGGCACGTTGCACAGATCGATGTAGCCCGCCGGGCGGACGTACCATTCGTCGCGCCGGTTGCGCCGCGCTTCGACGAGGGCGGTGAAGGTGGCCGTGTCCGTGCGCAGCACCTCGATCGGCGTGCGCTCGCTCTGCGGCAGGTCGGCGGCGAGGCGGACGCGGACGATCGGCGTGCGCTGATCCGGCGTTTCGTAGAAGCCGAGCGGGCCCGTGCCGCGCGGCAGCGTGGTCAGGAGCGACATGCCCTGCAGCACGCGGCCGACGATCGTGACGTTGTGATCGAGGTTGCGCGGGGCATGGCCGATCACCGCGTAGAGCTCCGTGCCGGCGCCGCTGTCGGGCGCGGTGTCGCGGCCGACGCCGACGGCGCCAGGGCAGTGGGCGAGCCACACGTCTTTGCGGTCCCGGCCGGCGGGAAAGCCCTGCACGAACCCGACTTCGCGGGCGTAGCCGTCCTTGTCGGGCAGGCGCGTGAACGCGGGCGCGCCGGCGCGCGGGCGCTGGAATTCGGCGGGGATGGTGGACGCGGCGGCGCCGAGCGGGCGCTTGGCGTCGTCCGGCGCGGGATCGCCCCACTGGACGACGTAGTTCTCCTGCACGCGCAGGATCGCGAGACCGTCGAAATAGTTGGCGCGCACGAGCGTCTTGATGTTGCCGATCGTCTTCGGCGCCATCTCGGGCGCAAGTTCGATCACCACGCGTCCGGCCGCGAGGTCGAGATACATGAGGTTTGCGGGATCGGGCGTGCGCCAGTCCGACGGGGCGGAGGCCGCGAGGATGTCGGCCATCGTGAGCGGCTTCGCCGGAGGCGGCGCCGCGCGCGCGGGCGCCGTAACGGCAAGGCCCGCCAACGCCAGCGCCACGAGGGCGCCGGCGCCAAGACGACGATCGCGGCGCGTCACGACAGCGTCTTCAGCGCGGCGGGGCTGAAGGACATGAGTTCGTCGTGGCGGTCGTCGCGCACCTTCACGGCCCAGGCCGGATCCACGAGCAGCGCGCGGCCGACGGCGACGAGATCGAAGTCCCCGCGGTCGAGGCGGCGCTCCAGCTCTTCGAGCGACGCCGGTTGCGAGCTTTCACCACGATAGGCGCCGACGAACTCGCCGCTGAGGCCGACGGAGCCGACGGTGATGACGGGCTTGCCCGTGAGCTTCTTGGCCCATCCGGCGAAGTTGAGATCCGAGCCTTCGAACTCCGGCTCCCAGAAGCGGCGCTGCGAGCAGTGCAGGAAATCGGCGCCGGCGTCGACGAGCGCGCCGAGCCACACGCCCAGTTCGTCCGGAGTCGGCGCGAGGCGTGCGGTGAAGTCCTGCTGCTTCCACTGCGACAGGCGGATGCCGATCGTGAAGTTCGGCGCGGTGGCCGCGCGGCACGCCTTGATGACGGCGACGGCGAAGGCGCAGCGGTCCTTCAGCGTGGCGCCGCCCCATTTGTCGGCGCGCTCGTTGGTTCCGCCCCAGAAGAACTGGTCGATCAGGTAGCCGTGCGCGCCGTGCAGTTCGATGCCGTCGAAGCCGAGCTTGTGGGCGTTGGCCGCGGCTTCGGCGAAGGCGCGGATCGCGTCGTCGACGGCGTCGAGCGTCATCGGCTCGGTGAAGGGCTTGCCGGGCGACGCCTGGCCGGAGGGGCTGTCGACGGGCGAGGGCGCGTAGTCCTTGATGGCCGGATTGCGCAGCGCGCCGACGTGCCAGACCTGGGGCATGATGAAGCCGCCGGCGGCCTTCACGCGCTTGACCACTTCGGCCCAGCCGGCGAGCGGCGCATCGCCGAAGAACACCGGCACGTTCGGATCGTTGCGCGAGGCCGGGCGGCTCGGCGCCACGCCCTCGGTCAGGATGAGGCCGACGGCGTTGCGGGCGCGGCGTTCGTAATAGGCGGCGACGTTGTCGCCCGGCACGCCGCCCGGCGCGAACGACCGCGTCATCGGCGCCATCACGATGCGGTTGGGGAGCTTCAGCCCGTTGAGCGTGTAGGGGGTGAAAAGCGACGACGTCATCACTTGTCCTTTTTCGGAGCGAGGAAGGGGAAGAAGCCGGTGCGCGCGGCGTAATCGGCGTAGTCGCTGCGCGTGCGCAGCATCTTGCGTTCGACGAGGGGCGCGCCGGACCAGCGCATCAGCAGGAAGCCGATGACGAGCGGCGAGACGAGCGCCCACCAGGCGCCGTAGCTGGCGGCGAGCGCGGCGAAGCCGGCCCAGAACATGATCTCGCCGACATAATTGGGATGGCGCGACAGCGCCCACAGGCCCGACGTCAGCGTCTTGCCGGCGTTGTCGGGATTGGCCTTGAACGCCGCGAGTTGCGAGTCGGCGGTGGCCTCGATCAGCACGCCGACGAGCGCGACGACGGCCAGGCCCCAGCCGATCGGGCCGGGCTCGACGCCGTCATGCAGCAGCGAGCCCCAGATCGGCAGGCAGACGACGAGCGAGAGCATCGCCTGCAGACCGACGACGCTCCACAGCGAGCGCAGGCGGAAGCCCGGCCCGGCCTTGCGGCGCATCGAAGCGTAGCGGGAATCCTCGGCGCCGTGGCGGCGCCAGCGCGCGATCAGATAGACAGCGAGACGCACGCCCCACAGCGTCGTCAGCGAAGCGGCGAGTTTTTCGCTCGTGGTCAACGCGCCGTCGGCAAGCGCGCCCGCCCACACGCCGGCAACCGGCGCGAGGCCCCAGAAGCTGTCGAGCGGCGTCAGATCTGCGATCGCGGCGGTGATCGCCCACGCGAGCAGGAACACCGCCAGCGTGGCGCCGGCGGCGACGAGAAGCACCATGGGATCGGTCACGCGGCGGGCCTTCCGCGTTGGAGGTCTTGGCCGATCTGATCGGCGCGGGCCCAGGTCGCGTGGAAGCCGAGCGGCACGCGTTGCGGCAGGGCGATCCGCGCCAGCGGCGGCGCGTCGAAATTGCGCGCGTCGATCACCAGCGCTTCGGATTTGCCCGTCGCCTCCTCGGTGACGATGGTGATGACGTAGCCGTCGTCCTCCGCCGTCGCGCCCTCGCGCGGGGCGAAGGCGGGCTCGGAACCGTAGACGCCTTTGGGGAAGACGTGGGCGACGTCGCGCCCGGTCTCGAGATCGAGCTTGGTCAGCGCGTCGAACTTCTGCAGATCGCCGGGCGCCATCGAGACGAGATAGCCGTGCTTCGTGCGCCGGCCCGTCTTGTCGAGATTGACGACCGGGAACTCGGTGATTCGGTCGTTCAGCTGGGTTTCCGTAACGGCGCCTGTCTTCAGGTCGAAACGCCACAGGATCGGCACGGCGTGCAGCGCGAGCACGCCCACCATCGGCGCGAAGGCGCCGTAGAGCGCCGGATCGGGATTGAGGCCGTTCGGCACCATCTTGCACGCGGCCATCACCACGGCGTCGCCGTCGTCCCACGCGTTGATGACGTGATAGACGTAGCAGCTCGGCACATCGAACCAGCGCGTCGTCTCGCCCGATGCGCCGCGGGCGAGAACGCCGAAGCGCGTCGGTTGATCGGCGGTGCGGATGTTCCAGGTTCCGCGGCGGATTGCGGCGTCGGTGAAGACGACGGGCAGATCCATCAGGACGACGTGCTTGGCCGTCAGTCCCATGTCGTGCGGCAGGCGCGGGCCCGGCAGCGGCACCTGCGTGAACCAGTCGAGCGTGCCGGCGGCGGAGATCGCGCCGACCGACATCCAGGGCTCGTAGAGCGCGTAATCGAAGAACACGAGCTCGCCGGTTTCTGGATCCGTTTTCGAGTGCGCGGACATGTTGCGCGGCAGCTTGCCGGAGAAGGTATCGGCGCGGATCGTTTCGAGCGTGTTCGGATCCACCGCGATCGGCACGCCGGAAATGTACCAGAGCGCGTAGAGCTTGCCGCCGTGGACGATCACGTCCGTGTTGGCGGTGTCCTTGTAGACGCGATTGCCGGCGCGGCTGCGGTTGGCGGGGGTGAAGATGCCGGCGGCGTCGAGGGCGCCCGCGCGCTCCGCGGCGAGATCGGGCGTGCCGACGTAACGGTTGCGGTAGCGGACCTTGCCGTTCTCGAACCACAGCGCGTGCAGCATGCCATCGCCGTCGAACCAGTGGTGCGGGGCGCCCGGCGCGCGTTCTGGGTTGGGGCCGTTGCGGACATAGAGGCCGCGCAGGTCACGCGGCACCTCGCCGATGACGGGAAGGTCGACGCCCTCGACCTCCGTCGTGACCGGGGCGTAGGGCCCCGCCAGATAGGGATTCATGGCGTTCACGCCGCCGCCGCCGTCCATCCGGGCCTCCTCAGGGTGGGGGCGTCGGAGCGTCCCCTCGTTGGGAGGCGACGCTAAAGCCGGCGCCTCGCCCCGACAAGTGCGCAGCGAGTGGGGGGCGGACCGATCACGCCCTCGCGCGCTGGCGCCGTCCGGCCGCCGTTGCGCACGGCGACGCGGCGTGGTGCGATGGCGTCCAGGGTCGCGCCCGGCGGCGACCAGGGAGGGCGACAATGCGCACGGCGCGATACGAGAAGGGCCTCCTCGATCTTGGCGGCGGCGCCTACGCCTACCTGCAGCCCGATGGCGGCTGGGGCTGGTCCAATGCCGGGTTCATCCGCGACGGCGACCGCTCCCTGCTCGTCGACACGCTGTTCGACGAGCCGTTGACGGCGGAGATGCTCGCCAAGATCCAGGCCGAGACGGGCATCGGCGCCGATCGCATCGGTACGGTCGTCAACACGCACGCCAATGGGGATCATACCCACGGCAACGCGCTCGTCGCGCATGCGGAGATCGTGGCGTCCGAGGCGAGCGCGCACGAGATGGCGGAGTTCTCGCCGCAGCTCCTGGCGCAGCTCAAGGCCGCCGGCGCGGCGGGGCAGATGGGGCTCGCCGGCGAGTATTTCGCCGAGGTGTTCGCGCCGTTCGATTTCGCGGGCGTGCGCGGCAAGGCGCCGACACGCACGTTCCGCGAGCGGCTCGAAATCCGCGTCGGCGACAAGCCGGTCGTGCTCACCGATGTCGGCCCGGCGCACACGCGCGGCGACGTCATCGTCCATTCGGTGAAGGATCGCGTGGTCTATACCGGCGACATCCTCTTCATCGAGGGGACGCCGATCATGTGGGCGGGGCCGGTCGGCAACTGGATCCGCGCGTGCGATCTGATCCTTTCGCTCGACGCCGAGGCGATCGTGCCGGGGCACGGGCCGCTCGCCGATGCGGCGGCGGTGCGCCGGGTGCAGGACTATCTGCGCTACATCGAGCGCGAGGCGCGCGCGCGTTTCGAGGCGGGCATGGGGGCCGAAGAAGCCGCGTTCGACATCGCGCTGGGCGATTTCGACTCCTGGGGTGACGCCGAGCGCATCGCCGTCAATGTCGATACGCTCTATCGCGAATGGCGCCACGACCACGCGCCGCCGAACGCCGTCGCGTTGTTCGGGCTGATGGGCAAGCTCGCGAAAGAGCGGGCGAGCCGGAAGCGGGGCTGAGGGCGAGCCTTGGCCGTCATCCTCGGCGCGCTGCAGGCGCGCCGGGGATCCAGCGGCCGCAGCACCGCGCCTGGATCCCCGCCCTCGCTGCGCTCGGTCGAGGATGACGGAGACGTAGTCTCCGCCCCGGCGATGCGCCTACTCGAACGCCAGGCCTTCGAATTTGCCCGAGCGGCGCCAGCCGTCGATGTAGTGGAAGTAGGCGACGGCGCCGTAGGGGTAGCCGACGTAGGAGCGTGCGACCGGGCCGGGGTCTTTGCCTTCGTTGTTGTAGTAGCCCGGCGTGCATTCCTGCGAGCCGATCATCAGGCCCGGGCCGGAGAGCAACAGCTTCACCCAGGACTGCTCCGCTTCGGCCGTGACCTCGACGGTGCGCGCGCCTTTCGCCTGCGCCGCCGAGACGATCGCCGCGATGGTTTTCGCGGAGTCGTACAGGTTGTGCGGCACGTTGGAGATCAGGTTCGCGCCCTGCGTCGGTTGCACGAAGAAGGCGTTCGGGAAGCCGTGCACGTGGATGCCGTGCAGCGAGCGCATGCCTTCGGCCCAGTGCTGCGAGAGGGTGCGCCCGTCGCGCCCGACGGGATCGAAGCCCGTGCGGCGCGTATATTCGGTGCCGACCTCGAAGCCCGATGCGAAGATGAGGCAATCGAGCTCATAGGTTTTGCCCGCCACGACCACGCCTTCGGGCGTGATGCGCTCGACGCCTTTGCCGTCGGTGTCGACGAGCGTGACGTTCGGGTTGTTGAAGGCCTGCAGATAGGCGTCGTGGAAGCACGGGCGTTTGCAGAGCTGGCGGTACCAGGCTTTGAGCTTGTCCGCGGTGTCCTTGTCCTTGACGATGGTCTCGGCGCGCGCGCGGATTTCCTCCATCTTCTCGTAGTCGGCGTCTTCCCAGGCTTTCAGCATGTTTTCCGGCGTGCGCTGGTCCGGCGGGAGATCGACGATCTTCGCGCGGATGCGGCGCGAGATTTCGGTCCAGCCGTCCTGCACGAGATCCTCGGTGGGAAAGCCGGCGGCCTGGTTCTCGGTGAAGTTCATCAGCCAGCGTTCCTGCCAGCCGGGCGTCGCGATCGAGGCGAACCAGTCCGGATCGATCGGCGCGTTGTTGCGCGCATCGACGGAGGAGGGCGTGCGCTGGAAGACGTAGAGCCGCCCCGCCGTGCGCGCGAGATGCGGCACGCATTGGATCGACGTCGCGCCGGTGCCGATGATGCCGACGCGCTTGTCGGCGAGCTTCGTCATCGGCGCGCCGAGCGGATCGCCGCCGGTATAGGCGTAGTCCCAGCGGCTGGTGTGGAAGGCGTGGCCGGCGAAGCTGTCGAGCCCGGGAATGCCGGGGAGCTTGGGCACGTGCAGCGGCCCGGTGCCGAGGCCGAGATACTGGGCGGTGAAAGCGTCGCCCCGGTTCGTCTCGATGCGCCAGACCTTGGCGGCGTCGTCCCACGTCAGCGTGCGCACTTCGGTGTGCAAAAGCGCATGCTCGTAGAGGTCGTACTTTTTGGCGATGCGCTGGCACTGCGCGAGGATTTCGGGCGCGTGGGCGTATTTCTCGGTGGGCCGGTGGCCCGTTTCTTCGAGCAGCGGCAGATAGATCATCGAGGCGGTGTCGCACTGGGCGCCGGGATAGCGGTTCCAGTACCAGGTGCCGCCGAAATCGCCGCCCTTCTCGATGATGCGGACGTCCTTGATCCCGGCTTCCTTCAGCCGCGCGCCGACGAGCAGGCCGGCGAACCCGCCGCCGATGAAGGCGAACGTGACGTGATCGGTTTTCGGCGCGCGCGGCGTGACGGGCGTATAGGGATCGTCGAGATAGTGCCCGAACTGGCCGGCGATGCGCACGTACTGGTCATTGCCGTCCGGCCGGAGGCGCTTGGCGCGCTCCTCGGCGTATTTGCGGCGCAGGGCTTCTTTGTCGACCTTCGGACGTGCGGCGTTGGTGGTCGTCACGGTGTCCTCCCTGGCGGCCGTTCGCGCCGGCCGTCCGTTCGGGAGATCATGGGCCGACGCACGCCGCGACGCCAGACCTCCGCGGCGGCGCCGTTACGTCAAGGCGGCACGGGCGTGGTTGGCAACTGTTCGACGGTAATGGTGATCGTGTCGGTATACGTGCCGGCCAGCCAGCCTTGGCTCTTGTCGACGATTTTCAGTTCGAGGATGAGCGTTTTGTTGAAGCCGATCGTCGGATCGGCGTCCAAGTGGTCTCGCGTTTTTTTGGAGCCGATGACGAAGACGTCCCACGTTCCCCAGCCATTGTTGGTCAACCTCGCTTTGCCGTCATAGCCGATCCGGCTGTTCGGATCGTTGTCACGAAGGAGGATCCCGCCGTTGGCCGATGCGAAGGTCAACCTGTACGGGACGTTCGCCTGGAACGTCGACGATACCGTCGTCTTCGTGAGAAAGTTCAGGTCCGGAAACTGCGTCGGTTGCAATTGTCCGTCGCTCTCGACGCCTCCGAAGGATCCCGGATTGACCGCGGCGGGAAACTTGATGACCAGCGGGATGTCGATGGTCTGTTCCGGGCACTCAGGCTTTGGCGTATAGGCGCTCAAAGCTGTCGGCGTGACATCGGGCGCGCACGGGGAGCCGATCGGAACGACGATGTAAGCGAGCCGGAGCGGGACCGAGTATTCACCGGCGAGCGGCACGCCCTGCGATCCGTAGGAATTGACCGCTATGGTGAAGCGCCAGCCCCAGCTCCGGTTGTTGCGCCCCTTCCTCGCATACATTGCGCCGGCGACGTTCTGGCCTGGAACGGCATTGCCCCACGGGCCGCCGGCGAGCCAAACCGCGGCAGACAATCCGTTCACGTTGTATCCGGGCGTCCAGGTCGTCGCGTTCGGATAGGCCGGATCGATCAGCCGAAATCCCACCGCGCAATCCGCTTCGCGGCTGGCGATCGTGAGGTAGAAGTCGATGAAACGAATGCGCTGGTGATGTTCCAACGGGTCGTACGTCCAGACATAATTTGTCGTTCGGTCGACCGATACGCCGACGTTCGACGGCTCGCAGGGCGCGGCGCCCGCGGATGGCGCCGCGACGAGCCCGAGCGCCCCGGCAACACATGCAAAAAGGACCGCGCGCACGCGCGCGCAAAGCATTCCGATCATGAGGTCACCTTGAGGGAGCCGAGGTCGACGAGCGCGTCCTTGGCGGGCGCGATGGAGAAGGTGGCGAGCTCGGTGTCGCCGGCGCGGATCGCATAGTCGCCGGGGCCGACCCCTTCGACATAGAACAGGCCACTCGCGTTCGTGAACGTTTCGATCGGCGGCAGCGGCTTTTCGCCTTTCGCGCGTGACTTCGGCACGATCACGATCCGGCGGCCGGAGAGGGGGGTGTCGCCGTCGATCAGGCGCCCTTGCGCCGACATCCAGTTCGGGCTGCCGATGCGCAGGACATAGCCCGATCCGAGGCGCGGCGTGACGGTGGTCTCGACGGCGCCGAGCGCGTAGCCATCGGGCAAGTTCTCGATGTCGAACGCGATGTTCGACGTCTGGTACGGCACGAGGCTCGTGAGCGGGGCGCCCAGAACGCCAGACCGGCGCTTGATGCGATCATTGGCGCTGCCGAGATAGACGGTGGCCGACCGCAATGACGGATCGCGCTGGGCGATGGCGAACGCGTCATAGATCGGATGGCCGATGGCGACGACGCCGTCCGCATAGCCAACGCCGAATGCGAGCGTGGCCGAGCTGATGTTGCGATCGCGCATGACGCGCGAGGCGCGGCCGCCGCTGGTCATCTGCTGCTGCGTGAGCACGCTGAAGCGCGGGCCGTACCAGTTGGCGTCGATCGTGGTGTTGCGGGCGGTGGGCGTGTTCTGCAGGCGCGCCGTGACCTGTCCCTGACCGCCGGCCATGTCCCGGCGAGGCGTTTGCAGCTGGGCGGACTGGTTGTTGCGGGTGACGAAGCCGTTCACGGAGCCGCCACGGACCGAACGGGAGAAGGCGAGGCCGAGCGTCAGGCGCGCATCGTCGCCGCGCAGCTCGTCGCGCCTGTAGGACGCCATCAGCGTCAGCGTCATCCCGCCCATGAAGCGCGACGCGGCGGAAGAGACGCTCCAGCTGGGCTCCCGGTCGCGCAGATCGCGGTACTGCGCGGAGATGTCGAAGGCCTGCCGCGGGTTGCGGTAACCGGCCTGGATCGTCGACGCGAGGCGGATGCCGGACTTGGGCATGAACACGGTCGGGTCCGGGACGCCCATCTCTTCGGCGGCCCGTCGGGCGTCGGCGGCGGCGGCGGCCTCGACGCCGATGTAACCGGCGCGCGCGGATTCCGTCGTCGTCGTCGTGGAGAGAAAGAGCCGGCCCTGGTGCGGGCGGTTCATCGATTGGTAGGTGGCGATGCTCGCGCGCTGACCATCGGCGCCGTTGATGGAGCTGAGGCCGAAGGCGGCGCGCAGCGTGCCGCCGGGAATCGGCGTCAGCGCCTCGGCCACGGCGGTCGTGTCGTCGCCGCGCTTCTCCGCGCCGAGCAGCGCGGTCAGACGCGGCGCTGCGGCCCAGCGATAATAGCCCGTCGCGACGAAGGCGTTGTCCTTGATGCCCATGTCACGGATCTGGCCGAGGGCGAACGAGAACTCACTGACGTCCTTCGCGAGCAACTCGGGATCGGCGTACACGTCCAGGTTCGCGGCTTCGCGCAGGCCGAAATCATCCTCGACGAGGACGCGCACGCGGTGACTGCCGTAGGTGTCCGTCAGATCGCGCACGTCATACCGACCGCGCCGCATCTTCGTCGTGGTGGTGACGACGCCGTCCACTTCGATCGACACGGTGGCGTCGCGGTCGAGATCGAGCTGCGTCCGGCCGGTCGGCGCGAGACTGAAGAGCGGCTGCAGCTCGCGGTAGTTGCGGCCGATCGTCAGGCCGCGCAGGCG
This sequence comes from Alphaproteobacteria bacterium, assembly GCA_018969015.1. Lineage (GTDB taxonomy): Bacteria > Pseudomonadota > Alphaproteobacteria > Caulobacterales > Aquidulcibacteraceae > REEB506. Next base: position 48,807 of record JAGWZE010000019.1, read on the forward strand.
CGCGCGAGTCTGGAATTGGGCGCCTTCCGGATCGAACTCGCCAAGCCGGTAGCGGATGGCGCGCGCCGGGTCGTCGTAGATGACGGTCGTCAGCTGGCGCTCGACGCTGCCGCCGACGAACCGCGCCGCGCTGCGCAGGACCACGCTGTTCGCGCCGCCAACGGCGATGAATCCGTCGAGCACGCCTTCGGTCGGCAGCCAGGCTTTGCCGTTCGGCGCGCGCCAATCGTAGCGGCCGGTGATGGAGGCGTTCAGCGCCGCGGACACGCGGGCCGGCTGCAGGCTGGCGCGCTGCTCCGTCTCCTCTTCGAGCCAGGCGCCGCTCACGCGCCGGACGGGGATGTCCTCCAGCCGCCGCGTGACGCGCACCAGGGCCTGCTCCATGTCGACTTCCACGTCGATCAGGGCCGTGGGCGGCAGGGGCAGCTTCACCTCCGGGGCTGAGCCGAGCGCCGCGGCGATGCGGGCATAGGCCTCAGGCGTCAGCCGCCCGGTCAGCGCCGAGAGCAGCGCGGCGTGCGGGACCGAGACGGCCTCGGGCCGGGCGAAATCGATCGTGACCTCGATCTCGCCGACGGTTTGGCCGTCGATCGCCAGCGGCAGGGCGACTTTCGGCGTCGGTTCGTGCGGGGCGGTGACGAGCGGCGGGTCGCGGTCACGCGCCTTGGGCCGCCCTCCGAGCAGCTCGGGCTCGATGCGGCTCACGTCCGGCGGCGGCAGGACGCTTTCGACGCGGAGCGCCGCCACCGGCGCGATTTCGGCCCGCACGGTAGGCGGTTCCGCGGCGACCGCGCCGGCGACCGGGACGAAAAGCCATGCGGCAGTACTGAGGAGGCTCGCAATCGTCGAGCGGATCGCGCGACGGGGAGCTGCGCGACGTTCTCGGATCACTTTTTACTGTCCATCAGCTTGAGGGTGGCGTTGGGCGGCGCGCGCACGACCAGGCGGCGCGTGCCCCCCGGCGCCACGAACTGCGTCTCGCCGAACGACAGCATGCTGAGATTGAACGGCGGCGTGTCGCCGTTGGGCATCGACAGCGCCCAGGGCAGCGCGGAGATGTCGGCGACGGCCTCGCCATCATTGCGGATGACCACCGTCATGCCGCCCTCCATCGGGACGGCCGGCTCGGCGAACACCACGGACGGCTTGCTGCGCGGCGGATCGACGATCGTGGAGATCAAGTAGTCCTGCTTGATCTTGAGGCCGATGCGCGTGTCGCCTTGCGTCTGCTCGTAGGTGACGACGTTTTGTTGCGCGACCCGCAGCGCATAGATCGCGCCCTTCGCGAGCGGCGGGCCGACATAGCGGATCATGACCGTCTGCGTTGCGCCGGGGCTGACGCTCGCCTGCGGCGGGAAGATCACGAAATCGGAAGGCGCCGGCGTGAAGGTGCGCCGGCCGAGTTCGTCGGCCGTCACCGCGGAGATGCTGAACACGACGTCGAGGCGGTCCTTGTCGGTGTTCTGCACCGCGACGCGCAGGCTGGACTTCGGCCCTGCCGGCGCAATGCGCCCGCTCATCGGCGTCACCGTATAGGCGTCGGCCGGGGAGGCGAGGGCGAGTCCGAACAGGATTGCGACAACGAAAGCGGGGGAGCGCATGCAGGTTCTCGCAAGGGTGTGGAGCGTGGGACGTGGGGGACGGGCGCGCCTTGTGGCGGGCCCGTCCCGCCGGGTCAGCCGATCGTGAAGGTCAGCTGCTCCGTGTACGTCCCGCCGATCCGCGGCCCGTCGCCGGCGGTGTCCTTGCCGACCTTGAGCGTCGCTTTGACGACGTAGTTGCCGTTCGCCAGGCCCTTCGATGCGGGCGTGCTGGCTTGCCTCTGCTGGTTCGCCGTGAACGTCGCGTCCGTGAGGAAGGGGATCGGCGACGTGTCGCCGGACGCGCTCGACGTGGCGACGAGAGACAGCGAGTACGCGAGCGACCCGCCGACGGTGGTGTCGGCGACGGTCGTGTTCTTCAGCACGCCATACAGCGCCTGCACGCTCAGCGTCAGGCCGCCGGCCTTGTTGCACTGGATCTTCTGCGAGAAGACCTCCTGCGGCGTGGCGAGCGTCAGAGACACGTTGGACGCGCCCGTCGCGGACGTGAGGTTCGGGAAGTTGCAGGTTTCCGGAATCGTTCCGGTGACCGTCGTCGTAAACGTCGTGTTCGGATCAGGATCGGCCGCTGCTGGAACAGCCGAGACGAGAAGCGCCGCCAGTGCGGCCAAAAGCGTGGACATCGGTTTCATTTCGCGTGCTCCTTGGGCGGTTCGAGGGACGGCCTTGCTTTGGCTCGAACGGCCGTGGACACCTGCTAAGAACCGCATGCCAAGGAGTTCAGCATCGCGAAGCCTCGTCACGCAGGGAGGTGACCTGGGTGCGTAAGCGCTTCGCGCGACGCATCTCGCCTAGTCCATTTGGACTAGGCGAGATGCGGGCGCGGACGGCGCTCGGTGGGCGTCGCGCAGAGCAATGATCCAGTCGAATGCGGACAAGGGGACGCGTGTGGAGACGGCGGTCGCTGCGGCCTGCCGTCGGTTGTGTGCGCGGCGCTGTCGATGCGGTCACGCGGCTATGGCGGCGTCTGCAGGCGGCCGGCCCGATGGCGCGCGCTGTATGCGGTTGCGCGCCGGAGGCTGGGCGCACCACGATGGCCCGGGAAACCGCCGATGCACGCTACCCTGCGCGGTCCCCGCGGCGCGCCCGCGTCCGCGCTCAACTCACCAGGCGCAGCGCCGCCCTCATCATGCCCGAGCGCGCGCGCACGCCGAGCTTTGCGTAGATCGCGCGCATGTGAGCGCGCACCGTGTGCGAAGAAATTCCGAGAACGCGGGAGATCTCTTTCGGGGACTGTGCTTCCAGCAGGTTCGCGAGCACGGCGGTTTCCGCCGTCGTCAGTGCGAAGGCCTGCGCGAGCGGCGAGAGGTCGGCGTCCTGATTGGACACGAAGGTTTGAATTTCGACGAGCGCCGCGTCGTGCGCGCCGGGAAGTGAGCGGATCCGCGCGAGACGCCACTCGCCATCGCTCATGCGCACGACGAGTTTCGTCCAGGCGTCGTCTGTCAACGCTAGGGCGGCGAGGGTGGCGAGAAATCGACGCGCGCACTCGCGCCCACCGAGGCGCATCACGCCGTTGGCGCCGATGCCGATACGACCGTTGGCGATGTCCACGCGTGCTGCGTCATTGGCGTCGAGAATGCGGCCGGATTTGTCGACAATGACCAGCGGGTGAAAGTGGAGCTCGAAGAAGGCCGCGCGATCCCGCTGCGGGCGGTGCGCCCAGGTTCTCGGCGAGGCCACTTTGCGCGCGGCGGCGGAGACATCCGTCACGCGTCGTTGCGGTGTCGGACTCGGGCGCAGCGCCACATCTTCGGCGCGGCGCGCCGGAAAATCGTTATGTCGCGCGCCATGCTCCGCGAGGACAGCGGCGCGCGCGTCGCCGGCGATGTCATGGCTGATGTCCGCGGCCGCGTGCGCCGCCGCGGGGTCGTGCGAAGCGCCGACGTCGTTCACCGGCGCCGGAAGAGACTCTTCCGACGCACCGGCGTAGAAAACGTCCGTAGGCAGACAAGCAGTATCGTCACTGACGCGCATTCTGCACCCACCTTGCTATACCCACGTTTTTTATTGGTGAAATTTACGCCATCGCGACCAAGCGCAGAAGGCGATTGGAGCCCAATTTGGGCGACTTGGGGCGTTCTTAGGGGCGGATTGGCGCGTCGAAGACCGGCGCGCGCACCATGTCGCGGCGCAGGTCCTTGATCGTCCGGGCGCCGAGCAACTGCATCGTGCGCACGAATTCCTGTTCGAGAATGGTCAATGCGCGCGCCACGCCGGCTTCGCCCGCCGCCGAAAGGCCCCACAGATACGCGCGCCCGATCGCGCAGGCGGTGGCGCCAAGGGCCAGCGCCTTGACGATGTCGCCGCCGCGCCGGACGCCGCCATCGAAGATCACCTCCGCATCGCCGCGCACCGCGTCGACGACGGGCTCGAGCAGGTCGATCGTTGCGGGCGCGCCGTCGAGTTGGCGGCCGCCATGGTTGGACACCCACACCGCGCTGGCGCCGATCTCGAGGCAGCGGCGGGCGTCTGTCGGCGTCGCGACGCCCTTGATCGCGAACGGGCCCTGCCATTGCTCGACCATCCAGGCCGCGTCGCGCCACGTGACGGAGCGATCGAACTGATCGTTGATGAACTGCATGATGCCGCCCGTCATCGTGGCGGCGAGAGCGCTGAAGTTTTCGGGACGGATCGGCGGGCCGCGCACGAGGTCGGCCAGCCAGGCCGGGCGCGCGAGCACCTGCAGCGCCGCCGAGAGGCTAGGTTGCGGCGGAATGGTGAAGCTGTTCCGCGGATCGCGCTCGCGATTGCCGGCGACCGGCACGTCGACCGTGAGGATCGCGCTCGTGAAGCCGGCCGCCTTGGCGCGCTGCAGCACCTCACGCACGAGGCCGCGATCTTTCCAGACATAGACCTGGAAGTGTTTCGGACCGGATGTCGCGGCTGCGACGTCCTCGATCGTCGCGGACCCCATGGTGGAAAGCGAATAGGCGACGCCGGCGCGACCGGCCGCGCGCGCTACGGCGCATTCGCCGGCGGTATGGAACAGGCGGGACGCCGCGGTCGGCGAGATGAAGAACGGCAGCCGCATATCGCCGCCCAGCGCGCGCGTACGGCCGTCGATCGCCGCGATGTCGACCAGCACGTCCCACACGAGACGATGGGCGCGGAGCCGCGCCTCGTTGGCGGCGAGCGTCACCTCGTCGTCGGCCCCGCCGTCGATGTAGTCGAAGGCCATGCGGGGCAGGCGGCGCTGCGCGAGGGTGCGCAGGTCGGCGATGTTCAGGGCTTCGGCGAGGGTCACGGCGGCGCCTCGCCCGTCGGCGCTTCGCTCGTCGGCGCGTCGCGTCGCCGATCCATGATGACCGTGGCCGCGAGATCGCCCGTCACGTTTCCGACCGTTCTGAACACGTCGGGAATGATTTCGACGGCGAGGAGGATCGGCAACAGCGTCACCGGCACGCCCATTGCGAGACAGATCGGCGCGATGCTGGAGAAGAACGACGTCTGGCCCGGGAGGCCGACGGAGCTCACGCTGACCGCGAAGGCCACCGCGACGCCCGCCGCCATCTCCGCCCATCCCGGCTCGACGCCATAGACGTGGGCGACGTACGCGACGACCGAGAGGTTGGCGACCGGGCTGGTCAGACGGAACATCGCGACGGCGAAGGGCAGCACGAACTCCGCCGTCTGCGGCCGCACGCCGAGCGGGCCCAGCGCGGCGGCCAGCATCGCGGGCAGGCTCGCCAGGGACGATTGCGTCGAGGCGGCGACGACCTGGACCGGCGCAAGCGCCCGCAGGGTCACGAGCAGGGGCGTCCGCGCCGCCGCGAGCGTCACGAGCGTCGCCAGGACGACGATCCCGAACGTCACGCCGGCGACGATCGCGACATAGTGGGCGAGCGCGCCAGCCGCCGCGCCGCCGCCGTCCAGGCCAAGCGCGAGCGCGAGGCCGAACACGCCCAGCGGCGCGAGCGCGAGCACCCAGCGCACGATCTGGATCATGGCGTCGCCGATCGCCTGGAAGATCGTCGTCAGCAGCGCCCGGCGATCCGGCTCGAGGCGCGTCATCGCGAAGCCGAACACCACGGCGAACACGACGACCGGCAGGAACGCGTCCTGCGAGGCGGCGGCGACGACGTTCGTCGGGATCAGCGACCGCAGCCACGCGCCGAACTCGACGGGCGTCGCTTCCGGCGGGGCCGTCGAGGGCACGAGCGCGGCCACGGCTTCGGGAGAGACGGGGAAAAGGTCGAGGGCGAGATTGGCGGCCGAGAGGCCGTAGATCGCCGCGAGCACGATGGCGCCGGCGAACAGCGCCAGCGCCCGCCGCGCCATGGGGCCCGCCGCGGCGCGTTCGGCCACGCCGCCGATCGCCGCCACCAGGAGCGCGAAGACCAGCGGCACGAGCGTCATCTTCAGCGCGTCGAGCCAGACGCCGCCGAGGATGGAGATCTGGCGCAGGATCGCGGCGACGTCGTCATGCCCGTCGCCCGCCCAGGCGCCGAGCGCGATGCCGGCGGCCAGAGCGGCGAACACCCAAAGTCCCTGACGCATGTGTGCTCGTCCCCGTTCGCGCCGCGCGCGGGCAGGTTCAGCAGGCTGCGGGGCTCAGCGCAAGCGGCGCGACGACCGCCGGAGCCGCCTCACGCCTGGGCGGGCTGGTCGTGCGTGAAGCTGGCGACGCCCGGGGCGCCTTCGGGCGTCGTCATGCGGGCGAAGAGGGGCGCGCCTTTCAGGGGGCCGCGGCCGACCATGTCGATCAGGGACCGCGCGGTCGTGGTGTCGCCCATGACGGCGACCAGCCAGGGGTGGGGCCCGCTGCGCCACTCGTTGGGCGCGATCTCGAACGGCTTGTCGAGCTCGGTGCGGGCGCGCTTGTCGATCTCGTGCGAGACCGTGGCCCACATCACGGCGGCTGAGGCCTCGCCGCTCGCGGCGACGACGAACTGCCCCGTGGCGATCGCGGGCTCGATGATCATGCGCAGTTGTTCGACCGAGAGACGCTGGGTCTGAGGCGCAAGCAGCGCCACGCGCATGAGCGCGGCGAAGGTGCGCGTGGGATCCGTATCGGGCTGCACCGACGGGCTAGCGGTTGCTGCGGCGGGAGCCGGTTGGGCGGGCGCGGCGGTCGGCGCGGCCGGCTGAGGGGCGGGTTGCGGGCGTGGCGCGGCGGCCGCAGCGGCGGGCTGTGGCGGGGGCGCAGCAGCAGCCGGAGCCGGGGTCGGCGCAGGGGCAGCCGGCGCGGGCGCGGCGGCCTGCGGCGCGGCGGCTTGAGGCGCAGGGGCGGGACGCGGGGGCTGGACAGGCGGCGGCGCAGGCGCTGGCGCGCTCTCGGCCTTTTTGGGCTCGTCCTTTTTCGCGTCGTCTTTCTTCGAAAACCAGCCCATGGGCGCACCTCCAACCCCCAGAATGCGGCGCCCGCCGCCTCCGCCCAAGCCCGTTCCCCAGTGCGACGAACCCGCACACCCCGGCGCCCTCGCACTTTTTCAATGATTTCAAAGCGGCTTGGGCGAGCTCGAAACGGCTCCCGCCCGCCCCGCAACCACCCTTGCCGGACGCCGGTCGGAACGCTATACGCCTCGTCCGGTCAGCCGCCTTAGCTCAGCCGGTAGAGCATCGCATTCGTAATGCGAGGGTCGCGTGTTCGAGTCACGCAGGCGGCACCATTTTTTCCTTAAAAATCAACGTATTGCCCGGCGGCTCCAGAGCCTTCGCGCAGCGCGCGTCTTTCGTGCTACCAACCTGCTACCAATCTCGCGTTAACGTGTTCATTGGGGCTGAGGAGCCTTTTCGCGCCAAGTCGGCGGCCTTGGGCCCGCAAAATCCGCGAGTGACTGCTGCTTCGCGCGAGTTAATCGATCAAATGCAGGTTCGATGAACACGGTTTACGAATGGTGACCGGCCAGCTTCAGACGCCCGACCGTCAGGTTCGGTGCTTGAGCGCGTCGGCGTCGATTCCGTGAGCCAGCCAGTCAGGCAGAAGCTCCTGATCGCGCTGGATAGGGCAGGCCACATGTCGTTTGGAAGCGCACTCAGACCCGAGCCCTCCGGTCTATCGGGGCGGCCACGACAACTCCACCGCCAGGCGGACAAAGTTGCCGTGGCTGACTTTGTTCACCGCGCCAGGGGCTCACTCGTCGAACGCCGTGTCCGTGCGCGCCCCCAAGTCTCGAGGATGCTCTCCTCGTAGCGCACGAGCCGGGGCCCATACTTCACGAAGGGCGGGCCTTCGCCGGTGACGCGCCAGCGGTTCAGCGTGTGCTTCGAGATCTGCAGGCGGGCTGCGGCCTGTTCAACCGTGAGCAGAGTGTCTTGCGCCATGGTGGTCTCCTTTTCGCGAGCGCCCAGCGCGCCGCGCCCACAAAGGAGAACGCCCGAAAACAGGCGGGTAAATCGCCTTCCCCGCGAAAATGAATCATCCGAATTCGGATAGAATCGCGTGATCCAGATTGTGCTGTCTCAGTCCGTTCCTGGCTTTTCCAGCAAGGAAACCAGACGACCCGCCCTCGCCCTCGATCGCCCTCAATCGCCCAACGCCGCAATTCGCGCGGCGGACGAAAAGTCAGAACGTCGCAGGTGGGGTCCGATCAGGGTTTTTGGGGCGCGCTTTCGCGGAGAAAGGCCGTCAGCGCCTCCGGCAGGTAGCCGATCAGCCGGGCGCCGCGCTTCACGAAGGCGGGTCCGATGCCCTTCGCGCGCCAGCTTTTGAGGGTCGCGGGGCGCACGTTTAGCAGGGCGGCGGCTTGTGCGGGCGTGAGGACCAATGGGCGCTCGGGGATCGGGGCGGGGCGACGAACGCTGCGCTTGGCGGGGTGCGGCTTCTCTGCCGTCGGGATCGGCGCCCTTACAGGCGGGAGTTCATCGAAGAGCGACAGCTGCCGCGGCCGGTTCTTGCCGCCGCTGCGTTCACCACGTTCCGGTTTCGCCTTTTTTGGCATCCCACCCTCCACCGGGCGGACTTGCGTGCAACGCCGGCGCCAGCGTGGCGGGACCGATAAGAACGCGGTATACGGGAACTCATGTCGACCTACTCCCTCGTCGAAGCTCAGGCGAAGCTGCCGGAACTGATCGCGCGCGCGCGAAACGGCGAGCGCGTGGTTATCGTTGAAGGCGAACTGGAATTGGCCTCATTGACGCCAATCGCCAACGATCGAGGCTCGCGCGTCGAGCCTCTCGGTCTCGACTGGCTTCGCGCTCGACTTCAAGGGAAGCCATCGACCGAGGACGCCGGCGCGTTCGTTTCCCGGATGCGCGACGAGGCTTGGCGTTGAGGCTTTACCTTGATGCGAGCGTGCTTGTGCCGCTCGTCGTTGCTGACGCGCACACCGCACGGGCCTTTGGGTTGTTGCAGGCCGAACCGGGGCCGCATTTCGTCAGCGAGTTTGCCGTGCTGGAGGTTGCATCGGCGCTCAACCGAAAAGTGCGGACGGGCGAGCTGTCGCCAATCGAATGCGCGAACGCGAAGGCCAACCTCCAGACTTGGAGAGCAGGCTCGGCGGAACGCGCAGAGTTGACGGACATCGACATCACCGCTGCAACCGGACTGCTCGACGACCTCGCTCTCAATCTCCGTGGCCCAGATGCGCTCCACCTCTCGGTCGTCATGCGTCTTGGGGCGCCGCTCGCCACGTTCGACGTTACGATGGCGGAGGCCGCTCAAAGGCTCGGCATCTCGGTTCATATTTGAAGTTACCTAGCGATCCAGCCCCAACCCCTTCGACAAGTCCTTCACAGCCGTGATGGCCTGGTGGCCCTTCATCGCCGCCGTGAACTCCAGCCGCACCCGATCGCCGATCTCGAGGCCGTGGTTGTGCCCCATCGGCGCAACCGTGAGCGATCCACTGCGCCCGAAGACGCCAACGCGGCCTGAAGAAAGATCGACCTCGCGCTCCAGCTTCCACGACTGATCCAGCGCCTGCGTCGGATCGACGAAGGCGCGGCCGCTGCGGGAGGCGGCGTCGCGGCCGAAGGCCGTGCGTTCTTCGCGCTCCAGATTTTCGCGCGCGCCGTCCCGATAGCGAAAGACGCCCTCGCGATCGCGCGCCCCAAGCCCGGAGCGGGAGAGGTGGGTTGCGCGCGCCTCCAACGCGCGGCGCACCGCAGGCACGTCCGGCAAGGCGTGGCGGCCATAGTGCGCGACCTGATCCAGAGCGCGATCGAGATCGGTGTATTCCGGCGATCGGGTTTGCTCCTGCACCGGACGATCGCTGAGCGACTGCACCTCGGGCCGGCGTCCCGAGGGTTCAAGCCGCACGAGATCGCCCGGGACGAGCCCGTCGACCGCGTCGCGCGACGTGTTGAGGAGAACCCGTCCGTGTTCGGCTGTGTCGATGACGAGTACGCCGCGCTCGCCATGCTCGCCGCGCGGGCCGGCGCGCTCGACGACGCCATCGAGCCGGCCCATGCAGGGCTCATAGACGCGCCCGCGGGTCAGTTCGCGCGTCACGTCGATGGGGCCCTGCGCCTCGAGCTGTTCGCGCCAGTTTTCGGCGAAGCGGAGCTCGTTGCGCCGGGTTTCCTCGGCAAGCCCCATGCGCGCCAATTCACTGGCCCGCGCCCGCAGCGCGTCGCTCTCGAGCGCCGGCAGGCGCACGACGCGATCCTCGCCGATCCCCGCTTCGAGCTGCTGATCGAGCCGCGTCCAGCCGCGGGCGGTGATCTCGCGCTCCAGGCGCAGCCGATCGTCTGCGGGGGTGCGCTCGCCGATGTGCTGGGTCGCGATCTCGCGGGCGGCCTCTCGTAGGCCGTGGGAGATGTAGGCTTTGGGGATGACCAGGTCCGCGCCATCGCCCCGGACGCCGCGCAGGATGACGTGGGTGTGCGCGTTGTCGGTGTTGTGGTGATCGACAGCGACCCACTCGAGTTTGACGCCGAGATCGCGCTCCATCTGCGCCATCAGCTCGCGCGTGAACTCCTTCTGGTCGGGGAGGAGGTCGCCGAGCTCGGCGCCGATCATCAGCCGGAAGTGGCGGGGATCCTCCTCGGCCCATTCGCGCATCCGGCCATGGGCGTCCTCGGCCACGTCGTGCTCCTGGTCGTAGAACTGGCCGCGCTCGCCGTCCTTGCCAGCGCCGTCGCGCTCCAGATAGCCCGCGTGGGCGCTGAGCCCGCCGCCGCCGCCGCCATGGGCGTGGAAGCTGGCCTTCACGATGACCCGCTGGCGTCGATCGCCGCCGCCGTCGAAGGGCGTGGCGTTGCGCCCAAAGATCCGGCCGCGCTGCGCCGCCATCAGCTTCGTGAGACGCGCGCTCGCGCTCTTGGAGGCGCCCTCGCGCCCGCCGCCGCTTGATCCCAAACGGACCCGAAAGCGGTCTTCGCGGGCTGTCTGGGTGGGCGCGTCCTTCGCCATTGCCTCGGCCCTCTTGGGACATCGGAAAGTCGTGCGCCGCGCGCCTCGACTTGCCTCAACTCTAAGGCGCGCAAGGACTCGCGTCAAGAAAAACGCGGCCTTTATCTTGCTCTCCGCTTTGTTATATCGGATGATGTCAGTGGGTATCAAGCAAAAGCGAGGCGCGAATACTTGTGACATCTTGAGGCAAGATGAGGCGAGAGCGCGATAACGGGGGTGGGAGGACGCGGGGATGGGAGAAGTTGCGAGGGAGGGGGGTGAAGTGGCGGCCCACGGTGACTCCGCGGCGCTTTTCCGGGCTCGACAGGTCGCGCGCAGGGATCGGTTTCATGACGATCCCGAGGGTGATTGGCGGCGATTGGATCAGCGTGGCTTTCCTCTTGGTCGATCAGGCTGGCGGGCGCTGTTGGGGGTTGGACCCGAGCACGTCGCGCCTGGCCCGCTGTTGTTGCTCGGTCGGTGCGCCAACCGGGATGAGGTGCTCCTGCGGATCCTCGCGCGCTATCCCGGCGGCGTGGTGCTCATCGATCATGGACGGCTTGCCGATCGCCTCGCGCGCGGTCCGGCGTTTCGGTTCGAGCCGGGCGCGCCGTTCTCGGTGGGGTTCAACCCGCTTGCAGTGATCCGCAGCGGCGACCTCGCCTGGCATGATCTCGTTCTGCTGGCGGCAGAGCTTGTGGGCGAGGAGGGCGAAGCGGTCGTCGAGAGCGTAGCGGCCGTCCTCGGCGATCATCTGATCGGCTCTACACCCGAGCGCCGTACGCTCGCTGCGCTGCGCCGGCGGCTGTTCGATGGGGATGGGGTTCTGCGTGGGATAATGGCCGGGTTCGAGGGGCCGATCTCGGCTGGGCTGGCGCCGACGATCTCCGAGATCATCCGCGTTCGGCAGAGCTGGTCGGGGTCGCCCGACGTGGCCCACGCTGCCGTCGAGCGTCTGAGAGGGGCGCTTGCTGGCCTCTCCGACGGGCGGCTCGCCGAAGTGACGGGCCGCCAGGACATCGATCCGGCCGATCTCGTGCGCGGCGTTGGTCCGTCGACTCTGGCGCTCATGCCGATTGTGGGCAGCGAGATCGGGCGTGACCCGGTTCTGTCTGCAATCATCGGTCAGGTGTTGGATGCCTTGATCGCGGTGAGAGTGGGCGGGGCGCCGTGCCGGCGCGTTGCGCTGGTCGTCTCGAGCGCGATGGCGATGCCGGCGCCGCTGCTGCTCCGGAAGACGTGGGGGGAATTGGCGGCGATTGGTCTGGATCTGCTTGTCGCGGCTGACTCGATCGACGACGCACGAGGCTTCCTCGGCGGCCGGGCGTGGGACGATATGTCTGCGCGCGGCGAACCGTTCTCAACCGTCGTGCTCGCAGGACCATGCGGCGAGGTCGATGCGCGGGCGCTGTCGCATCGCGCGGGCCGCACCGAACGCATCCGGACGTCACTCGACCGTGGGTGGCCGACGCTGCGACGCGTCGTGCTGCCGCGCCTCGCGCCCGAACGGCTGATGAAAGCGCCTGCGGGGGATATCTGGATCGTGGGCGGCGACATCGCGCCGGCCCGGGCTCGGATCGATGCGACATTGATGGGAGCGGTTCAGATCGCCCGCTCGCGGTTGTCGCCGCGAGCGCCCGCCTGGTCCGAGCCGCCGCAGAAGCGGCGCGCGCCGGCGGCGAATGCGCCCAGGCCCGAGCCACCGCCGCCACCGCCGCGGCCGCCACGCGCGCCGCTGGATGTTCGGGAGGTGCTCAAGGCGAAGTCGGGCCAGCGTCGGAGGCCGAATCTGTGACCTCCAAACGTCAGCTTACGTTGCATCTCGATGCCGACATCGCGCGCGTCCTCGACCTCGAGGCCACGCGCCGCGGCCTCACGCTGTCACGCGCTGCCAATGACGCTTTGCGGCGCGCGCTGATCGACGAGGCCGGCGAGGGGCTCGCGACGACGGTCAAAGCTAGGCTCGATCGCATGGAGAAGCGCGATCACGCCCGGGCCCGCGATGTCGCGGAGATCAAGGAGGCGTTGCTGCTCTTCGTGCGGTTCTGGTTCGAGCGCGCTGGGCCGATTGAGGACGATGATCCGGATGCCGAGGCGGACGCGAAAGCCCGGTATGAGGCGTTCTTGGAGATGGTGGCGCGGGAGCTGGAGAGGTAGGGCAGGCGGCTGCTTAAGCTGCACGGTCCTGGCGAGCGTCGTGTCGGATGTCTGGAGTGCCCAGCATTCCTCGGACACTACGTTAAGCTCTCTTGGCTCTCGCCTCAAACTCGTCCGGGCTGACGCCGCCGAGGTGGCGGTGCCGCCGGACCGGATTGTAGAAACCATCGATGTAGTGGCGCACGTTGTCGATCGCGGCGTCGCGGTTCACGTAGATGCGCTTCCTGATCCGTTCCTTTTTCAGGCTCGCGAAAAACGACTCTGCTACGGCATTGTCCCAGCAGTTGCCGCGCCGGCTCATGCTCGGTTCGAGCCGATTCCTTTGGCAAAAGCGCCGCCAGTCATCGCTCCCATACTGTGAGCCCTGGTCAGAATGGATCACGGTTTCCTTCGCGCGGCGTGTTCGGACGGCGTTGACGACCGCATCGAGCACGAGCTCGCGACGAAGACTCGATGCGACCGCCCAACCGATGATCTTGCGCGAGAAAAGATCGATGACCACGGCGAGATACAGCCAGCCCTCCCAGGTCCGAATGTACGTGATGTCGGTCACCCATACCTTGTTTGGCCGGATGACATCGAAGTTGCGCTTGACGAGATCCGGTATCGCCGCGGCCGGCTTCGAAGCGCCACGGTATCGCATCCGATAGCCGTGCAGGGCCTTGATGCCGCTTTCTCACATGAGGCGCTCGACGCGATGCCGGCTGCAGGTTTCTCCCGCCTCGCGCAGATCGAGGAAGACGCGTCGGGCTCCATAGGCGCCATGGCTTGCCTCATAGGAGGCGCGGATCAGGCGCAGAAGGCGCGCGTCCTCTTTCGCTCGATCCGAGAGCGGATCGCGAAGCCATGCGTAGTAGCCGGCGCGCGCAACGTCGAGGACCCGGCACATCGTGCGCACGTCATACTCGTCTCGGTGTGCTTAGATGAACTCATACGCACGGCGCACGCGTCGCGCTCCAGACCGACCTGGCATGTCATCGACCTCCAGCTCGCACCGCGAGCTAGGTTATCGTGTCCATGAAAGTCTGGGCATTCAAAAGCTACGTGCGATAACGCTGTATTGGCGAGCGCGCATCATCCCTCTTGAAACGCGGGTAGTTCGCGCCGGGCCGAGTCGGGCGCGATCAGCTCGACGTATGTCTGTTGCGGGAAACGAATGCGGCAAAACCGTCCGTAGCGCGACGAATGCGATCAGCGAGGCGCAAATCTAGGAGGAACGGCAAGGCTGACATCACGCTAATGAGCCAAGCAAGCGTGAGAAAGCCGAGAGCATCGTCCGTCAAGCGCTGGAGCATCGTGATCACGTTATCGAACATACTCAGAACGAGCCTACCAACCGCCATCATGGAGGATTCTGACGACGTAATTGTGAAGGCGTTGGGTGGCATTTTGCTCCTTAGGCCACGCCCAGCGCGGCAAGGAACTCAGCGACAAGGGCAAGAACGCCTGAACCGCGCCGGGATCTCCGGAGAGCTCCGCGTTTGAGTCACGCGGCCATAGCCGGTTCCTCGAAGTCTGCGTAGGAGGCCGCCTCGGCTTCTGCGTGCGGGACGTATCCGATCGGCTCGAGGAGCCGCTTGGTGTTGTACCAGTCGACCCATTAGAGCGTTGCGTACTCGACGGCTTCGAGCGAGCGCCACGGGCCTTTGCGCCAGATGACCTCCGCCTTGAAGAGGCCGTTGATCGTCTCGGCGAGCGCGTTGTCGAAGCTGTCGCCGACGCTCCCGACGGATGGCTCGATGCCCGCTTCCGCGAGGCGCTCGGTATAGCCGATCGACAGATATTGCGATCCTCGATCGCTGTGATGCACGATCCCGCCGCCAGGTCGACGGTCGTGGACGGCTGGTTCGAGTGCATCGAGGACGAAGCCCGCATGCGCGGTGCGCGAGACGCGCCAGCCGACGATCCTGCGCGCGAAGATGTCGATGACGAAGGCGACGTACACGAAGCCCTGCCACGTCGCGACGAAGGTGAAATCGGCTACCCACAGCGTGTTCGGCGCAGGCGCCTTGAAGTCGCGATTGACCCAGTCGAGCGGACACGGGCTCGCCTTGTCGCTGATCGTCGTGCGATGCGGCTTGCCGCGGATCACGCCCTTCAGCCCCATGGCGCGCACCAGACGCGCCACCATGCAGCGTGCGACGTCGACGCCTTCGCATTTTATCTGCTTCCAGATTTTGCGCACGCCATAGACTTGGAAATTCTCCTCGAACACGCGGCGGATCTCCGGCTTCACAGACCAGTCGCGCTGAACGCGCGGCGGCGCCCGCTCGGGAGCGCGCTCGCGCTCTTTGTGCGCGCAGTAGGTCGACGGAGCGATCGGAAGCATTTTGCAGATCGGCTCGACTCCGTACTCGGAGCTGTTCGCGTCGATGAAGGCGATCATGGCTTGTACCGGCGGTCGAGCTCCGCCTGGGCGAAAAACGCCGACGCCGTGCGCAGGATCTCGTTCGCCTAGCGCAGCTCTCGATTTTCGCGCTCGAGCGCCTTCATTCGGGCCCGTTCGTCGGTCGCTATCGGTGTCGGTTCGAGTGGAAACGAGAGGCCTGACGACGCGCCGCCGTTCACGGGACGAGGTGCAGACTAACTCCCGACCGACGACGGGTGCTTGAGCACAGTTCAATTTAGATGGGCTAAAAACGCCTGGAGGACGGGGGAAGGATTCACGCGCTCCGGGAAATACGCATAGGGAGCTACAATTGGCTGAGACCAATCCGACAATACCTCCACTAGCGAGTTAGAGGCCAGATCCGCCTCCAAAACGCTGGCATGGGCGTGAATCAAGCCGACACCCCGTCGCGCTGCTTCCCGGGCGACCGTCATGGTGCTGGCAGATAGTCTTGCCTCCGGCATAATGGTGACTGGCGAACCATCCTTCGTGAAACGCCATTGCGAAAACGTTTCCGACGCGTGATCAAGAACAATCGTCGGAGCGTTTAGAAGGTCAGTCGGGGACTCGATTTTGGCAAGCTTTGCAAGCAGCGTCGGCGCGCCAGCAGTGACCCACCTTCGTGACTGACTGCGGATTGGAGTGCACGCCATACCTCGAACGACTTGGACGCCGAGCCGCACCGCAAGATCAAAGTCTGACCGAAACTCCGTACCTGCACGTTCGTCAATGCTGCATTCAATGGAGATCGTCGGGTGAGCGACGGCGAAGTCAATAATGAGATCGGGCAACAACATTTCGGCGATTTCGCGAGTTGTCTGTATGCGGAGTCGACCTTCAGGTGGCCGCGACGGCGAGTTGTAGTCCTCGACGATCGAGCTGAGCGCAGCCCAATGCTCCATCGCACGGTCGAAAAGCTCGCGGCCGTGTGACGTGATGGCGTCGTTGCGGCGATCAACGATTGGCGCTCCAATTCGTTTTTCCAGTCGACGAAGGGCGTTCCCGAATTGAACGGTAGAAAGCCCAACCCGATTTGCTGCCGTTCGGAGCGATCCCGTCTCTATGAGGGCCCGGAAGGCAGCGAGCTCAGAAAGCAAATCATCCATCGCCAAAGCCCACCCTCGCAGCGCTCGAGCTTATGCGTTGGGGGGGGGCAGGGGAAGCGGGCGCGGATCGTGAAATCTCATCGCGCGTTTGGTCGTTCACTCTCGCCCGGACGTGCCGGTCGTGAGTGTTAAGAATCCTTCACAAATGCTTAATTCGCATGTCGCACGTGACCGCTAGCCCACCGTAGCGGTCCAAGTGACCGCAATTGGATGGCCAGGGGGTCTCAATGCGGTCGAGAATTTTCCATGCGGGCATCGCTGCGGTGCTCGCCGCGGCCCTAGCCGCTTGCAGCGGGTCGGACATCGCGTCGCCGGGGGCAACGAACTCGGGCACCCCGCCCGGACAAGGTGGCGGTGGAACGGGCGGCGGCACGGGCGGCGGAACGGTGATCTGCCCGCAAGGCACGACTGCCGGCGGCGCCCTGGGAAGTCTCACAGTCTGCAATCTGACGGGTGAAATTCTCCAAAACTTGACGCTTCCAAATACCCCCGGCGTGGTCTACCGGTTGAACGGTCGCGTCGATGTGGGCCGTGATCTCGGCGGGGCCGGCAATCAGACGACGGGGCAGGCCGCGATTTTGACGATCCAGGCCGGCGTTCGACTTTTCGGCGCCGCGGCTGGGGATATGATGATCGTCAACCGCGGCAGCCAACTCGTCGCGCAAGGTACGGCCGCCGCGCCGATCGTCTTTACGAGCCGCAACGACCTTGAAGGGGCGGCCACGGCCACAACTTCGCGCCAATGGGCGGGTCTCATCATCAACGGGCGCGCCCCGATCGGCGGCTGCGCAACGGCGGTCACCCGTGGGTCAGTCGACTGCCAAAACCAGGTCGAAGGCGTGACGGCCGCAACCGGCACCGCTTCGTTCTATGGCGGTGCGACGCCGGGCGATACCAGCGGCACGCTGCGCTACGTGCGCATTCAGTACGCTGGTGCGTTCCTTCCGGGCGCGGCTGCGGGCGATGACCTGAATGGCCTGACGCTTGGGGGCGTGGGCACGGGCACGACAATGGAGTTCGTCCAGGTCCACAATTCAGGCGACGACGGGATCGAGGTCTTCGGCGGCGGCGTCAACATGCGCAACATCGTTGTGACGGGCGCTAACGACGACTCGCTCGATTTCGACGAAGGCTATAGCGGCGCCATTCAGTTCGCCGTCATTCGCCAAGCCGTCATCGCCACCGACGGTCCGGACCGTATCTTCGAATGGTCGAACCGCACCGTCGC
This sequence comes from Alphaproteobacteria bacterium, assembly GCA_018969015.1. Lineage (GTDB taxonomy): Bacteria > Pseudomonadota > Alphaproteobacteria > Caulobacterales > Aquidulcibacteraceae > REEB506. The sequence goes on from JAGWZE010000019.1 coordinate 66,562, forward strand.
CGGCACCGGCGGCACGCTCTTCACCAATCCGCTGATCTCCAACTTCACGGCGATTGGCGTGCGTCAGAACGGCGCGGCCACCCCGGCCAACCTGTCCGGTCTCGTGCTCAACAACACCGGCGGCACGCCGGGCGCGTCGGGGCGCATCTATAATGGCGTCGTGACGGGCTCGAACACGTGCGCGAACTTCGAAACCTCGAGCGCGGTCAATCCGCCCGTTGTGCAATCGGTCCTGTTCGATTGCCCCACCGCCGCCGGCGGCGCGGTCACGTCCGGCATCATCGGAGCGGCCGGATCAAACAACGCTACGACCATCCCGAACTCTTTGACTAACCTGATGCCCGGTGCCGCCGAGCTGGCGCGGCCAGTCGTCAATCCGACTACGCTCAGCCCGTTCTTCGCGGCGGCTAACTACATCGGCGCGTTCAGCCCGACCGAGACTGCGACGTCCAACTGGGCGAGCGGCTGGACGATTGGCCTGTTCGCCGCGCCGACGGGCTGTCCTGCGGGCACTGTCGACACGAATACGTTGGTTGCCGGACTGCGCAACTGCCGGCTCTCGGGGCAGATCACGTCCAATACGCGCCTCGTGGCTGGCAACATCTACCAGCTCTCGGGTCGCGTCGACGTGGGCACTGATACGGGGCCCAATCCGGCGGCGCCGATTGCGGGTCGCGTCAATGCGACGCTGACGATCGACGCAGGCGTGCGCCTTTACGGGCGTGCTGCCGGTGACATGTTGATCGTCAATCGGGGATCTCAGATCTTCGTCAACGGCACGGCGAACCAGCCCGTCATCATGACGTCTGAAAACGACGTCATCGGCTCGGGTAACCGCGCGGTCGCTTCACGCGAGTGGGCTGGCCTCATCATCAACGGTCGCGCGCCGATCGGCGGATGCTCTACGGCCGTGACGCGTGGGTCGGTCGACTGCCAGAACGCCGTTGAAGGCGTGACTGCGGCGACCGGATCGGCGTCGCTCTACGGGGGCGGCACCGCCAACGACAATAGTGGTCGCATCACTTTCCTGCAGATCAAGTTCCCCGGAGCCTTCCTCCCGGGCGCCGCGGCCGGCGACGACCTCAACGGCCTGACGCTTGGCGGGGTCGGTTCCGGCACTACGATCTCCAACGTCCAAGTCCACAATTCCGGGGACGACGGCATCGAGGTCTTCGGCGGCAGTGTGAATATGCGCTACGTCGTTGTCACCGGTGCCAATGACGATTCCCTGGACCTCGACGAAGGCTATGATGGCGGCATCCAGTTCGCGATCATCCGCCAAAACGTCTACACGACCGACGGTCCGGACCGTATCTTCGAATGGTCGAACCGGACCGTCGCCGGTACGGGCGGCACGCTCTTCACCAATCCGCTGATCTCCAACTTCACGGCGATTGGCGTGCGTCAGAACGGCGCGGCCACCCCGGCCAACCTGTCCGGTCTCGTGCTCAACAACACCGGCGGCACGCCGGGCGCGTCGGGGCGC
>JAGWZE010000020.1 GCA_018969015.1 Alphaproteobacteria bacterium
AAAGAGTGACGGCGCCCTCCCATCCGGCCGCGCGCGCGTTCGCGCAGGCGCGCGGGCTCACCCCGCCCGTGGAAGCCGCGCCGGCGCAGGCGCGCGTGCGCGCGATCGCCGTTCTGCTCGCGGTCGCGTTCGCGCTGATCGGCGCGCGTGCGGTTCAACTTGCACTCGTGGCGCCGCCGGAGGCCAGGCGCGCCGTCGCCGCCGCGCCGGCCGTCAGCCGCGGCGACATCGTGGACCGCAACGGCGTGCTGCTCGCCTCCAGTGTGCCGGCCTTCGTGCTGACGGCCGCGCCGCGCGACGTCGTCGATCCGCAGGCGGCGGCCACGAAGCTGGCGCGCGTGCTGCCCGACCTCGACGTGGCGCAGACGGCGCGTCGCCTCTCGCAGAAGAACCGCGCGCTCGTTCAGTTGCGCCGCGGGCTGACGCCACGCCAGCGCGACGCCATCTTCGAGCTCGCGATCCCCGGCGTATCATTCGGGCCGGACCAGCGGCGGTTTTATCCGCAAGGCGATCTGGCGGCGCACGTGCTCGGCCAGGTCGACGGCGATCTCGCCGGCGTCGCCGGCGTCGAACACGCGCTCGACGACGCCATTCGCCGCGCCGGCGCCGCGGACCGCGCCGTGCGCCTGTCGCTCGACGTGCGCGTGCAGCATGCGCTCGAAGTTGAACTGCGCCGCGCCGCCGTCACGGCGCGCGCGAAAGGGGGCGCGGGGCTCGTCGTCGACGGCCGCACTGGCGAAGTTCTGGCGCTCGCCTCGTATCCGACGCCCGACGCCAACACGCCCTGGCGGCTCGACGACGCCTCCCGGTTCAACCGCGCCGCCGCCGCCGTCTACGAGATGGGCTCGACGATGAAGCCGTTCACCTATGCGCAGGCGCTCGATCTCGGCCTGACATCCGCCGGCGCGCGCATCGAGACCACGCCGCTGACGGTGAACGACGTCACGCTCAAGGACCACCACCCGCTCCAGGGCCCCGTGACGCTCGAAGAGGCGCTGGCGAAATCCTCCAACGTCGCCGCGGCGCGCCTGGCGCTCGCCACCGGCGCGGTGCGCCAGAAGGCGATGTTCGACAAGCTGGGGCTCATGCGGCGCAGCGAAATCGAGCTCACCGAAAGCGCCAAGCCGTTGGCCGCGCCGCCGGCCGGGCAGGTGACCGTCGCGGTGCTCGGCTACGGGCATGGTCTTGCGATCTCGGCCGCCGCGCTCGCGGGCGCCTACACCGTGTTCGCCAATCACGGCGCGCGGGCGCCGCTCACGCTGCTCGCCCGTGTCGACGCGCCCGCGCTGGAGCCGGTGTTTTCGCCGCGCGCCACCGCGTCCGTGGTGCAGATGATGCGCGCCGTCGTCGAAACCGGAACCGGAGCCGCCGCGCGCGCCGATGCCGGCGGGATCGACCTGATCGGCAAGACCGGCACGGCGGAAAAACCGACCTCGCCGGGCGGCGAATACGACACGGATCGCATGCTCTCGTCGTTCGTGGGCATGTTTCCGGGCGCCGATCCCCGCTATGTCGTGGTTCTGGCGCTTGACGAGCCCGAGCGGACGCCGGAAACGGGCGGCGAAGCGACGGGCGGCGCCGTCGCCGCGCCGGCCGTCGGGCGGCTCGTGACGCGCATTGCGCCGATGCTCGACCCGGCGGCGCCGAAGCCGGCGCCGGCCAAGGGCGCGGGAGTGACCACACCGTGAAGCTCAACGACCTGTTCCCCGAAGCCAATCTCGGCGCCGACGGCGCCCTCGAGATCACGGGCCTGACCGCCGACAGCCGCCGCGTGCAACCGGGCTTCGTGTTCGCCGCGCTCGCGGGCTCGGCCACGCATGGGCGCGACTACGTGGCCGCCGCCAAGGCCGCGGGCGCCATGGCCGTCCTCTCCGCCGGCGACCTTTCCGAAGCGCCGGGCGTCGCGCACGTCGTCGCCGCCGAGCCGCGCTTGGCGTTCGCCCACGCGGCGGCGCGCTTCTACCCGCGCCAGCCTGAACAGGTCGCCGCAGTCACCGGCACCAACGGCAAAAGCTCGACGGTGGATTTCCTGCGCCAGATCTGGACGCATGCCGGCCTGCGCGCAGCGAGCCTCGGCACGCTCGGCGCCATCGGACCGCGCGGCGCCGTCGATCTCGGCCACACCACGCCCGATCCCGTCGCCATCCACGCCACGCTCCAGGCGCTCGCCGACGATGGCGTGACGCATGCGGCGATGGAGGCGTCGAGCCACGGCCTGCACCAGCATCGCCTCGACGGGGTGCGGCTCTCGGTGGGCGCGTTCACGAACCTCACGCAGGACCACCTCGACTATCACGGCACGATGGACGCCTACCGCGCGGCCAAGCTACGCCTGTGGGACCTTCTGGCGCCGGGCGCGCCGGCCGTCGTCAACGCCGACGCCATCGAAGCCGCGAAGTTCGAAGCCGGCGCGCGTGCGCGCGGTCTCACGCTGATCGGCTGCGGGTGGCGTGCGGGCGCCGATGGGCTGAAGATCGCGGAAATCTGGCCGCGCGCGAACGGCCAGCGCCTCGATCTGCACTGGCGCGGCACGAGCGTGCTCGTGGAGCTGCCGCTGATCGGCGAATTCCAGGCGCTCAACGCCGTCACCGCCGCCGCGATGGCGCTTGCCGGCGGTGCTTCGCCCGATACCGTGTGGGCCGGGCTCGAGCGCCTCAAGCCGGTGAAAGGCCGCATCGAGCATGTCGGCGCCACGAAGGACGGCGCGCACGTGTTCGTGGACTACGCCCACACCGCCGACGGCCTCGACGTGCTGCTGCGCGCTGCGCGCCCGCACGCGCCGGGCCGCATCGTGCTCGTATTCGGCTGCGGCGGCGATCGCGACGCGGGCAAGCGTCCGAAGATGGGCGCCGTCGCGCAGCGGCACGCCGACATCGTCATCGTCACCGACGACAATCCGCGCTCGGAAGATCCCGCCGCGATCCGCGCCCAGGTGCTCGCCGGCTGCCCCGGCGCGCACGAGATCGGCGATCGCCGCGCGGCGATCGATCACGCGGTGGGCCTGCTGAAGCCCGGCGACGCGCTGCTGATCGCCGGTAAGGGCCACGAAACCGGCCAGATCATCAAGGGCGTCGTCCATCCGTTCTCGGATCAGGACGTCGCGCGCGCCGCGCTGACGGCGCTGGGAGGTCGTCATGAATGACGGACTCGTCTCGCGCGCCCTGTGGTCCGCCGAGGATGCGGCGCTCGCGACCGGCGGGCGTCTCGTCGGCGCCGACAGCTGGATCGCCACGGGCGTGGCGATCGACACCCGCACGCTGCAGCCCGGCGATCTGTTCGTCGCCCTGAAGGACCAGCGCGACGGCCATGACTTCCTCGCAGACGCCTTCGCCAAGGGGGCCGCCGCCGCGCTCGTCTCGCGGGGCGATCTCGCGGAGGGGGCGGGCGGACCGACGCTGGTGGTGGGCGACACGCTCGAAGGCCTGCGCGGGCTTGCGCGCAGCGCCCGCAACCGCACCACCGCGCGCTGCTGCGCCATCACCGGCTCGGTGGGCAAAACCAGCGTGAAGGAAGCGCTCGCCGCGTGCCTTGCGCCGTCGGGCCGCACGCACCACGCGGTGAAGAGTTTCAACAACCATATCGGCGTGCCGCTGACGCTCGCGCGCATGCCCGCCGACTCCGAGTTCGCGGTGTTCGAGATCGGCATGAACAATCGCGGCGAGATCGCGCCGCTGGTCGAACTCGCCGCGCCGCACGTGGCGATCATCACCACGGTTGCGCCGGTCCATATCGAAAACCTCGGCTCGCTCGAAGCGATCGCCGACGAGAAGGCCGACATCTACACCGGTCTCACGCGCGACGGGGTCTCCCTCGTGCCGGCCGAGGCGCCGCATCTGGATCGGCTGCTGCGCGTCGCCGAGCGCTATGGCGCCGCGACGCTGCTGTTCGGTCGCAGCCCCGAGTGCGACTCGCGCTTGCTGTCGTTCGAGGTCGGGCCCAACGGCTCGGACGCGACCGCCGACATTCTCGGCAAGCCAATCAAGTACCGCGTCGGCGCGCCCGGCGCGCAGTGGGCCACGAACTCGCTCGCGGCCCTGACCGCCGCGGCCCTCATGGGCGGGGATCTCGACGCCGCGATCGAGGCGATGGCGCGCCTCGAACCGGCCGAAGGGCGGGGGCGCGCGCGCCCCGTCCAGACGCCGGCCGGCGCCTTCACGCTCGTGGACGACGCCTACAACGCCAGCCCCGTCTCGGTGGCGGCCGCGCTCGACACCCTGTCGCGCCGCCCCGTGGGCGCGAACGGGCGGCGCATCGCTATGCTGGGCGACATGCTCGAACTCGGTCCGGACGAGGCCGCCTACCATGCCGGACTTGCGGCGCCGATTGCGGCCGCGGGCGTCGATCTGGTGTTCTGCGCCGGGCCGCGCATGCGGGCTCTGTGGGACGCGCTTCCCGCCGAACGTCGGGGCGGCTATGCCGAAGACGCCGACTCGTTGGCTCCAGTCGCCGCTGGGGCCGTGCGCGCCGGCGACGTGGTCTTGGTCAAGGGCTCGAACGGGTCCCGCATGGCGCGCGTCGTCGCTGCGCTTGCGGCGCTTGGCGCGGACTGAAGGGAAGCCAGCTTATGCTGCAGTTGCTGAGCCAGTTTAGCCACGAGTTCCAGCCCTTCAATCTGTTCACGTACATCACGTTCCGCACGTTCGGCGCGATGGTGACGTCGCTGTTCATCGCCTTCCTGATCGGCAAGCCGTTGATCGACTGGCTGCGCGTGAAGCAGGGCAAGGGCCAGCCGATCCGCGAGGACGGCCCGCAGACTCACCTTCTGACCAAGAAGGGCACTCCCACCATGGGGGGCTTCATCATCCTGATCAGCCTCGCGATCTCGACGCTGCTCTGGGCCGATCTGACGAACCCGTATGTCTGGGCCGTCGCGCTCGTGACGTTCGGGTTCGGCGCCATCGGCTTCATCGACGATTTCGCGAAGGTGACGAAGCAGAAGGCCGACGGCCTCTCCGGCCGCATCCGCCTTGCGGGCGAGTTCGTGATCGCGCTGATCGCCGCGATCATCATGGTCTGGGCCCAGTGGGCGACCGATCCCGATCTGCGCGCCGTCGGCGCGCCGTTCTTCGACGTGCTGCGCCATGGCGGCGACATCACCTCCGTCGCCGTGCCGTTCGTGAAGAGCTTCATGATCCCGCTCGGCGCGTTCTTCTTCGTGTTCGCGATGCTGGTCATCGTCGGCGCCGGCAACGCCGTGAACTTCACCGACGGCCTCGACGGCCTCGCGATCGTGCCGGTGATGATCGCGGGCGCGTCGTTCGGCTTCATCGCCTATCTCGTCGGCCATGTGAAATTCGCGGACTATCTGCAGATCCACCATGTCCGCGGCGTGGCGGAGCTGTCCGTGATGCTCGGCGCGCTGCTCGGCTCGGCGCTGGGGTTCCTCTGGTACAACGCGCCGCCGGCGCGCGTGTTCATGGGCGACACCGGCTCGCTGGCGCTCGGCGGCATGCTCGGCGCCGTCGCGGTGGCGACGAAGCACGAGATCGTCCTTGCGATCATCGGCGGCCTGTTCGTGGCCGAGGCGCTGTCCGTGATCATCCAGGTCCTGTGGTTCAAGGCGACCGGCAAACGCGTGTTCCTGATGGCGCCGATCCACCACCATTTCGAGAAGCTCGGCTGGGCGGAGCCGACGATCGTGATCCGCTTCTGGATCGTGTCGACGATCTTCGCCCTGATGGGCCTCGCAACGCTGAAACTGCGCTAGAGCAGGGCGCGCCGGCCCGTCGATTTCAGACGTGTCGGTGAATCGTGCTTTGCACGGCGGAACGATGGTTCGGCCATGGCGGCCGGCGGGGAGACGCACGCGTGATTCGCATCACGGAATTCGCCGGACGCGACGTCGCGATCTTCGGGCTCGCGCGCACGGGCCTCGCCGCCGCCAAGGCGCTGTTGGCCGGCGGCGCCCGCGTGCATGCCTGGGACGACGGCGAGGCCGCCCGCGCCGCCGCCGAAGCCGAGGGCGTGCCGCTCTCCGACATCAACGCCCGCGATTGGCGCGCCTTCGCCGCGCTGATCCTTTCGCCGGGCATTCCGCTGCACTATCCGCGGCCGCATCGCGTCGTCGAACTCGCCCGCGCCGTCGGCGTGCCGGTGATGGGCGACGTGGAGTTGTTCGCGCGCGCGCTCGCCGCCTTGCCCGCCGCCGCCCGGCCGAAGGTCGTCGGCGTCACGGGCACGAACGGCAAGTCCACCACCACCGCCCTGATCGGCCACATCCTCAAGGCCGGCGGCAAGGACACGCGCGTCGGCGGCAATATCGGCCATGCCGTGCTCGATCTTGCGCCGCTGCACGCGGGCGCGGTCTATGTGCTGGAGTTGTCCTCGTATCAGCTCGATCTGGTCGAGACGCTGCGCTGCGACGCCGCCGTGTTCTTGAACCTCACGCCCGACCATCTCGAGCGCCACGGGACGATGGCGAACTATCTCGCCGCCAAGAAGCGCATCTTCGCCAACCAGGGCGCGGGCGACTGGGCGGTGGTCGGCGTCGACACGCCCGACACCGCCGCCACCTGCACGAGCCTCGTCGCCGCCGGCGCACGGCGCGTGGTGCCGATCTCGGCGAGCCAGGCGATCGGCCGCGGCGTATGCGCCCTCAACGGCGTGATCTACGACGCGCTCGACGGTCGCGCGGAGCGCACCGTCGATCTCACCGGCGCGCCGGCGTTGCAGGGGCGGCACAACGGCCAGAACGCCGCCGCCGCCTATGCCGTCGCACGCGCGTTCGGGCTTTCGCCGCGCGAGATCGCCGAGGCGATGGCGACGTTCCCGGGCCTGCCGCACCGCATGGAGGCGGCGGGCGTCGTCGCCGGCGTGCGCTTCGTCAATGACAGCAAGGCCACGAACGCCGATTCTACCGCGCAGGCGCTTGCGGTCTATCCGCGCGTGCGCTGGATCGCGGGCGGCGTCGCCAAGTCCGGCGGGATCGAGAGCCTCGCGCCGTTCTTCCCGAAAATGGCCGGCGCCTATCTGTTCGGCGAAGCCGCGCCGATGTTCGCCGAGACGCTCGCCGGCGCCGTGCCGACGCAACGCTTCGACGATCTCGCCGGGGCCGTCGTCGCCGCATTCACCGACGCACGAACCAGCGGCGAAGCCGATCCCGTCGTGCTGTTCTCTCCGGCCTGCGCATCGTTCGACCAGTTCCGCGACTACGAACATCGGGGCGCGGTCTTCAAGCAGATCGTGGCGGCCCTCGGCGAGGCCGGCGAACGGGCCATCGCGTGACGGCCGCGGGCGCGCTTCGCCGCCAGGGACTGGGCGGCTTTGATCGCCCGATGCTCGCCGCCGCGGGCGTCCTTCTCGCGGCGGGGCTCGTGCTCTCGCTGGCGGCAAGCCCCGCCATCGCCGACCGCATGCAGGCCGGCGGGGAGTTTTACTTCGTGTGGCGCCACGCGGCGTTCGCGGTCGCGGCCGTCGTGGCGTGCGCCGGCTGCGCGCTGCTTTCGCCCACGGGCGTGCGTCGCTTCGGCGTGGTTCTGTTCGCCATTGGCCTTCTGCTGCTGCTCGTTACGCCGCTGATTGGGGCGGAGGTGAAGGGCGCCCAGCGCTGGATCCGGGTGGGCGCGGTGGGGCTGCAGCCGTCCGAGTTCGTCAAGCCGGCGCTGATCGTCACGGCCGCCTGGATGCTCTCCGAGCGGCTGCGATCCCCGGGCTTCCCCGCGCTGCGCATCGTTGGCGCGCTTTATGCCGTATGCGCCGTGCTGCTCGTCGCCCAGCCCGACATCGGTCAGACGCTGCTGATCGGCGCGACGCTCGCCATCCTCGTCTTCATGGCCGGCGTGTCGTGGGTGTGGATCGTCGCCGCGGCGATCGTCGGCGCGTTGATCTTCGCCGCCGCCTATGCCGGCTTTCCGCATGTGCAGGCGCGCGTGGATGCGTTTCTCCATCCCGGCGGCCCGGGCTACCAGGTCGGGCGTGCGCTGGAGGCGATCCAGTCCGGCGGGCTGCTGGGGCGCGGTCCGGGCGAGGGGGTGGTGAAGGACCGGCTGCCCGACGCCCATGCCGATTTCGTCTACGCCGTCGCCGCCGAAGAGTTCGGGATCCTCGCCTCCGTCGGGCTCGTGGCGCTGTATGGCGTCATCGTCTGGCGCGGTCTCGTGCGTGCGGCGCGGGTCGTCGATCCGTTCGCGCAATTGGCCGCCGCCGGACTTTTCGTCTTGTTCGGCCTGCAGGCTTTGGTGCATGTGGCGGTCAATCTGTCGCTCGCGCCGGCCAAAGGCATGACCTTGCCGCTGGTGTCTTATGGCGGATCGTCGATGATCGGGTCTGGCGTGACGCTCGGACTGGCCTTGGCGCTGGTGCGGGCGCGGCCAGGGGCGCTGCTCTACGAGAAGGACGCCGCATGACCACGCCGCGCACCGTCTTGATCGCCGCTGGCGGCACGGGCGGGCACCTCTTTCCCGCCGCGGCCTTCGCGGAAGAGATGCGCGCGCGGGGCTGGCGCGTGGCGCTCATGACCGACGCGCGCGGCCGCATGTACGCCGCCAAATTCCCTGCCGATACGATCGAGGACGTGCCCGCCGCCACGTTCAGCGGCGTCAACCCGGTCAAGGCGCTCTCGGCGGCGATCAAGATCGCGCGCGGCGTGCGCGCGGCGCGGGCCCGGCTGAAGGTGCTGCAGCCGTCGATCGTCGCCGGCTTCGGCGGCTATCCGTCCCTGCCGGCGCTGTGGGCCGCGCGCGGGCTGGGCGTGCCGATCCTGATCCACGAACAGAACGCCGTGCTCGGCCGCGTGAACCGCTTCTTCGCCGGCTCGGCCGCCGTGATCGCGTGCGGCTTCGACCGGCTCGACCTGCTCCCCGCCAGCGCGGCGGAGCGCAAGGTCGTGGTCGGCAATCCCGTGCGCGCGCCGATCCGCGCCGTACGCGACCAGCCGTTCCCCACCGCCGCGCCGGGCGAGCCGCTGCGCGTGCTGATCATCGGCGGCAGCCAGGGCGCCCGCATCCTCGGCGATGTTGTGCCCGCCGCCGTTGCGCGGCTGCCGGACGATCTGCGCCGCCGTGTCATGATCGAGCAGCAGGTGCGGGAAGAGCAGGTCGCCGCGGTGACGCGCGCCTATGCGGCGCTCGACGTGCGGGCCGACATCGCGCCCTTCTTCACCGACATGGCCGACCGGTACGCGCGCGCGCATCTCGTCATCGCGCGCTCGGGCGCGTCGTCGGCCACCGAGATCGCCGTCGTCGGCCGGCCGGCGATCTTCGTGCCGCTGGCGATCGCTGCCGACGACCACCAGACCGCGAACGCCGAGGCGCTCACCGCCATTTCCGCCGCCGACGCCGTGCCCGAGAAAGAATTCACCGCCGACACGCTCGCGCATCTGCTCGCCGTGCGCCTCTCGGATCCGCACGATCTTGCGGTGCGCGGCGCCGCCGCCCGCGCGGCCGGCAAGCCCGACGCCGCCAAGACGCTGGCCGACATCGCCGAACAGGCCGCCTGGGCGGGGCGGTGAGCCGCCACGCGGCTCTCGCCAAGCCGCGCGCGCGCCAGTATCGTCCCGGCCGATCCGGATCCGTCCCGACTTTTGGGGGTCAATCATGTCCTTGTCCCGTCGTACGATTCTCGCCACTGGCGCCGCCGCGGCCGTGGTTGCGGCCTGCCAGCCGAAAGCGCCTGCGCCGGCCGCCGGCGACGCCGCGTCCAAGGCGCTCGCGACGCTGCTCGACGAGATCTCTACGGCGGCGCTGAAAGAGTCGCCCGAATACGCCACCGCGCTCGCCGTGACCGAGGCCCAGGCCGGCGGACCCTACGCAAGCCGCCTCTCGGACCTCTCGATGGAAGGGCAGGTCCGGCGCGCGAAGATGGTGTCGGACTATCTCGCCAAGCTGAAGGCGGTGGACCGCACGAAGCTGACGTCCGCGGACGCCGTCTCGCTCGACGTGGTGACGACCGCGTTCGCCAACTACGAGCGCGGCTCCGCGTTCGGCTACGGAAAGTTCGGCTTCGGCGAACCCGCGCCGTACGTCGTGACGCAGCTCGACGGCGGCTTCGTCAATATCCCGGACTTCCTCGACTCCCAGCATGCGATAACGAGCAAGCCGCTCGCCGAGGCCTATGTCGCGCGCCTCGAGGCGTTCGGCACGATGCTCGACCAGGAAACCACGCGCGTCAAAGCCGACGCGGGCAACGGCGTCATCCCGCCGGACTTCATCCTCGACGGCGCGCTCAAGCAGCTGAAGGCCTTCGCGGCCCAGAAGCCCGCTGCGACCATCCTCGTCGCCTCGCTCGCGCGCCGCGTGAAGGATCTGAAGGACCTCGACGCCGCCGGCCAGGCCGCGCTCGTCGCGTCGGCCGAGAAGATCGTGAAGGAGAAGGTGCTTCCGGCCTATGGCCGCCAGATCGAAGCGCTCGCTGCGGTGCGCCCGAAGGCGGTGCACGATGCGGGCGTGTGGCGCCTGCCGCAGGGGGCGGCCTTCTACGAAGCCGCGCTCGCCGCCCAGACCACGACGACGCTGTCGCCCGACGAGATCCACCAGATGGGCCTCGACCTCGTCGCCTCGATCTCGGCCGAGATGGACGCGGTGTTGAAGTCGCAGGGGCTGACGAAAGGCTCGGTCGCCGAGCGCGTCCAGGCGCTGTCGAAGCGCCCCGACCAGCTCTATCCGAACACGGACAAAGGCCGCGCCGATCTCCTGGCCGCGCTCAATGCGCAGGTCGAGGCGGTCACCGCGCGTATGCCCGAGCAGTTCGGCGCGCTCGCGAAAGCAAAACTCGCGATCAAGCGCGTGCCGGAATACATCCAGGCCGGCGCGCCGGGCGGCTACTATCAAGGCGCCGCGCTCGATGGCTCGCGCCCCGGTTCGTACTACATCAACCTGCGCGACACGGCCGAGTGGCCGAAATTCACGCTGCCCACGCTCACCTATCACGAGGGCGTGCCGGGCCATCACTGGCAGATTTCGATCGCGCAGGAATCCACCGGGCTGCCGTTCATTCGCCGCGCCATTCTCGGCTTCAACGCCTACGCCGAAGGCTGGGGCCTTTACGCCGAGCAGCTCGCGGACGAGATCGGCATGTACGCCAATGATCCGCTCGGCCGTCTCGGCTATCTGCAGTCGGCGGCGTTCCGCGCGACGCGCCTCGTCGTCGACACGGGCATGCACGCAAAGCAATGGTCGCGCGAGAAAGCGATCGACTACATGCTCGGCGTCACGGGCGATCAGCGCTCCTCCGTCGTCACCGAGATCGAACGCTACGCCGCTTGGCCGGGGCAGGCCTGCGGCTACATGGTGGGCCGTCAGGTCATCAATCGCCTGCGCGACGGCGCCAAGACCAAGCTCGGCGCCAAGTACGACCAGAAGGCGTTCCATGATGTCGTTTTGACGAACGGCTCGCTGCCCTTGTCGGTGCTCGAAGCCCTCGTGGCGGACTGGTCGGCGAAAGCCGGCGCGGCCTGATCGAAAGCGAGCATCGCCATGGCGCGCCCCGCACCCTTCGACGTCGGCCCGGTCCATTTCGTCGGCATCGGCGGGATCGGCATGTCCGGCATCGCCGAAGTCATGCTCAATCTCGGTTACAAGGTGCAGGGGTCCGACGCGAAGGCGTCGGCCAACACCGAACGCCTCGCCGCAAAAGGCGCGACGATCCATATCGGCCACACCGCCGCCAACGCTGACGGCGCGGGCGTCGTGGTCATTTCTTCGGCGATCAAGTCCGGCAACCCGGAGGTCGATGCGGCGCGGGCGCGCGGCGTGCCGATCGTGCGCCGCGCCGACATGCTGGCCGAGCTGATGCGGCTGAAATGGACGGTCGCGATCGGCGGCACACACGGCAAGACGACGACGACGTCGATGGTCGCCGCGCTGCTCGTCGCCGGCGGGCTCGATCCCACGATCATCAATGGCGGCATCATCAACGCCTACGGCTCCAACGCCCGCGTCGGCGCCGGGGACTGGATGGTCGTCGAGGCCGACGAGAGCGACGGCACCTTCACGCGCCTGCGCGCCACGGCCGTGGTCGTCACCAACATCGATCCCGAACACCTCGACCACTACGGCACGGTCGAGGCGCTGCATCAGGGCTTCCAGACCTTCGTGGACTCGATCCCGTTCTACGGGTTCGCCGTTCTGTGTACGGATCATCCGCAGGTGCAGGCGCTCGCTGCGCGCACGCAGGACCGCCGCGTCATCACCTACGGCTTCAATCCGCAGGCCGACGTCTGCGCCGCCAACGTGCGCCCGGGCAAGGACGGCGTGACGTTCGACGTCATCGCCCGGCGGCGGGGCGAGGGGCCGGGCGTCACGATGCACGATCTCTTCCTGCCGGTGGCAGGGCGCCACAACGTGCAGAACGCCGTCGGCGCCATCGCCGTCGCGCGCGAACTCGGCGTCGGCGACGCCGCGATCCGCGCGGGCCTCAAGACGTTCGCCGGCGTGAAGCGCCGCTTCACCACCACCGGCGTCGTCGGCGGCGTGCGCGTCATCGACGACTACGGCCACCATCCCGTCGAGATCGCCGCGGTGCTCAAGGCCGCGCGCGAAGTGGCGGACGGGCGCATCATCGCCGTGGTGCAGCCGCACCGCTACACGCGCCTGCGCGATCTCTTCCAGGACTTCTCGACCTGCTTCAACGACGCCGACGTCGTCGCGGTCGCCGACGTCTACCCCGCCGGCGAGCAGCCGATTCCCGGCGTCGACGCCGATGGGCTCGTCGCAAGCCTCGTCAGCCACGGTCATCGTCGCGCGCTCAAACTCGGATCGCTCGAGGGCCTGACCGACCTCGTGCGCGCGGAAGCCAGGCCGGGCGACATGGTCGTCTGCCTCGGCGCCGGCGACATCACCGCCTACGCCAACGCCTTGCCGGGGAAACTTGCAGGATGAGCCCGACCCTTCCCGAGGTGCGCGGCCGCCTGCTGCGCGACGAGCCGCTCGCGCCCTACACCTGGTTTCGCGTCGGCGGGCCCGCGGACATCCTGTTCCTGCCGGCCGATCCGCAGGACCTGACGACCTTCCTCGCCCGCGTGCAGGATGATCCTGCACTGCGGTCCTTGCCCGTCACGGTGATCGGCGTCGGCTCCAACCTCATCGTCCGCGACGGCGGCGTGCGCGGGATCGTCATCCGCCTCGCCGGGCGCGCGTTCGCCGAGATCGAGGTTCTCGAGGGCCACCGCATCCGCGCCGGGGCCGGCGCGCTCGACTCGATGGTGGCGAAGGCCGCCGCGAAGGCGGGCATCGCGGGGCTCGAGTTCTATGTCGGCGTGCCCGGAACCATCGGCGGGGCCTTGTGCATGAACGCCGGCTGCTACGGCCGCGAAACGAAGGACGTGCTCGTCGAGGCCACCGTCTTCGACCGCGGCGGCGTCCAGACGATGATCTCGCCCGTGGGCGCGTTTGGCTACACCTATCGCCGCAACGCCATGCCCGACACGATGGTGTTCCTCGACGCGACGTTCCAGGGCGAACCGGGCGACGTCGCCGAGATCGAACAGAAGATGGCGCTCATCACCAGCCAGCGCGAGCAGAGCCAGCCGATCCGCGACAAGACGGGCGGCTCCACCTTCAAGAACCCGCCCGGCGAGAACGCGTGGAAGCTGATCGACCGGGCCGGCTTCCGCGGCGCCCGTCGTGGCGGCGCGCAGGTCTCGGAGAAGCACTGCAACTTCCTGATCAACACGGGAAGCGCGACGGCCGCCGACATCGAGGATCTGGGCGAGGAAGTGCGCGCCGGCGTCAAGGCGGCGTTCGACGTTCAGCTCGAATGGGAGATCAAGCGGATCGGCGAGCGCTGAGCCCGCCCGGCCTCCGCATCAGGGCGTGAGAAGCGGGGCGGCGCCCATCGCGATCACGGCGCCCGCCGCAATCAGGCCGCCAAACCACAAGGCGAAGGCGACGCGTTTGCGCCGCGGCGGACGACTGGCCTCGGCTTCACGCGCCTCAGCCAAGTCCGCGAGCGGGCAGGGCGCTTCTTCGATCTGGTATTCGGACATCGCTGCCTTCACGTTTACTTCGGCATGCTTACCGCAGCAGCAGCGCGGCGGCGAGGGCGCACAACACTAAAATCGCCGCCAGTACCCAGGGCAAAGCGGATGCGCGCTTGCGGGGTTCCGCCACAGCGGTGTTCGCAGCCGGCGCGAGCGACGCTGCGTCGCCTTTCGCCTTGGCGGGGGGCGCGGGCTTCACGACGAGCGGGGCGGCCACCACGGGTGTGGGCGTCGCCGGGGGGCGCAGGGCCGCAAGGAGGTCGTCGAGCCCGTCATGCGCGCTCAGATCGACGGCCGGCGCGCCCCGGCCGAGCGGCGGCGGCGTCACCTTGCCGAGCCGCGCGCCCACCAGCTTGCCGGCCTGACGCGCTTGGGCCGCTTGGCGCAGCACGCTCGGCGAGGCCGCCGCATGGCGCGACCACAGCACCACCACGGCATGAGCCTCCGCGGCCCGCTTGGCGAGGCGGGAACGGGCGGACGGCGGCGGATCGGCGCGCACGTCGAACCCCGCCGCGGCCAGCGCCTCCCCGACTGCGGCCCCCGCCGCGCCGTCCTGGGGCGCATACGCCAGCACGATGTCCGCCATGTGATCGTCTCCTCACCCGCCTGCGCTCGGTAGCGGCCGCACCTGAGCCTGTGTCGGCGGCGGGGACGAGGCCGCGCCGGGCCGCGCGCGCGCGCCAGGCGCGCGGCGCCCAAAGGCGCGGCGCCCGGAGGTGAAGGATGGTTAACTGGCGGGCGCCAGGGAAATTCGCCACGCCGCCCTTCCGCCTCAGTCCTCCTTAACCTTGGCGCGCTTTTCTCCAGGGCGAGCCAGAATGGCGGGGCACGGCGGTCTACCGGTCGACCGGGTCCAAAAGGAGGTGGGGTATGGCGCGTGTTGCGGTCCTTCTCGGGGGATTGAGCCCTGAGCGTCCGGTCAGCCTCGTCTCGGGCGCGTCCTGCGCCGCCGCCGCCGAACGTCTGGGCCACACCGTCGCCCGCATCGACCCCGCCGATCCGGACTGGATCGCCCAGCTCACGGCCTTCGCGCCCGACATCGCCTTCAATGGCCTGCATGGGGAGTGGGGGGAGGACGGCCGCATCCAGGGGGTGCTCGACTATCTGCGCGTGCCGTACACGCATTCCGGCGTGCTCGCCTCCGCGCTTGCCGCCGACAAGGACAAGGCCAAGGCCGTCTTTGCCCAGGCGGGCCTGCCGCTGGCGAAGGGCCGGCTGATGCACCGACTCGAGGCGGCCAAGGCGCACCCGATGGAGCCGCCTTACGTCGTCAAGCCGAACGGCGGCGGATCGTCCCAGGGCGTGTTCATCGTTCGGAAAGGCGCCAACCGGCCGCCCGAGCAGCTGCTCGATCCGGACTGGGCCTTCGGCGATCTCGTCCTCGTCGAGGAATTCATCGCCGGGAAAGAATTGACCGTCGCGGTCATGGCCGGCCGCGCGCTCGCCGTCACCGAGATCGTGCCCGCGGGCGAATGGTACGATTTCGACGCCAAATACGCCGAAGGCGGATCACATCACGTCCTGCCCGCGAAGATCGAACCGCGCATCACCGAGGCCTGCCTGCGCATCGCCGAGCAGGCCCACGAGGCTTTGGGCTGCCGCGGCGCGACGAGAAGCGATTTTAGATACGATCCGGAAACGGATCATCTGGTTCTGTTGGAAGTCAATACGCAGCCGGGCATGACGCCCACCTCGCTCGTGCCCGAGCAGGCGGCGCATTCCGGCATGACGTTCGACGAATTGGTGGGCTGGATCTTGGAGGACGCGTCATGGCCGCGATGAAAGCGCGCCGGAGCGTAGGCGCGGGGCGGGGCGGCGCGTCGTCGCAGGCGCGGCAGAAGCCGCTGCCGCGGCTCGCTGTCCTGCAGATGAAGACGGCCGAGCTCGCCGAGAGCATGAAGGCGCCGCGCGAACGCTCCGGAGCCGGACTGATCGCGAGCGGCGTCCTGATCGCGGGCGCGCTGATCGCCGGCGCCACGTTCGCGGGCGGGTCGCTCGTGGATGCGCGAGATCGCGTGGCCGAGATCGCCGATCACGCCGCGGCGGGCGCGGGGTTCAAGGTCACGAAGATTCACGTGGACGGCGTCGACGGCGCGCGCCGCGCCGAGGTCGAGGCCGCCGTGCTCGCGGGCGGCCAGGCGTCGCTCTTCTCCGCGTCCCCGCAGGACGTGAAGGCGCGCGTCGAGAAGCTCGATTGGGTTCAGCGCGCGAGCGTTGCGCGCTACTGGCCGGGCTCGGTGCGCGTGCAGGTGGAGCGCCGCCGCGCCGTCGCACTGTGGGATGACGGGCGCAAGCTCGCGACCGTGGACGATCACGGCGCCGCCATCGCGCCGATCAAGCCGGGCGCAGGCCTGCCGCGCATCGTCGGCGCCGGCGCGGGGCCTGCCGTCTCGGTCGTGCTCGCCCAGCTCGAGAACCGGCCCGCGCTGCGCGCGCGGCTCGATGCGCTCGTGCGCGTCAATGACCGCCGCTGGGACCTGCGCCTCAAGGACGGCGCGGTGATCGCACTGCCGGCGAGCGATCTTGCCGGGGCCTTCGCGCGCTTCGATCGCGCCGACACCGCGTGGCGCCTGCTCGAGCGGCCGATCGCACGCATCGATCTGCGCGACCCGCGCCGCATCATCGTGCTGCCCGGCGACGTGCTCGCCGGCGGTCCCGGCCTGCCCGACGCCCGCCCGGTCTCCGCGGCCCGCGGCGCTGACGTCTGAAGGGCTCGCAATGACCGCTTCGCCGTCATTCCTGAAAACCCTGTCGGGCCGCGTGTCCGAGCTGTCGCCCGTGGCGGCGCTCGACGTCGGCTCCGCGCGCGTGCTCGCCCTGGTCGGCGCGCGCATGCCGACCCGGGATCTGGCGCTGCGCGGCATCGGGGCGCAATCCACGCGCCGCGGCGAGGATCTCGATGTCGATCCGGAGGCGGCCTATCGCTTCGCGCGCATCGCGCTCGACCGCGCCGAGCGCATGGCGGGCCTCTCCGTGCCGGCGGCCGTGGGCGTGCTTGCGGCGCCGGGCGTGGAGTCCGTGCGGATGCGCGCCCATGTCGCGCCCGTGCGCGGCGTCGTGGGTGAACAGGACGTGCGTCGCGTCATCGCGGCCGTCACGAGCAAGGCCGAAACCGCCGATCACGTCGTCCTGCACGTCGCGCCGCTGGGCTATGCGCTCGATGACGGCGCGCTGATCGACGATCCCCGCGGCCGCGCCGCCGCCCGGCTCAGCCTGGAGGCCTGCGTCGTCGTCGCCCCGCGTGACGCCGCCGAGGACGTCGCCGCCTGCGCCGACATGGCGGGCGTGGCGCTCAGCGATCTCGTCGCCGCGCCCTACATGGCCGGGCTCGCCGTTCTGACCGAAGACGACCGCCGGGAAGGGGCGATCGCCCTCGATATCGGCGCGACGACGACGGGCGTTGCGGCGTTCGTGGATGACGGCCTCGTGCACTGCGCGACCCTGCCGATCGGCGGCGATCTCATCACCGACACGCTGGCCCGCCGCCTCGGCACCAGCTTCGCCGCCGCCGAGCGGCTCAAGCTCACGGTGCCCGTCTATGGCGCGCCGAACGCCGAGCAGGTGTGCGTCCCGCGGTTCGGGCCGGATGGCCGCCTCGGCGAAACGCGCCTGGCCCGCGGGGTGCTGCTCGATGGCGTCGATCCCGCCGTGATCGAAATCCTGAAGTCCGTCGCGGTGTCGCTCGCCGGCGCCAAACTGCCCGCCATCGCCGCCGAATGGCCGATCGTCATCACCGGCGGCGGCGCCGAACTGGCCGGCCTCGCCCAACGCGCGGGCGAACTCCTCAAGGCCGACGTGCGCATCGGCCGCCCGCTCGGCTTCCCCGAACTCGACGCCGGGGCCGCCAGCGGCTCGCTCGCCGCCGCCGCGGGTGCACTGCGCTGGAAGCATGGCCCCGCGTCCGAATCCCGCGTCGCCCGGCCGATCGGCCCGTCGCCCGCGCCCGTCGCGCCGTCGCCCTGGACGCCCCCGCGCGCCGCCGCCCGGGCCTGGGACTGGCTCAAGGCGAATTTTTGAGCGGCCGCTGGCATCCGGCGTAGTTTACCCCGGCTTAAGGGGCTAAACTGGAAATGGGGGAGCGAACGGGCCGAAATAACGCCTGGACCAGGAGCCCAGTCGTCCATGATCCACACCAGCGGCGCCACATTACACGAGCTTAAGCCGCGAATCGTCGTCTTCGGCGTCGGGGGCGCCGGCGGCAACGCCGTGAACAACATGATCGACGCCCGTCTTCAGGGCGTCGAGTTCGTCGTCGCCAACACCGATGCGCAGGCGCTCGCGCGGGCCAAGACGCCCAGCCGCCTGCAACTCGGCGTGTCGATCACCGAAGGGCTCGGCGCTGGCGCGCGGCCCGAGGTCGGCCAGGCGGCGGCGCAGGAAAGCTTCAACGAGATCGTCGAATTCCTCGACGGCGCGCACATGGTGTTCGTCGCCGCCGGCATGGGCGGCGGAACCGGCACGGGCGCCGCGCCCGTCATCGCCCGCGCCGCCCGCGAACGCGGCATCCTCACCGTCGCGGTCGTCACCAAGCCGTTCCACTTCGAAGGCCAGCGCCGGATGCTGCTGGCCGAAGGCGGCGTGCAGGAGCTGCGCAAGCACGTCGACACGCTGATCGTGATCCCGAACCAGAACCTGTTCCGGATTGCCAACGATCGCACGACCTTCGCCGAAGCGTTCTCGATGGCGGACCAGGTGCTCTATTCGGGCGTGCGCGGCGTGACCGATCTCATGGTCATGCCCGGTCTGATCAATCTCGACTTCGCCGACGTGCGCACCGTAATGGCCGAGATGGGCACCGCGATGATGGGCACGGGCGAGGGCGAAGGCGTCAATCGCGCGCTCGACGCCGCCCACGGCGCCATCACCAACCCGCTGCTCGACATCGTCTCGATGAAGGGCGCGAAGGGCGTGCTCATCAACATCACCGGCGGCTACGACATGACCCTCTACGAGGTCGACGCCGCAGCCAACGAGATCCGCGCCGAAGTCGACCCCGCCGCCAACATCATTCTCGGCTCCACATTCGACGAGAGCATGGACGGGCGGATGCGCGTGTCCGTTGTCGCTACCGGCATCGACGACGACCATGTCGTCAGCCAGCAAACGACCGTGCCGCCCGCCCGCCGCGCCGCCGAGGGCTATGCCGGTCCGGCCGCGCCGCGTCGTCCGCCGGTGCTCGATCCGGTCCGCCGCGACGTCGAGGCGAGCCACGATGAGCCGCGTCCGCAATTCCGCGGCGGGGACATGGAGCCGGCGCAGCCGCGTCGCCAGGGCGGCGGGTTCTCGCTGTTCGGCTTCCGTCTCGGCGGCGAGGAGGCCCCGCGGCCCGCGCCGGCCCCCGAGCCGCGGCGCGCCGAAGCCGAGCCTGCGGGCGAGGCGCCGATCGACGAGGATCTGGAGATCCCGGCGTTCCTGCGTCGCCAAATCCAGCCGCCGCGCTAAGAGGACGCATCCGGCGTCCGCGCCGGGGCGAATGTGAGGACGTCGTGCCGACGCAAACCACCATCGCCGCGCCGGCGCGTGTCGCCGGCATCGGGGTGCACAGCGCTGCGCCGGTGGACGTTCGCCTGCTGCCTGCCGCGCCGGGGACGGGGATCGTGTTCGTCCGCACCGATCTCGCGGGCGACGCCGCAATTCCCGCGCGCGCCGGGTTCGTTTCGGCCACGGCCAACGCCACGGTCCTGCGCAACGCCGCCGGCGCCGAGGTTTCGACCGTCGAACATCTCCTGGCGGCCGCCTTCGGGCTCGCCATCGACAATCTCCGTGTCGAGATCGACGGGCCGGAGATGCCGATCCTCGACGGGTCGGCCGCGCCCTTCGCCGCCGCGCTCGAGGCGGCCGGCCGCGTCGCCCAGGACGGCGAACGGCCGGTTCTGCGCATCGTGCGCCGCGTCGAGGTGAGCCAGGGCGACAAGACCGCCGCGCTCGAGCCGTTCGACGACGGGTTCGAGATCGACGTGACGATCCGGTACCAGGACGCCGCCATCGGCGTGCAGCGGCGCGCCCTCCGCGTCACCCCCGAAAGCTTCGCCCGCGAGATCGCGCCTGCGCGCACGTTCGGCCTTTATCGCGATCTCGATGCGCTGCACGCGCGGGGGCTGGCCCGCGGCGCGTCGCTGGACAACACCGTCGCCGTGGACGGGGACCGAGTGGTCAATCCGGACGGCCTGCGCTGGCCGGACGAATTCGTCCGCCACAAGATCCTCGACGTGGTCGGCGATCTGGCGCTGCTGGGCGCCCCGATTCGGGGGCGGTTCGTCGGCGACCAATGCGGGCACGGGCTCAACGCCCGCCTCACAGCGGCCGTCCTCGCGACGCCGGATTGCTACGAGATGAGCGCCCGCTAGACGCTTCGGGCGGCCTGGCCGTCAGCCGGCGCCGCCTTCCGGGGAGCCGCCGCCCTGGCCATTCGACCCGTTGGAGCCGTTCGACCCATTCGACCCATTGGAGCCGCCGCCGTTGCGGGAGGAGGCGACGTCATGGGCCGCCGCCGCGAGCGCCTGGGCGCCGCTGTCGCCGCTGGAGAGGGCCTTCACCAGAGACGCCACGGCATTGCGGATGCCGCCGTCGGCGATCTGGTTGAAATTGCGAACGAGTTCGATGGTCGCGCGGTTCGAGCCGGAGGCGTTCGCCTCGCCGGTCTCGTCGAAGTCGACGCCGAGCCCTTCGAAGAAATAGCTGATCGGCGCTTCGAGGCGTTGGGCGATCTGGTACAGGCGCCCGGCGCTGACCCGGTTCGCGCCCGTCTCGTACTTCTGGATCTGCTGGTAGGAGATGTCCAAAGCCTCAGCCAATTGCTCTTGGGTATAGCCCAAGAGGGTGCGCCGACGTCGAATTCGGTCGCCCACCTGCTGGTCAATTTTCGCGGCGTGGCGCGCCCCTTTGAAACGGAACGTATCCACCCTGGGATCTCCTTGTGCGCCGTCGAGGCCAACATCGGGCACGGCGCACTGCCTCAGTCCTGCAATCTATGTCGGTTTTTGTGTTCGTCAACGGCAGTGTATCGCACGGTGGTCACCGTCATCCGCGCTTTGCCCGGGGGGCGGGCTCATGTAGGAAAGCGGCGGAGCACGCAACAAGGACGCCCATGCCCCGCCTGTCCGGATCCCATGCCTCGCTGATCACCGCCATGATCCTGGCGGCGAGCCTGTCCGCCTGCGGCGGCCGCGCCCCGAAAGAGAAGGCGCAGTTCGTCGAGCAGCCCGTGGAGCAGCTCTATACCAAGGCCGCCGATCTGATGGACGAGCGCCGGTGGTCGGAAGCCGCCACCGCCTTCGAGGAGGTCGAGCGCCAGCACCCCTATTCGTCCTGGGCCCGCCGCTCGATGCTGATGCAGGCCTACGTGAAGTACCAGTCGAACGCCTATGACGACGCGATCGACGCCGCCAACCGCTTCATCTCCCTGCACCCGGGCAACGCCAGCGCGCCTTACGCCTACTACCTGATCGGCATCTGCTACTTCGAACAGATCCTCGACGTCGGCCGGGACCAGAAAACGACCGAGCAGGCGCTGCAGGCGCTGCAGGAAGTCGTGCGGCGGTATCCGGAGTCGGAATACGCGCGCGACGCCCGCCTCAAGATCGAAATGACCTACGATCAGCTGGCCGGCAAAGAGATGGACGTCGGCCGCTTCTATCTCAGCCGCGACCAGCACCTCGCCGCGATCAACCGCTTCAAGACGGTGATCGACAACCCGAACTACCAACGCACCACCCACACGCCGGAAGCGCTGCATCGCCTCGTCGAGGCCTATCTCTCCGTCGGCATGACGGAAGAGGCGCAAAAGACGGCCGCGGTGCTGGGCTACAATTTCCCCGGCAATCCCTGGTACGCGCGCACCTTCGCGCTGCTTCAGGGCAAGGGCGTTCAGCCGGTGAGCGAAGGCGATGCCAAGAAGCGCGGCTGGCTGTCGCGCGCGTTCGGTCGCCTCTGATCCGCCGTGTCCGGACGACCCATGTCCGGCCTGCGCGACGTTCCCGTTGAGCGCCTGACCGCCGACGAAGCCGCGGCCGAGCTTGCCGCGCTCGCGGTCGAGATCCCCGGCCATGACCGCGCCTACTACCAGGACGATGCGCCGACGCTGACGGACGCGGAGTACGACGCGCTGCGCCGGCGCAACGCGGCGATCGAAGCGCGGTTTCCCGATCTCGTCCGCCCCGACAGCCCGAGCGCCAAGGTCGGCGCTGCGCCGGTGGAGCGGTTCGGCAAGGTGCGCCACACCGTGCCGATGCTCTCGCTCGACAACGCCTTCGACGAGGCGGACGCGAGCGCCTTCGTCGAGCGCATCCGTCGCTTCCTGGGCCTCGCGGCCGAGGCCGTCGTGCGCATCACCGCCGAACCGAAGATCGATGGGCTCTCCTGCAGCATCCGCTACGAGCGCGGGCGTCTCGTTCAGGCCGCCACGCGCGGCGATGGTCGCGAAGGCGAGGACGTCACCGCCAATGTCCGCACGATCCCCGACGTGCCGCACGTGCTGGCCGGCGATCCGCCGGACGTGCTCGAGGTGCGCGGCGAGGTCTACATGGAGAAGGCCGCGTTCGCCGCCATGAACGCGCGCCAGGCCGCCGCGGGCGAGCAGCTCTACGTCAATCCGCGCAATGCCGCCGCGGGCGCCCTGCGCCAGCTCGACGCGAGCGTGACGGCGCGCCGGCCGCTGCGCTTCTTCGCCTATGCCTGGGGGGAGACGAGCGCGCCGCTGGCGGCGACGCAATCCGGATCGGTGGCGCGATTGTCCGCGTTCGGATTCGTCACCAATCCGCTGATGCGCGTCTGTGACGACGTCGCCGCCCTGATCGAGACCTATCGGGCGATCGGCGCCGCCCGCGCGGGGCTCGCCTACGAGATCGACGGCGTCGTCTACAAGGTCGAAGATCTCGCCTTGCAGGAGCGCCTCGGGTTCGTCTCGCGCAGCCCGCGCTGGGCGATCGCGCACAAGTTCCCGGCCGAGCGCCAGGAAACCGTGCTCGAAGGGATCGACATCCAGGTCGGCCGCACGGGCGCGCTCACGCCCGTCGCGCGCCTGCGCCCGGTCTTCGTCGGCGGCGTGACCGTGACGAACGCCACGCTGCACAACGAGAACTACGTCAAGGGCCTCGACAATTCCGGCGCGCCGATCCGCGGCGGCAAGGATCTGCGCGTGGGCGATACGGTCGTCCTGCAGCGCGCCGGCGACGTCATCCCCCAGATCGTCGACGTGGTGATCGAGAAGCGCCCCGCCGACGCCGCGCCCTACGTGTTCCCGCACGTGTGCCCATGCCCGTTGAAGACGCCCGCGGTGCGCGAGAGCGATGACGGCGAAGCCGCCGCCGTGCGCCGCTGCACCGGCGAGTTCGCGTGCCCGTTCCAGCGCGTCGAGCATCTCAAGCACTTCGCCTCGCGCCGCGCGTTCGACATCGAAGGGCTGGGGGAGAAGCAGATCGAGGAGTTCTTCGAGGCGGGCTTCGTCACCGAACCGGCCGACATCTTCCTCCTGCAGCGTCACGCCGAGGCGATCCGCGCCCGCGAAGGCTACGGCGACAAGAGCGTGGCCAACCTCCTCGCCGCGATCGAGGCCCGCAAGAACGTCGAGTTGCAGCGGCTGATCTACGGCCTCGGCGTGCGCCACATCGGCGAGACGACCGCCGGCGTTCTCGCCCGCCATTTCGAGACGTGGGAGGCCTTTGCCGGCGCGGTGGATGCAGCGATCGCGGCGCGCCCGAACGCCGCCTATGAGCGCCTGCTCGGCGTCTCGGGCGTCAGCGAAACGACACTCGCGCGCCTGCTCGCGCACGCCGACCAGTTCGCGACGGCGCCGGACGATCTCTTCGAAACCGTGCAGGGGCGGGGCGCGCGCCTGAAGATCAAGGGCGTCACCGTCAAGACATGGGACGCGCTCGCCGCGATCGGCGACTGGACCGAGATTACCGCGCTCGTGGCCGAGGCCGCGCAGGGCCAGCCCGGCGACGCTTTTCGCGCGCTTGCGGCCATCGACGGCGTCGGCCCGGTGGCGGCCGAAAGCCTCGTCGCCTTCTTCGCCGAGCCGCACAACCGCGCCGCCATCGACCGCCTGCTCGCCGCCGGAGTGCGCGCCGCGCCGCAGGCCCGCGCCGCGACCCAAAGCCCCGTGGCGGGGCTCACCGTCGTCTTCACCGGGTCGCTCGAAAAGATGACGCGCGACGAAGCCAAGGCGCGCGCCATTGCGCTGGGCGCGAAAGTGTCGGGCAGCGTGTCGAAGAAGACCGATCTCGTCGTCGCCGGCCCCGGCGCCGGCTCCAAGCTCGAGGACGCGCGCAAACACGGCGTCGCGGTGATCGACGAGGACGAGTGGCTGCGGCGGATTGGGGGGTAGGCTCGAGAGGGCTGAGGTTACCGCCAGCGCCGACACCCCTCATCCGTCTCGCGAGCTTCGCTCGCGATCCACCTTCTCCCACAAGGGGAGAAGGACCACTGCGGCGACCTTCTCCCCTTGTGGGTTCGAGCCGTAAGCAATCGATCCGGGGGATCGATTGCAGGCGAGAAGGTGGCGCGGAACGCGCCGGATGAGGGGTGAACCGCAGCGTTCCTCGCGCCTCTCGGCGCTACGCCAGCTTCATCCCTTCCTTGTGCAGCAGCATCGTCAGGCGCTTGTTGTCGGCGCGGGAGAGGCGGTCGCGCAACTGCGGGAGGACGTCCTGCTCCTCTTCGCGCACGTGCTGAAGGACGAGTTCCTGCAGTGCGCGCAGCATCTGGATCCAGCGCGGGTCGTCCTTGCGCATCTGATCCAGTTCGTGGAGGTAGGTCTTCATGTCGCCGTGGTCGGCGCCGAGCTGGCGCGCGCGCGCGCCGTCGTCGTGCATGCGCAGTTCGGGATAGATCACGTTCTCTTCTTCGTGGGCGTGCTTCTGCAGCGCGGCGGTGAGCTGCTTCAAGAGGGCCGCGCGCTTGCCGGTGTCACGCGGCGTGGTCGCGTGGACCTGATGGAACAACGCCTCGACGGCGCGGTGCTCGGCCTTCAGCGCATCGAGCCAGTCGCCCTGCACGGCGGTGACGCTCTCGACCGCGACCTTGCGCACCATCGAGGCCGCGAGGCCCGCGACGAAGCCCGCCGCCGCCGCGCCCACGATCGCGCCGACGCCGCTGTCGCGCCAGGTGTCGAACGCGCCGTTCGTCTCGGCGCCGAACGCGCCGGTGCGCCGCGCGCGCTCCGAATAGGAGGTCTCGTCGGGATCGTTGCGCTCTGCCATGGGTCGTTCCTTCGCCGTCAGGGGCCTTCGCCGTCAGGGCACGGCAGTCGAACGCCCAGCGGCGCCGGACGTTCCGGCCTAGACGGCGCGGCGCGACGCCAGCGCGGCGAGAAGGGTGCCGTCGTCGAGAAGCTCGAGTTCGCCGCCCACCGGCACACCCTGCGAAAGCCGGCTCACGGTGACGCCGATGGCGGACAGATGCTCGCTCACGAAGTGCGCCGTCGCCTGGCCGTCGACGGTCGCGGCGAGCGCCAGGATCACCTCCCGCACGCCCGGGCGGCGCGCACGCTCGACGAGTTTGGCGATCCGCAGATCCTCGGGCCGCACGCCGTCCAGCGCGGAGAGGACGCCGCCGAGCACGTGGTAGCGCCCGCGGAAGGCGCCCGCGCGCTCCAGCGCCCAGACGTCGCCCACCTCGGCGACGACGCAGATCAGGCCGTCATCGCGGCTCGACGCGCTGCAAAGCGCGCACGGATCGGCGGTGTCGAGCGAGCCGCACTCGCCGCAGGTGCGCACGTGCGCGGCGGCGTCCGCCAGCGATTGCGCCAGCGGCTCGAGCAGCGCTTCGCGCTTTTTCAGGAGATGCAGCGCCGCGCGCCGGGCCGAACGCGGTCCGAGCCCCGGCAGCTTGCCGAGCAGCTCGATCATGCGCTCGATCTCGGGCGAGGCAGTGGGCGTGCGCGGCGTTCGCACGATCAGAACGGCAGCTTGAAGCCGGGCAGTACGCCCATGCCGGAGGCGGCGTTCTTGAACTCGTCCTGCTGGGCTTCGTCGAGCTTGCGGCGTGCGTCCTCGTGCGCGGCCTTGACGAGGTCCTCGACGATCTCGGCCTCTTCCGGCTTGAGCAGCGACGGATCGATCTGGATCGACACCAGCGCATTCTTGCCGGTCATGCGCAGCTTCACGAGGCCGCCGCCCGCCGCGCCTTCGACCTCCATGGCCTCCAGCTTCTTCTGCGCCTCGGCGATCTTGGCCTGCATGGCCTGCGCCTGGCGCATGATCTGGGAAATGTCCTTCATGACGCGCCTTCCTTCCGATTGGGGCCGCCACGCGCGGGCGGCGGACGTTTGAACGGCGTGACGTCGCCCGCGGCGCCCTCGGGCGGCTTGGGCTTGCGCACGTCGACGATCTCCGCGCCGTTGAACGCGCGCAGCGCATCGGCGACGACGGGGATCTTGCGGATCGCGTCGAGCTCGGCTTCGCGTTCGCGGGCGCGCCGTTCCTCGAGGCTCTCGATCCCGGCGGCGCCGGCGTCGGCGGTGACGATCCAGACGTCGTCGGTCCAGTCTTTCAGGAAGCGGGCGAGGCGGCCGGCCAACTCGGGCGGGGCGCCGGGCGCCGGCTGGTAACGGATGCGGCCCGGCGCGAACTCGACGAGGCGCACGTAGCGCTCGACGTCGATCTCGAGCTCGACTTCGCGGCGCTCGCCGATGAGCGCGACGACATCCTCGAAATTGCGCAGGCGTGGGCCGTCGCCCGGCGCGTCGCCGCCGCCAGGGGCGCCGTCGGATCGTCCGGATCCGGAGGGCTCGCCGCCGCGCTGCGCCAGCATCCGCGCGGCCTCTTCCGGGGGCGGCAGGCCGGCGGCGGCGCACAGGCGCACCATCGCCATCTCCGCGGCCGCGATCGGCTCGGGCGCGCGGCCGGTTTCTTCCAGCGCCTTGAGCAGCATCTGCCACAGGCGCGACACCTGCGCCGGCGTCAGCGCGCGCGCCATGGCGGCGATACGCGCGGCCTGATCGGCGGCG
Source organism: Alphaproteobacteria bacterium (assembly GCA_018969015.1). Classification (GTDB taxonomy): domain Bacteria; phylum Pseudomonadota; class Alphaproteobacteria; order Caulobacterales; family Aquidulcibacteraceae; genus REEB506. Next base: position 26,865 of record JAGWZE010000020.1, read on the forward strand.
CCGGAATAGGCGTAGCTGTCACCCAGCGCCTGCGCGCGCGCGACTTCGTGCGCGGCCTCCAGGAGATCGCGCAGGATCAGCGCAGGGTCGGCGCCGGCGTCGTATTGGTCGCGCACGTCCGTCACGGCGGCCTTGGCGTTCGCCGCGGTGATCGCCTCGAACAGGTCGAGTACGCGGCCGCGATCGGCAAGGCCAAGCATGTCGCGGATCTCGGCGGCGGTGACTGCGCCCGCGCCGTCGCCGCCGCGCTGCACCAGCGCCTGATCGAGCAACGACAACGCGTCGCGCACCGAACCTTCCGCCGCCCGCGACACCAGCGCGAGCCCATCCGGCTCCACCGCGACCTGCTCCGCCGCGCAGATGCGCGCGAGATGCTGAGCGAGGCGATCGGGCGGCACGCGCTTGAGATCGAAGCGCTGGCAGCGCGACAGCACCGTCACCGGCACCTTGCGGATTTCGGTGGTCGCGAAGATGAACTTCACGTGCGGCGGCGGCTCTTCGAGCGTCTTCAGCAAGCCGTTGAAGGCCTGCACCGACAGCATGTGCACTTCGTCAATGATGTAGACCTTCGTGCGCGCCATGACGGGCGCGTAGCGCACGCTGTCGAGGATTTCGCGGATGTCGTTGATGCCCGTGCGCGAGGCGGCGTCCATTTCGAACACGTCGGGATGGCGGCTCTCCATGATCGCCTGGCAGTGAACGCCGAGCGGGGAGAGCTGCACCGAAGGCGCGTCGACGGTGTCGGTCCGGTAATTCAGCGCCCGCGCGAGCAGCCGCGCCGTGGTCGTCTTGCCGACGCCCCGCACCCCGGTGAGCACGTAGGCGTGCGGAATGCGGCCCAGCGCAAACGAATTGGCGATGGTGCGCACCATCGCTTCCTGGCCGATCAGGTCGTCGAACGTCCGCGGCCGGTACTTCCGCGCGAGCACCAGGTAGCCGCCCTTGGCGGCCGCCGGCGCGTCGCCGAACAGGCCCGGCCCGTCAGGGGCGTCCTCGAGGCCTCCGTGGCCGACCGTCAGGGATTCGTCACTCACCGGTTCACCATACCGTCTCGCGTGACATGGGCGCCACAGGGCTCACAGGAAAGAAAATTCGTGCGTCCACGGCGCAACCGAACGGTCCGTTCACTGCATTCATGCCAAGAGACTCGCGTCACAGAGAGCGCGGGGAGGCGACAATGACGACGTTCAAGAACCTGTTGCGCGGATTGACCCGGCTGTTCCGGCGCCCCGACGATGATTTCGGCGACCGCCTGCTCGCCGATCTCGGCCTGAAGCGCTGACTGAAGCGCTGACGCGCGCCGCCTTCGACGGCGAAGGCGCAGACAGGACGACGACCCGACCGTAACCCGTTGCGGCTGCTTCCTTCCGGACCTGACCGGGTTGGCGGGGCGACCGTCCGCCGCCTGCCTGCGCCCCCTATATCGCGGGGCGGCGGCGGCAGGGCAAGGGGGGACCTCATCCTTGCGCCGCCGCCCGGCGCCGCGCCTCCATGACCGTCCGCGGACATGTTTCTTGACGGCCCGGGCGGGCGTCCATAGCTACTGATCATGGCCATCCGCCCGATCCTCACCGTCCCTGATCCCGTGCTCAAGCAGGTCTCCAAGCCCGTAGAGGGCCCTGTGACCGACGAATTGCGCCGTCTCATGGATGACATGCTCGAGACCATGTACGACGCGCCCGGCATCGGCCTGGCCGCGGTGCAGATCGGCGTGCCGCTGCGCATCATCGTCATGGACCTGGCGAAAAAGGGCGAGCCGCCGGCGCCCCGCTACTTCGTCAATCCCGAGATCCTGTGGGCCTCGGAAGAGAAGAAGGGTTGGGAAGAGGGCTGCCTCTCCGTTCCCGAGATCTACGACGAGATCGAGCGGCCGGCCCGCATCCGCGTGCGCTACATGGACTATGACGGCACAACCATCGAGGAGGAGGCCGAGGGCCTCTACGCCGTCTGCCTCCAGCACGAGATGGACCACCTCGAAGGCACGCTGTTCATCGATTATCTCTCGCGCCTGAAGCGCGACAGCGCGATCCGCAAGGTCAAAAAGGCGACCCGCGACGCCGCGCTCTGAGGCGCATTCGGATCGCAGCCCCACACCTCCGTCATTCCGGGGCGCGCGAGGCGCGAACCCGGAACCAAGGGGACCGGGCACGAACAGCGACGTTACCCGCCCCAACGCTCTGAGGTCCGTTCCCTTTGAGCCCTGGGTTCCGGGCTCGGCCTTCGGCCGCCCCGGAATGACGGAGGGGCGAGCGTGCGCGCCCGCCCTACAACGTCAGGCCGCCGCCAACGCCGCCGCGATCTGATCCAGCACCGCCAGCCTCTGCTTTTCCAGCGTTTCCCACGCGTCGTCGTCGGCCGGTTTCAGGCCCTTCTGGATCTGCTGGATCTCCTTCCAGAGCAGGTGGTTGCGCTCCAGCAAGGCGCGAAAATGGGCGTCGCGCGCCTTCAGCGCGTGGATCGCGTCGGCCCGGTCGCCGAACTCCTCGACGAGATCCTGTGAAAGGTCGGTCATGCGTAGGTCCTCCCTGTGCGCCGGCGTGCGCCGAACGCGCCAGGGATGCCGCGCCGCGTCGCCGTCCGGCGCCCTGCACGACGCCGCAGGGGTGAAACGCCGCAAAGGCCTGCGACGTTCGGCTGAGGCGGGCCGTCAGGCCGCGTAGCGCGCCACGCCGTCCTCGCCGACGGTCCGCGTCGCCCGGCCGCGGGCGACGAGGCAGTTCAGGTGCGCGAGGGTTTCGCCCGTCGCCATGTTCAGCACGTCCGGCCCGATCTGGCGCGCGAACAGCGCGCCGAACAGGTCGACGACCCGCCGCGGCTCCTGCTGCAGCCGGCGCTCGACGCGCGACAGCGCCCGCTCGTGGCCGTCGATCAGGTTCTGCAGGCGCGCATGCAGGCCGTAGAACGGCTCGTTGTGGGCCGGCAGGACCAGCGTGTCCTGGGGCAGCGCGGCCTTCAGTTTGGCGCAGGAATTGAGCCAGTCGGAAAGGGGATCAGCCTGCGGCTCCGTTGGGAAAACCGAGACGTTCGAGGAGATCCGCGGCAGCACCTGATCGCCCGAGATGAGCAGCTTGAGTTCGGGCTGCCAGAGGCAGGCGTGTTCCGGGCTGTGGCCCGAGCCGGTGACGACCCGCCAGTCCCGTGGGCCGATCCGGACGGTGTCGCCATCGGTCAAGCGGCGATAGGCGTCCGGAAGACGCGACACCGCCTTGCCGAACCCGCCGAACCGCACCCGGTAGGCGTCCAGCGCGTCCTCGTCCCAGCCGGCTTCGCGGTAGAAGCGCACGCCCTCGTCGGGCGCCTCGCGCCCCGTATCGGCCACCAGCATACGGCAGGTCACGTACTCGAGCCGCGACATCCATAGCGGGCAGTTGAACTTGCGCGTGATCCAGCCGGCGAGGCCGAGATGGTCGGGATGCATGTGGGTCACGAACACCCGCGTGATCGGCTTGCCGCCGAGCGGCCCCGCGAAGATCGCCCGCCAGTTCTCGCGCGAGACCTCGCTGCCGATTCCGGTGTCCACGATCGCCCAGCCGGGGCCGTCCTCGATCAGCCAGACATTGATCCATTTGAGCGCGAACGGCAGGGGCAGGCGGGCCCACAGGACGCCCGGCGCGATCTCGATCACCTCGCCGGCGCCCGGCGTGATCTCGCCCCAGGGGTAGTCGAGCTTGGGGCGGGGCGTCGTGTCGCGCGCCGCGTCGTCCAGGCCGTCCATCGTGCTCATGCGTCGATCTCCTCGGTCCGCACCGTGGCGCCTGAACTGGCGCGGGTCAAAGCCGCGTCTGGCGCCGGGGGAGGCCGTCCGGTATCCTGCCGCGGCGTCGCGGGGGCGGCGCGTGGGGAAAACAGCGCATGAAAAAGCGCATCGCCATCTGCATCGACGGCACCTGGTCCCGGCTGAACCAGAAGGCGCCGACCAACATCGCCAAGATCGCCCGCAGCGTGGAGCACGAGTCGAAAGACGGCGCGAAGCAGATCGTCGTCTACACGCCCGGCGTCGGCGCCGCGGACGACCTCAAGGCCGGCGCGTCCGGCGCCCTGGCCGGCGGGCTGTTCGGGGAGGGCCTCGAGCGCGACATCGTCCAGACCTATGTCCGGCTGTCCCTCAACTATCAGGCCGGGGACGACATTTTCATTTTCGGCTATTCGCGCGGCGCGTTCTCGGCCCGTAGCCTCGCGGCCATGATCCGCCGCTGCGGGGTATTGCGCCGCCGCCACGTCGATCAGGCCAGCGCGGCGTTCGAGCTGTATCGTAGCGGCAAGCCCGCCGATCACCCCGATTGCGTGGCGTTCCGCAACCAGTTCGGCAAATCCGCCCATGGCGGCCCGGACGGGAAGGCCCCAAAGCCGGACGTCGAGATCGCCTACACGGGCCTGTTCGACACCGTCGGCCAGCGCGGCCTTCCGTCCGGCCTCGGGCCGCTGACCGATTGGATGAACAGGCGCTACGAGTTCCATGACGTGAAGCTCGGCGCCCACGTGAAATCCGCGCGCCACGCCTGCGCGATCGACGAGGCGCGATTCGCGTTTCCTCCCACGCTCTGGACCAACATCGACGAGCTCAACGCGCCGTTCAAAGCGCAGGGCGTCGCGCCGCTCGACCTCCCGTATCAGCAGCGCTGGTTCCCCGGCACGCACGGCGACATCGGCGGCGGCGCGGAGGGCGCAAAGCTCGCCAACTTCGCGCTCCAGTGGATCGTCGAAGGCGCCGAGCGCGTGGGGCTTGCGTTCGACCGCTCGGAGGGATCGCCGCTGGCCGTCGCCACTTCCCCGGAAGAGCTCGATCCGCTGGCCAAGCTCGTGGCGCCGAACGGCCCCTCCGGCGTGCGTCCGCGGACCATCGTCCAGCTCGACAAGGGGCAGCGCGAAGTGCCCGCCGACGTCGCCGCGATCGTGTTGCACGAAGTCACGGCCATCCGCGCCGTGCTCTCCAAAAAGCCCCCCTATCGGCCCCGCGCCCTCAAGCGATTCCGGGACGCGTTGAAATCAATCGGAAACCGACTGGTGGATGGGGGCGCCTGATCGCTGCGCCGATAGGCGCCTCCGTCGGCAAAAGCGCCCAAAACACGCCCATTCTGGGTGTTTTTTTCCGAGGATTTGGATCGAAGGCGATGACAATTTGATTCGGCGCCGATAAAACCTCACCGGGGGCGAGAGGCAGGGGGACGACGTGACTGGCGTCATGCTGACAATCGGACTCGGCCCGACGGCCGAAGCGATCGCGTTTTCCCAGCGCGCCGGAGCGCCCAAGCTCGACGGGGTTTTTCTGTCCGACGCGTCTGAAGGCGCAAGCCTCCGCCTCGACATTCCCGTTCTTGGCCAACTCAATGACGCTGAACGGGAAATTGCGCGGCTTGATCCCGCCTGTGTCGCCACGCTCGTGTGGCTCGATCGCGCCGCCGCGCCGCCGCGCTATGCCGGCATGCTTCTCCGGCTCGCAGCGACTGGCCGTCGCATCGTGCGCGCCGCCGCCGAAGGCGAGCTCGTCGATGTGCTCGACACGATCCGCGGCAAAGGCCGCGCTCTCGCCCTGTCCCACCTGCTGCGCCGCGAAACCGCTGATCTCGCCGGAATTGACCCCAGCGCCCTGGTGCGCGGCGCGAATGTGCTTGTGACGGGCGCGGGCGGCAGCATCGGGTCTGAAATCTGTCTCACGCTCGCCCGCTTCGGCTGCGCGCGCCTGACCATGCTGGACGCGAGCGAGCACAATCTTTTCACGATCGATCGTCGCATCGCCGCCGCCGCCCCGCACCTCGAGCGCCGGCTGCTCCTCTGCGACATCCGCGACCGCAAGCGCATTGTGAGCGCCATCGCCCGCGAACAGCCGACGATCGTGTTCCATGCTGCGGCCCTCAAGCACGTGCCGATGGTGGAGGCCCATCCCAGCGAAGGCGTGCTGACCAACCTCGTCGGCACGCGCAACGTCGTCGACGCCTGCGTCGTCGCGGGCGTGCAATCGATGCTGTTCGTCTCCACCGACAAGGCGGTTCAGCCCACGAGCGTGATGGGTCTGACCAAACGTCTCGCGGAGGATTATGTCCGTGCGCGGGATCTCGACTGCCTCGAAACGGGCGGTCCCCGTTTCGTGTCCGTGCGGTTCGGCAATGTGTTCGGCACCAGTGGCTCGGTGGCGCCCATCTTCGCCGAGCAGATCGAGCGCGGCGGCCCCGTGACCGTAACGCACCAGGATATGGAGCGCTTCTTCATGACGCCGCAGGAGGCCGTCCTCCTGACGCTGCGGGCCATGATGCTCGGCCTCGACGACGCCGAGCGCGCGTGCGGGCTTTACGTCCTCGAGATGGGCGAACCGATCCGGATCGTCGAATTCGCCGAGCGCATGATCGAAGCCTACGGCCTCAAGCCTGGCGTCGACGTCAAGATTTCGGTCGTGGGCGCGCGTCCGGGCGAGAAGCTGACCGAGGCGCTCGTCGACGACGACGAGTCCGGCGGACCCAGCGCCGCCGAGGGCGTCACGCGCGTGCACGCCACGCCGCTGGCGTTGCCCCGCGATCTCTTGGCGCAGTTCGAGGCCGCGGCGCGCGACCACGACGACACCCTCGTGCGCCGTCTTCTGGCGGACATCCGCGCCCGGCGCTCCACCGCCGTCGCCTAGACGGCCGCGAAGCGCCAGCTTCACGGCGCTCCTCCATGCTTGCCGTCGTTCGAAGGCAGCGCCGCGACCGCCGTATCCCTTCGTGGCGGGCACGAAGTCACGCGAAGCATGGGTTCGGTCATCGAGGACGCCGCCCTCGCGATTGGAACAGAGGCAGAGGAAAAAAGGGGGCGGTCGCGCCGTCGACGTCGGTCATCGGCGCGCCGCATCTCACAGCGCTGCGGTTCAGCTGCGGTTGACGTTCTTGCGCACCGCTTCGGCCTGATCCTTGTGCTTGCGCAGGGTAGGGAGCGTTTTCGTCGCCCACGCCTTGAGCTTCGCGTCCTTGCCGTTCTTGGCGTAGGCCTCGAAGTCGCTGATCGCGGCCTCGTGCCCGTCGATGATCGTATCGAGGTACTTGTCGTCGAAGCCGGCGGCGTCGGCGTTCTGCAGGTTCGTCACCTTCGCCTGCATGTCGCCGTCGAGCGCGGCCGGCACCGTCAGGCTTGCGCCCTGGGCGAGACCCGTGAGGTCCTGCGTCGTTTTCGTGTGGTCCGCGATCATCATCTGCGCGAACTTCCGAACTTCGGCGTTCTGCGTCTTCTGCAGCGCGGCGCGGCTGGCTTCGATCTCCAGCATGTCGCTCATCGCGACACGCGTGAAGAACGTCTGCGGCACGGCGGGATCGAGCGCCGCCGTCGGGCCGCCGCCGCCCGTGCCTGTGGTGGAGCCGGTTCCAGTGCCCATGCCGGTTCCCACGTCACCCGAACCCGTTCCGGTTCCGGCGCCATAGCCGCTGGTGTCGGCCGTTCCCGAGCCCGTGGCGCCTTTGGTGGAGGGCGACGTCGAGGACTGATCGTTGGCTCCCCGCGAGCAGGCCGCGGTGGACAAACCGGCGACGAGCGCGGCGACGAGTAACGTTTTCTGCATGGACTGACTCCCAAACGCGCCACAGAGGGCTGGCGGGTCGGCGAAGTGAACGCGCCTCCATCTTCCGTGTTCCGGCGACGGTCCGGCGAAGACGGACGCGCGCACATTCCGCGCGCGTCCGCACCTCGAAGCGGAGATTGCGCCGCCGTGCGATCTAGCTCGGCTTTTTCGAGCTTTCGTCTTGGCCGCCGCCCGCCCCGCCGCGACGCGTGGAGGACGAGGCGCCGTATCCGCCTTGGCCCTGGCCCTACTGGCCCTGGCCGGACGGTGCTTGGCCGGACAGGGCTTGGCCATATTGTCCGAATCCGGACGAACGGCTGATGTCCTATCCGCCCGAGGACTCACACGGCGCGCGGCATGCGCGCTGGCGCGGCGAGAAGAGCCAGCGAAACTTGACGGTTCCGGTGCGGAAACCGTTCAGCCGCGCCCGTGCGCGGCGATCATGTCGACGAACAGCGTGCAGACGAGCCATGCGGTATAGGGCGCGGCGATCAAGGCGGCGCTCGGCTGATCGCGCCCGAGGCGCGCCGTCGCGGCGATGGCGGTTGCCGCCATCGCGGCGAGCCAGACGCCGGCGACCTGCGGCCACTTCAAAACGATCAACGTCCAGGGGGCGTGCAGGAGCAGTGCGGCGACGCCGATGCACGCCGCGTCACGCGCGCCCGGAATGTGGCGACTGCGCGCTCCGGCCTGTGCGACGGCGCTGACGAACAGGAGAAGGAAGGCGCCGCGCATGAGCATCGTCACCGCGAGGGACGGCGCCAGCGTTGGCATGTCCGCGCGCCAGTGCAGCCAGCCCCAGGCTGCGAGCGCCTCCAGCGCGACGTAGACCAAGCCTGCGCGCGCAAGGCATGCGCGATCATACGCCATCGCGCGCGGGGCAGCGGGGGCAGCGAGCGGCGCGCTTGGCGTCAGCGCCGTCGCGATGGACAGCGAGGCGAGCGTGGTGTCGAGGGGCGCCGTTGTCATGGCCCGCTCAACGGGTTCGCCGGGCCGTCAGTTCCGCGGCGGAGCCGAAAGTCCGAGCGCGCGAAACGCCGCGCGCGAGAGACTCTGGCGAACGTCGCCATAGCCGGCCCACGGATCGGGCTCGGCCAGGACGCGCGCCTGCAGGCGCGCGAGATCGAACGCCGCCGCGCTCGGCGCCGTTTCAAGCTCGCGCCACGTCACCGGCGCAGCTGCGGGCGCGCCTTGCCGGGCGCGCGGCGAGTAGGGCGCAATCGCCGTCGCGCCGCGACGATTGCGCAGATGATCGACGAAGATTTTGCCGCGACGCTTCGCCTTGCTCATGGTGGCGACGAAACGATCCGGCGCGATCTGCTCCAGCGTGCGCGCGAGCCCCTCGGCGAACGCCGCCGCCACCGGCCAGCTCTGGCGCCGCGCGAGCGGCGCGACGACGTGCACGCCCTTGCCGCCCGTCAACAGGGGAAACGTCGCCAACCCGGCGTGGTCCAACAGGCCGCGCAGCTCGAGCGCCGCGCTGCGCACGGCGTCGAACGCCAGCGCCTCGTCCGGATCGAGATCGATGACGAGCCGATCCGGCTTGTCGAGCGCGTCGATGCGGGCGCCCCAGATGTGCACCTCGATCGCGCCGATCTGCGCGCACGCCACGATCGCATCCGCGTCGGGTGCGGTGAGATAGCGTTTCCGCGCGCCGTCGCTTTCCTCGATTTCGACGGCGCCGAACGCCGCGGGAAAGCCCGCCGTCGCGTGCTTTTGAAAGAAGCAGCCCTTGCCGCGGCCCTCCGGGCACCGCACGAGGCTGATCGGGCGACCGACGACGAACGGGGCCATGCGCGGCGCGACGGCGGTGAGATAGGCGGCGAGCGCGCCCTTGGTGAGGCCGCTCTCGGGAAACAGGACCTTCTCGGGATGCGTCAATCGCGGCGAGGCGGCGGCAGCCCGCTTGAGGGGCGCCGCAGCCTGGAGCGATCGCGATATCTGCTGCGCCATGCGCACCTCCCGGGCCGGTTTGTCTTCGCGGACGCCGAGGAACACGCCATGCCGCACCGCGCCCGTATCGGTCAGTTCGGTCAAGCGCGCCTCGATGACGAGCTCCGGCGTCGCGAATTTCGCGCCGCGCGCGATGGCGGCGGGCAAGTCGATGAAGGGCGACGTCGCCCGTCGTAATCGGGCGAGGCGCGCGCCGATCTCCTGAAGCGCACGCGCATCGAAGCCCGCGCCCACGCGGCCGCGATAAGCGAGGCCTTCGTCGGTCCACTCGCCCAGCAGCAGCGACGCGAACGCGCGGCGGCGCGTCGAGGGCGTCGCGCCGCCAACGACGAACTCGCGCCGGTCGGTGCATTTGGTCTTGATCCAGCTCGGCGATCGGCCGGCCTGGTAGGCCGCATCCGCGCGCTTCGAAACGACGCCCTCGAGCCCGCGCGCACACACCTGCGCCAGCATCGCCGCGCCGTCGCCTCTTACATGATCGCTGAAATAGAGGGGCCCTGCGGCGTCCGCCGCGGCGAGCGCCGTGCGCAGCCGCGCCTTGCGCAGCGTGAGCGGGGTCGCGGTGAGATCCTCGCCGGCGTACGCCAAGAGATCGAATGCGAAGTACGTCACGCCGCGCCCCTTCGCATCGCGCAGCACAGCCTGCAGCGCCGAAAAGGACGTGCGCCCCGCCGCGTCGACCACCACAGCCTCGCCATCGAGCAGCGCGCGATCGAGCGAGAGGCGCGCCACCGCGTCCGCCAGCGGCTTGAACTTCGCCGTCCAGTCCAGGCCGGTGCGCGTGAAGATGCGCACCGCATCGCGATCCGCCGCGATCTGCAGGCGGTAGCCGTCGTACTTGATCTCGTGCAGCCAGGCCGCGCCCTTCGGCGGCGCCGCGGCGAGCGTGGCGAGCGTCGGCGGTCGGAACGGGGGCAGGCGACCGGCGGTCGCCGGCGCACGCGCGGCAATCTCCGCCAGGTTGCGTCCGCTCACGACCGAGACCACCGGCGCTTCGGCGTCAGGCGTCGGCCGCGTCGCTGCAGCGGCCGCGCGATCGCCACGCGCCCGGATCACGAGCCACGGCTCGCCGCGGTCGCCGGGGCGCGGCTTGATGCGCACCAGATGCCACTCGCCGCTCAGGCGCGCGCCGTCGAGCCGGATCTCCAGCTTCCCGGCGCGCAGCCCCGCATCCGGATCGGCGAGCCAGCGCAGGCGGCCGCGATCGAAAATCATCATCGCGCCGGCGCCGTATTCGCCTTCGGGGATCGCGCCCTCGAAATCCGCGTAGCGCAGCGGGTGATCCTCCGTGCGCATCGCGAGGCGGCGTTCGCCCGGCGTCGTGCTCAAGCCGTGCGGCACGGCCCAGCTGAGCAGGGCGCCGCCATGCTCCAGGCGCAGATCGTAATGAAGCCGTCGCGCCGCGTGCATCTGGACGACGAAGACGCCCTCCGCCCGCGCCGTCGATACGGGCGGCGTCGCCGCCGGCGGAGAGGGCGCAGGCTCGGGCGTGCGGGTGAAATCGCGCTTGGCGGCGTAGCGGGACAGGCCGGACGCAGGGCGTCGCGTCATGCCTTGCGGCGCGGCTTCGCCGGCGGCCGCCGCTGCGGCGCCGGGCGCGCCGGCGTCTCAGGCCGTCCGCGCGCAGCAGGCGGCCGATCCGCGCCGAGCGAGCGCTTGAGCGCGTCGACGAGGCTCACGATCTCGGCGCCGCGGTCCTTCGCCGCCGGCTCGGCGTCCTCGATGATGGTTTCGCCGTGCGTCGCGACCTTCGCCGCGACGAGACGCTCCACCGCCTCGGCATAGTCGTCGTGGAAGCGGGCGGGATCGAAGGGCGCCGCCTTGCGCGCGATCAGCTCGCGCGCCAGCGCGACGAGATCCTCGTCGGCGGGCGCGGCGTCGAGCTCTTCGAAATAGGCGTCCGGCCGGCGCAGCTCCTCGGCGAAGCGCAACGTCTCGACGAGCAGTCCCTTGTCGTAGGGCTTCACCGCCGCGACGTGCGCGCGGCCGCGCATCGCGAACTGCCCGACGCCGTAGGTCTTCGAGGCCGCGAGCGCATCGCGCACGAGGCGGAAACTGTCCTGCGCGAGCTTGCCGTCGGGCGCGGCGAAATAGGGCGTGTCGTAGAACATCGGATCGATGTCGGCCGGGCTGACGAACTGCACGAGATCGAGCGTCCGTTTGCCCTCCACCTTCACTCCGGCGATCTCCGCGTCCGACAGGAGGACGTAGCGTCCCTTCTGCACCTCGACGCCTTTCGCGATCTCCTCCGCCGGCACAGGACCGACGCCCGGCGCGACCTTCTCGTAGCGGATGCGTTGGCCGCTGGGCTCGTGGATCTGGTGGAAGGTCACGCGCGCGGTCGATTGCGCCGCGGCATAGAGCTTGATCGGCACGGTGACGAGCGCCAGACGGAGCTGGCCCGTCCAGACGGGGCGGAGAGCGGCGGGCATGAAGCGCGAACGAGGGCCGCACGGCGCGGGTTCCCCCTCGGCGCGCGCGACACGCATACGATCAGAGCGCAGCCGATCAGAGCAAGGCAGGCGAACAGCGCGCTTGAGCTGCGCGCCGCGTCAGGCGGCGGAGGCCTTCGAGGCGACCATCGGCGCCAGCGCGCGCTCCACGTCGGCGAACGTGAACGGTTTGTCCAGACACGGCGTATCCTGCAGGTCCGGCGGCAGCATGCCGCAGGCCTTGTGCCCGCTTCCGAACACGATCGCTACGCCGCGCGCGCGCAGCGCCCGCGCCACCGGCGTGACGAGCTCGCGACCGAGCTGGACGTCGAGCAGCGCCGCGTCGGGCGTATCGTGCTGAATGAGGGCGAGCGCTTCCGCGATGCGGCTCGCGGGACCCATGACGTCCCAGCCCGCGTCACGCGCCTGCAGCTCGAGATCCATCGCGACGAGCGCGACATCTTCCACGATCAGAATGCGCCGCACCAACATACCCACCTCTTCGCAGCGATTGATGCGCGTCCCGCGGCGGGCAAGTCAATCGCATAAGTCGTTCATGATCGACATGCGCGCGAAAAGGCGGCGTTTCGCCGCGAAACGCCGCCTTCGTCATGAGTCCTTCGTATGATCTCGACGCCTCAAGGATAGGGCGCGCCGTTCTCGTAGTAGTATCTGTTCGTACTCGGATCATAGAAATAATACCGGCCCGACCGCTGGTCGTAGTATTGCTGGCGGTTCATGGGCGCAGGCGCCGATCGCGAAGCCGCATTGGCGCCAACAGCCGCGCCGAGCACGCCGCCGATCGCGGCGCCGGTCCCTGCATCTCCGTTGCCGACATTGTTGCCGATCGCGGCGCCGGCCGCCGCGCCAAGCGCGCCGCCCGTGACGGCGCCGCGCGTCGCTTCATTGGAGGCGCAGGCCGTGAGCGCAAGCGCGGCCGCACCGATCATCAAGGCTTTCATCGCGGGTCTCCTGTCGTTCCAGGCGAGGCGAACGAGGGGCGGCGCCGCAGGGTTCCGGCGCGGGGCGCCATTGCCTGGAACCGGCCGATGCGGCGCGATTTGGTCACGCGGAGGCCTGACGATGGACGCATTCGAACGCCTCGCGCGCGCAAACGAGACGCAATTGTCCCACGCGGCGCTGCGGCTCGCATGGCTCACGCCGCCGCCGCCGCGCATCGGCATGTGCGTGCGCGACGCCGATGGCGCGCGGCTCGGCGCGGTGTGCGACGTCATCGTCGGCGAAAGCGGCGGCGTGGTCGCGGTGGGGCTTGCCTGCAGCGACCGGCGCCTGGGCCAGCGTCGCCTTCAGGCGGCGGCGCTGCGCGCCTATGGCGACGGTCTCGTCTGCCTTTATTTCCGCCGCGATCTGCCGGCGTTGCCGGTTGCCGGGCCGGCGCCTCGTGAAGCTCCGGCTTCGGTCTAGCTCGATCGGCGCGGGCGCAGCTTCCGCCGTTTCGTCCAGCGCGGCGAAGGTTCGGCGCCGGAGCAATCGATGCACGTCGCGGCAAGCCAATCGCCATCGGAGTCGAGCGTCAGCATCGAGGGCGGCGTGCCGCGCAGCCGCTCCGAGAGCGTGCCGCACCCGGTCGCGTAGGTAAGGCCATCGCCGTACGGCGCGGCTTCGACGAACGGCATGTGCAGATGCCCGGTCACGATCACGTCCACGCCCGCCTCCACGCACAGGCGCATCGCCCTCTCACCGCGGCGCGTGCGCCCCGAGAGCGGCGAGGCGTCCGGCGTCACGAACGGGTGGTGGGCGACGATGAGGCGCACGCCGTACGGCGCAGCGCGCGCCAGGAGCGTCGCGGCGTCATGGATTTCGCGCAGATCGATCGAGCCGAGCGCCCAGTTCCTCCGCAGCTGCATGCCGCGCGCCGTCGTCACCGCGCAGGCGGCGAAGCTCGGCCGGACGAGGGCGCCCGTCGCGAACCCGCCGACGAAGCCGGCGTAACGCGCGAACGGCGCGCGCGCCCGCGCCACGATGTCCCAGAACGGCGTGTCGTGATTGCCCGGCGTGCAAACGATCGGCGCGCCGAGCGACTGCAGCCAGTCCGCCGCCGCCTCGAGCTCGCGCCGCCGGCCATACATCGACAGGTCGCCCGCCATCAGGATCGCCTCCGGCCGGTAGGCGCCGACGAAACGCGCCGCGGTGGCGATCGCGCAGCGGTCCTCGTCGCCGAAATGCAGATCGGAAAGCACGGCCACCCGCATCAGAGCGTCTCGGGCAGGCGCAGCACGCGGACCGGATTGCGGCGAAGCGTGACGCGCACGCGGCGATCGAAGCGCTCCGCCTCGCCGTCGAGTGTCGCCGGGATCGGACGCAACGAGACGAGATCGACGCTCGCTGCTTCGGTGATCGCGGTCGCCTCGTCGGCGCGCCAATCCCCGAACAGCGCGCGAAAGCCGAGCCGGGCGCCGTCCGCGAGCGACTGCGCCGAGACCGCGGCGATCTCCAGCTTGCGCGCATGCTCGAGCGCCGACACCGCCGGCGCCAGCACCGCGACGGCCTCGGCGCGGCGCAGAACCTTGTAGCGCGTGCGCGCGGCGATCTTCACGCGGAACGCCCGCGCCATGGCGCGACGCAGCCGCGCCGCGGCGAGGCCGAATCGCCCGTCGCGCGCCGCCTCGCGTGCGGGCTGCGCGAGCGCCGGTGTGCCGAAAATCGCCGCGACGAAGAACGCGCGCCCATCGGCCTCCGCGCCATGCAGCGTGGTCGCGACGCCGCGCGCCGCAACGGCCTCAATCACCTCGGGCCAGGCAAGATCGCCATAGAGCGCGCGCGGCAGCATGTTCATCGTCCCGCCCGGCAGCAGCAGAAGCGGTGGCGCGCGGCCATCGACCGCCTGCGCAGCGCAGCGCGCCGTGCCGTCGCCGCCGAGAATCGCGATCGCATCGGGCGCGCGCGACGCTGCGGCCCGCACGGCCGACGCCCAATCCCGCTCGACGATGCGCGCCTCGACGAGCAGGCCGGCCGACGACGCGCGTGCGCGCAGCGTATCGAGCGCGCCGGCTCCGACCGATCCCGATTTCGGATTGACCAGCGCGACGATCGAACGGAGCCGCGCGGCGGCAGGCGGGTCGACGATGGCCATAGGCGGGCGAACGAGATCGCGCGCACGCAGGTTCCGCTTCGCGTTGAGCCACGGCGGAAGCGAAGCGGCCGGACCTTTCGGTCCGGCCGTTCCGCCTTTCGTCGCGCCGTTGGTGATGAACGATGTTCAGCCGAACATGGTTAATGCGGGGTTAAAGCGTCACAGAACCGTCAGCATGCTGGCGACGAGCGGGTGGCGCACGATGTCCTTGTCGGCGAGGCGCACCACGGCGACGTCCTTGAGCGCTTCGAGCTTGGCGGCGGCTTCGGCGAGGCCGGACAGTTCGGGCAGAAGGTCCGTCTGCGCCGGATCGCCGGTGACCACCATCGTCGAGTGCCAGCCCAGGCGCGTGAGCAGCATCTTGATCTGGCCGAAGGTGCAGTTCTGCGCCTCGTCGATCACGACGAATGCGTTGTTGAGCGTGCGCCCGCGCATGAAGCCCACGGGCGCGATCTCGATCAGCCCTTCGGCCATCATCGCTTTCAGCCGCTTCGGCGAGAGGCGATCCGACAGCGCGTCGTAGAGCGGGCGCAGATACGGCGCGAGCTTGTCCTCCATCGCGCCCGGCAGAAAGCCGAGCGATTCGCCCGCCTCCACCGCTGGCCGCGACAATACGATTCGCCCGACGCGCCCGGCCTCGAGCGCTTCGACTGCTTTGGAGATTGCGAGATAGGTCTTGCCGGTTCCCGCCGGTCCCAGCGCGACGACGAGATGGTGATCGTCGATCGCGCGCAGCAGCGTCTCCTGGCCTTTGCTCTTGGCCTTGATGGTTTTCAGATAGGTCTGCTCACGCTCGGCGCCGGGCGCGATGTCGTTCGCCGGATCCCAGCCGCCCGCGACGACCTGCAGCGTTCGCCGCCCGCGTTGCTGACGCCCCTCGGCCGCTTCGCTCCGCGTCGTCTGTCTCTTGAGCGCACGTTTGGCCATGGTCGTCTCCTTCAGGGATGCAACGCGAAAACGCCGCCGACCAGGGGTCGACGGCGGCGAACGGAACAACGAAGAAAGCTGCAGGGCGGCGCCGCGGATCCCGCAGCGAGGACGCTTCGACCTGAGACGCGGCACGAAGACCGCAGGCGGAGCGACACGCACGCCCTCCTTTCTGGATTGACGGGCAGCTTTCACACCGACCGCTTCCTGATTAAGAGAATGGACCATACCGGTTAACGACAGCTTGATGCTGCGAATGCGAAAGGGGCTGCGCAGATGCCGATCTACCGCTTGGCCGACGCCGATCTCGAGGTCGAGGATCCTGAAGCCTGGTGGGTCGCGCCGGGCGCGGTGCTGATCGGGCGCGTCGTTCTCAAGCGCAACGCGTCGGTGTGGTTCGGCGCGGTGCTGCGCGGCGACAACGAGCCGATCGTCGTGGGCGAAAACTCCAACGTGCAGGACGGCTCGGTGCTGCATACCGACATGGGGGCGCCGCTCACCATCGGCGCGAACGTCACGATCGGGCACCAGGTGATGCTGCACGGCTGCACCATCGGCGACAACGCGCTCATCGGCATCAAGGCGACGGTATTGAACCACGCCGTCGTCGCGCCCGAAACGCTCGTCGGCGCGCACGCGCTCGTCACCGAGCGCAAGACCTTCCCGACGCGCTCGCTCGTCACGGGCGCGCCCGCGCAGGTGGCGCGCGCGCTCGACGATCGGCAGGTGCAGATCATCGCCGGATCGGCGTTGCACTACGTGGAGAATTGGCGGCGCTACCGGCGCGATCTCGCGCCGAGCCGCATTGCGCCCTGAGGTTGGATCTCAGTCGTTCGCGGGCGAGAGCGCAGCAACGGCGCGGAAGAGGTCGCGCAGGCGCGCCTCCGTCGTCGGGCCGAGATTGCGCCAGCCAACGAGACGATCCGAAACCGGAGCAATGAAGAACTTGTCGGCCGTGGTCAGCGACGCCGACAGCCGCTTGCGCGCTTCCGCGACGGGCTTGGCCGTGCGCACGATCCACATGCCCGGCTCGATCTCCACGACCTGTCCGAGCGCGGTGAGCGCCGCGAGGAAATCGAGATCGACGAACCCGGACAGCTTCGCCCAGACGACGAACGCCGTCTCGGGCGTCGTCGGCGCGTCGATACGGATGGTCGACGACGGAATGACGTCGGTCAGCGCGCGCGCCAGAAACGACACGTGCTCGGCCCTGCGCCAATCCTCGCCCGCGCGACACACGCGCGTCTCCGCAACAATGCGGCCCTCGGTGACGAAATCGATCATGCGGACAGCGGGAAAGGGTCCATAGCGTCGCCCGGCCGTTTCGACCCACCACAGCTCGTCGCCGCGAAAAGTGCCGTCTTGCATCGTTTTGGCGCCTCTGCCTCGCCGGGGAGCCGGCCAGGGGGCGACGAGCAAGAGACGCGCCACGCGGCGCGATGAACCTTAACGCGGGCGTGGGCTCAATCGAGCGGCGCGGCGACGACGGCGGGACGGGGGCCGAAGTCCACCGCGAAGCCGCCCTCGAAGAAGCGCGCCACCCGGCCGCGGGTCGCGCCGATCTTGACGTTGGCGCCCAGCGGCGGGCGCAGGCCCTGGCTGCGGACGGCGACGCCGAACAGCGAGAAGTCGAGAATTTCGCAGCGGAGCGTGCGGCCGTCGTCGAGTTCGACGACCGCCGTCTGTCCGTCGCCGGTGAAACGCGGCGCGGCGCGGCGGGCGCTGTCGATCTCGGGCGCGGCCTGCGCCTGGGGATTGGCCTTCAGGGTCAGGATCTCGGCCAGGCGTTCGCGCTTGTAGGGGCCGATCTCGAACCGCATGCCAACGCCGCGCTCGGGCACGTGGCGCACGACCTCACCGGCCACGCGGCCGATGTCGCGTGCATAAAGCACGACGGGATCGCCGATCGGGGGCCAGTCGAGCACCTCGACGAGCGCGCCCCCGCAGGACAGGTCGAGCGTGCGGCAGGGCGCCTCTTCACCCTGGACGAGAAGCCGCGCCCCCATCGCCAGCGGCACGCGCCGGTGCCGGCGGCGGTCGACCGCGCGCGTGGCGGCGCGCAGGCCCAATCCGGATCTGGCGATGGTGGAGGCGAACGACACCGGGCGAAACTCCTTCCGGAGCGTTAACCCTGCGACGGTGAAGGAAGTCTTGACGCACCGCCTTGCCCCCGGCCGCATGCGTCGCCACCATGTCGCCAAGAGCGACGAACCGCGATCAAGAACGCCCCCGAGAATTTCCAGGGGGCGCCAGGAGGAACACCGTGCCGACCCAGACCGCCACTTTCGATTACGTCATCGTCGGGGCCGGCAGCGCCGGGTGCGTTCTGGCCAACCGCCTCAGCGCCGATCCGGGCGTGCGCGTGGCGCTGCTCGAAGCCGGCGGCAAGGACACCAGCCTCCTGATCAAGATGCCCGCCGGCGCCGGGGAGCTGTTCAAGAACAAGGGCCCGCACAACTGGGGTTTCGAGACCGCGCCGCAGACCCACATGGATGGCCGGCGCCTGTGGTGGCCGCGCGGCAAGGGCTGGGGCGGCTCCTCCTCGATCAACGGCATGATCTACATTCGCGGCCACGCCCGCGACTACGACCAGTGGCGCCAACTCGGCCTCGCCGGGTGGGGCTACCGGGACGTGCTGCCCTATTTCAAACGCTCCGAGCATCTCGAGAGCGGCGATGACGCCTGGCACGGCGGCGACGGCCCCCTGTGGGTCTCGCACGCGCGCTCCGGCCATCCGCTCTACCGCGCGTTCGTCAAGGCGGGGCGCGAGGCCGGCCATCCGTACACGAAGGACTTCAACGGCCATCAGCAGGAAGGCGTCGGCCCCTACCAGCTCACCATCCGCGACGGCGAGCGCTGGAGCGCGTCGGCCGGCTATCTGCGCCCGATCGTCGGCGTGCGCCCGAACCTCACCGTGATCTCCAGCGCCCACACGACGAAAGTGCTGTTCGACAAGGGTCGGGCCGTGGGCGTCCAGTACGCCGCCGGTCGCGGCAAGCCCGCGATGGAAGTGCGCGCCGAGCGCGAGGTGATCGTCTGCGCCGGCGCGGTGCAGAGCCCGCAGATCCTGATGCTCTCGGGCATCGGCCCGGCCGAGCAGCTGCGCGCCAACGGCATCCCCGTCATCGTCGACCGCGCCGATGTCGGCCGCAACCTGCAGGACCATCTCGACGTCTGCGTCATCCACGAGTGCACGCAGCCGATCACCGTCTATTCCGGCCAGCGCGGCTGGCGCCGCCCGCTCGTGGGCCTCGACTACATGCTGCGCAAGCAGGGCATCGGCCGCCTCAATCACCTGGAGGCCGGCGGCTTCCTGAAAACGCGCCCCGAACTCGATCGCCCTGACGTCCAGCTGCACTTCGTCAACGCGATCATGATGGATCACGCGCGCGTCACCGTGGAGAAGGACGGCTTCACCGTGCACGCCTGCCAGCTGCGCCCGGAAAGCCGCGGCGAGGTGCGCCTCGCCAGCGCCGATCCGTTCGCCGATCCGATCATCGATCCGAACTATCTCGCCACCGAGCTCGACCGCCGCACGATGCGCGACTCGGTGCGGATGGTGCGCGATATCCTCGGCCAGCCGGCGATGGACCCCTATCGCGGGCCCGAGATGCGCCCCGGTCCGGAGCTCAAGTCCGACGCCGAACTCGACGCCTTCATCCGCCGCACCGGCGAGACGATCTATCACCCCGTCGGTTCGTGCCGCATGGGCGCAGACGAGGGCGCGGTGCTCGATGCGGAGCTGCGCGTGCGCGGCGTGACGGGCCTGCGCGTCGTCGACGCCTCGGCGATGCCGCTGCTCGTCGGCGGCAACACGAATGCACCCACGATCATGATGGCGGAAAAGGCGTCCGACATGATCCTCGGCCGTCCGGCGCTCGCACCCGACGATGCGCCGATCGCGGAGGATTCGCCGTCGCGCGCGGCGTAGGGCGGCACGTTCCACTTCCACCTCCGTCATCCTCATCGCCGAAGGCGATGGGGATCCAGAAGCCGCAGCCCAAACGCCTGGATCCCCGGCCTCGCTCCGCGCGGCCGAGGATGACGCCAGTACGTAATCCGCATGCTGTGAAAGGTCGTGCGCGCGCCGCGTCTCAGGGATTGCTCACCACCAGCCGCAGCTGCGGCTTCGGCTTGGGCCGCGGGGTTTCCGGGGTGAGCAGCGCGCCGATCGTGAGGCGGCCCGCAAGAAGCTTCGGATCGGCGCCGAGCGCGATCGCGTGGCCGAGGAAACGGTCGCCGCGGCTCCAGAACGCCGGCAGGCCGCCGAGCATCAACTCCACGTCGACGCGTGTGCCGTCGAACGCCAGCCCGTGCGCCCGGATCACGCCCGGTTCGCCCGAGGCCGCGACCGCATCGAGCAGCGCGAGCACGAGGCGGCGGTCCGGCGGGCTGAACAGACGGCCGAGATCACCGGCGCGGTCGTGCGGGGCAAACAGCGCGTCGAGGCCGTCGCCGACCGCCGGTAGGCTGTCATCCGGGCGGCGATTGACCACGAAAATGCGGTCGGCCGCGCCGAGACCCTCCGAGCCGAGGCGGGGCGTGTCGTCGCCGCGCACGAGGCCGCGGGCGTAGGCGAGCATGGCGCGGGTGGCGCTGCAGCAGGTTTCTTCACCGATCATGGACGGGGCCTACGCACGGCCCGTGCCGCCCCTCCGTTCGCCTCTGGGGGCGTCCGGTTCGCCCACGCCGCCGCCGAGGGGCGCCCGCGTTCGCCTGTCAGGGCAGGTTCCGCGCCGGATTGCGCCACCGCCGACCGGGACGGTGATCTCGTTCAGGACATTGTGATCGGTTCAGTCGGGCGGGCTCAGGCGGACAACGCGCGCCAGCCAATGTCCCGCCTGCAAAATCCACCCGGCCAGTCGATCCGGTCGACGCCCGCATAGGCCCGGTCGACGGCTTCGGCGAGCGTCGGCCCCGTGGCGGTCACGTTGAGCACCCGCCCGCCGGCGGCCCGCAGCGCGCCGTCGTCATCCGCCCGCGTCCCGGCATGGAACACGGCAACGCCGGGCGCCGCCGCGGCCTCCTTGACCCCGCGGATGACCGAGCCGGTCAGGGGCGTGTCGGGATAGCCCTGCGCCGCCATGACGATCGTCGCGCAGGGCCCCGGCCCGAACGTCGGCGCGTCCGCGGCGGACAACCGGCCCTCGGCGCAGGCGAGAAGCAGCGGGGCGAGGTCGCTCGTCAGCCGCCGCATCAGCGTCTGGCACTCCGGATCGCCGAAGCGGACGTTGAATTCGATCAGTTTCGGGCCGTTCGGCGAGATCATCAGCCCGGCGAAGAGCACGCCCCGGAACGGCCGACCCTCGGCGGCCAGCCCGCGCACGGTGGGGAGGATGATCTCCTCCATGACCTGGCGTTCGATGGCAGGCGTGACGATCGGCGCCGGCGAATAGGCGCCCATGCCGCCGGTGTTGGGGCCCTTGTCCCCGTCATAGGCGCGCTTGTGGTCCTGCGCGGCGCCGAACGCGACGGCGGTCTCGCCGTCGCACAGCGCGAAGAAGCTCGCCTCCTCGCCGGGCAGAAACTCCTCGATCACGATGCGCTGCCCGGCTGAGCCGAATTTCTTCAGGAACAGGATCTCGTCGACGGCCGCGTCCGCCTCGCGCCGCGTCTGCGCGATGATCACGCCCTTGCCGGCCGCAAGACCATCGGCCTTCACCACGAACGGCGCTTCGCGCTCACCCAGATAGGCCTTGGCGGTCACCGCATCATCGAACACGCGATAGGCGGCGGTAGGGATGCCGTGCCGCTGGCAGAAATCCTTGGTGAAGGCCTTCGAGGCCTCGAGCTCGGCGGCGGCTTTCGACGGCCCGAAGCACGCGATGCCGGCCGCCGCGAGCGCATCCGCAAGCCCCGCCGCCAGCGCCGCTTCCGGCCCGACCACGACGAGCCCGACGCCTTCGGCCTTCGCGAGCGCCACCAGCCCGTCCACGTCCTCGGCCTTCACCGCCACGCAGCGCCCGATTTCGGCGATGCCGGGATTGCCCGGCGCGGCCAGCACCTCGCGCACCAGCGGGCTTTGCTTGAGCTTCCAGGCGAGCGCGTGCTCGCGACCGCCCGATCCGACGACGAGGAGTTTCATGCGTGAGGGTTGGCCCGCGCCGGGCGCCAGCGTCAAGCGTCCGCCGCCGGTTTGCGCCGCTGCCGGCCCCGAACGCCCCTCAGTCGATCCCCAGCCACACGGCGAGGCCCAACAGGATCAGCACGGCGCAGGCGATCAGCAGCATCTGCGTCGTCAGCCGTGCACGGCGAGGCGGCGAGGGAGCGTTCGGCATGGGCGGCGAACGGCCACGGCGCGGAGCTGTTCCGCGCCGCCGGTTTCCTCTCCCGCGCCGAACCGCCTAGAATGACGCCATGCCCGACTCAACCGGCCAGACCAATCTGCCCGAGCTTTCCGTCTCGGAACTCGCCTTCGCCGTGAAGCGCACGATGGAGACGACGTTCGACCGCGTGCGCGTGCGCGGCGAACTCGGCCGCGTCGTGATCGCCAAGTCCGGCCACATGTACGTGGACCTGAAGGACGAAAACGCCACCATCAACACGGTGATGTGGAAGGGCCAGGTCGCCGCGCTCAAGTTCCGGCCCGAGGAAGGCCTCGAAGTCATCGCGGAGGGCAAGCTCTCCACCTTTCCCGGCAAAAGCCAGTATCAGCTGATCTGCGACCGGCTCGAACCCGCCGGCGTCGGCGCGCTGCTGGCGCAGCTCGAAAAACTCAAGGCGAAGCTCGCGGCGGAAGGGCTGTTCGCCCAGGAGCGCAAGCGACCGATCCCATTCCTGCCGGACGTCATCGGCGTCGTCACGTCGCCGTCCGGCGCGGTGATCCGCGACATTCTCCATCGCCTGTCCGATCGCTTCCCGCGGCGCGTGCTCCTGTGGCCGGTGCTGGTGCAGGGCGATCAGGCGCCCGGCCAGATCGTCGCGGCCATCAAGGGCTTCAACGCGATCGCGCCCGGCGGTCCCGTGCCGCGGCCCGACGTGCTGATCGTCGCCCGCGGCGGCGGCTCGATAGAGGATCTCTGGGCCTTCAATGACGAGCAGGTCGTGCGCGCCGCGGCGGCGAGCCAGATCCCGCTCATCTCCGCGGTCGGCCACGAGACCGACACCACGCTGATCGACTATGCCTCGGATTTGCGCGCGCCGACGCCGACGGGCGCTGCGGAAAAGGCCGTGCCCGTGCGCGCCGAACTCATCGAGCGCGTCGAGACGCTGGGCGCCCGCCTGGGCGCCGGCCTCCTGCGGGGCCAGGACCGTCGCCGCGCCGATCTGCGCGCCGCAGCCGCGCGCCTGCCGCGCACCGACGCGCTGCTTGGCCTTGCGCAGCAGAAGTTCGATCGCGCCGCCGACAAGCTCGGCCGCGCGCTGCAGGCCAATACGCTCGCCGCGCAGAGCCGATACGGCCGCATCGCCGCGCGGCTGCGCCCCGAAGCGCTGGCGCGCGACGTCGATCGGCGCGCCGAGCGCGTCGCCGAACGCGCGGAGCGCCTCGCCGTCGTGGTGAAACGCCGCCTCGCCGACGAGGCCAAGCACGTCGCGCACGCGTCGCGCCTCCTCGAAACGCTCTCGCACAAAAGCGCATTGGCGCGCGGCTTCGCCCTCGTGCAGCGCCCCGACGGCGCGCTCGTGCGCCGCGCGGGCGATCTCGCCTCCGGCGACTCCTTGCGCCTCACCTTCGTCGACGGCGCCGTCGGCGCCGTGGTCGGAACAGCCGGCGGCGCGGGCGGCGACCCCGCCAAACCCAAACCCAAATCCCGCAAAGACGAAGACGGCGGGCAGGGCGCGCTGTTCTGAACGAAGCGTGCGCAGCGCTCCACCGCCCAAAGCCCTCCCCCAGCGGGGGAGGGTTGGGAGGGGGAGACGTGCGCCCACCTACCTCTCCGTCATCCTCGCCTCGCACCCCGTGCGAGGCGGGGATCCAGAATCCGCCGAACCAAACGCCTGGATCCCCGCCGCGCCTCCGGCGCGCCGAGGATGACGCCGCGCGGATGTGGGATAGACAAAAACTAATCCGCCCCCGGACGATCCCGCCGCATACTCGCCCCGTCGCTGCGACAGGGCGGTCTAGAACGTCGAGAACGCGCAGCGGATCGGTGAACGGGCTCGGAGAGGGTGACGCCTCGAAGAGTTGCGGTCAGGACCCGGGAAAACCTGCCTCGAGAGCAGGGTCGCCCCCGTGTGGGTGTGCGCGCCTATCTCAAGCCGGGTGAGGGCGAGCTCCGGCCTCGGGTCTCAAGGAGGAACGCGAACGCTGACGTACGCGCCGAAAACGTAGGCGACCAAATCAGCCAGTTGCCCCTCGCCGGGTTGACCAAACCGGCGCGCCGAACGCGGCGGAGAGGCCGAAAGCCACTCCCCCCAAAGCATGCAAACCAGGGTCGGCCGACCCAGGCTCACGCCTCTCCGCCGCGTCCCTTTTTTCAGCTGAACCCGCAGGCGCGTGCAGCGCCGTGCGGCCAAACGTGTTTCCCGCCCCAGATGACGCCGCCCCGCGAGATCGCTATGTTCCGCCCCGGCTACGCGCACGAGAACGGAGAACGCTGATGCCTACGTCCAAAGAAGATCCCATCGTCATCGTCGGTATGGCCCGCACGCCCATGGGCGGTTTGCTGGGCGAACTCAGCGGCTTCAGCGCCGCCGAGCTTGGCGCGGTCGCCATCCGCGCCGCCATGGCCGAGGCCAAACTGGATGGCGACGCCGTCGATCAGGTCATCATGGGCAACGTGCTCATGGCCGGGCAGGGCCAGGCCCCCGCGCGCCAGGCGGCCATCACGGCCGGCCTCTCCAAGCACGCGCAGGCGACGACGCTCAACAAGATGTGCGGCTCCGGCATGCAGGCCGCGATCATGGCGCGCGCGCTCCTCACGTCGGGCGAGATCGACGTCGCGGTCGCCGGCGGCATGGAGAGCATGACGAACGCGCCGTTCCTGCTGCCGCACATGCGCGGCGGCCACAAATACGGGCACGACAAGGTCCTCGACCACATGGCCCGCGATGGCCTCGAGGACGCCTACGAGGGCCTGCCGATGGGCTTCTACGCCGATCGCATCGCCAAGGAATACCAGCTCACGCGCGAAGCGCAGGACGCCTACGCGCTCGAAACGCTTAAGCGCGCGCAGGCCGCCACGGCCGAAGGCCGCTTCGCCCGCGAGATCGCGCCGCTCGAAACGCTCGCCAAGGGCCAGACGCTTCGAACGGACACGGACGAACTCCCCCGCAAGGCGCGGCCAGACAAAATCCCCTCGCTCAAGCCCGCCTTCACCGCCGACGGCACCGTGACGGCGGCGAACGCCTCGGCGATTTCCGATGGCGCCGCCGCGCTCGTGATGATGCGCCAGTCCGACGCCGAGAAGCGTGGTCTTGCGCCGCTCGCGCGGATCGTCGCCACGGCGGCGCACGCCCACGAGCCCGCGTACTTCACCACCGCGCCGGTGCCGGCCATGCGCAAGGCCCTCGCGAAAGCGGGCTGGAGCGTGGCCGACGTCGACCTCTTCGAGATCAACGAGGCCTTCGCCGTCGTGCCGATGATCGCCATGCGCGACCTCGACATCCCGCGCGAGAAGATCAACGTGAACGGTGGCGCCTGCGCGCTGGGCCACCCGATCGGCGCCAGCGGCGCGCGCGTGCTCGTCACGCTCATCGCCGCGCTGGAGCAGGCGGGTCTCACGCGCGGCGTCGCCTCGCTCTGCATCGGCGGCGGCGAAGCCACGGCGGTCGCGGTCGAGCGTCTCGTCTGATCCGCCGCCCGGCGCCGGCCGGCGCCGGGCGGCAACGGCCTGTTTCGGTTCGGGCGCTTCCGCTGCGCCGCGGAAGCGCCCACCTTTCCGGCATGACCATGCCCGCTCTCTTCGTCAGCCATGGCGCGCCGACGATCGTCATCGATCCGTCCCCCGCGCGGGACTTCCTCCTCGCGCTCGCCGAGACGCTGCCGCGGCCGCGCGCGATCCTCGTCGCCTCGGCGCATTTCGAGCGCCCGACACCGACGCTGACCGGCGCCTTGCGCCCGCCCACGATCCACGATTTCGGCGGCTTCCCGCGCGCGCTTTACGAAATGCGCTACCCCGCGGCGGGCGATCCGGCGCTGGCCGCGCGCGCGGCGGCGCTCATCGCCGACGCCGGTTTGCCCGTCTCGATCGATCCCGCGTACGGCTTCGATCACGGCGTCTGGACGCCGCTGAAGCTGATCTATCCGGACGCGGACATCCCCACCGTCGCGCTCTCCGTCGCCCCGCAGGCCTCGCCGGCGGCCCATGTCGCCCTCGGCGCGGCGCTCGCCCCGCTGCGGGACGAGGGCGTGCTGATCATCGGCTCGGGCGCGGCCACGCACGATCTCAGCGCCGTGTTCCGCCCGGGTGTCGGTCCGGACGATCCGATGCCCGACTGGGTGTCGCGATTTTCCGAATGGCTCGCTGCCGCGATCGAGGCGGGCCATGTGGACGACCTCGTCGCCTATCGCGAGCGCGCGCCCGAAGGCCGGCGCAATCATCCCACGCCCGAGCACCTGTTGCCGCTGTTCGTGGCGCTCGGCGCCGGCGGCGGCGGGCCGGGGCGGCGTGTCCACACCAGCGCCGCGTTTGGCGCTTTGGCGATGGATGCGTACGTATTCTAGCGATCTCGGCTTTTCCTCGCGCCCGCATCGGGCCATGGTGCGGCGACGAGGAGACGATGGGCGCCGACGCCGACCGCGAGCGATTCCATGAGCAGGCCCGGTGGTGCCGCGAGTTCGGCTCGCCGTTCACCGCCGCGCTGCTCGACGCGTTGGCGGAGGACGTCGCCGCCTATGGCCCCACCGCCGCCATCCTCGCCGACATGCCCGATCTGCGCCGGGCCGACGCCGTGCCGTTGCGCGTGGCCGGCGCGCTCAACGCGCTTGCCTTGTCCGGCCGCGATCCCGCGCTTGCCGCGCAGTACCCGCCGCAGCGGCGCGGGTTCGACATGGCCGAGCTCGTGCCGCTGGCGCTGGCCGCGATGGAGCGGGAGCCGGCGTGGTTCGCCGATTTCCTGAAATATCCGCCGCAAACCAACGAGACGCGCCGCGCGATCGCGCTGTTTCCGGCCTTCGCGCGCGCCGCCGCCGAGGGCGGCCCGCTGCACATGCTCGAGATCGGCGCCAGCGCCGGGCTCAATCTCTCCTGGGACCAGTTCGCCTATCGCACCCGCGACTGGGCGTGGGGGCGCGTCGGCGACGAGCGCCCCCTGATCGACACCGAATGGCGCGGGCCGGCGCCGATGCTGCGCCTTGGCCTTTCGATCGCCAGCCGCGCCGGATGCGATCAGCATCCGCTCGACATCCGCAATCCCGACGAGGTCCTGCGCCTCAAGGCCTTCATCTGGCCGGACCAGCGCGACCGCGTGCAGCGGTTCGAGCGCGCCGTCGCGCTCGCGCTCGCCAACGACGTCCGCGTCGCGCAGGCCGACGCCGGAGATTGGCTGCGCGCGCGGCTCGTCGGCCGCCTGCCGGAGGGCGTCACGATCCTCTACCATTCGATCGCGTGGCAGTATTTCTCCCCCGAAACGCGCGGCGCCCTGTTCTCCACGATCGAGCGCACGGGCGCGATCGCCGAGCCGCGGCGACGTTTCGCCTGGGTCCGGTTCGAGCACGATCGCGTGCTGGGCTACGCCGAGAACGGATACTCCGTGGACGTCACGATGTGGCCAGGCGGCGAGCGGCGGCGGATCGCACGGACCGATCCGCACGCGCGCTGGGTCGAGACACTGGCCTAGGCTAGGCGACCGCGTAGGCGAATGCCGCGTCCCACGCCTTGTCCAGCGCGGCGAGCGCCTCTTCGGCGCTGACGGCCGTCAGCACGCCGTCACGCTCGGTCACCAGCCCGTAGCGCAAGAGCTTGCCGAGCGCGTCGCCGATCTCGAAATCGATGTCGAGCGCGAAGGTCTCGCGCAGCGTGGCTTCGCACGCGGCGTCGAGATCGGCTTTCGATCGCGGGCCGAGCGCGCGCAGCGTGCGCCAGGCGAGGATCGCCTCCTTCACGTCCTGCGCTTCCGCCGCGCCGACGAGGCCGTCCAGCACGCCCGCATTGTTGGCGATCGTGTGGAAATAGACCGTCTCGGCGAGGCGGCGCTGATAGACGAGGCGCTGGCGGTCGAACTTCAGTCGCTGGCGCATCAGGAACGCGCCGAGCGCCACCACCCCCGAAAGCGCGGCCAGCGCGCGCTGCAGCGCGTCGTTCGTCACCACGCCCTGCACGCCGAAATAGGCCGCGATCACCGCGAAAATGACGGGCAGGGCGTTCGCGAGCTGCAGGAGCAGCGGCGCGCCGCCGGCGATCGCGGGCACGCCGAGCACGACGCGATCGGTGGTCTTCATCGTCGGCGTGGCGCCCGGATGCAGGCTCGGTAGATCGACGCGCGGCACGTGGCCGAAATGCTTGATCAGCACCGCGCCGGGACGCGCGCCCCGCCGCAGCCGCGTGAATGCGCGCGCCTCGCCCTTTTCGAGCGCGTCCGCGCTTTTCAGCGCCACGACTACCACCACGTCGTCGAAAATCTCCGTCGCGACCTCGCGCTTCACGAGGCCCCAGAAGCGCCGGGCCGTGACCTTTTCAGGCGCGCCGCCGCGCGTGAAGAAGCGGATCGCGGCGATGCCGTCCTGCTTCATCCGCACGCGCACGTCGTTGAGCGTGTCGACATCGGTAGTTTCGAGCAGCGCGCTCGCGGAGATCTCCACGAAGTTGCCGCGCGCCAGCATCGCCTCGAACGCCGTGGCGAACGCCGCCTGATCCGCGAGCGCGCGCCCGGCGGCCGCCGGCGCCTCCGGATCGAGCGGGGCGTAGAGATCCTTCAGCCGCTCCAGGCCTTCGAAGGCTTCGTAGTGGATGACGGCGGCGAGCATCTTCGCCACCTCGAGGAACCGCGTGCGGTCCTTCTCTGCGAGGCCCGACCCCGCGCCGAGGGCGGCGATGAGCTCGGACTTCGCAACCGGAATATAGCTCTCGCGCGCCATGGCCGCCTCCGGCGCTAGGCGTAGCGGCGGGGCGCGCCGGGCTCAAGCGGCCCGGATTGGCGATCGCTACCGCGGCCGGGCATTGACGCTGCGCGCCGGCGCTTTCAGGGTCATCACGTGATGACCCGCACCCTCCGCTCCGTCTGCCTCGCCGCCCTCAGCGCGGCGCTCGCTTTTGCCGCCGCCGCCCAGACCCCGGCCCAGCGCGACCCGACCGCCGGCGTCCCGCCGACCGCGTTCGCCGCGGGCGAAGTCGCGTGGCTGCCGAAAGAGGCCGCCCGCCAGCAGGCGATGCTCGCCGCCGCCCTCGACAAGCTTGCGCCCCAGCGCCCCGGCGTGCGCGACGTCTACGTGCTCTCCGCCGGCCTCTGGAGCGATCCGGTGTTCGCCAACGAGGCCACCAAGGCCGGCGACATCCTGCGCAAGCGCTACAAGGCCGACGGGCGCACTGTTGTTCTCGCCAACACCGAGCCGTCGGCGCCGTTGACGATCCCGGCCGCTTCGCCCGGCGCCATCACCGCCGCGCTCGGCCGCATCGCCCAGAAGATGGATCCCAAAGAGGACGTCCTGCTCGTGTTCCTCACCTCGCACGGGGACAAGAACGGGGTGGCGGTGTTCGAAAACAACCGCCTGCGCGCCAATCTGTCCCCGCTGGCGCTGCGCGCCGCGCTCGACGATACGGGCGTCACGAACCGCATCGTCATCATCTCGGCGTGCCACGGCGGCGTGTTCATTCCTGCGCTGCAATCCCCGACGACCGTCGTCGCCACCGCGGCGTCGAGCGAAAAGACCTCGTTCGGCTGCCAGCCCGAAAACGAATGGACCTATTTCGGCGACGCGCTCTTCAACCAGTCGATGAGCCGCGGGCGCGGGCTGATCCAGGCGTTCGCGGAGGCGAAGGCGTATGTCTCGATGTGGGAGACGCGGGATCGCCTGATCCCGTCCGAGCCGCAATTGTCGGTCGGCGCACAAGCCGCGCCGATCCTGGCGCAGATCGAGAAATGAGCGCGCCGCCCCGAACGGGGGCGGGCGGTCAGATGAGTTGCGCGATGCGATCCTGGATGCCGGCGAGCACCTCTTCGCGCGCGGCTTTCGTGACACAGCCGCTGCGGAAGCCCGCGAAATAGGCCTCCCTGACCGCGCGGATCTCTGCCGAGTCTCCGGTCTGGCCGCTCGCGGTCAGCGAGGCGCGTATGGCTTCGTCGCGCGGGCGGAAAACTTCGGCGACGCGCGCCTCGTCCGCCGGCGACCACCACCACGACAGCGCCATCAGATCGCGGATGATGTGGCTGATCGCCCAATCGGCCGTGAAGAACATCTCCAAGACATCGGCGAGCGCGGTGGGTGGCGTGGCGGCCAGGCGCGCCGCGAGGTCAGCGTTGACGGCGTCCAGGCGCCGCAGCGCCGCTTCGAACACGAGCTCATTTTTCGAGTTGAAATACTGAATGATGAGCGAGGCCGAGACGCCGGCCACGCGGGCCACGTCGCGGATCTGGAAGTCCTGGGCCGAATTCCGATCGAGGAGGCTCTGGGTCGAGAGCAGGATGCGCTCGCGCGTTTCCTGTCGACTACGGATGATGCGCACGGACTTCTCCAAAACCGCGCGCCGATCGCAGTTGAACGTCACGGTTGAGTCCGCGTAAGGCTGAACGGATGCAGTTCAAACGGTTTTTTGGGGCAAAGCCCCCGCATTTTCGTGAACAAATTAAAGTAATTACGCTCGGCCCCAAATGTGCTCTCGCGATGCGCAGCACTTTCTCAAAATTCAGGCGCAGCTGTCTTTGGTTCGAGTACGGCAATTACCCCAGTCGTCATCGATGCGAGGCAGTCGTGAATGCTCTTTGTTTCGATGAGGCACTTACGTAGTCCTTCGAAGTATGCGGAAAGCGCAGCTTCGACTTGACCGGAAGGTGCGGCGGGACAGGCAGCGCGCAACGCCTTTCGCCGTGGCTCCAGCGCGGCCTGGAACGCGGTTTCCGCCTCCTTGGGCCACCACCAGGATTGCCGGAGAACTTCCCGAACGAGCGACGCGTTGGCGGCGTCGGCCTCCAACATCGCGGCCACCACGGCCTTCGGATCGCTCGGCGGCGGCGGCGGCGAGAACTCCGCCATCCGTCGCAGGCCGACATCGAGCACGAGCGCGTCTTTTGACAGGAAATACTGCACGACCAGCGACGCCGAGACGCCCGCATGGGCCGCGACTTCGCGCACTTTGAGCTCGCGCGCGGACCGGGCGGACAACAGGTCTTCTGCCGCCGCGAGGATCCGCTCGCGCGTTCGGACCCGGTCCCGCATCTGATCTTCGCTCACCCATTCCCTCCGCGGGCGGCGAGGACATGCCGCCGCGGCATCGGGCATAGGGGCCGTTCAGATGGCCTTATACTTATTTACTCAGCGCTTCAGCTTTACTTGGGGCCTCAGCGGTCCTGCACGCCGGCATGGACGAGGCCCAGCGGCGCCGCCGTGGTGCGCTTGGCGACGCGGATGACGATGCGGGACTGCACGTCCGAGACGAGGCCAAGGCTCAGGATCTTGTCCCGCAGGAAATCGTCGTAGGCGTGCATGTCGGTCGTCACCACGCGCAGCATGTAGTCGACCGCGCCGGTGACGGTCGCGCAGTCGACGACCTCCGGCCAATGCGTTACGGCGGCTTCGAAGCGTTCGAGGTTTTCGCGCGTCGGCAATTGCAGCTTCACGCTGGCGATCACCTCGAACGTCAGGCCCAGCCGCTCGCGGTCGAGCAGGGTGACGCGCCCGGTGATGACGCCCAGCTCCTCGAGCCTCTTGATCCGGCGCCAGCACGGCGAGGACGACAGGCCGACCCGATCGGCGATTTCCGCGACCGACAGCGCGGCGTCGGCCTGGATCAGGTCGAGAATCTTGGCGTCGACCGAGTCGAGATCGAGGGGCGGCTTCGTGGACAAATTATTTCCCCGCGCGGCATGAAAACTTCATTCGCATGCCCCGTATTCTGGGGTAGGCGGGCAAAAAAGGCAAACAATTTCGAGCGGAATGGGGCAAATTCTTGCGCGGAACGCCGCGGGCTGGTCGCGCGGCGGCCGGGCTGTCTCGTCGCCTTCCGGGCGGCGGCGCGCGTGGAGGCGACATGAGTAAGCGGATCGTTTCGCTCGAAGACAAGTACGGTCTGCTCGAGGGGCGCGTTTTCGCCACCGGAATCCAGGCGCTCGTGCGCCTTCCGCTCGATCAGAAGCGGCTCGATGCGCGCCGCGGCCTCAACACCGCCGGCTTCATCAGCGGCTATCGCGGCTCCCCGCTCGGCGGCTACGACCAGCAGCTGCTGCGCGCCAAGAAATTCCTCGACGCGCACGACATCTCGTTCTGGGAAGGCCTCAACGAGGACCTCGGCGCCACGGCCGTATGGGGCTCGCAGCAGGTCGGTCTGTTCCCCGGCGCCAAGTTCGATGGCGTGTTCGGGCTCTGGTACGGCAAGGCGCCCGGCGTCGACCGGACCGGCGACGTCTTCAAGCACGCCAACTTCGCCGGCGTCGCGCGCCACGGCGGCGTCCTCGCGATCGCCGGCGACGACCACGCCTGCAAAAGCTCGACGCTCCCGTCGCAATCGGAGTTCGCGTTCCAGGATGCGGAAATGCCGGTCCTGTCGCCGGCGAGCGTGCAGGACGTGCTGGACATGGGTCTGCTCGGCCTCGCGATGAGCCGCTACTCCGGCGCTTGGGTCGGCATGATCGCGCTCGCCGACACGATGGACAGCGGCGCCGTGATCGACATCGGCCTCGATCGCCTCGACATCGTCGATCCGAGCGCGCCGCTCGACGTGCATATCCGTCCCGGCGACAAGCCGATGGACAAGGAGGCGCGCCTGCGTCTCCTCAAACTTCCGGCCGCGCAGGCCTTCGCGCGCGCGAACCACATCGACAAGGTGGTGCTCGGCGCGCCGCGCCCGCGTCTCGGCGTCATCACCACCGGGCAGGCCACGCGCGACGTGCTCGAGGCGCTGGACTGTCTGGGGCTTTCGCCGGAGCGCGCCGCCGCCGCCGGGCTTGCCGTGTTCAAGGTCGGCATGCCGTGGCCGCTCGAGCCGCAGGCCGTGCGCGCGTTCTGCGACGGCCTGGAGGAGGTGATCGTCGTCGAGCACAAGCGCGACCTCGTCGAGCATCAGCTCAAGGCGGTGCTGTACGATCTGCCCGATGCGCGCCGTCCGCGAATCGTCGGCAAGCGCGACGAGGCCGGCGCGCCGCTCTTGTCGCAGCTCGGCGGCCTGCCGATCCCGGTGATCGCGCAGACGATCCATGATCGTCTGCCTGCGGAGCATCGGCCGGAGCAGGCGCGGCAGTATTTCGCGCGCGTGCAATCGAGCATCGACGCGGCGAAGGCGCTCGAAGCCAACGTGCACCGCAAGGCGCATTTCTGCTCGGGCTGCCCGCACAACACCTCGACGGTCGTGCCGGAAGGCTCGCGCGCGCTCGCCGGCATCGGCTGCCACTACATGGCGACGTTCATCGGTCGCGCCGACATGACCTCGCAGATGGGCGGCGAAGGCCTTGCCTGGGTCGGCCAGGCGCCGTTCACGACCGAGAAGCACGTGTTCGTCAATCTCGGCGACGGCACCTATTCGCACTCCGGGTCGCTTGCGATCCGCGCGGCCGTGTCGTCGGGCGTGAACGTCACCTACAAGATCCTCTACAATGGCGCCGTCGCGATGACCGGCGGCCAGGACGTGGAATCCGGACAAACCGTCGCCCAGCTGGTGAACCAGCTGCGGGGCGAGGGCGTCGCGGAAGTGGTCGTCGTGGCCGACGATCCCGAGCGCCATGTGCAGTCCGGCGAGATCGGCCCGCTCGTGAAGATCTATGGCCGCGAACGTCTCGGCGAGGTGCAGACGCGCCTGCGCGACGTGCCGGGCGTCACCGTCATCATCTACGACCAGGTCTGCGCCACCGAGCGCCGCCGCAAGGTGAAGCGCGGCCTCGCCAAGCCCGCGACCAAACGCGCCTTCATCAACACCGCGGTCTGCGAAGGCTGCGGCGACTGCTCCGTGCAATCGAACTGCCTCTCGGTCGAGCCCGTCGAAACGGAGCTCGGCGTGAAGCGGCGCGTGAACCAGTCGACGTGCAACCAGGACACGCGCTGCGTCGACGGGTTCTGCCCCAGCTTCGTCACCGTGGACGGCGCCACCAACGCGCAGCGCACGCGCACGCGGCCGACATTCGACGCCGCAAATCTTCCGGAGCCTGCGCTTCCCGATCTCGCTGCGCCGTGGAGCATCATCTTCACGGGCGTCGGCGGCACCGGCGTCACCACCGTCGCGGCGATCCTTGGCATGGCCGCGCACATCGACGGCAAGGCCGCGACCACGCTCGACATGACGGGCCTCGCGCAGAAGGGCGGGCCGGTGGTGTCGCACGTGCGCATCGCGCGCGATCCCGCCGACATCCGCTCCGGCCGCACGCCAACGGCGAGCGCGAGCGCGCTCTTGGCGGGCGATCTCATCGTCGCTGCGAGCGCGGAGGCGCTGCCGCTGTTCGATCCGGCCCGCACGCGCGCCGTCGCCAATCAGGACGTCGCGCCGACCTCGGAATTCATCGTCGATCGCACGGCGCGCTTCGAGCCGGCGCACCTGCGCCGCAAGCTCGCCAAGGCCGTCGCGGATCTCGCCGGCGTCGACGCCGAAGGCCTTTCGGAGCGCTATTTCTTCGATCAGGTGTTCGCCAACATGATCATGCTCGGCTTCGCGTGGGGCAAGGGGCTCGTGCCCGTCGCGCGCGACGCCATCGTTGCCGCGATCGAGCTCAACGGCGCGGCCGTGAAGGACAACCTCGCGGCCTTCGATCTCGGCCGCACCGCCGCGCTGGCGCCGGACCGTATCGAGAGCGCGCCCGCGCGCCCCGCGCCGGCCGAGCTCACGCTCGACGCGTTGATCGCCGATCGCACCGCGCGTCTCGAAGCGTATCAAGACGCCGCGTACGCCGCCCGCTACCGCGCCCTCGTCGACCACGTGCGCACGCGGGAAAGCGCAGCCGGCCTCGGCGATCGCCTCACGCGCGCCGTCGCGCGCAACGCCTACAAGCTCATGGCCTACAAGGACGAGTACGAGGTTGCGCGGCTCTATACCGATGGCGCGTGGGAAAAGGCGATGAAGGAGACGTTCGCGGGTGACTACAAGCTCGCGTTCCACCTCGCGCCGCCGTTGTTCGCGCCGCGCGATCCGGTCACCGGTCTGCCGCGCAAGATCAAGATGGGCCGCTGGACGTTTACCGCCTTCACGGTGCTGGCGAAGCTCAAGGGCCTGCGCGGCACCTGGGCCGACGTGTTCGGCCGCACGGAAGAGCGCGCGATGGAGCGGCGCCTGCGCGACGCGTACGAGGCCGACATGCGCGCGCTCGCCGATCGTCTTGCGCCCGGCTTTGCGGCGCACGATCTCGCCGTGCGCCTCGCCGACATCCCCGACATGATCCGCGGGTTCGGTCACGTGAAGCTCGCGTCGGTCGAGAAGGCTGCGGCGGAAGCCGCGTCGCTGAAGACCGCGTTGGAGGAGGCCGGACGTCACGGCGTCGTTGCGGCCACGGGCGCGACGCTGGCGCCGGCGGCGGCGGAGTAGGCGAGAGCCGCGCCATAGCGGCGCGGCGGGGACGTCAGGCGTCGAGCAGATCGAGCGCGAGGAGCGCCGCGCCCTTGACGCCCGCGTCGTCGCCGAGGCTTGCGCGCACGATCAGTGTGTCCGCGTCGGCGGCGCTGAATCCCGTATAGCCCGCCATGAGGCGCACGGCTTCGCGCCGGATCGCGGCGGTGAGGCCCGGCGCCAGCATCACGCCGCCGCCCAGCACGATGCGCTGCGGGCGCAGCATCAGATGCAGCGTCACGCAGGCCTGCGCCAGATAGTCGGCGGCGAGCGCCCATCCGTCATGTTCGGCGGGCAGATCGGCGAGCGGGCCGAACCGCGCCTCAAGCGCCGGCGCCGACGCCAGCCCCTCGAGACAGTCGCCGTGGAAGCGGCACACGCCCGCGAAGGCGTCGTCCGCGCGCCGCGCGATGCGGACATGGCCGAACTCCGGGTGGCCCGGCGCGCCGATCCATGCGTCGTCATGGCGTGCGCCGACGCCGATCCCCGTGCCGATGGTCATATAGGCGGCGGTTCGCGCGCCGCGCGCCGCGCCCCAGCGGGCTTCCGCGCGCAGTGCGGCGTTGACGTCGGTGTCGAGCGCGAAGGGGACGCCGAGCGCGCGTTCGAGGATCGTGCGCACGGGCGCGCCGGACCATCCCGGTTTCGGCGTCTCGAGAATTTCGCCGTAGCGGGGCGATGTCGGATCGCGCGCGACGGGGCCGAAGCACGCGACGCCGCCCGCCGCGATCGGGCGGCCAAGGTCCGCCGCGGCGTCCCGGAAAAAGCGGGCGCAGGAGGCGAGCGCGGACGCGGGATCGGCGCCGGTGGGGACGCGGGTCTGCTCCAGCAGCGTGCCTTCGCGGTCCGCCAGCGCGCACTTCAGCGTCGTTCCCCCGGCGTCCAGGGCGCAGACCAGAGCCTCATCCATCGTGCGCGCCCACGACGTCATGCGGGGAGTGCGCCGTCGTCACGCCTGTCCGTCGCGAACCACGCCTGCGTGGCGCGGCCAGCGCGGCGGCGGGCGTCGAGGAGCAGGGCGAGCGGGGACTGCGGCGGCGCCTCGGCGCAGGCGGCGTCGAACACTGCGCGCTTGGCGTCGCCGCGCGCGGCGATGAAGACCGTCTCGGCGGCGGCGAGCGCCGCCAACGAGAACGTCAGCCGCGGCGCCGGCGCCTCGGGCGGCAAAGGATCCGGCGTTGCGCGCACGAGGCCCGGCGCGGCCGCATCCAGGCGGCGCGCAGCGCTCATGCCGGGGCCCGCGGAAAAGACCGACGCCACGTGCCGATCGGCGCCGAAGCCGACCAGGGCGACGTCCGGGCGCGTCGTATCCGGAAGATCAGCGAGATCCTCGACGAATTGGCCCGGCAGCGCGCGTGCGACGCCGGCGCGGTTCCATAACTCCGCGCGATCCGTCACGCGTTCGTCCGTCACGGTGAGGCGCACGCGCGCCCAATCCACACGCGGCGCAAGATGCGGCAGGACGGGCGCCGGCGTCGTTCCGCCTGCGACGGCGAGGAGGATCCGCGCATGCCCGCCGCGGGCCTGGAGGGCGGCTTCGATCGCCGTGGCGAGCGCAGCGGCGAGCCCTTCGGCCCAGTCCCGATCGTTGCGCGTCTCGATCTGCATGGCGTCTCCGAATGTCGCGCCGGCGCGGCGCGCGCTCAGCCCGCCAAACGTGCGGCTGCGGCCGCGAGCGCCTCGATTTCGGCCCAACGATGCGCGCGGATCAAGTCCGCCGGCGCGATCCAGGAGCCGCCCACGCACGCCACGTTCGCCAGTCGCAGATAGGCGGGCGCCGACTCCGGCGTAATCCCGCCCGTGGGGCAGAACGTGGCGCCGGGCAACGGCGCGCCGAGACTTTTCAGCCCCGCCGCCCCGCCCAGCTGCTCAGCAGGGAAAAACTTGAAATGCGTGAGGCCGAGCTCCAGCCCGCGCATGATTTCGCTGGCCGTCGCCACGCCCGGAATGAAGGGAATCTGCGCCCGTCGCGCCGCCGTGAGCAGATCCGCGGTCGCGCCCGGCGCCAGCGCGAACGTCGCGCCCGCGTCGATCGCGCGATCGAGCTGCGCGGCGTCGAGCACCGTTCCGGCGCCGACCGCGAGATCGGGAGTCTCCGCGCGGATGATACGGATCGCCTCGAGCGCGGCCGGCGTGCGCAGCGTGATCTCGACC
Organism: Alphaproteobacteria bacterium; assembly: GCA_018969015.1. Lineage (GTDB taxonomy): Bacteria > Pseudomonadota > Alphaproteobacteria > Caulobacterales > Aquidulcibacteraceae > REEB506. The sequence goes on from JAGWZE010000020.1 coordinate 64,503, forward strand.
GCGCGCAGACCGCCCGCCTGCAATGCGCGCGCGAGCGGCGCTGCATCCTCCGCGACGTCGAGAGTGACGACGGGAAGCACCGGCGAAAGCGCCATGACTTCGGCCGCCGTGCGCAGTGATGAGCCCATGGCGCGGTCTTGCGGCAGCACGCGCCGCGATGCAAGCGCGGAATAGGCTGCAGCGCGGGTGACATGGGCTGGGCGCGTTCGGCAGGGCGAGTGCGGCTGGGCGGAGCAGAGCAGCGCGGAGCAGAGCAGAGCAGAGCAGAGCAGAGCAGAGCAGAGCGGAAGGCAGTACGAGGGCGTTCGCGCGCCGCGATGTGCTGCGCCCCGTGAGGGGGCTGTTATGCGTGGAGTGTGCAAGCGCGTGGGAGGGGGGACAGGTCCCGGCGCCAGGCCTCGCCGCCGCCGCGGGCCCGCCCCTGAGGGCCGGCCACGCGCGATCCCTGCCGACCTGCGGCGCAAGCGCGTTGCTGTCCAGCCCGGTCTACGGCGCCCCGCCCGCCTCCCCCGACAGTCGATAGGCCCCGCCGCCCCGTCCAGATCCAACGCCCGGCCCCGATCCGACGCCGAGGCCCGCACAGCCCCTTGCGCCGCCCAACCGCCGCCGTTAGACACTCCCGCTTCCCGGTGGCGTAGCTCAGTTGGTTAGAGCGTGGGATTCATAACCCCAAGGTCGGTGGTTCAATTCCACCCGCCACCACCAATAATCTCAATAACTTGGCTGGGTTTGCGGCGCGGGGTCAAATGGCTCCGTGTACAGCTGGTGTACAGCGTCGCGGGTGGCGGCACGCGCGACGGCCGGCCTGCTGTACACGGCTGTACACCGGAGGCGCTTGGCCGCCGCCGTTTGAGGAGCGCCGGGCCACTTGCGGAACGCGGCGTCGGAGCTGCGTCTCGTCGTTCACGGTCGCCGGTATGGCCCGGCTCCGCAGGCCTCCTAGCTGGCCGAAGTGCAGACGGTCGTCGTGGGGTCTTGGGAGGCCGTTGCCGCAAGGCTGACGGGTCGCGGGCATTCGTGCTATGAATGCGTAATGAGCTCCGCAATCGTCTCCACGCCCGACACCCTGGCCGGCAAGCCCCGGGTCGCGGGCACTCGGATCAGCGTGGCGCAGATCCTCGAGGAACTCGCGGCCGGCGATACTCCCGCGGAGATCGTCGAGACGTACCCTGCGCTCACGCTCGAGGACGTTCAGGCTGCGATCGCGTTCGCGATCGAGCAAGTCGACGCGGCGCGCTGCGCCGCCGAGTAGAGGACGCCCCGCTTGGCGCTCTTCCTGGCAGATGAGAACTTTCCGTTTCCGATCGTTCGTGAGCTTCGCGCATTGGGCCATGACGTCGAGGTCTTGAACCGTGACGAACGGAGTGCGAGCGATTTGGAGCTTCTGACGCGTGCTCGCGCGCAGGCGCGCATTCTGCTGACCCAGGACAAGGACTTCGCATCTCTCGTCGTTCAGCGCCGATTGGTCGCCTTTGGGATCGTCCACCTCAGCGCAAGGAACAAGGGCGGATGGCGCGAGAGAGCCGAACCGCTCGCCGCACTGATCGCCGGAGCGGCCGATCGCTTATCAGGGTCCTTTTCGGTGCTCACGGAAGAGGGCATCACGCATCAAGCCCTCGACGGAGGGCAACAATCATCAGCCTGAAGATCGAGAACATCGACGACGATACCGCGGAGCGTCTACGGGTCCGCGCGGCGCTGAACGGCCGATCTGTCGAGGACGAGGTGCGCGTCATCCTGCGGAGCGCGGTTTCAGGAGCCTCGGGCGCCGATCTCTGGAGTCGGTCGCGCGCGCTGTTCGCCGATGCAGATGGCGTCGATCTCGAGCTGGCGACGCGCGGGTTGATCAGTCGGGCGGTGTTTTCGACCAGGGCGTATGACGGCGCTTGATCT
>JAGWZE010000046.1 GCA_018969015.1 Alphaproteobacteria bacterium
CGGCCCAGATCGCCGCGGCGCAAACCCGGCTCGCCGAAGAAATGCGCGTTGCGGAAGCCCGCGCCAGCGCGGCCGCGGATGCGTTGGCGCAGGCGCAGAGCCGCGCGCGTGACGCCGTGAGCGACGCCCGCGGCGCGGTTCAGCGTCACGAGGCCGCCGAGGCGGCGCGGGCGGCGGCCAACGAAAGCGTCGCGGGCGCGACCGAGGAATTGCGCCGCTGCGAGGCGCGCGCCGAAGGTCGCGGCTATCAGGACGTGCTTGCCGAGGCTGGCGATCTCGTTAACGGCCCCCTCGCGCGGGCGCCGGCGCTCGAGGTGGAGAAGCGGATCGAACGCCTGCGCGGAGAACGCGACGCCGCCGGCGCGGTGAACCTGCGCGCCGCCGAAGAACTCGAAGAGGCGCTCGCGCGGGCCGAGACGCTCGTACGCGAAAAGGAAGACGTGGTCGTTGCGATCAACAAGCTGCGCTTCGCGATCGGGCGGCTGAACGGCGAGGCGCGCACGCGCCTGCGCGCCGCGTTCGAGGCGGTGAGCGCGCATTTTGCAGCCCTGTTCGCGACGCTGTTCGAAGGCGGTGAAGCGACGCTGAAGCTCACGGAATCGGACGATCCCCTCGCAGCGGGCCTCGAGATCTACGCCTCCCCGCCCGGCAAGAAACTCACGACCCTGTCGCTGATGTCGGGCGGCGAGCAGGCGCTGACGGCGACGGCCCTGATCTTCGCCGTGTTCCTCGCCAATCCGGCCCCGCTGTGCGTGCTGGACGAAGTGGACGCCCCGCTCGACGACGCCAATGTCGATCGCTTCTGCCGGATGCTGGCGGAAATGCGCAAGCGCACCGACACGCGCTTCCTCGTGATCACCCACAACCCCGTCACGATGGCGCGGATGGACCGGCTCTACGGCGTGACGATGGCCGAAGCGGGCGTGAGCCAGATCGTTTCGGTGGATCTGCAGAAGGCGACGGCGCTGGCGGCTTGACCCGCCACGCGCCCACGCCCCGCGCCCACGCCGCTTTTCAACGCACGATAGTGACGTCGACGCGGCGATCCTCTTCGCGCCCGGACGTGGTGGCGTTGGAGGCGACGGGTGTTTCGATCAGCGTGAATGGACGCGACGGGAGACGCGCGCAAACACGGGAAGACCATGATCGTGACATGGTCGTTCAACGGATCGGCAGCGGGGAAGGTTCCTAGGCGCGCGCCGCCACGGGCGCGGGGAACGGGCCGGCGCGGCTCAACATCGCCGGCAATTGACGGCCCATCAGGCCGGTAAGCCACTGGCCCGCATCGATCGCGCCACCGAGATCGAGACCGGTTTCGACGCCGGACCGCGCGAGCAGATAGACGAGATCTTCGGTGGGGATGTTGCCCGTCGCCTTCGGCGCGAATGGACAGCCGCCCAGGCCGCCGAGGCTGGAATCCAGCGTCACCACGCCCGCCTCCACCGCGGCCCAGGCGTTGGCGAGGCCAGTGTTGCGGGTGTTGTGGAAATGCGCGCGCAGCGGGATGTCGCCGATCACGGCGCGCACGCGGCGCACGAGATCCGTCACTTGCGCGGGCACGCCGCAGCCGATCGTGTCGGCGAGCGCGATCTCGCGCGGGCGGGCTTCCGCGAGACGCGCGGCCATGGCGACGACGCGCGCGGGATCGACCTCCCCTTCGAACGGGCAGCCGAACGCCGCGGAGATCGTGACCTGCCCGGAGCGGCCGGCGCTTTTCGCCATCGCGACGATCTCGGCGGCGACGCCGACGCTTTCGTCGCTGCTCTGGCCCTGGTTGCGGATGGAGAACGTGTCGGTGGCGACGGCGACCGCGCCGAGTTCCTCGACACCGGTGGCGATCGCGCGCTCGGCGCCACGCTGATTGAGGACGAGGCCGATCCGGGTGAGGCCCGCGCGCGGCGCGACGCCGGCGACGACGCCCTCGGCGTCAGCCATCTGCGGCACGCGCTTGGGATTGACGAAGCTCGCCACCTCGATGCGGCGCACGCCGAGCGCGATCGCGCGCTCGATCAGCGCGATCTTGTTCTCGGTCGAGATGATCTCGGGTTCGTTCTGCAGGCCATCGCGCGGCCCGACTTCGACGATCTCGATGCGCTTGGTCATGGCGGCGGCTCTGCACTCCTGCGGAGAGACGAAACGGCCGGGCATGGACCCGGCCGCTCCGTACAGATGCTCACTCGGCGGCGATCGCCAAGGGGCGCCCCGGCGGGATCGGCGCCGGAAGGCCCGTTTCCGCCTGGCAGGCCGCGCGCAACTGCTCGACCGTGCCGCCGGTGTTGAAGACGCTCGTCGCCGGCGCCCGCTGGCCACGGATGCTGGCGCGGAGCGCTTCGGTCGCGGCGGCGTCGACGGCGCCGTTGGCGGCGCAGACCACGCCATAGCGCTTGGCGCCTTCGACGGTGACGAGGCCGCGTCGCACGTCCAGGCCGACGAGATCGGGATCACGCTCGAGCGGATCGCCCCAGCCGCCGCCGCCCCAGGTGTCGTAGTGCAGCACGTCGCCGGGCTTCACGTCGATGTCGTCGCACTTGGACGGCAGCATCGTCGTCGTTCCGTCCGTCCGGACCAGGATCTTGCGCGAGCGCATGCCCGGATCGCCGCCGTTCACGCCCCACGGCTTGATGAACCAGCGATCGTCATGGATGGCGATGATGCCGGGCTCGAGGAAGCGATACGAAATGCGGATTCCGTTGCCGCCGCGGTTCTTGCCGGCGCCGCCGCTGTCGGGGATCGACTCGTAGCGCTCGATGCGCAGCGGGAAATAGGCCTCGAGGAACTCGTTCGGCACGTTGGTGAAGTTCGGCCACAGCGAATGGCCGTCCGCGCCATCGCCGAACGGACGGCCCGGGATGCCGCCGAAGCCGATCTGGAAAAGCTGGTAGTATTTGCCGGTCTCGCGGTAGCGGCCCGAGAGCATGAGGTGCGGCGACGACGAGAAGCCCGCCGCGTTGAGGAACTCCGGCGCGCGCTGGCCGAGCAGCGCGCCGAGCACGTCGAAGATGCGGCCGAGCGCGTGCGTGCGGCACGACAGCGCCGCCGGGAACTTTGGCTTCAGCAGCGAGCCTTCCGGGATGCGCACTTCGACGAGATCGTAGAAGCCGTCGTTGAACAGGATCTGCGGGTCGAAGACCATGATCATGTACACGCCGAAGAACATCTTCAGCATGTTTTCGTTGAGGTAGAAGTTGATCGAGCTTTCCGACTGCGGATCGGTGCCCGTCCAGTCGAGGATCACCTTCTCGCCTTCGCGCCACATCGTGGCCTTGATCTTGTACGGGCCGAAGCCGCGACCGTCGTCGCAGATATAGTCCTCGAACATCAGCTTTTCGGTGCTGATGGACGTCTGGATCAGCTGCGCCATCGCGCGGCGATTGCGCGCGAGGAGTTCGCGGCAGGTGGCGACGTAGGTGTCATCGCCGAAGCGGTCGCAGATCTCGTTCACGCGGCGCGCGGCGATGCGGCACGAGGCCACGATCGCGATCAGGTCCGCGCGGCACCATTCCGGCATCCGCGTGTTCGAGAGCACCAGCTTCAAAAGGTCTTCCTGGAAGACGCCCTTGCGGTAGAGCTTCACCGGCGGGATGCGCACGCCTTCCTGATAGACGGTCGTCGCGTCCGTCGGCAGCGAGCCCGGCACCTTGCCGCCCACGTCGGTCTGGTGGCCGAAATGCAGCGCCCAGCTGATGACGCGGCCCTTGCGGAAGATCGGCATGATCACGAGCCAGTCGTTGACGTGGCTGATCGCGCCTTCGCAGGAGTACGGATCGGAAAGCCAGATCACGTCGCCTTCCTCGATCTCGCCGTCGAACGAGTTGAGGAAGCCCTGCAGGAACGAACCGAACTGGCCGACGATCATCTTGCCGTCACGCTCGGCGATCAGCGGGAACGCGTCCCCCTGTTCGCGGATGCCGGGCGACATGGCGGTGCGGAACAGCGTGGCGTCCATCTCGGTGCGCGCGTTGCGCAGCGCGTTCTCGATGATGTCGATCGTGATGGGATCGATCGTCTTGGCGACGAAGGGGGCGGTGTTGGTCTCGATGATTTTGGCGGGCATCGATGATCTCCGGAAGTCGGGCGCGGGCGGAGCCGGGGGCGAACGCGATCAGACGGGACGGATGAGGAGCAGGCCGAACCGGTCCACTTCGGCGACGTGGCCGGGGAGGATGACGGTGGTGGAGTCCATCTCCGAGACGATGGCGGGGCCAGGCACCTTGTCGCCGGCGCGCAGCTTGGCGCGATCGTAGATCAAGGCGTCGTGCTCCTTGCCGTCGGCCCACATTCGGTGCTTGCGAATGACGGCTTCGGACGGATCGCCGGGCGTGGATTTCTTGCCGAACGGCCACAGGCCGCCGCTCTTCTGCCGGCTCTCGAGCTCGCCGTATTCGACCGCGGCCGCCTTGCCGAGCGCGGTGGCGCGCAGCGTGACGAGCTCGCGATCGACGTCGAGCTTGAAGGTGAAGGCGCGCTCGTGCTCGGCGTCGAACGCGGCCGCGAGCTTGGCGAGGCCGTCGCCGCCCGGCGCGAACGCCTCGAGCTTCACCGGCAGCGCGACTTCGAACGCCTGACCGGAATAGCGCACGCCGGCTTCGAGGATCAGTTCCTGGTCGGCGGCGGGCACGCCCTCCGCCACCAGTTCGTCGCGCACTTCGCCGGCGAGCGCGGCGAGCACGGCGCGTAGCGTCTCGTCGGTGAGCTCGGAGAAGGTGCGCGTGAGCGAGCGGGCCCGCTCGGCGCGCAGGCGCGTCGTCGCGTCGCCGAAGGCGCACAGCACGCCGGGCGACGGCGGGATGATGACGGGCCAGGAGCCGAGCAGCTTGCCGAGCGCGTTGGCGTGCAGCGGGCCGGCGCCGCCGAACGCGACAAGCGCGAACTCGCGCGGGTCATAGCCCTGCTGCACCGAGATGAGGCGCAGCGCGCCCATCATGTTCTCGTTGACGATGTCGTATATGCCCTTGGCGGCTTCCTGCACGGAGACGCCGAGGGCGTCAGCGATCGTCTGCACGGACTTCGCCGCCGCCGGACGATCGAGCTTCATCGCGCCGCCGAGCAGTTCTTCCGGCAGGTAGCCGAGCACGACGTTGGCGTCCGTCACCGTCGGCTTTTCGCCGCCCTTCGAGTAGCAGACCGGCCCCGGCACGGCGCCGGCGGAGTCCGGACCGACGCGCAACGCGCCGGTCAGCGGGTTGACGGCGGCGATCGATCCGCCGCCGGCGCCGACGGTGCGGATGTCGAGCGACGTGGCGCGGACCTTGAGATCCCCGCACTCGGTGTCACGCGTGACCTTGGGATTGCCGTTCTCGATCAGCGCGACGTCCGTCGAGGTGCCGCCGACGTCGACCGTGAGAAGGTTCGTGAAGCCGGACTGCGCACACACCCAGGACGCGCCGGCGACGCCGCCAGCCGGGCCGGACATCAGCAGATTGACGGGCGATTCCTGCGCCTTCTCGAACGTCATCAGGCCGGAGTCGGAGCGCAGCAGGTTCATGCGCGCACGCATGCCGCTGCCTTCGAGTTCCGTCTTGAGGTTGCGCACGTAGTTGGCGACGCGGGGGCGGACGTAGGAGTTGGCGCACGTCGTGAGCGCGCGCTCGTACTCGTACATTTCCGGCAGGACGATCGCGGACAGCGAGACCGGGATGTCCGGGAAGATTTCGCGGGCGATCTCGCCGGCGCGACGCTCGTGGGCGTCGTTGAGGTAGGAGTTCACGAAGGAGATCGTCAGCGCCTCGATGCCTTCCGATTTCAGCGCCGCGAGCTTGGCGCGCAGATCGGCTTCATCGAGCGGCGTGATGACCTTGCCGTCCGCGCCGACGCGCTCGCGCACTTCGACGGTGCACTCGAGCGGCGCGATCAGCGGCGGCTTGTTCCAGATGATCCAGCCGGCGAGGCCGCCGGGGACGAACGAGCGCGCCACCTGAAGCACCTGGCGGTAGCCGTCGGTCGTCACGAGACCGACCCGCGCGCCGGAGGACGTCAGCACCGTGTTCGTGGCGACGGTGGTGCCATGCATGAACAGCGCGATGTCCGCCGGCGAGACGTTGGCTTTGGCGCAGATCTGGCGAGCGCCTTGCACCACGGCCACGGAAGGGTCATGCGGCGTCGACGGAACCTTGTCGCGCCAAGCCTGCCCCGTGGCGTCGTCCAAAAGCAGCAAATCGGTGAACGTGCCGCCGACGTCGACACCCAGACGATAAGGCATGGACCCCTCTTCCGCTTTCAAAGGCCGCGAACAAACGTTTCGTCCAGGCCCGGCAGCTTGTATACAGTCGCGCTCCGGCCGGGGTCTAGCGGATCGGCGGCCAGTCCGAGCCTCAGGGAGAAAAAATGAGCGCCATGAACGATGCGCGTCGCGAGTCGGGCGCGGCCGCAGGTCCACTGGACGGACTGCTGGTGATCGAACTCGGCATGCTGCTCGCCGGCCCGTTCTGCGGACAACTGCTTGGCGACTATGGCGCCGAAGTCATCAAGATCGAACCGCCGGGCGTGGGCGATCCGATGCGCGACTGGGGCCAGGTGAAAGCCGATGGCGCGCCGCTGTGGTTCTCGGTCGTGGCCCGCAACAAGCGCTGCGCGACGCTCGATCTGCGCAAGCCCGAGGGCCAGGCCGCGTTGAAGGCGCTGGTGGCCAAGGCCGACATCCTGCTCGAGAATTTCCGCCCCGGCACCATGGAGAAATGGGGCCTTGGCCCCGACGTGATGCACGCGCTCAACCCGCGGCTGATCTATCTGCGTGTGTCCGGGTACGGACAAACCGGTCCGAACGCGCAGCGGGCCGGCTATGCCTCGGTCGGCGAGGCGTTCGGCGGCATGCGCTACGTGATGGGCGAGCCGGATCGCCTGCCCTCCCGCGCGGGCATCTCGATCGGCGACACGCTGGCGGCCACGTACGCCTGCCTCGGCGCGCTGGCCGCCCTCGAGCATCGCCGCAAGACCGGGCGCGGCCAGGTCGTCGACAGCTCGATCTACGAATCCTGCCTCGCGATGATGGAAAGCCTCGTGCCGGAGTACGAAAAGGCGGGCTACATCCGCGAGCGGTCCGGCTCGGTACTGCCGAACGTGGCGCCCTCCAACATCTATCCGACGTCCGACGGCATGGTGATCATCGCCGCCAACCAGGACAGCGTGTTCGCCCGCCTTGCCGAGATGATCGGCCAGCCGGCGCTCGCCAAGGACCCGCGTTTCGCCGATCACCACGCGCGCGGCGCGCGGCAGGCCGAGCTCGACGAGATCGTCGCGGCCTGGACCCGCACGCGCACGCGCGAGGTGGTGCAGGCCGAATGCGACACGCACGGCGTGCCCTGCGGGCCGATCTACCGCGCGCCGGAAATGCTGGAAGATCCGCACTACAAGGCGCGGCAATCGATCGTGGACGTGCCGCACGCCAAGTTCGGCACCCTCAAGATGCAGAACGTCGCGCCGAAATTCTCCGAGACGCCGGGCGGCATCAAATGGAGCGGCCGCGCGCTCGGCGAGGACAACGACTATGTCTGGCTCGAACGCGCAGGCCTGAGCGCGGAGCAGTATGCGGCGCTGAAGGCGGCCAAGACGATCTGAGTGCGCATCTCACGCTCATCACCGTCATCCTCGCGGCGCCGAAGGCGCTGCGGGGATCCAGACGGCGGAGCTCCCGAGCGCTGGATCCCCGGCGCGCGGTGCGCGCCGAGGATGACGCCGGAAGGCAGTTTCTATAACGCGAAAAAAAACGGGCGGCGCTTCGCAGCGCCGCCCGTCTTCATTCAGATCGGGACCGCTCGATCAGAAGCGGTAGCCGATTTCGATCCCGACGGTGCGCGGCACGCCCTTCGTGACGAAGTTGAACGTCGACGACGGCGGCACGTTCAGCACGACGGCGTCGGAGTTGTACTTCTCGTCCGTCAGGTTGCGCGACCAGAGCGTCGCGGTCCAGTTGGCGTGCTCGAGGCCGATGCGGGCGTTGACGAGATCGAGCGTCGGACGCGCAGTGCCGCGCGTGTTTTCCGTGTCGAAGTACATCTTGCCCGTCTGGGTGTACTCGATACGGGCGAGGAAATCCGTGCCCGTGGCGACTTCGCGGCGATATTGCGCGCCCAGAAGCAGCGAGTGGTCCGGAGTGAACGGGAACTTGTTCCCCACCGTTCGCGGCAATTCGCGGTTCTGCTTGATCTTCGACTCGAGGACACCGCCGCCGGCGAACACGGTGACGTTGTCCGTGAGCTTGGCGTTCAGATCGAACTCGGCGCCCTTGATCTCGTTTTCCTGCACGATCGAGATGACGCGCGAGAGCGAGAACGGGAAGAACTGGAAGAACTGCGCGTTGTCGACCTTCGTCTGGAACGCAGCGGCGTTCAGCGAGACGCGCCCGTCGAGCAGCGAGAATTTGCCGCCGACTTCAAACGACTTGGAGCTTTCTTCCGGGAAGAAGTCCTGCACCGTCGTGCCGGTCACGCCGTCGACCGTGATGATGGCGTTACGGCTGCCAAGCGCGTTGAAGCCGCCCGAGCGGAAGCCCTCGCCATAGGTCGCGTAGAAGGTGGCGTCGTCCGTCGCCTTGTAGCGCAGGGAGACGCGCGGCTGCACCTTGTCGAACGAGGTCGAGCGCTTGAAGCCGATCGGCCGGACACCTGGGACGGTGTTCGTGTTCTCGCGATCTTCCTTGTCGTAGCGCAGCGCGCCGGACACCTCGAGCTTCTCGGTGACGTCATAGGCAAGCTGCCCGAACACCGCATAAGCGGAGTTCGAGTTGTCGCCGCCCGTGCCGTTCACGCCCGCCTGGCCGACGCGGAGACGCGGCGCTTCGCGGATCGTGTTGCCGGTGCCGAAGTCACCCGTGAGCAGGAGGATGTCGCGGTTGAAGTCGATATAGTAGCCGCCGACGATGTAGCGGAGCCGCTTGGACTCGTCCGAAGTGAACCGCACTTCGAAGGACGTGTCGTCCTGGTTGCGTTCCTGATACTGGGCGCCGTCGCGATCCGTCGGGCCATAGCCTTCGAACAGCGCGGCGTTGGTGAAGAACGCGCTCGGCGCCGGCACGTTCGGCCCCGGCGGGCCGAGCAGGCCGAACAGCGCGATGTCGGCGGCGCCTTCGCCGCCCATCGACTCCTCGAGCTTGTTGTAGGCCACGAAGGCCGACAGCGTGCCCGCGTCGAGCTTCCAGTTCAGCTTGGCCGAGAGGCCGTAGCGTTCCTGGTCGTTGAAGCTCTTGAGGTTGCCCGCGTACGGGATCGACGTGTTGCCGGTGTCGACGCCGCCGGTGAAGCCCGGCGTGCCCGAGAACTGGTTGTTGAAGTTGAAGGCGAAGCCGTCGACCTTGCCGTAATTGGCATTGAAATCGACTTCGACGTTCGGCGCCGCTTCCCAGATCACGCGGCCGCGCAGCACGCTTTCAGAGAAGGGATCTTCCTTCGTCTTGCGGGTGATGTTGTCGAAGTAGCCGTCGCGGTCGGTGTAGTTCGCCGTGATGCGCGCGAAGACCTTCTCGCCGAGCGGGCCGGAGAGATAGCCGCCCACCTTCTTTTCTTTGCCTTCGAACTCGTAGCCGGCGTTCACGACGCCTTCGAAGTCCGGCCCCGGCTTCTTGGTCGAAACGAGGATCGCGCCGCCGACGGCGTTGCGGCCGTAGATCGAGCCGATCGGGCCTTTGATGACTTCGATCTGCTGGATGTCGACCAGCTCTTGGTTGAACGCGTTCGGGTTCGGCATGAGGACGCCATCGACCACGTAGGCGAACGGCGGCTCGGTGTCGCGCGGCTGGATGACGCCACGGATGTGCACCTGCGATTCACCGACGTTCGTCGTCTGGATGAAGGTGACGTTCGGCGTCAGGGCGATGAAGTCCTGCGGGCGCGTGATGCCGGCTTCCTCGATCGTCTTCGCCGTGAAGGCGCTGACGGCGATCGGGACGTCCTTGATGGCTTCCGCGCGCTGGCGGGCGGTGACGATGATCGTATCGGACTCGGCCGTGGGGGCCGTGGGCTGCGCGTAGGCGACGCCGGACAGAAGAGCCAAACCGGCCACGCCGGACAGGCCCCAAGTCATGAAGGTGGAGTGTTTCATTGCCGATCCCCTGCATCGCCGCGCTTCCCGGGCACGCGGACGAGACGGGACGACTCCCGTCATTTTGTATACAAAGGTTACACGACAGGGTTGTCAAAACGTTAACGCGGCGACCTGTAAAAATCGGTTCAGGTGTCGCTTTCAGGTCGCGGGATCGGACGAAATCGCCCGCCAGGCCGCGAGGATGTGGGCCTTCATGACGGTTTCGGCCCATTCAGCGTCACCGTGCGCGATCGCGGCGACGATCTCGAAATGATGATTGAGGCTGCGTGCGAGTGCGTCCTGGTCGTACCGGGTGATCGTGCGCAGGCTGAGGGGGACGTCCAGCAGCTGGCCGACCATGGCGCGGAGCCGTTCGCTGCCGGCAAGGTCCATCAGCTTGCGATGGAACATCGCGTTGAGTCTGCCGATCTTTTCGCGGGCGCCCCCGGTTGGCCGGTCGGCAAGGTCGGCCATGGACTGGGCGAGGCGACGGAGCTCCTCGACGTCCTTGGGCGTCGCCCGCACCGCAGCGCGGGCGGCAACCCGGGATTCCAACAGCGCGCGCAGCGAGAAGATGTCCTCGATCTCCTCGCGGCTCCATTCGCGCACGACCGCCCCGAGGCGCGGCTCCACATGCACGAGCCCCTCGGCGCCGAGCCGGCGGATGGCTTCGCGGATCGGCGTGCGACTGACGCCGGCCTTCTCGGCAAGGTCCGTCTCGCGCAACCGCGAGCCGGCCGGGAAATCCCCAGAAAGTATACCGGAGCGCAGATACTCGTAGGCGCGGTTGACGGCGGCGGTCATGCGCCCGCCCCGCTTTGGCCCGCGGCGGCGGAGAGGGCCGCAAGCGCCTCGTCGAGCCCGACGACGTCGGCGTACTTGGCCTGCAGGTCGTAGAGGTTCGCCTCATGGATGGCGGCGGTGCGATCGCCGACGGCGTCGCGCACGACCATCGGCGCGAAGCCGTGCTGACAGGCGTCGAGCGCGGTGGCGCGGATGCAGCCCGAAGTCGACACGCCGGCGATGAGCACGGTGTCGCGGCGCAGGGCGGTCAGCGTCGAAGCGAGCGACGTGCCGAAGAACGCCGAGGCGTATTGCTTGACGATCACCACCTCCCCCGCGATGGGCGCGACGGCCGGGGCGAACGCCCCGAACGCGGGATCGGCGTCGGCGGCGAAGAGCTTGAGGGCCGGCACCTTGCGCATGAAGACGCCGCCATCGGCGCCGCCGGCGGCGTAGCGCACGCAGGTATGCACCACCGGCACGCGCGCCGCCCGCGCAGCGGCCAGCAGCTGGGCGGCGGCGGCCACGGCGTCGTCGACGGGCGCGCGCAAGGGCGAGCCGTCGATCAGATAGGCCTGCACGAGATCGACGAGCACCAGCGCCGGCGCCGCGCCGAAGCCGAGCCGCCCAGCGAAGCCGCCGCTGGGGTAGGTGTCGTTGTGGTTCGCGTCGCCCGACATCGCTTCAACCCGGTTGGCGTGAGAATGTGTCGCCCCGTTGGATGTATCGGAGTGCGGCCGTGGCGCCAATCACGCCGCGTGGCGCGCGCAGGCCGGCCATGCGACGGCCTGGCTAATGACAGGCGTTAGGAATTCTCGTTTCCCGTTCGTCCGGCCCCGGCGCAATTTGCAGGGGATGCCTTTGGGCGTCCTCCCGACATGACCTCTCGCCCGCGCGGCCTCGCGCGGGCGATTTTTCCCGCGGCGCCGACCATGGCGCAGGCCATGGCGGCGGCGTGACACAGGTCACACCGGGCCGGGCGAGACCGGCCTAAGGTCTCGACATCGAGGCCGCCGCCTCGCCCAGAACCCGAAAGGACGCCGCCATGATCCGCTTCGCCTCCGTCACCGTCGCCGCCGCCGCCTTCGCCGCCTTCGCGATGCCGTTCCTGACGGTCGCGGCGCAGATCGTCGCCTGAGGCGGCCGCCCTTTCCGCCAAGCCCCCGCCGCCGCGGCTTCCCCTCGCCGCGGCGCCTTCCGCAACGGCGCGCATTGCGGCCTGCGCGATCTGATCGCAAACTGCCGCAAACACACGGGACGGATACGAGAAGAAGGGGCGCAGACATGGCCATCAAGACCCGGTTCACCGAAGCGTTCGGCATCGAGCATCCGATCGTCCAGGGCGGGATGCAGTGGGTGGGCTATGCGGAGATGGTGGCGCCCGTCGCCAATGCCGGCGGCCTCGGCTTCCTGACGGCGCTGACGCAGCCGACGCCCGAGGCGCTCGCCAAAGAGATCAAGCGCACGCGGGAGATGACCGACAAGCCGTTCGGCGTGAACCTCACCATTCTGCCGGCGATCAAGCCTCCGCCGTACGCCGAGTATCGCCAGGCGATCATCGAGGGCGGGATCAAGATCGTCGAGACCGCGGGCTACAAGCCGCAGGAGCACGTGGACCACTTCAAGCAGCACGGGATCAAGGTGATCCACAAATGCACCGCGGTCCGTCATGCGCTGTCGGCGGAGCGCATGGGCGTGGATGCGATCTCGATCGACGGGTTCGAGTGCGCCGGCCACCCGGGCGAGGACGACGTCCCGGGCCTGATCCTGATCCCCGCGGCGGCGGCGAAGGTGAAGATCCCGATGCTGGCTTCGGGCGGGTTCGCGGACGGGCGCGGCCTCGTCGCGGCGCTGGCGCTCGGCGCGGACGGCGTCAACATGGGCACGCGCTTCTGCGTGACGAAGGAGGCGCCGATCCACGAAGCGTTCAAGCAACGCATGGTCGAGAACGACGAACGCCAGACGCGCCTGATCTTCCGCACACTGCACAACACCGCGCGCGTGATGAAGAACGCCGTGAGCGACGAAGTCGTGGCGATCGAGGGCCGCGGCGGCGCGAAGTTCGAGGACGTGCAGCACCTCGTGGCGGGCGCACGCGGCCGGCAGGCCATGGAGGTCGGCGATCCGGACGGCGGCATCTGGTCGGCGGGCCAGGTGCAGGGCCTGATCCACGACATCCCGACCGTCAAGGAGCTGATCGACCGCATCATCTCCGAGGCCGAAGAGATCATCAAAGCCCGGCTCGGCGGCGTGGTGCGCTGAGCCGCGCGACGGCGACGCGGCGGACTTGAAGACCGGAGGCCGACACCGCACAAGGTGTCGGCCTTCGTCTTTCGTGGGATCCTCTCGCCATGTCGCACTCTCCCATGCTCACGGGCGTCCGCGTCGTCGACATGACGTCCGTCGTGTTCGGGCCGTTCGCCACGCAGGCGCTGGCCGATCTCGGCGCCGACGTCATCAAGGTGGAATCGCCCGAGGGCGACCAGTTCCGCTACACGGGCAAGCCGGCCGCCACGCGCGGCATGGGGCCCGGCCACATCAATCTCAATCGCGGCAAGCGCTCGATCGCGCTGGATCTCAAGCGCGACGAGGACGCGGCGGTGATGCGCGACCTCGTGCGCTTCGCCGACATCTTCATCCACAACGTGCGCGGCGACGCCATCCGCCGGCTGGGCTTCGGGCCGGATCAGGCGCGCGCGCTCAATCCCGGCCTGATCTACGTGCACTGCGTGGGGTTCGGCTCCGGCGGGCCCTATTCCGATCTGCAGGCCTATGACGACGTGATCCAGGCCGCCACCGGCGCGGTGACGCTTCCCGGCCGCGTCGATGGCACGGGCACGCCGCGCTACTTCCCTTCGCTCATCGCCGACAAGGTGGCGGGGCTGCTCGGCGCGCAGGCGACGCTCGCCGCCTATGTGCACAAGCTGCGCACCGGCGAAGGTCAGGTCGTGGAAGTGCCGATGTTCGAGGGCTTCGCCCATTTCATGATGGTGGAGCATATCGGCGGGCTCGCCTTCGATCCGCCGAACGCACCGGTGGGCTATGCGCGCCAGATCGATCCCGATCGCCAGCCCTTCCCCACGAAGGACGGCTGGATCAGCCTCGTTCCGTATACGGTGGCGTCGTGGCCGATCGTCTTCGACGTGCTCGGCGATCCGGAGTTCCTGAAGCAGCCCGATCTCGCCACGCCGCAGCTGCAGTTCCACAATCAGGGCAAGATCTACCGGCGCACCGCCGAGCTCACCCCCCAGCGCACGTCGGCCGACTGGGTCGAGCGCTTCAACGCCGCGCGCATCCCCTGCATGGCGGTGCGCGACATCGCCGACATCATGGACGATCCGCATTTGCAGGCGACCGGCTTTTTTGCGCGGCGCACGCACCCGAGCGAAGGCGGCGTCGTGCAGATGCGCCCGCCGGTGCGCTACGAGGCCTACCCCGCGCGCGATCCCAGCCCCGCGCCGCGCATCGGGGAACATGGGGACGAGATCCGGGCCGAGCTGGATGCGCTGAAAAAGGCGCGCGGGTAAGCGCTAGTCGTAACGCAACTCCGTGGCCTTCCCTCGAAACACGAAGTACGCGAGCGCGGTGTAGGCAAGGATCGCCGGCAGCACGAAGACCGCCCCGGCAAGGATGATGATCAGGCTCTCCGGCGCGCTTGCGGCTTCGTAGAGCGTGATCTTCTCGGGCACCACGAAGGGATAAAACGAATAGGCAAGGCCCACGAAGGCCAGCACGAACAACGTCGAGCCCGAGGCGAAGGGGATCCAGCCGAAGCGGTCACGGCTGTCGGGCAGATGGCGCAGCGCAATCCACGTGAGGCCGACGAGCGCGAGCGACATCAACGGCAGCGGCGCCAGCAGGAAGATTTCCGGCACCGAGAACCACTTCGCGAAAATGCGCGGGCTGACGAGCGGGCTCGCGAACGAGATCGCCACGAACCCCGCGACGACGCCGAGCAGGCCGCGCTTGGCCCAGGCGACGGCTTTGCGCTGAAGGTCGCCGCTCGTCTTGATGATGAGCCACGAGGCGCCGATGAAGCCGTAGCCCGCAGCCACGCACAACGCGACGAGACAGGCGAACAGCACCGTATCCCAGCGCCATTCCAGGCCCATGATGTAGAGGCCGAGCATGAAGCCCTGCGACAAGGCCGTCATCGCCGATCCGACGACGAAGGCGCGATTCCAGCTTTGCCGATACGGGCCCGGCGCCTTCACGCGCAGCTCGAACGCGACGCCGCGCAGGATCAACCCAAGCAGCATAATCGCCACCGGCAGATACAGCGCCGAGAGAATCGCGCCATGCGCGACGGGAAACGCCACGAGCAGCAGCCCGATCGCCAGAACGAGCCATGTCTCGTTGGCGTCCCAGAACGGCCCGATCGAGGCGACCATGAGATCGCGCTCGGCCGGTTCGGCCCAGGGCATCAGAATGCCGACGCCGAGATCGAACCCGTCGAGGATGACGTAGATCAGGATCGAGAGGCCCATCAGCCCGGCGAAGGCGAGCGGCAGCCAGATCGCGGGATCGCCGAACAGATGCATCGCCCTACTCCGCGCTGATCGCGGTGGCGCCGGTGGCCACGGCGCCGTGGGACGAGAGCGGCACATCGGGCGCGAGCTCGCCCTTGGCCGCCTTGCCCGCAAAATAATAGAGCGCGCTGACGAACGCCGCGATGAGCACGCCGTAGAGCGCGAGGTACATCACGAGCGTGGTGGCCACCATCGGCGCCGGCACCTCCGCGATCGCGTCCTGCGTCTTCAGCACGCCCGCCACGAGCCACGGCTGACGGCCAACTTCCGTCGTGTACCATCCCGCCAGCGTCGCGATCCAGCCGGAGAAGCTCATCGCCACCAGCACGCGCAGCGGCCACACGCCGAGCCGATCGAAGGCGTCCTTGCGCCAGAGCATCCAGGCGCCGATCCACGAGACCGCGAGCATGGCGAGCCCGACGCCGACCATCACTCGGAACGAAAAGAAGACCGGCGCCACGGGCGGATGCAGACGCGTCCCGTCTTGCGCCACGAAATCATTGAGGCCCGGCACAACGCCGTCGGGATCATGTTTGAGAATGATGCTCGCGCCGTTCGGCACCGCGATCTCGAGATGATTTTCACGCGTCTTTTCGTCCGGGATCGCAAACAGGACGAGCGGCACGTTCGGCCGCGTCTCCCAGTTCGCCTCCATGGCGGCGATTTTCTGCGGCTGGTGCTCCAGCGTGTTGAGCCCATGCATGTCGCCGGCGAGGATCTGCAGCGGGATCAGCGCCGCCGCGAGCGTCACGCCGGTCCGCAGCCCCGCCTTCACGCCAGAGGAGCGATCCCCTTTCAGCCAGCGATAGGCCGAGAACCCGGCGATCAGGAACGCCGCCGTCAGCCCCGACGCGAGAAGCACGTGAACGAGCCGGTACGGCATCGACGGGTTGAAGACGATCTGGACCCAGTCGGTGGCGTGCGCCGCGCCATCGCGCATCTCGAACCCGACGGGCGTGTGCATCCAGCTGTTGAGGACGATGATCCAGAACGCGCTCATCGTCGTGCCGAACGCGACGAGGAACGTGGTGTCAACGGCGCCCGAAAATGGGGCCACGCGGTGATCGAAAAAGGGGCCACGCGGTGCCCGAAAAATCCGCCACCGGTTGGTGTGGCGCGCACGTGGAAAGGGCCCCCGAGGGGGCCCTTTC
>JAGWZE010000067.1 GCA_018969015.1 Alphaproteobacteria bacterium
CGTGCCGTGGGACGCGCTCTCCGAAGGCGACAAGGCCAAGGACGAGGATCAGGTCCACGCCGCCATGACGCTCGCCCGCGCCATGACGAACCGCACGTTCCGGAAGCGGAAGTAGCCGCTACAGGTACGGTCCCCACATCAACGCGACGGCGCCGGCCGCGCCCAGGGCCGTCACGACCGTCGCCCCCGCAACCACCGCGATCCCTGCCCAGGTCACCGCCGGCGCCGCCGTTGGGCGCCGTGCGGCGAAGTAGAGTTCCAGCACCGCCAGCGGGATCAGGTAGCAGCCGAACACGAGAACGACGTCGACGGGCCCGGACAATGTCCCGCTCATGCCGAGCGGGCCCTGATTGAGCAGCACCCAGGCCATCATGCCGATACGCAGGAACCAGACGCCGTTCGCCACCAGGAACAGACGCATCGCCCAGCGCGCATGCGCGTCGTAGGCGCGTGTGACGGCGGCGCGCCAGGCGGCACCCGCGCAGGCGAGGATCAGGATCGCGTTGCCCGAAATCGCCACCGCCGAAATCGTCGAGAGCGCCGTGCCGCGAACCCAAGTGAGCCAGAGGCCGCCCAGCGCAAGCGTCAGAGCGGTGACCAGGAAGACCCGGCCGTTCCAGCGGTGGAACGCCCGCGCGCGCATGCGGATCTGGGGGACCAGCTGCGCCAGTCCGCTGGCCGTCATGACCGACGCCAGCAGCACGTGGCTGATGAACATGAGGTTTCCGGTCCCGTCGCCCGCGATGTAGCCGTCGATCAGCGGCTTGTCGTTCCAGCCGGCATAGTCCCCGCGGGCCGTCCGCGCGCCGTAGAAGCCGAGGATGAACGCGACGAACGCAAGCTGGCCGCAGCAGGCGACGGCGAACCACGCGGCCCCGGCGCGGCGGAGCCATGCCTGGGGCGTGACGGTCGGGTGTTGCACGTGTTCGGATGAGGTCATGGGAAGGGCAGCCCCTGTTTGAGGCGCGCGGCGGCAAGGCCGCGGCGCGCGGTCGTGTCCGGCTTCTGGGGCGTTTGGCGTCGACGTTCCTGCCGATTTCCAAATCGGCCAGAAGTCCAGGATTTCGCCGATGTCGGATTTCGGCGATTGTCCCGCGTTGAAGGCGTCCGTGTGGGGCGCCCCGCGCCAGGGAGGTTCGATGACGAGTGCGGCGCCTGCCTCGCCGATGACGGCACACGAACGACGCCACGCCGGCGCCCCGGGGCCAGCACCGATATGGAGCGGGCGTCCGGCGGATCCGTTGCTCGTCTACGCGGCGCTCTTTGCGGCTTCGGTGCTGGCGTTCAGCGTCGGCGTCGCCCTCGAACCGCGCGTCGGGGACGCCGGGGCGGGGCTCATCGGGGTCGCCGTCGCGGTCGTCGGCGGGACCACGTGCGGATGGTCATGGCTGCTGGCGCGCGCGCTTTTCGCTTCGCCGTCCGAGCGACGCGCCCGCTGGCCGCGCCTGTTGGTGGCGGGCATGATCGCCACGAGCCTCGTCGTCGCCCTCGCGCCACACGCGGCCGCGTCCGCCGGCGTCTGGGGCGGCGTCGGGCGCATGGCCGCCAACGCCCATGGACTGGCGAGTTCGGCGGTGCTGGTGCTGGCCTTGATCGAGCCGTTGCGGGCGCTCTCGGATCCCGCGAACGGCGAGGATCGCCGGTTTCGCATCGGGTTCGCGGCCGGCTATGGCGCGCTGCTGGCGGTTGCCGTCCTCTGGCCACGGGAGGCGGGGGAAGGCAGCGTTGCGGCCCAGATGGCCGACGAAGTGAAACTCGCCGCGGCGTGGCTCGCGTTGGTCGGCGCGGGCCTTGCGGTTCTCCATCGCCGGCGCACGACGCGCGAGGCCGCCGCGCGGCCGGCGCTGAACGAGCGCCCCGCTGACGCCGGCGGAGAAGATGGCCTCGCCGCCAGGCTCGCCGCCCTGATGGCGGACGAACGCGTCACCGGCGATCCCGACATGAAGGTTCCCAAGATCGCGGCGCGGCTCCGCGTCCCCGAGTACAAGGTCTCGCGCGCCATCCAGGCGCTCGGATTCGCCAACTTCAACCAGATGATCAACCAGCACCGGCTGGAGCGGGCGAAGGCGATGCTCGCCGATCCGCGTCTCGCCGATCGGTCGATCCTCACGATCGCCATGGAGTGCGGGTTCGGCTCGATCGGGCCGTTCAACCGCGCCTTCAAGGCCCACACGGCGCAAACGCCGAGCGGGTTCCGACGCGCCGCGAAGGTCGTCTCACGCGCGCCGTGACGGGGCGCGGATCAGGTCCCCACGATCCCGCCGTCCGCCTTCGTCACCACTACGACCGCCGATCGCGGCCAGCCGCCGTCGGGGAACGAGGAGGGCGGCGCGCCGCCGGCCCAGCGCGTTTCGTTGAACGACTTCTCGGCCGTGTCGCTCTCGCCAGGGTGCTGGATGGCGCAGAAAAACGCCCGATCGTCCGGCGCAAGCATCGGCCCGCAGATCTCCGAGCCCACGGGCCCCACGAGGAAGCGGCGCACCTCGCGCGGCGCCGGGCCGG
>JAGWZE010000021.1 GCA_018969015.1 Alphaproteobacteria bacterium
CCGTGGTTAATCCGCGCTCCTGCTCCGCAAGGATCGCGATGATCTGTTCTTCGGTGAAACGGCTTTTGCGCATCTGAGAGCCTTCCCGCTACTGGAGGACTCTCCTTTCAAACGAGGGACCAAACGGGGGGCGCCTCAGAGAAGGGCCCGCCCCTTGAAGCGCCCCATTAAGCCGAAACCGTCCGACCACCCCATAGTGGTCGCTCAGGCGTTCGCCCTGAGGCCCAATGTTGCTCAGCGTCACGACGCTCTCGCACGTCAGGTGTGCGCTATGCGCGATGTGGTCGATCGCCGGCCGGTCGACGCTTGGCATCGGACCAGCGGTTCCAACTTTGAGATCCGCGAGCGCGGCCTGGAGCGCGGCGGCTGCGGCTTTCGAGCCCCAAGTGCGCGGCACGAACTGATTGTAGTCGCCCATGACGATACAGGGCATGCCGCGAGGGCGCTCAGCGATCGCAAGCTGCAAGCCGTGCAGGAACGCGATGTGTTGCGTCCAGGGCTTTGCCCGCGGCTCGAGGCCGAGCGGCGACGCGAAGGCATAGGGGATGCAGACACCGATGACGACCACGTCCTGTCCGGCTACCCGCGTCACGCCGGAAAGATAGGCGCCCGCCGCGCATCCAGGCGGGCCCGCGAGATCGACGTCGCGCCACGGCGCCGGGCTCCAAAGGACGACCTTGCGCTCGCCGCCCTTTGCCTTCGACCAGACGACGCCGCGGACGGACACTTCGCAACCGCCGAACGCCTGTGTCGAGCCTTCGTAGGCTTCCGTCAGACATACGAGATCCGGGCGAGCGTCAGCAAGGCGCTCCATCATGATCTGCGCCTTCCGCGTCTGCGGTCCACGACGCTCAAAATTCCAGTTGGCGATGATCACGGCCTAGTTCCAATACCGACGCGGGCGGCGCTCTGCCCTACACCTGGATTTCGTGGCATTATGCCACGATCAATGTCGTCGCGTACGGCAGTTCCCGGTTTGTATGTCGCAACTCGTCGCGGAATGTTCTCCTTGTGCACTCGTCTCGTTTCGGCTGCACAGTCTTGGTAAGGCTGAGGTCGGGAGTTCAATCCTCCCCGGCGGCACCATTTTCCACCTCAAATAGAACAGCTTGCGCCACTCGCTTCGCCGGGTGGCCTGCCGGGGTCCACGCCCTGGCGCGGCCACGCTTCGGCGATGGCGTTTGCGCCGCGGCGCACACCTCCTAAAGTCGTCCACACGTCGGCGGGCCGTGAGGCCGGAAGACACGACCGACTGGAGGAGCGCCCATGTCCAAGACCATCTTCATCACCGGCAGCTCGACGGGGCTTGGCCGGGCGAGCGCCCTGCTGTTCGCACGCAACGGCTGGAAGGTGATCGCGACGATGCGCGATCCGTCGAAAGAGACCGAACTCGCCGCCACGCCGAACGTCACGGTGATGGCGCTCGACGTCACCAACCCCGCCCAGATCGCCGAGACGGCCGCCAAGGCGCTCGCGCTCGGGCCGGTCGACGTGCTGTTCAACAATGCCGGCTATGGCCTTGCCGGCCCGTTCGAAGGCGCGACGGACGCGCAGCTGACGCGCCAGCTCGACACCAACCTCTTGGGCGTCATGCGCTGCACGCAAGCGTTCCTGCCGGCCATGCGCGAGCGCGGTTCGGGTACGATCCTCACCACGACCTCGATCGGCGGGCTCGTCACCTTCCCGTTCAACTCGGTGTACCACGCGACGAAGTGGGCGCTCGAAGGCTGGAGCGAAAGCCTCGCCTACGAACTCGCGCCCTTCGGCATCAAGGTGAAGACGGTCGCGCCCGGCGGCATCTCGACGGACTTCGCCAGCCGCTCGCTCGTCATGACGCAGCACGCCGCCTACGCCGGCGCGATGGCGAAGACGTTCGCGGCCTTCATGGACCCGGAGCGCCGCAAGTTCGGCTCGACGGCGGAGCAGATCGCGGACGCGGTGCTCGAGGCGGTCAATGATCCGAGCGACCGCGTCACGCACGTGGCGGGCGCCGATGCGAAAGAAACCTACGGCCAGCGCCTCGCGGCCGGCGTCGAGGCGTTCCGGGCGGGCATCCGTCAGCGCTTCCTCGGCGGCTGAGCGCGATGCGGAAAGTCGAAGCCCAGACGCTCGCCTCGATCGCCGATTACCGGCTGATCGAGGCGCCCGCCCCTGCCGCGAAGCCGGGCGAGGTCGTGATCGAGGTGGCGGCGTGCGGCGTCGGCTATGTCGACGCGCTCGTCTCGCTCGGGCGCTATCAGGTGAAGCCGCCGCTGCCGCACACGCCGGGCCAGGAGATGGCGGGGCGTGTCGTCGAGACCGGCGCGGGCGTGACGGGCTTCGCCCCGGGCGACCGGGTTCTGGCCTCCGCGCCGGGCGGCTTCGCCGAGCGCGTGACGGCGCCGGCGGCGGCCGTGCAGGCGATCCCACCCGCGTTGTCGTTCGAGCAGGCGGCCGGCTTCCGGATCAATCACGTGACGGCGCTGCACGGGCTGCGCGACCGCGCGCGTCTTCAACCCGGCGAGACGCTCGTCGTGCTCGGCGGCGCGGGCGGCGTCGGCATGGCGGCGGTGCAGGTCGGCAAGATCCTCGGCGCGAAGGTGGTGGCGGTCGCCTCGAGCGACGAGAAGCGCGCCTTCGCGCTGGCGCATGGCGCCGACCACGTCGTCGAAACCGCGCCGGAGGGCTGGCGCGACCGGCTCAAGGCGGCGTGCGGCGGCGCGCCGGACGTGGTGTTCGATCCGGTCTGCGGGCCGCTGTTCGAGCCGGCGTTCCGCTCGCTCGGCTGGCGCGGGCGCCATCTCGTCGTCGGCTTCGCGGGCGGGCCGATCCCGGCGCTGCCGGCCAATCTGCCGCTGATGAAAGGCGCCGCGCTCATGGGCGTCGACGTGCGCCAGCATTTCCTGTTCGACGCCGCGCGCGCGCAGGCGCAACTCGACGAACTCCTCGCCTGGGCCGCAGACGGCCGGCTGTCCCCGCCGGTAGGCCGCGTGTTCGCGTTCGAGGCGTTCGCGGACGCGCTGGAGTTCGCGCTCTCCGGCAAAGGCGCGGGAAAGACGGTGCTGCGGATCAACGGCTGAAGGAGCTTGCGCGATCAACCGCCGCGGCTCTCGTCCCGCGTGCGCGCTGGCGCCGGATCGCGCCGCGATCCCGCCGCAGCGCCCTGGACCTGCTCCTCGCTCTTCGGATTCTTCCCTGACCGGTCCCGTTTCGGCAGCCAGTCCTCGCGATGCCACCGCAGGAATTTGAACCACCAGCCGAACCAACCCTCGATTAGGTGGAGAAGCGCCTCTCGGCCTGGAAACCGTCCAAACCGAAGGAGCACAGCCCAAACGCACGCCCCAAGGAAGCCGATAAGGCGATAGACGTTCCGCGCAATGGCGCCGTTGTAGGCCGCCGCATCGATGACCGCCAAGGCAAGCACGGCGAGCCATATCGCCACGAACGTCGACTTCAGGGCGGGGTCATGGGTCCCGATAACGTACTCTTTGACGATCGCGCCCGCATAGTAGACAAAAAAGATCGAGGCGAATTTCTCGCCGTTCTCGCTCAGGTTTTTCGTGGTCTGCTGCAGGTTGCGGATGTCTTCGTGAAACTTCGTGGAGCTGTCCGCATCGATCAGAAAGGCCCAGCGGTCGATCCGCCGGCCAAACATCGCGATGCGGCGGCCGATCTGCTCGATGCGCGCGAACAGGTGGATGACGCGGCGGCGCGCGAAGGCGTCATACGGCGGATAGCCCTCGATCCGACCGACGCGGAGGTCCTCGATCCTCGACTTGAATTCGTCACCATACAATCGCGACTGCTCGACGCGGAAATTGATCCCGCCATCGGCAAAGTCGTTCAATTTCGTGAGTCGCCCGTTGAGCTCCAGAAGACCTGCGATCTTGGTGTTCTGATTGCGCTCATCATCAGCCCAGAGCCGGCGATCGGCGCCTGTGGCGTTGTCTTGGCGCTTGGCGACTTCGGCGGCCTTGATCTGCTTGTCGAGGTCGTCGCCGATGCGGCGCAATTCACGGCTGGCCGTCTTGAGGTCCTTTTCTCCCGGGCGGCAGTCGTAGTCGAGCAAGGCCAGATGGCGCAGCTCGAACAGGACGTTCATGCGCCGCATCAGGCGGCCGACCTGCTCGGGTGGCATGACCGGATCAGCGACCAGTAGATACTTCACCGGGCGGGGCTCTTTGCTGCCGGCGACGAGCGGGGCCATGTACAAGACCTGCCCGTCCCCGAATGTGCAGGCGACCGACTCGGCGCCGACGACACCTGGAACGCTCCCCGTGGGCGGTGAACTGCCGAGGAACGTCGACACCAGCGTCTGATGCGTGTCCCAGAACGCCTGCACCGCCGGCGTCATCGCGCCCGGACGCGACGCGGCAGGCGTGCGGCGCGCATCGGGCCGCGGCGCGATCAGAACGACCCCGCGCAGATCGGCGACGTGATCCCCCGGCAGCGCCTCGACGCCTTCCAGAAGATAGCGGAAGGGCTGTCTCGCCTGTTGCCAAATCGTATCGTGCAGCGCGGTCAGATGGTTCGAGACGGTCTCGGGCGTCGCCCCGACGTCCGTCGCAAGCGCGGTGAGACCGCCGATAATGGCGTTGGGGTCATTGGCGTCGAATTGATCTGCGAAGACCGTGATCGAATAGTATTCGAAGTGGACGTCCACCCGCATCCGGATCCGGCATTTCGGCGCGTTCTGAGCAAGCGCGGAGGGTGTGAGATCCACGAGGACCGTCGAGTCGATGGAATGCTGGTTTGTCCCTGCGACCGGATTGTCCTTGACGATCTGCACATCGTCCGATTGTCCGACATTGCGCCGCGCGTTGTTGATGAAGGCCGAAAGCACGCTGCGGAACGTCACCCACGCCGCTCTTCGCTCCCCATGGGTCGGTTTGAAGCGGGGATTGTCGGCCGTCCGGAGGCGGATCACCAAATGCCGGACGACGGCCGGGCCGATCACCGGATAGGCCGGCCGATCGCTCGCGAGATGGGTGAGAAAGTCCTTCGGCGGCTTCGACGGCGTACTCATGCGCGGGCGCTCCTTTCCGGAGACCCGGGCATGGAAGCTGCGTGCGCCTCCTAGATCGTCGGACCGGCGACGATGTGGGCGTCGTGCAGCGCCCCGATCTCGCGGTCAGAGTAGCCAAGCTCGCCGAGGATTTCGTCCGTGTTCTCTCCTAAACTGGGCGCGCGCGTGGGCGGGATGCGCTCGACGCCGGAGAAGGCGATCGGGTTGCCGGGCGTCAGATAGGCGCCGATGCCGGGATGGTCGAGCATCGAGAACATCGGGTTGTCGGTGGAGCAGTCGGGATCCTGCGCGACGGCTTCGGCGAAGGTGCGGTAGCGCGACCAGGTGACGCTCGCCTTGTCGAACGCCTTCGCGAAATCGTCGACGACGCGGGCGCTGAAGAACGGGTGCAGCACCTTGGTGATCTCCGCGCGGTGCTTGAAGCGTTCGCCTTCCAGCCCGAGATCGGAGTCGAGGCGGCGCGCGAGCGCGTCCATCTCGGCCTTGGTGTTCGTCGCCGCCTGCAGATTGTCCCACTGGCGATTGGTGAGCGCGACGACGATCACGCGGCCGCCGTCGCGACAGAGAAAGTCCTGCGCATAGGCGCCGTAGAGCGAATTGCCCATCTTCGGACGATCATAGCCGTTGATCGTCACCTCGCCGATGATGCCGAGATTGCCGAGCATCGCGAGCGCCATGTCCTTCAGCGCGAGTTCGACGAGTTGGCCTTCGCCGGTGAGGCGGCGATGGCGCTCTGCAGCCAGGATGCCGAGCGCGGCCTGCTGGCCGGTGATGCAATCCCAGGCGGGCAGGACGTGGCCGACCGGCTCCGTGGAGCCTTCCGGGCCAGTCGCCATCGGGAAGCCGACGGCGGGATTGACGGTGTAATCCACCTGCGGACCGCCGGACCGATCGCCCTTGATGGACATCATGATCAGGTCTTCGCGATGCTTGCGCAGTTCGTCGTAGTCCATCCAGCCGCGCACGCGCAGGTTGGTGAGATAGATGCCCTTCTCCGGCCCCGGCGCGCAGATCAGGCGCGTGACGACCTCCTGGCCGCGCGGCGTCGCCATATCGACCGCGATGCTGCGCTTGCCCTTGTTGAGGCCGGCCCAGAACAGACTGCGGCCGCGGTCGGTGACGGGCCAGCGGGCGTTGTCGAGACCGCCGCGGATGCGGTCGAAGCGGATCACGTCGGCCCCCATCTGCGCGAGCGTCATGCCCGCCAGCGGCGCGGCGACGAACGCGGCGCCCTCGACGATGCGCAGGCCCTCCAGGATCTTGACCATGGACGTTCTCCCCGGGGACGTTCGCCCCTGCGCCGGCGTGATCGCGGCGCGTGTTCTAGTCTGCGAAGGTCACGAGACCGCGGGCGCCGAGCGCGCCCTCCCCATTGACGGTGAAGACGTCGAGACCGCCTTCGGCGCGTGGCGCGCCGCCAACCTTGAGCGTGTCGAAATCGAAGATCGGACGCAGGCCGCGGAACTCGAACCGCGTCGGCGTGCGGCCCGGCGTATGCGCAAGCGCGGCGTCGAACATCAAGATCGCCTGCAGCGGCCCGTGCACGACGAGGCCGGGATACTTCTCCGTCTCCATTGCATAGGCGCGGTCATAGTGGATGCGGTGCCCGTTGAAGGTGAGCGCCGAGAACCGGAACAGCAGCACCGGATCGACGGCGACGTCGCGCAGATAGGCCGCGGGCGGCGCGGGCGTCGGCGGCGGGGGCTCGAAACGCTCCGGGATCGGCATGTAGACGAGGTCCTGCTCCTCCTCGAAGACCGGCGCGCCGCCGGCCTCGACGACATGGCGCACGGTGACGAAGGTGAGCGTGGCCGCGCGGCCGACCTTTTCGGTGATGGCGGTGATGGTGGAGGTGCGCGTGAGCGACTGGCCCAGTCGCAGCGGCGCGTGGAAGGTGCAGCGGCTGCCCGCCCACATGCGGCGCGGCGCCTCGATCGGCGGCAGAAAACCGCCGCGTTTCGGATGCCCGTCAGGCCCGACCTCGCGCATCGGCGCGAGCGGCGTGAAATAGAGCCAGATCCAGAGACCGGGAATCTCGGCGCCGGGCGCGTCGTCGAACGCGGGGTGATCGAGCGTGGCCGCGAGCGCGCGCGCAGGCGTCGTCGTCACCTCGTCGCGCCGCACCTCGCTGCGGCCGACCCACTCGCTCCACGGCGTGCTCATGCGGCTCCCGTCGGCTTGAACATCATTCAACATGGTGCGGAAGCGCGCGGTGACAAAGGGAAAAGTTGAGGCGTCGCCGGCCCGTGGACGTCTGCGCGCAGCGCCCGTGGCGTGTGCGTCGAGAAACGTCGACGTTGCGCCGAGAACGGCGCAGAACGGCGGCGCGCGGCGACACGGCCGCTCTCGCCCCTTGTCGCGCCGGACGACATCCTTGATGGTCGTTCGATGTCGGACACCGAGGATCTGCGCCGCACCGTGGCGCGCGTGGGCGCGGCGAACTTCGCCTATTTCGGCGTCGAGTTCGCGGTGGCGCTCGCGATCGGCTCGGTGGCGCTGTTCGCCGACAGCATCGATTTCCTCGAGGACGCCGCGGTGAACGCGTTGGTGTTCTTCGCCTTGGCGTGGTCGGCCGCGACGCGGGCGCGCGTGGGGATGGGCCTTGCGCTTCTGCTGCTCGCGCCCGCGGTGGCGACGCTGTGGACCGCGTGGGGCAAGATCGCTTCGCCCGTGCCGCCGGATCCCGTTGCGCTCTCGCTCGCCGGGCTTGGCGCGCTGGCTGTCAATGTCGGCTGCGCACTGGCGCTGGCGCGGCATCGGCGCGGCGGCGGCAGCCTGGCGAAGGCGGCGTTCCTCTCGGCGCGCAACGACGCGCTCGCCAATGTCGGCATCATCGGCGCGGGCTTGCTCACCTATGCCCTGCACTCGCCCTGGCCGGACGTCGTCGTCGGTCTCGCGATCGCCGCGATGAACACCGACGCCGCCCGCGAGGTGTGGGAGGCCGCGCGCGAGGAGCATGCGCAGGCGAAAGCTTGAGCCCGTGCGCAGCCCATGACTTTGGTTTCCGGCGCGCTGCAGCCATAGTGGCGCGCGCGGCCGGCCGCCGGGGGGTGGCGGGCGCGACGGAGGCGGGGCGCCATGGCGGGGACCACAGAGGAGACGCGCGGGCCGGCGGCCGATCGACGGCGCTGGCGCGTGGCGCGGCGGCGGCTGGGGCCGATCGGGATCGTGCGCGCGGCGGCGGCGCGGCTCTCGGCGCTGTTCCTGCGCATCGCGCATGGCGGGTCCGGGCCGGTGCGGCTCGGCGTCGGGTTCGGCGTCGCCGCGATCTGGCTCGCGTTCAGCATTCCCGCGGCGCTGCGGATCGCCTTCGAGACGGGGCAGGCTTCGCCGCTCGCCGGCTTCGTCTCGGCGGAGGCCGCCAAGCGCGCGGCCGATTTCCTGTGCCTCGTGCGCTCGGGCGAGCGCTGCAAGGTCGAAGCGGACGATCTCGGGCTGATCATCGGGCAGACGGCCGTGTCGCTGTTTGCTTTGCTCGCGATCCTGTTCGGGTTCTGGACGCAGGTGTTCGCGGGGCTCGCCGCGGCGCTGCGCGGCGTGGGCGCGGGACATGTGCTGGTGGTCGGCGCCGGCGCGCTTGCAGAAACGCTGGCGCGCGACGTGGCCAAAGGCGGCGCGGCCGCGGTGCTCGTGCGGCCGGATGCGGATGCAGCCGACGTCGCCACGCTCGGCGCCGCGGGCGTGGAGCTGGTGGCGGGGCCGCCCTCGGATGCGGAGGTTCTCACGCGCGCGGGCGTGCGCGCGGCGGGCAAGATCGTGTTGATGGACGACGCCGACACGGTCAATCTCGGCGCGGCGGCCGTGGCGCGCGCGGCGCGACCGCGCCGCCCGGGCGAGGTGCTCGTGCGGGTGGAGAAAGAGGACCTGCGCCGCGATCTCGCGCTCTACGGGGCCGCGGACATGTTCTCGGTCGCGGAGTTGGCGGCGCGGCGCCTGTTTCTCGATGCGTCGTTCTGCGAATGGGCCGTCGCAGCCGCGCAGCCGCGCGCGCATCTCGTGCTGTTCGGGCGCGGGGCGGTGGCCGCGGCGGTGGCGGCGCGGGCGTTCCGGCTGTTGTGGGCGCCGGGGCTCGAGGCGCCGCGCGTGACCGTGATGACGACGTCGCCGGACGAGGACGAGGCGGCGTTCCGCGCCGCCTACGCAGCGGCGTTCGAGGCGCAGGCGTGGCGGCCGGACATCGTCTTCGCGCCGTTCGCCTGGACTTCTCGCGCAGATCCGGCCGCTGCGCTCAAGACGGTGAGACGGGCGCGCGGCGCGGTGACGGCGGCGCTCGTGTCATGGCCGGACGATGACGACACGCTCCATTGCGCCGCCCTGCTCGCGCGCGCGCCGGAGATCGACAGCGGCGCGCTGCGCCTGTTCGTGCGCGAAAGCGCGGCCGTGCGCATCGCCGACACGCTGACGCGGCTCGGCCATCGCGGGGTGGTCGGGTTCGCCGATCCCGTCGCGCTCGCCGCCCGTCGCACGATCGTGGATCGCGCCATCGATCGCGCGGCCGAGCGCGTGCACGAGCACTATCTGTGCACCTGCGTGCTCGATCAGAACGAGGCGGAGTACCACGCGACGCTGCGCCGGGGCTGGACGCTGCGGCAGCGGCTGGCGTTGACGCTGCGCCCGCTCGAGGCGGAGGCGCCCCCGGAACAGGCGTTCTCGGCGCGGTTCGGCGACGCGGCGCGCACGCGACTGCGGGCGGCGCTGACGGCGCGGCTTCTGGCGCGCGGCAAATTCACGCCCAACGAGAAACGGCCGGCCCAACGCCCCTGGAGCGAACTCGCAGACCACTATGTCAGCGCCAATCGCACCGCGGCGGACCACGCGCCGATCAAGCTCGCTGCGCTGGGGTGGCGCCCGGCCGAGGGCGGCGCGCGGGGCGAGACCCCGAAGATCGACCTCGCCGCCATCGACGACGCGCTGTGCGAGTTGGAGCACAAGCGCTGGCTGGCCGACTACGCGATGACCGGCTGGCGTCTCGGCGCGCGCAACGACGACACGATGCGCCATCCCGACCTGCAGCCCTACGAGGCCTTCGACGCGGACAAGATCGCGCTCGCCAAGGTGAAGGACCGGGACAATTGGCTGGCCGCGGCGGACGTGGCGAGCGACGGCGGGCGCGTGCGGTTCGTCCGGACCCGGATTTGACGCAAGCTGTGCGGGAATGCCGCAAAGGCCCCACCCGCGGACGTAGAATCCCTCAGCCCGTCAAGGCCCAAGGCGGACCGCCTGTCGGGCGAGCGGCCAATGCGTCGCAGGCACGGCCAGCGCAAACAGCGCTCTGAAAGCCCCTGAAATCCTGGCTTATTCGCCAACGGGGAGATGTCGCGCGCGCGATCTTCGCCTCTGTGGCGCAAGCCTTTTTGGAGAACTCGATTTTATTCGGCGGTGGTCGGAATAATTCTGATCACGAACCCGTGATGACGCGGCCGGTGGTGCGGTGGCGGCGTCACGAGATCCGCGGCGATCCAAGTCATCTCGCCGCGTTGAGTCGGGACTCCGCGTCAGAGGCGCGCCCGCAAGGGCGACCGCAGACACGCTTCCCATCGGACCGGATTTCAAAACGGCGCGCAAGCGCTGAACGGGTAACTGCGCCCTTGCGGGCGCGTGGGGATCAGCCATGGCCACCTTCTCTCGCAGCGACCTCGATTTCATCCTGCAGCAAATCAAGATGGCCGAGGCGAAGCAGCCGCCCGTGGATCCGCATCTGTCGTTCGGCCTGCGCTCGCTGCTCGGGACGAACAACAATCTGGTGCCCGGACAATCGACGTTCGGCTCGGTGGACCAGACCTTCCCGCGCACGACGGCGCCGATCTTCCAGACCGTGACGGTGAACGTCGACGGCACGATCTTCGACCCGCATCCGGGCGTTGCCGGCGACACGCTGACGACGAGCTACGCCTCCACGAGCGGCTATGTCGTCGACACCCAGCCGCGCCTGATCTCCAATCTGATCGCCGATCAGACCGCCAACAACCCCGCGGCCGTCGAAGCCGCCTCGATCTTCTGGGACCAGCTCGGCGACGGCTACAAGACGTTCGCGACGAACCCGACGGCGTCCGATAGCCTGTTCATCGGCAACATCACGCCCGACGCGGGCCTCTCCGCCCCCTTCAACACCTGGATGACGCTGTTCGGCCAGTTCTTCGACCACGGCCTTGATCTCGTGAACAAGGGCGGCTCGGGCACGGTGTTCGTGCCGCTGACGCCAGACGATCCGCTGTTCAACGCGGGCCCCGACGGCATCGCCGGCACGCGCGACGACGGCCCGAACTTCATGGTGCTGACGCGCGCCACCAATCTTCCGGGCCCGGACGGCATTCTCGGCACGGCCGACGACATCCATGACGGCACCAACGCCGTCACGCCGTTCATCGACCAGAACCAGACCTACACTTCGCACCCCTCGCACCAGGTCTTCCTGCGTGAGTACGTGCTGGGCTCGGACGGGTTCCTGCACGCCACGGGCCGCCTGCTCGACCACCACGGCGCGGGCCCCGACGGCGTCGCCGGCACCGCCGACGACGTCCACACGCAGGCGACCTGGGCCGACGTCAAGGCCAACGCCGCGCGCCTCGGCATCCTGTTGACCGACGCCGATGTCGGCAACGTCCCCCTGCTCGCCACCGACGAGTATGGCAACTTCATCCGGGGCGCGAATGGCTTCGTGCAGGTCGTCATGAAGACGTCCGGCGTCGACGGCGTGCTCGGCACGGCCGATGACGGCACGACGCTCGTGGAAGGCAATCCGAACGCGCCGATCAGCCTCACCAACGCCGTGCGCACGGGCCACGCCTTCCTCAACGACATCGCGCACAACGCCGATCCCTCGGGCGGCAAGGTCGCCGACACCGACAGCGCGCTCGGGCTCGCCAACAGCGACGGCTCCTCGACCGCGCGCAGCTACGACAATGAGCTGCTCGACCAGCACTACATCGCGGGCGACGGCCGCGTGAACGAGAATTTCGGCCTCACGGCCGTGCACGAGATCTTCCACTCCGAACACAACCGTCTGCTCGAGCAGACGAAGGCGCTGGTGCGCGCCGAACTCGCCAAGGGCGACACGGCGTTCGCGAAGGAATGGGTGCTCGCCAACGCGGACCTGTCCGACGGCATCCAGGAGAACGAGTGGAACGGGGAGCGCCTGTTCCAGGTGGCGAAGTTCGGCACCGAAACGCAGTACCAGCACCTCGTGTTCGAAGAGTTCGCCCGCAAGGTCGCGCCGACGATCCACCTGTTCGGCAACGTGGACATCACGCTTGATCCGGCGATCACGGCAGAGTTCGCGCACGCCGTCTATCGCTTCGGCCACTCGATGCTCGACGAGAACCTGCCGCGCTATGTCGTGCAGGGCAAATTCCTCGACGCGAACGGCGACCCGACCGACGTCGACACCGGCGTCGCGAACCCGCTCGCAGGGACGCCGCTCGCCCAGGGCGCCTGGCTCGATGCGCAGGGCCACGCCACGAACCTCAACACGGGCGTCGACAACCCGCATGCGGGCGAGCTCGTGCTCAACGACATGGGGTTGATCGAGGCGTTCCTGAACCCGCTCGAGTACGCCTCGCGCGGCGCCAATGCGGCCGGGGAAGTCGTTCTCGGCACGACGCGCCAGATCGGCTCGGAGATCGACGAGTTCGTCACCGGCGCGCTGCGCAACAACCTGCTCGGCCTGCCGCTCGACCTCGCGACGCTGAACATCGTGCGCGCCCGGGAAACGGGCGTGGCGCCGCTCAACCTCGTGCGCGCGCAGATCTATGACGCGACGAAGGACCAGACGCTGAAGCCCTACGACAACTGGGCGGAGTTCGGCGCGTTCCTGAAACACCCGGCCTCGCTGATCAACTTCGTGGCGGCCTACGGCACGCACGTCTCGATCACCAGCGCGGTGACGATGGCCGACAAGCGCGCGGCGGCGACCGCGCTCGTGACGGCCGGGCTTGATCCCAACAGCGCGGCCGGCGGCGATCCGCAGCTGAAGGACGCCTACGACTTCATGCACAGCCTTGGCGCCTACCTGAACGACAAGACGAGCGCGCTGTCGGTGCATGCCCAATGGTCCACGGGCTCGATCACCGGTCTCGACACCGTCGATCTGTGGATCGGCGGCCTCGCCGAGAAGCAGAACCTGTTCGGCGGCCTGCTCGGCTCGACGTTCAATTTCATCTTCGAGACGCAACTGGAGCACCTGCAGGACGCCGACCGGCTCTACTACCTGCCGCGCATCGAGGGCATGCACTGGGGCGCGGAGATCGAGGGCAACTCCTTCGCCGCCATGATCGTGGCGAACACCACCGCGAAGCACATCCCGGGAAGCATCTTCCTGACGCCGGAATACTATGTCGAAGCGGCGTCGGTGACGAATGATCCCGCGACGTGGCTGCGCAATCCGGCGACGGGCGCCTTCCTCGTGGAGAAGCTGCCGGACGGCACCGTGCACTTCATCGGCGACGACAACTTCCTCGGCAACACGATGGTGCTTGGCGGCACGGAAGGCAATGATCGCCTCCAGGCCGGCCACGCCGACGACGACACCGTGTGGGGCGACGGCGGCGACGACTGGATCGACGGCGGCAACGGCAACGACTTCCTTTATGGCGGCACGGGCAACGACACGTTCGTCGACTCCGCCGGCAACGACACGATCCACGGCCAGGACGGCAATGACGTGGTCTATGCCGGCATCGGCGACGACATCGTGTTCGGCGACGACGGCAACGACTATCTCGACGGCGGCGCCGGCATCGACGCGATCAATGGCGGTCTCGGCGACGACATCATCATCGGCGGCGAGGACGACGACGAGCTCGTCGGCGGCGAAGGCGACGACTGGATCGAAGGCGGCGCCGGCGGCGATCTCATCGTCGGCGACCAGGCGGCGCCGACGGGCCAGGTGCCGCTGGTGGCCGGCAACGACGTGCTGATCGGCGACCAGACCGGCGACCGCATGCAGGGCTTCTCCGGCGACGACATCATGCTCGGCGGCGGTGGGTTCGACAAATTCGAGGGCCGACTGGGCTTCGACTGGGCCTCGTTCGAACGCGCCACGCAGGGCGTGTCGATCGACATGGAGCTGAAGATCCTCATCGGCAATCCGCAGGCGCCGGGCGGAGACGCGATCCGGGCGACGTTCATCGAAACCGAAGCCGCCAGCGGTTCGGCCTTCGACGACTTCATCCAGGGCACGCAGCGCGCCCTCCCCGATCCGCTGTTCAACGAGCTGACGAACGTCAATCTCATCTTCGGGCTCAACACGTTCTTCCCGGCCGGCCCGGTGGCGTTCTCGAACGGCAACATCCTGCTCGGCGGCGCCGGCAACGACACGATCGAGGGCCGCGGCGGCAACGACATCATCGACGGCGACGCCTGGCTGCACGTCGAGCTGACGTCGACGGGCCCCGACCACCAGATCGTGCGTGAAATCCTGTGGGACGACACGCCCGGAAACGTCGACACGGCGGTCTACTCCGGCGTGATGAGCGCCTATTCGATCGAGGGCGACGGCGTCGACGTCGATGGCGACGGCTTCATCACCGTCACCCACCTGCCGCCCGTCGGCGCGGCGGTGACGACGCTGACCGGCATCGACGGCCAGGACAAGCTGCGCAACATCGAGCGCCTCCGCTTCGCCGACGTGACGATCAGCATCGATCACTCGCCGAACGCCAACGCGGTTCCGGAAGGCCGGCCGGCGATCCTGGGCGATCTCAACCTCGCCACGGCGATCGTGGACACGGCGGTGAGCCTGCCTCTGTCGGCGGACGCCTCCTCGATCACGGACGCGGACGGGATCGCCTCGCCGATCCGCTGGCAGTGGCAATACCAGGACATCGCGAAGGGCCTGTGGGTCAACATCGCCGGCGCGACGAACGCCACGTTCACGCCGGACGCGTTCGTGCAGGGCACGGCGCTGCGGGTGGTGGCGTCGTACACGGACGGTCGCGGCCTGAAGGAGGTCGTGTCGAGCCTGCCCACGGCCATCACCGTGGCGCAGCCCGGCTTGAACACGCCGCCGGTCGTCGTCCCGCAGCAGGGCGTGGTGGGCATCGCCGACACGTCGGTGAAGATCGATGCGCCGTTCACCTACAACATCGCGCTGACGACGATCTTCTCCGACGCGCAGACCGCCGCGAACCAACTGATCTACAAGGCCGTGCTCGCCGGCACGACGCAGGCGCTGGACGGCTCGGCGGCGGCGCAAGGCCTGCTCTTCACCGTGCTCAAGGACGCGACCGGCGCCGTGACGGGCGCCACGGTGACGGGTTCGGCCCCGCACACGGCCGGGTTCATGGACGTCATGGTCTCGGCGACGGATCGCGGCCCCGGAACGCCGCTGACGGTGACGGACGTCTTCCGCATCAACGTCATCGCGGCCAACACGCTGCCGACGACCGTGGCGGACACCTACACCGCGACGGAAGACACCCTGCTCGTGATCTCGACGCGGGCGCAGGGCGTGCTCGCCAACGACGTCGACCCCAACGGCGACCCGCTGAAGGCGGTGCTCGTCAGCGGCGTGCAGCACGGCGTGCTGAACTTCAACGCCGCAGACGGCACCTTCACCTACATGCCGGATCCGAACTATTGGGGCGTCGGCCTCGGCACCGGCGCGGATTCGTTCACGTATCGCGCCAATGACGGCAAGGGGAACGGCAACCTCGTCACCGTGCAGATCGACGTGCTGCCAGTGAACGACGCGCCGATCGCGTCGCCCGATCCGGAAAGCGCGGCGGGCGACGAAGACACCGTCATCACCGGGCAACTCCTGCTCGGCTTCGACCCGGACTTCGACGCCTACGACTACATCCTCGTGCCGGGCAGCGAGACGCACGGCACGGTCGTGATCGATCCGTTCTCGGGAACGTTCGAGTTCACGCCGGACGCCAACTTCGCGGGCGAAGCGACGTTCCAGTACGTGCTGCGCGACTTCCCGCTCGCCGGCGATCCGCTGGAGAGCGCGCCGAAGACCGTGACGATCACCGTCAATCCGGTGAACGACGGCGCCGCGACGATCGACTTCACGGGCGATCCCATCGTCGGCCAGACGCTGACGGCCGTGCTCGGCGCGGACCCGGATGGCGCCGGCGCTGCGCCGCCAAGCTTCCAATGGCTGCGCGACGGACAGCCGATCGCAACGGCGACGGGCGCGACCTACCTGCTCACGGCGGCGGACGTCGGCCACCTGATCTCGGTCGCGGCGGCCTATGTCGACGGCCAGGGCTTCTCCGAGGCGGTCGCGAGCGCAAGCACGACGGTGGGCGGCCTCACGATCGGCGCGACGAACATCGCCACGGCGGGCACGCTCACCGTGACGCCGACGCTGCCGGGCGCCACCAACGTCCGCTTCGCCTGGCAGACGTCGGCGAATGGCGGCGCGACGTGGACGACGGCGGCGACGGGCGTGACGCTCGGCGGCACGGTGTTCCAGCCGCCGACGACGGCGCCGACGGGCGTGCTGGTGCGCGCGGTCGCGACGTGGGTCGATGCGGGCGGCGTGACGCGGTCTGCGCCTTCGGCGGCGACGTTCGTCGTCAATGACGGCACGACCGGCGGCACGAGTGCGCACACGATCACCGGCACGGTCGGCGACGACGTGATCTTCGGCAACGCGGGCAATGACGTGATCACCGCCGGCGCCGGTGCGGATCAAGTGAGCGGCGGCGGCGGCAACGACACGATCGTGGCGCAGGTCGGCGACGGCGACGACCGCTATGACGGCGGCGCGGGCACGGACACGCTCGACCTGTCCGCGACCAGCGCTGCGGCGACGGTCAACCTGCTCGCCGGCACGGCGACTAGCGCGGACATCGGCGCGGACGTCATCTCCGCGTTCGAGAACGTCATTGGCGGCGCCGGTGACGACACGTTGACGGGTGACGCCAACGCCAACGTGCTCACGGGCGGCGCGGGCAACGACACGCTCAACGCGGGCGCCGCGGGCCTCGACACGCTGCGCGGCGGCGCGGGGAACGACACCTACATCGTCTCCCACACGTCGGTGACGATCGTGGAGAACGCGGGCGAAGGCGTCGACACGGTGCGCAGCTCCGTGACGTTCTCGCTCGACGCCAATGTCGAGAACCTCGTGCTCACGGGCACGGCGGCGATCAACGGAACCGGCAACACCGGCGACAACGTGATCACGGGCAACAGCGGCGCGAACATCCTTTCGGGCGGCGCGGGCAATGATCGCTTCATCGCCTTCGCGACCGACGGAAACGACACGTACAATGGCGGCACGGGCGTCGACACGCTCGACATGTCGGCGATCACGGTCAATTCCACCATCAACCTGCAGACCGGAGCCGTCCAAAGCACGCAGACCGGCACGGACACGCTGTCGGGGATCGAGAACGTCATCGCCGGCTCCGGCAACGATCGCATCACCGCCGCCGACGGCGTGCAGAACCGCCTCGCCGGCGGCGCGGGGAACGACACGTTCGTGTTCCTGGCGCGGACGGCCAGCGGCGTCGGCGTCGCAAACCGCGACATCATCCTCGACTTCGCGAAGGGGGCCGATCGGATCGACCTCTCCACGATCGACGCGGATGCGCGCGCGGGCGGACTGCAGCATCTGGTGTTCGATGGCCAGGTCGCGGCAGGCGCGGTGGCGGCCGGCCACATCGGCTACCACTACGAGACGATCACGGACGCTGCCGGCGTCACGACGGAGTACACCGTCATCGAAGGCAACGTGCGCACCGTCGCCGGCGCCGACACGACGATGGACTTCCAGATCGCGCTTGCGGGCCATCTCGTGCTGACCGGCGCGCTCGCCGGGGCCGGCGCGAGCGACCTCATCCTGTAAGGGAGATCGGCGCGAACCCGCGCCGATCGACCCCGCGCCGCCCGGTCAACGGGCGGCGCGTCCGGGATCCGGGGGCGCCGCACCACCCCCGGATCCCGGGCCCGTTCGCGCGGGTTTCAGCCCGCCATCGCCTCGGCGAAATCGATCAGACCGACATGCCCCTCCTCGTCGCCGAACGCGAGGAACCGTCCGTCTTCGGACCAGGCGAGCGCGGTCGTGCGCGCGCCGGCGCCGTGATCGACGAGGATCGGGCGGCCGTTGCCATTGACCGCCATCAGCGCGACCTCGCCTTCCAGCGACCCGGCGGCGCAGATGGGGCGGCTCGGGTGGCAGGCGACGGCCGACACGGGCGCGCCGAGGGCGCCGATCACGTAGCCGCTCTGGCCGATGGGGCCGTTCTGCGTGCGGAAGGGCCAGCACACGACTTCCAGCGCACCCGACGTGGCGAGCCAATCGCCGGTCATGTCGAACGCCATCGACCGGATCTTCGCGGGATAGCCCGTCATGCGGAAATGCTGGCCGTCCTGCAGGCGCCAGCCATGCAGCGCGTTTTCCTGCATGTAGGTGACGACGAAGCGCGCATCCTTCGACCACGCGACGCCGAGATGCGCGCCCGTCCAGGTGAGCGTCTTGCGGCGGCTCGCAGGATTGGAGGCCCACGAGAGCGTGACGCCGTTGTAGTGGGCGGCGGCGAAGCGGCGGCCGTTCGGTTCGAACGCGACGGCCTCCACCGTGGCCGGGTGATCGAAGCGATGAACGATCCCCGCACCGTCGCGGTGCAGGACGACATCCTTGCCGATCGCGGCGAGCGTCGCGCCGCCGTGGCGCGCGACGGCCTGCACCCATTTGCCCTTCTCGCGAAGGATCTGGGTGATCGCGCCGTCCGCGCCGATGCGGTTCACCGCGCCGTCGTCGCCGCCGGTGACGAGCCCGTCCGCCAGAGGCGCGGCGCACAGGATCGCGCCGTCATGCGCCTCGGCGTGGGTCCACAGCGCTTCGCCCGAAGCCGAGAGGCCCCGCACCGCGCCATCCCCGGTCGCGACGAGAACGCGATCGCCCACCCAGGCGAAAGCGACGATCTCGGCGTCGAGATCGGCGCGCGCGCCCATGCTGTCGATCAGCGGCGCCGGCTCGTCCTTGCGCAGCCCCGTCACGCCGCGCACGCCTTGAAGCCGGCCTCGAACACCTCGCGGTCGAGCTGGCGGCCGATGAAGACGAGACGCGAGCGGCGCGGCTCATCGGCGCGCCAGGGGCGCTGCGCCGCGCCTTCGGCGATCATGTGGACGGCCTGCACGACGTAGCGGTCGTCGGAGCCTTCGATCGCCAGGATGCCCTTCGCACGCAGGATGTCCTGGCCCTTTTGCGCCAGCACGTCGTTCCACCAGCGCGAGAACTTCTCCTCATCGAGGGGGCCATCGACCATCAGCGAGATCGATCCGACCTCGTCGGAATGGATGGCGCTTTTGGCGCCGTCGTCATGGTGGTGATGGTGGTGGTGGTGATGATCGTGGCCATGGTCGTGGTCGTGGCCATGGTCGTGGTCATGATCATGGTCGTGATCGTGGTCCTCGGTGCAGAGGAAGTGCGGGTCGCGCTCGAGCACCTTGTCGAGGTCGAAGGCGCTTTGGCCCAGGATCGCATCGAGCGGCGCCTGGGAGCGCTGCGTCGGGATGATTTTCGCGAAGGGGTTGAGGCGGCGCAGAGTCCGCTCGACGTCGGCGCGCTCTTCCGGCGTGACGAGATCGAGCTTGTTGAGCACGAGCACGTCCGCGAAGGCGACCTGCTCCTGTGCTTCCTTCGAATCGAGGAGGCGCTGCGGCAGGTGCTTGGCGTCGACGACGGTGACGACCGCGTCGAGCGCGGTCTTGGCGCGCACGTCCTCGTCGACGAAGAAGGTCTGCGCCACGGGCGCGGGATCGGCGAGGCCGGTCGTTTCGACGATGATCCCGTCGAAGCGGCCCTTCCGCTTCAACAGGCCCGCGATGATGCGGATGAGATCGCCGCGCACGGTGCAGCAAACGCAGCCATTGTTCATCTCGAACACTTCCTCGTCGGCGCCGACGACGAGGTCATTGTCGATGCCGATCTCGCCGAACTCGTTGACGATCACGGCGTACTTCTTGCCGTGCGGCTCGGTGAGGATGCGGTTGAGCAGGGTCGTCTTGCCCGCGCCCAGAAAGCCGGTGAGGACCGTGACCGGGATCGGCGCCATTGCAGTCTCCTAGGTGAGCGCGGCCGTGATCGTCCGCGCGTTCGTGCGCATGAGGCCTATATAGGAGGACGCCGGCCCCGTCGCCTCGGAGAGGGCGTCGGTGAAAAGCGCGCCGCCCACGCGCACCCCGGTCTCCTCCCGCAGGCGGGCGACGCCGCGGGGATCGAGCGTGCGTTCCGGGAAGGCCGCGACCGCGCCCACGGCGCGGACGGTGCGGATGGCGGCGGCGGTGCGGGCGGCGTCGTCCTCCCCGGCCGCGGAACGCATCGGCACGAGGCGGAACCCGTAGGCGCGACCGAAATAGGCAAAGGAATCGTGGGCCGTCACCAGGACGCGCCGCGCCGGCGGGATCGCTGCGAAGGCGGCGCGGAGTTCGGCGTCGAGCGCGGCCAGGGCGGCGTCGTAGGCGGCGGCGCGTGCGCGCAGCCCGGGCGCGAGATCCGGGCGCGCGGTGGCGAGGCCATCCGCGATCGCGTGCGCATAAGCGCGGGCGTTGGCGACGTCGAGCCAGGCGTGGGGGTCGAGCGTCCGCCCCTGCCCGATCGGCGTGACGCGGGCGGAGGCCACGATCGTCAGGCCCGCAAAGCGCGTCGCCTTGGCAAGGCGCGTCGCCCAGGGGTCGAAGCCGAGGCCGTTGACGAC
This sequence comes from Alphaproteobacteria bacterium, assembly GCA_018969015.1. Taxonomy (GTDB): domain Bacteria; phylum Pseudomonadota; class Alphaproteobacteria; order Caulobacterales; family Aquidulcibacteraceae; genus REEB506. Next base: position 20,659 of record JAGWZE010000021.1, read on the forward strand.
GAGGGCGGACGCGCCTGTGAGCGCAGCGGCGTCGGCCGGTCGGGGTTCGAAGCCGTGCGGATCGACGCCGGCGCCGGCCAGAGCACGCACCGGCAAATCGGCGCCGGCGATGGCGCGCGTGATGTCTGCAAGGACGCTGAAGCTCGCGACGGCGCCGCGCGGTGGGGCGCCGGGCTTGGCGGCGGCGACAGGCGCAGTGGCCGCGGCCCCAAGCGCGGCAAGCAGCAGCGTGCGCCGCGAGACATCAGCCCGCATGGCGCACGCTCCGGGGCGCGGCGGCGGCGCGCGCGAGGCTGACTGCATACGCGGCGCCGGCGGCGAGCACGATGCACGGCCCCGCGGGCGCGCCGGTCGCGTACGAGACGACGAGGCCCACATAGACCGCGAGCGCGCCGACCCCGGCGGCGATCATCACGGTGAGGCCGAGGCGCTGCGTCCACAGCCGCGCGGTCGCGGCCGGCAGAACGACGAGCCCGACGCTCATCAGCGCGCCGACGGCCTGGAACCCCGCGGCGAGCGTCAGCACCACACCGCCGAGGAACACCGCCTGCGCCCATGTCCCCGCCCCGCTCACGCGCGCGAGGAAGCCCGGATCGGCGGTGTCGAGCACGAGCGCGGGCCAGATCACGGCGAGCGAAAGAACCGTCACGGTCGCCGCCGCGCCGATGGCGATCAGGGCCGGCCCGTCGACGCTCAGCGCCGAGCCGAACAACACGTGGGTGAGATCGACGTTCGCGCCGGCGAAGGACAGGATCGTCACGCCGAGCGCGAGCGCGATCGTGAAGAAGGCGGCGAACCCCGCATCCTCGCGCTGGCCGGTGCGGCGCGCCGCGAGCGTCGCGAGCACCGCCACGGCCACGCCCGCAGCGACGGCGCCGGCCGAGAGCGCGGCGCTCGAGAACCCGGCGGCGAGGAACGCGATCGCCACGCCCGGCAGCATGCCGTGGCTCAAGGCCTCGCCGGTGAGACTCATGCGGCGCATCAGGAGAAACGCGCCGATCGGCGCGGCGGCGAGCGCAACGATCACGCCGGCCGCGAGCGCGCGGCGCATGAAGAGGAACTCGGCGAACGGGCCGATCAGCGTGTCGATCATGACGGCGCTCGTGGCGCGTGATCGTGCGCGTGTGCGTGCGCGGTCCCGTCGTCGTGAACGTGCGGATGGGCGCAGAGCGCGTCGTCGAAGGCGGCGTCGAGCGCCCGACGCGCCGCGTCGAGCGCCTGCGGCGTCAGCACGTCGGCCGTCGGGCCGCTCGCGATCAGGCGGCCGGCGACGAGCACCGTCTGCGGGAAATGGCGGCGCACGGCGGCGAGGTCGTGCATGGCGGCGATCACCGTGGCGCCGGCGGCCTGACGCGCGGCGATCAGTCCAAGCAGGCGCTCGGCGCCGGCGGCGTCGATGGCGGCGAAGGGTTCGTCGAGCAGCAGCACGGCCGCGTCCTGCACGATGGCGCGGGCGAAGGCGGCGCGCTGGCGCTGGCCGCCGGAGAGCGTCGTCATCAGGCGGGCTTCGTCGCCCCCGAGGCCTACTTCGGCGAGAGCGGCGCGCACGCGCGCGGCGTCGGCGGCGCGCACGCCCCCGAACAGGCCGATGCGGCGCCACAAGCCGCCCGCGACGTAGCCGGCGACGGTCATGGGCGCGTCATCGCTGACGACCGTCAGCTGCGGCATGAACGCGATCTCGCCGGGCGCGGCGCCCTGCACTTTGCCCGCATCCGGCGTCACGCCGCCGGCGAGGACGCGCAGCAGCGTCGTCTTGCCCGCGCCGTTGGGGCCCACGAGCGCGACGAGCGCGCCGCGTGGAATGTCCAAATCGATGGCGTCGAGCGCCGGGCGGGCGCCGTAGCGCACGGTGACGCCCTCGAGGCGGAAGGCCGCGGTCATCGCGCTCACCCGACCCCGAACGCCACGAGGGCCCAGATGGCGACGACGGCGAGCGCAGCGACCGCGAGCCGGGGGCGCAGGCCGCCGGCGAACGGGTCGCCCGGGAGCAAGGGAGCGCGGTGCGTCATCGGGCGCACATAACGTTATATTGTAACACCCGCAACCCGAAGGCGGGCGCCGCGCCCGGGCGTCAGGGCGCGAGGCCGGTGACTTCGAGCGCCAGGCGCGACGGGCCGGTGCGCACGCCGTAGACGCGCGCCATCAAATCCGGGGTCAAGGCGGCGTCGGGGCGGCCCTCGGCCGTCACGCAGCCGCCCGCGAGAACGACCACCCGGTCGGCGAAAGCCGCGGCGAGCGCGGGATCGTGCACCGAGACGAGCACGGCGCCGCCGGCATCGGCGCGGGCGCGCAGGAGGCCCATGACGCGCCACGCGTGGCCGGGATCGAGGCCGGCCGCGGGTTCGTCCGCTGCGAGGGCGGGCGTCTCCGCGGCGAGCGCGCGGGCGATATGGGCGCGGGCCAGTTCCCCGCCAGAAACGTCGGTGGCGCGGCGGTCCGCCAGGGCGTCGAGCCCGCAGGCGGCGAGCGCGCGGGCGGCGGCGGCGTGATCGTCCGGACCCGGATGACCGCCCGCGTGGGCGAAGCGGCCGAGCAGCACGAGATCGCGGATGCGGATCGGCCAGGCGAGCGGCCGCGCCTGGGGGAGATAGGCGATCGCGCGGGCGCGGGCGCGGGCGTCGAGCGCGGCGGGGTCGGCGCCGGCAAGCCGGACGGTTCCCCCATCGGGCTTGAGGAGGCCAAGCGCGGTGCGCAGCAGGGTGGTCTTGCCGGCGCCGTTGGGGCCGAGCAGCGCGACGAGCTCCCCCGCCCGCACCGAAAGCGAGACGCCGGACAGTGCGGCGCGCGCCCTCCGGAAGACGGTGACGTCGGCAAGCGCAAGGTCAGTCATCGAACACTCCGGTTCGTGCGGCGATGAAAAGGAAGGCGGGCGCGCCGACGAGCGCGGCGATCACGCCGAGTTTGAGTTCGGTGTCGGTGGGCGCGACGCGCGCGACGATGTCGGCGAGGACGAGCATCGCGGCGCCGAGCCACGCGGCGGGCACGATGACGCGCGCGGGATCGTGGCGGACGGCGGCGCGCACGAGGTGGGGCGCAACGAGGCCGACGAACCCGACCGCGCCGGCGAGCGCGACGGCCGCGCCCGTCAGCAGGCCCGCGCCGGCGACGGTCAGCGCGCGCGTGAGTGCGAGGTCCGCGCCGAGGCTTGCGGCGGCGTCCTCGCCGAGGGTGAGCGCGCTCAGCGCCGGCGCCGCGCGCGCAAGGGCGAACGCGCCGGCCAGCAGGAACGGCGCGGCGAACGCGATGTCCTCGAGGCTGCGGTTCGCCACCGAGCCGAGCGACCAGTTGACGAGGTCGGACAATGTGAACGGCGTCGGCGCGAGCGCGAGCAGCAGCGACATGAGCGCGCCCGCGAACGCCGAGACCCCGACGCCCGCAAGGATCAGGGACGCGGGGCCGGCGGCGCGGCGGGCGACGCCGAGCAGCAGAACGATGGAGGCGAGCGCGCCCGCGATGGCGGCGATCGGCAAAGCGAGCGGCGCAAGCGCGACGAGACCGAAATAGAGCGCGGCGGCGCCGAAGAGCGACGCGGTCGCGGACACGCCGAGCACGCCGGGATCGGCGAGCGGGTTGCGCAGGAGCCCCTGCAGCGCCGCGCCGGACGCGCCGAGTGCGGCGCCCACGAGCGCGGCGGCGAGCGCGCGCGGCGCCCGGATTTCCCACAGCACGACGACGTCCGCGGGCGCGCCCTGCCCGATCAGCGCCGCGGCGAGACGCGACACGGGGATGGGCGCCGCGCCGATCAGCATCGCCGCGGCGATCGCGACGAGCGTGAGCGCGGCGAGCGCGAGGGTGAGACGCGCCCCGCCCGTCATCACGGCCTCGCGGCGTGCATGGCTTCGATCCCGTCGACCAGAACCCACGCGCTGCAGGACGTCATGGCGCCGTTCAGCGCGACGACCGGGCGCGTGGCGAGCAGGTCGCGCGCGATGGGGTGGCGCGCGGCGGACCAGAAATCGTGATAGGCGGCGCGCGCGCCGAAGCTCGCGGCGATGACGACGTCCGGCGGATCGGCGGCAAGGCGCTCGAGCGGCAGCGGACGCCAGCCCGGCTGCGTCTCGTAGTTCGCGAAGCCGGCGGCGCGCATCATTTCGTCGACGACGCCGCCGGGACCGGTCGTGACGCCGCCTGTGGTGAAGTAAAGGGCGCGCGGGCGCGGGCCTGCGTTCGCCGTCGCGGCCGCAAGCGCCTCGAGGCGGCGTTGCATGTCCGCGCCCAGCGCCGCGCCGCGATCGGGATGACCGAGCGCCGCGGCAAGGCGTTCGGTGTTGGCGCGGGCGCCGGCGAGCGAGTCTTCGTAGCCGACCTCGACCACCGGCACGCCGGCGCGCGCAAAGGCCGCCGCCGCCCCCGCGCCCCCGCCATAGGAGCGCACGACCAGATCGGGCCGCAGCGCGAGCACGTCCTCGATGGCGGGGCGCACCTTGGGAACACCGACGGCCGCCGCCCGCATGCTCGAGAACGGCGCTTCGGCGTCGGGCGAGACGGCGGCGATCTGCGCGCGGTCCGCGAGCTTCAGGACGAACTGATCGGCGCAATAGTCGAGGCTGACGACGCGGGCCGGCCGCGCGGGAGCCACGGGCGACGGCGACGTCGGCGCGCACGCCGAAATCGCCATCGCCGCGGCGATCGCGGCGGCGCGGCCTGCGTCCCGGCGCGTCATTCGAAACGCACGCGGACGCCGGCATAGGCCGAGCGTCCCGGCGTGCCGTAGCCGAACACCTCCTGATAGGCTTCGTCCGTCACGTTCTCGATCCGGGCGTAGAGTTCGAGCTTCGGCGTGAGCTGGTAGCGCGCCGCCGCGTCGAGGCGCGACCACGCGGCGATGCGCCCACGGGGATTGGCGGGCACGACGAGGTCACGCGTTTCGCCGACATGACGGCCGATCAGCGTGAGGCCGAGCCGCGGCGTTGCGCGCCAATCCGCTTCCAGCGTCGCGCTGCGCTCGGGCACCCGCAGGAGCTTTGCGCCGGTCGTGGCGTCAGTCGCGTCGGTCTGTGTGTAGCTGGCGTCCAACGAAAGATCGTCGCGCAGCTCGATGCGCCCGGAGGCTTCGACGCCGGTGCTTTCGGCGCGTGCGACGTTGACGTAGCCGACCGTGCCGAAGCTGATGAGATCACGGCTCTTCAGCGAGAAATAGCCGATCTCGCCGGAAGCGCGGCCGTCGAGCCAGGCGCCGAACAGCGCGACGTCCCAGCCCTTCGCGCGCTCGGGGCGCAGGTTTGGATTGGGCGCGACGAACACGCCGTCGCCGAGCAGCTGGAAGATCGAGGGCGCCTTAAAGCCCTCCCCCCAGCTCGCGCGCAGGCCGAACGCGGGGACCGGCGCATAGCGCACGCCGAGGCGCGTCGTGGTGACGTCGCCGAAGCGGGAGTGGTCGTCGCGGCGCACGCCGGCGGTGAGCGTGAGCGTATCGGCAGGGCGGATTTCGGCGAGCGCGAAGAGCCCGTCGACCGTGGACGCGCCGGAGCCGCGCACGCTGGTCCGCTCGCGCTCGGCGCCGAAGGCGGTGCGCACGTTACCGCCAAGACGCGCCTGGCCTTCGTAGCGCGCGGAGGTGCGCGCGCCCTTGGCGGGGAAATCGCCGAAGGTGGTGAAGCTCGTGCGGTCGATGTCGGCGGCGGCGAGCGTCACGCGCTGCGTGAGGCGGGCGTCCTCGGCGCCGAAGCGGGCGGAGACGCCGCCGCTGCGCTCGGTCTGTTCGGCGCGGTCGGGACCGTCGGTGACGCCGGTGACGAAGCCGAAACTGTCCGTGTCCGTCTTGGAGTGGGCGTAGCGGGCGAAGGCGTCGACCTGCACGGCGGGCGAGACCGCGTAGCGCGCGCGGCCATCGAGCGCGTGCGCGTCGTAGCCGTCTTTTTCGGGATTGCCGTCGCGGGCGTCGGCCTTGGAGATGCCGTCGCTGGTGGTGACGACGCCGCCGAGCCGCGCGGCGAACGCGCCGGCGCCGACATTGATCCCGCCGCCGCCGCGCACAGTTCCGTAGGACCCGCCCTCCGCGAAGGCCCGACCGGAAACGCCGGGCTCGGGCGCGCGCGTGATGATCGACACCACGCCGCCGATGGCGTCGGAGCCCCACAGCGTCGATTGCGGTCCGCGCAGGACTTCGACGCGCGCGATGTCGGCGGCGTCGAGCGCGCCGGCGTCGAATCCGCCGGCGGGACCGCTCGGATCGTTGACGGCGACGCCGTCGATCAGCACCAGCGTCTGCTGCGAAGACGCGCCGCGCACGCGCAGGCTCGTCTGTCCGCCGAACGCGCCATTGCGGCTGATCGTGACGCCCGGGAGCGTGGCGAGCGCATCGGCGAGGAATACCGTCTGGCGTCGCTCGAGATCGGCAGCGGTGAGCACGGAGACGGGCGCGGTCGCCGCGTCGAGCGCGGTCGGCAGGCGCGTGCCGGTGACGACGATGGGCGCGTCACGATCGGCGGATTGCGCCACCGCGGACAACGGCGCGAGCGCGACGCAGGCGAACAGGAAAAACGAAACGCGAGACGACATGAGACACCTCCTCGTCTGCGTCCGGACCATCCGGACGCAGCTGGAAATGTCGCTTCTCGGGACAACCCCGCGCCTCCGGCTGACCCTGGCCGGGAAGCAGAGCGACGCGACGGCAGGTCTCCCGGCTCACGGATCGTCGCTTGGCCCTGGCCTTCCCGATCTGGCTCGCCCGATAGGCCGAACCCGGATCAGTGGCGCGCGAGAGGGCCTTGCTCCCCGCTTACGGTTGCAGGCACAGCCGCGGACTTGGGAGGACCCCTCCCGTACCGCGTTCCCTTTTCACCTCGCTCCCGCGAGGCACCGTCAGGCGCGCATCGTAGAGGTTGGGCATCGTGAGGTCTAGCCGCGCCGAACGTCGCGGAACGACGGCCTCAGGCGGCGGCGACGGTAAGGCGCAGGCCCATCGCCCGCAGGACGCCGAGAAGCGTGGCGAGCCGCGGGTTGCCGGCGTCGCTCAGCGTGCGATAGAGCGTTTCGCGCGAAAGCCCAGCCTGCTCAGCGATCGACGCGACGCCTTGCGCGCGCGCAACGACGCCGAGCGCCTCTGCAATTTCGCCGGCGTCGCCATCGGCGAGCACGGCGTCAAGATAGAGAGCCGCATCCTCGGGAGTCTTGATGTGGTCCGCGACGTCGAAGGCGGAAAACTTGGCTTTCGTCATCGGTTGAGATCTTTCCATTCGGCCCAGAGTTTCTTGGCGGCCTGGATGTCGCGCGCCTGACTCGATTTATCGCCGCCGCCCAGGATGATCACCAGCGCTTCACCGTGCTGCGCAAAATAGACGCGGTATCCAGGGCCGAAGTCGATTTTCAGTTCGCTCACGCCCTCTCCGACTGGCGCAACGTGGCCGGGGTTTCCGCGCTCGAGCCGCGCAAGACGGCGCAGCACATGCGCAGCTCCTGCGCGATCGCGCAGCGTGTCGATCCACTCCGCGAAGGCCTCGGATTTGATGACCGTCGGCATGGCGAATTGTAGCCTTTCGGCTACATCAGTCAAGACTGCCGCGCTCCATGGCGCGACGCGTCACCGCACCGTGGCGTCGACGAGCACGTCGTCGGCGTAGCGGCCGCGTTCGAGGACCGAGCCGGCGGGCGTCCACAGCACGCCGAGGCCGTTGCGGCGACCGCCGCGGAATTCGCCTTCGAACACGCGGCCGTCGGGATAGATCACCGTGGCCGATCCCGAGAGGCGCCCGTTGACGACGGGGCCCATGGCGCGCGCACCGTCGGCGAGCGTCATCAGCCCCGCGCCGCCGAGCTGGCCGTTCTGGAATTCGCCCGCGTAGCGCTTGGGCCGCGCCTCGCCCGGCTGGCCCGCCTCGAACACGCCGAGGCCCTGCCAGCGGCCGTCGACGACGGCGCCGGCATAGCGATCCCCGGCGGCGGGGCCGGTCGCCACCGTCATGACGCCGACGCCGTTCGGCTGGCCGCGTTCGACCTGGCCGGCATAGCTCGATCCGTCGCGCAGCGAGATCACGCGATAGCCGCGCGCGCCGGCCTTGGCTTGCTCCGCGGCGGATTCGGCGGAGGCTGCGACCGTCTCGCTCTCGGCCTGCCGCGCGAGCGCGTTGGCCTTGGCGGCGCGGGCCGCTTCGATCGCCGGGCCGAACACAGCGCCCGCGCGCTCGACGGCGAAGGGCGAGCCGGCGCCGCGCGCTTCGAGATCGGCTTTCGCTTTCGCCGCCTGCGTCGCGAACATGCCGTTCGGATAGGTGGCGAGATAGAAGGCGTAGGACGCCGGCGTGTTGGTTTCGGTCGCGACCGCCCAGGCGCGCGCATCGGCCTTGGTGGCCTCGGTTTCGGCGACCGCGCTGGCGATCAGCGTCGCGGTCTCCTTCTGGCCCTCGACGGCCTTCTCCGCCATGGCGATCTTGGCGTCCTCGGTGCCGTCGACGATGTCCATCAGCTGCTTGCCGTTGGTGACGACGCCGAGCGCGCCGCCGCCCAGCGCGAGCGCCGCCGCGATCGTGGCCTTGAGATTGCCGCCCATGAGCTTGCGCGCCAGATCGCCGATCATCGTTTCCCCGCACGTCCTTGCCGGCGAGGCTTATCACGGATTTGGGAAGCGGTGGAGGCGAAGCGCCGTGATGCGGCGCAATGCTCAGAGACGATGGTGGAAGGGGCTGGATTCGAACCAGCGTACGCTCGCGCGGGCAGATTTACAGTCTGCTGCCATTAACCACTCGGCCACCCTTCCAGCACGTCTCCTGTTCGCGGGCCCATGGCGGGGCCCCGAGGTTGCGGCGCGCCTTGCGGCGATCCGACCGTATCGCGGTATGCGGGCTAGGCGGCGCGGTGGGAAGGGGCTAAGCCCCTCCGGCCGCTCCGGAAGCGCGCGTCCGTGACGCGCCCCGCGCCGAACCCCAAGTAGGCCCCGGCGGCGAGGAGGCCGTGTTATAGTGAGGTCGCCCCCGCCGCTCAAGCGCTCCCGTACGGGATCTTCATCCGCCGGTTCCGGCCGCCGCGGGCCCCCTTTCGGCCGGCCCGGCCGCGACGACCGCGGTGAGGCCGATCCGCACGAACCCGGCTGGATCTGGGGGGTGCATGCGAGCCTCGCCGTGCTCGCCAATCCGGCCCGCAAGATCGAACGCCTCGTGGCCACCCGCAACGCCGCCGCCCGGCTCGAGGCCCTGCCCGCCGGCGTCGAACCGCAGATCCTCGATCCCGACGCGATCGACGGCATGCTGCCGCCCGGCGCGGTGCATCAGGGGCTTGCCGTGCGCGCGCGCCCGCTCGAGGCCGAGACGATGGAGACGGCGTGCTTCCCCGCCGATCACCGCCCCGTCGTGATCCTCGACCAGGTGACCGATCCGCAGAACGTGGGCGCGGTGTTCCGCTCGGCCGCGGCGTTCGGCGCGCGCGCCGTTCTGCTGCAGGACCGCAAGTCGCCGCCGCTGACGGGCGCGCTCGCCAAGGCGGCCGCGGGCGCGATCGAGACCGTGCCGCACGTGCGCGTCGTCAACATCGCCCGCGCGCTCGAAGAGCTTTCGAAACGCGGCTATCTCACCGTCGGTCTTGCCGGCGAAAGCGACATGGATCTCGCCGCCGCGCTCGACGATCCGCGCCCCGTCGCGCTCGCGCTCGGCGCGGAAGGCAAAGGGCTGCGCGAGCTCGTGGCCGCGACGTGCGAGCGGCAAGCGCGCATTCCGATCGCGGCGGACATGGAAAGCCTGAACGTCTCGGTGGCGGCCGCGATCGCGTTGTACGAGGCGAAACGGCGGGGATAGCGCGCGGTTGCACGCGACATTGCGCCGTCATTCCGGGGCGGCCGAAGGCCGAACCCGGAACCCAGAGCCGACTGGGGCGCCGCTCTCTCAGGGACGCATCGACGCGCCCATCCTCCTGGGTTCCGGGTTCGCGCGTTCCGCGCGCCCCGGAATGACGGAGGTGGGATGGCGCGTCAGCGAACCACCTCGAACCGCGCGCGCGCATCCGGCGCGGCGCGCCCGCCGTCGAGGCTGGCGATGGGCGCGGCGCAATAGTCGAGGATGACGGGCGCGCCGGGGCCGCTGTCGTCCGGCGGCGTGACGAGGCAGAGCTCGCGGCCGACGAGGCGCAGCTCGCCCGTGGTCGGCGCGAACGCGAAGACGGCGGTCGCATCGCCGCCAGCGACGAGCGCGGCGCCGGGACCGGACGGATCGGCGGGGCCGATCGCGGCGTCGATCGCGAGCGCGCCGTCGCGCCATTCGACGTTCATCGCCGCCGGCCCCTGCGGCGCGCGGCAGATTTGCAGAACGTAGCGGCGCGTCGTGGTCATGGCCTGGCGCACGGCGCATGCGGCGGAGGTCGTCGCGGGGCCGACGAGGCGCCCGCCGATCGTGAGGGCGCCGCCCTGAAGGACCGCGCGCTGGGAGGGCGCGCCGGAACAGCCCGCCGCGCGAACGAGACCATCGGCGCCGAGATCAAGGCATCGTCCGAACCCGTCACGAATGAGGGTTGCGGCGGGCGTGGCCGTTCGCGGCGGGGACGGCGCGGCGGGCGCGACGACCGGCGTGGCCGGCTTGGCCCCCACCACGCCCGAGATGCAGCACGGCGCAGACTGCGGCGGCGGGGCTGCTTCCTTGATGCGGCACACCGGCGCCTGCAGGCCATCGACGCGGTCGAAGGTGAAGGCGACGCAGCCTTCCGTCTGTTTGCACAATTGCTGGCAATCGGCCACGTCGCCACCGGGCATCGAGCGGGCGAAGAGGTCCGCCCCCGGACGATCCGTGCCGACCTCGAGGCTCGTGGCGTCGCTCACGTCGCGGCCGCCGAGCAGGCCCTGCGCCGAAGCGAACGCCGCACAGGAAAGCGCTGCGCACAGCAATGCCGCGGCGATCCGTCCGAAACCCCGCCGACCCGCGCCACGCATCGTGCGTCTCTCCCCGTGTGCCGGGTCAGCCTGCTCCGAACCGTTCGGACCAGGCGGCGACATCGGCGTCCTCGATCTTTTTGAACAGGACGTCGGGCGGCGCAATGGTCTGCCCCACATCGACGAGTGCGAGCGCAGCGGCGCTTTCGGCCTTTGGCCAAACGCGTTTGTCCGGCGCGACGCGCAGGCCGTCGAGCACGGCGGTCGCCGCGTCGGGGATGAACGGCAGCGCCACCACTGCGAACAGCGCCGCGAGATTGAGGCCCATGCGCACGCCGACGGCCGCGCGCGCGGGATCGGTCTTGATCGCCGTCCAGGGCGCGGCGACCTGGAGATACTCGTTGCCGAGCGCCCACAGCGCGCGCGTTTCGGCGGCGGCCTTGCGGAACTCCATGTCCTCGTGGTGCTGCGTGATGGCGGCGAGTTTCGCCGCCACGTCGGCGCGCAGCTTCGTTTCGAGCTCGGTCTCGCTCCCCTCGCCCGGCGCCGTGGCGTCGAACTTGGCGGCGCAGAAGCGCGTGATGCGGTTCACGAAGTTGCCGAACACATTCGCGAGGTCGGCGTTCACGCCGGCCTGGAACTGCTCGAGCGTGAAGGCGGCGTCGCTGGATTCCGGCGCGTTCGCCATCAGATGCCAGCGCCACACGTCGCTCGGCGCGATCTCCAGCGCCTGATCCATGAAGATGCCGCGCTTCTCGCTCGTGGAGAATTTGCCGCCGTACCACGTGACCCAGTTGAAGGCCTTGAGGCGATCGACGAGTTTCCACGGCTCGCCCGATCCCATGATCGTCACCGGGAAGCTGACGGTGTGGAAGGCGACGTTGTCCTTGCCCATCACCTGCACGTAGGTGACATCGCCTGCGCCTTCGTCGGTGCGCCACCAGCGGCGCCAGTCATTGCCCGTGGCCTCGGCCCATTCCACCGTCGCGCCGATATACTCGACGGGCGCGTCGAACCACACGTAGAACACCTTTTCCTCGAAGCCCGGGCGCGGCGCGCCGTCCTTCGTGACGCGCACGCCCCATGAAAGATCGCGCGTGATGGCGCGATCGATCAGGCCCTCGTCGAGCCATTTGTAGGCGATCGAGCGCGCAAGGCTCGGCCATTCGGTCGCGGCGTCGACCCAGGCGCGGATGCGGTCCTGCATCTGGCCCTGCTTGAGGAAGAGATGCGCCGTGTCGCGCACTTCGAGATTGGACGAGCCGGAGATTTTCGAACGCGGGTTCTTCAGGTCGACGGGATCGAGCAGCGAGCCGCAATTGTCGCACTGGTCGCCGCGCGCGCGTTCGAAGGCGCAGACGGGGCACGTGCCCTCGACGTAGCGGTCCGGCAAAAAGCGCCCGTCGTCGATCGAATAGACTTGGCGGGAGACCCGCTCCTCGATCAGGCCGTTCTTCTCCAGCACCTCGCAGAAGTGCTGCGTGAGGCGGTGGTTGGGCGGGTTGGAGCTGCGGCCGAACCAATCGAACGAGAGGCGGAAGCCCTCGCCCGCGCGCTTCTGCACGTCGTGCTGCTCGTCGCAATAGGCGCGCACGTCGACGCCGGCCTCGGCGGCGGCAAGCTCGGCCGGCGTGCCGTGCTCGTCGGTGGCGCAGATGAACAGCACCTCGTGGCCCTGCATGCGGCGGAACCGGGCGTGCACGTCGGACGGCAGCATCGAGCCGGCCAGATTGCCGAGATGCTTGACGCCGTTGATGTACGGCAGGGCCGACGTGATCAGGAACCGGGCCATGGACGCTCCGCGGAAAGAGCGCGGATGTAGGCGCGCCGCCCTCGTGCTGGCAAGGGCGAGGGCAAAGGCGGGGCAAGCCGGCTAGCGGCGGCCCTGGAAGGCGCGCCCGAGCGCTTCGAGCCTGATCTTCGGCGGGCCGAGCGGCCGTTTGCCGAAGCCCGGCGGGTTGAAGGCCTTCGGGAAGACGAGACGTTCCGGGGCGCCTTCGGGCGGCGTGAGTGCGGCGTCGAACGCGGCGGCGCCGAGGGCGCGCAGGGCCGGCGCGGCCTCGACCGGATCGGCGGCGAGCGCGGTGGCGTGCTCGACGGTGAGGACGGCGTCGAACCGCTCGTAGCGGAGCATCGGCAGGTGCGCGAGGCGCGGGCCGGTTTCGAGCGAGCGGCGGGCGCCTTCGGAAATGCCGAGCAGCGTCTCCTGCGAGGCGGCGGCGACGTCCTGCGCCAACGCTTCGGCGACGGACCATTTGCCCGTCGATTGCGGGCGCCGGCCGGCGCCGATGCTGACGAGGAGCGTGCGGTCCGGGCCGATCGTCCAGTCATAGCCGCCCTGCCGGGCGGCCAGCGCGCGCACCACGGCCAGCGCGGGATCGGCGAGGCCGGCAGCGGTGGCGTCGGCGAATGGGGCGGCGGTCCCGTCCGGGCGCAGGGCGACCTTTTCTGAGTCGAACTTGGCCGGCGCGGCGGTCGCGGCCTGCAGGACGCGGGTGACGAGCGCGCCCGGCTCGGGGGCGGCGCGGTCGGTGACGAACAGGACGAGGCCGTCGCTGCGACGCTTCAGGAACGCGCCGAACCCCACGCGCCAAGGCGCGCCTTCCACCGGGGCGGCGCCGAACAGGCCGGTCAAGCCGACGTCCAGCGCGGCCGGATCGCGCTTGAACACCATGTCCGGCCCGATCTGCGCGAAGGCGATCTCGATCTCAGCGACCTTGCGGCCGCGGGCGAGCTCGGCGGCGACATAGGCGCCCGCCCCTGTCCCGACGATCAGGTCGAAATAGTCGGAGAGCTTGAAGTCCTTGAAGAAACTGCGCCGGCCCAGGCGGTCTTCGAGCTGGGCGAGCAGGCCGAACTGCACGGGCGCGCGGGCGCCGGGGGCGTCGAGGGTGAGGATGCGCTTGGGCGTCGAGGGCGAGGCGCGGCCACGGGCGCGCGCCGCCGCCACGGCGGGCGGTCCGCTCGCCTGGCCCTGCGCTGCTGCGCCGGTCTGCGCCATCCGATGCCCCTGGAAATGCCCCGCCCCGTTCTACACCGCGCAGCCGCCTTTTGCAGCGCCAACACGCAGTATCCCCAGCCAAAGCGCGGCGGCGGCGGGCCCTGTCGAGCGCGCCCGCAGGCCGAAACCAGACTGGTGCCGGATGAGGGGATCGAACCCCCGACCTTCGGTTTACAAAACCGCTGCACTACCGCTGTGCTAATCCGGCGCTCCAGGCACGTCGTCTTGTTGCCGATGGGCCTGAAGGTCAAGCCTTGCGCCGCGGGTGAGACGGCGCCGCGGGGGACGGATCAGTCGATCGGGCGGGCGACGCGGAAGCCGAGATCGGCCGTGCGCTGGTCCGGATCGGCGCGGCGACGGTTGGCGCTGCGGAGGTTCGCGGCCGGCGTCTGGTAGCTGCCGCCGCGATAGACGCGCTGGGCGCAGGGCGCCCGATCGACGGCGGCCCCGTCGGCCGGCGCGCCCTCGTAGCTCGGGACGTAGCAGTCCGCGACCAATTCGGCGGCGTTGCCCGGCACTTCGAAGAGGCCGAACGGGTTGGCGGGCAGCGACGCGACATCGACCGTAGATTTCGCGCCGAAGCGCGCGGCGGCGGCGGTGATCGTCTTGCCGGTGGCGTAGGGCGTGGTCGTGCCGGCGCGGGCGATGTACTCCCACTCCGCTTCGCTCAGGAGCCGGTAGGCGCGGCCCTGATGGCGGCCGTTGAGCCAGCGCAGATAAGCCTGCGCGTCGTTCCACGACACGCCGATGACCGGCTTCGAACCGCGACCGAAGCCGCGGTCGAGTGGGTAGAAGCCGGCGCAGCCGCCGGAATTGGCGCACGCGTCCCACTGCGCGAAGGTGATCTCCGTGGCGGAGACGGCGAAGGTCGGGAGCGTCACCTGACGTTCGGGGCCTTCGTCCGGAAACCGGCCCTTTTCCTTGGCGGCGGAGCCCATCGTGAAGAGGCCGCCGGGGACGACGACCATTTGCGGGCAATCCGCGCAGTCGGTGAACGTCTCGCCGGGTTTGCGGACGGGCTCAATCGGCGCTGGCGGCGGCGGGGGCGCCGGAACGGGCGCCGGGGCCGGGGCCGCGGTTTCGGGCTTCGGCGCGCTCGCCGACGCGTCGGACAGCTTCACGCCGGGGATCGAGACACGCGCCAACAGCCCAGAGCTCTTCGCGAGTTCATAGCCCTTCGGCGCGAACCACGCGCCGGCGCCGAGCAGCGCGACCGCAACGGCGAGCATCGCATAGCGGCGCAGCCGGCGCTGGAACTGCACGCGGGGCGGCAGGATCTCGAACGTTTCGACCTTCTGGTCGATGTTTTCCAGGGGATGGCGGCCCTTGGACTGGAAGGCGGCGGACGGCGAGTTGCGCGCCATCGAGCGGAACTCGCCCGAGACCAGCGCCGTGCCGGGCACGGCGAGAGATTGGAGGCGCGCGGCGACGTTGACGCCGTGGCCGAGCAGGTCGTTGTTGGCCGTGACCACAACGTCGCCAATGTGCGCGCCGACGCGGATTTCCGGCTCGCCCTTGGGCCGCTTGTCCAGCAGGTCCGACATCGCGCCGAGCGCGGCGCCGGCGGAGGGAAACTCCAGCATGAAGCCGTCGCCTGCGGTGTTGAAGATGCGGCCGCCATGGGCGGCGGCGACGGTGGCGATGCGCGCGTTGAGCTGTTCGACGTTCCGCGCGGCTTTCTTCTGGTCTTTCTCCGACATCGTCGAAAATCCGACGATGTCGATCGACACGATCGAGGCCAGCTTGATCTGACGTTCTACTGATTGCTCGCTCACGCAGACCCCCGTCAGCGCCCCCGTTTCAGCCCGGATATAGGCCCGAACTTTGACGGCCGGGCAAGCCGTCAGGCCGGGCGGGGTTTCGACTGCCGGAAACGCAGGCGCCGGGCGCCGTCAGGACGTGCGGGCGGCGCGCAACAGCGATTGCAACGCGTCCGGCTCCTCGATGCGGATGCCGGAGCGGCCGATCGTGATCCACCCCTCCTCCCGCCAGGCGCTGAGCTTGCGGTTGACCTTTTCGCGAGAGGCGCCGATGCGGCGGGCGAGCTCCGTCTGCGGCAGGGCCACGGTGCGGCTGGCGCCGGCCTCCTGCAGAAGCACGCGCGCAAGGCGGCCGCCGAGATCGAGCAGCGCGGCGCTTTCGAGGGCGGAGTCGGCGTGGCGCACGCGCTGGGAGAGTTCGACGGCCAGCGCGAGCAGCGCGTCCGGTTCGCCCTTGAGCGCCTCGAGCACCGAGTCCCGGCCGATGCGCATCAGGCGCGACCGGCGCGTGGCCGTCGCATCGGCCGAGCGGCCGCCGCCATCGAGCACGGCCATCTCGCCGATCACGGCCCCGGCCCCGAGCGCGGCGATCCGCACCATCCGGCCATCCGCGGCCGCGGTGCTGATCTCGATCTCGCCTTCGACCACGACGTAGAGGGCGTCGCCCGGATCGCCCTTGAAGAACAGGGCCGCGCCGGGCTGCAGCGCGACGGTGGCGCCCGCGGCGGTCAGCGCGGCGCGGGTGCGATCGGACATGCGGGCGAAAAAGGTCGATCGCGCCAACGCGGCGTTGGCGGCGTCGATGACCTTGGCCGTCGGCGCACGTTCGCTCATCAGGCTCCCCGGCTCGCCGTCGGGAGCCGAAGCGGTCCCGGGCGGCGCACCGATAGGGAGGTCATGGCGCGCGGGCGCAGTCAAGACGGCGGCGAAGAAGCCGAACTCGCGCCGGGCCCGGCGCACGGCGAAGTCGAAAGCGGTGGCGTTCAAAACCCGCGCCTCAGGCCATGATCTGCGCGGCGGCGGCCACCAGCGGCGCGTAGACCGCGGCGAAGACGGCGGCGGCGACGGTCAGGGAAGCGAAGCGGAACATGGGATCTCTCCGTGTCGAGGGGCGGCGCGCGCCCCGTGTTCGATGGAAAGACCCTACCGACGGGGCGGGGCGCATGCTGTGACGCAGGTCACGCCCCGCGCGGGGGGCCTCAGCCCGGCTGCAGGCCCCGCGGCCCGTTGAGCTGGATCATGCGCCAGTTCAGCGCCGCAGCGATCGTCACCCACACGAGGTACGGCGCGAGCAGAAGCGCCGCGAGCGGGCTGATCGGGGCATAGACGGCGATCATGGCGGCGATCAGGAGCCAGAGGCAGACGACGTCGATCATCGCCCAATCGAGCCGGCGGCGGCCGAAGAACAGGAACGACCACGTCGCGTTCACGGCGAGCTGCACGCCGTGCAGCGCGAGCGCCGGCCACGCGGCGACACCGGCGGCCTCCCAGACCAGCCAACCCGCGGCGGCGATGGCGCAAAACAGGATCGACCAGACGACGGGAAAGGCCCAGTTGGGCGGCGTCCAGGACGGCTTGCGCAGGCTCGCGTACCAGGCGCCGGGCCGGAATATGCCGCCAGTCGAGGCTGCGGCGAGGCTCGTGACGGCGAAGATCGCGAGCGCGACGGCGGATGACGCTTCCATACGTTCGGGACAGGCCTTTCTGCGGCGACCGCCAAAAGGCGCATGCAGCGGCACAATCCGAAGATCACGCGCACGATCGCAGTGACTGATACGCGCGCCGACACCGAATGGACCGATGAACGGCGTCCGCCGTGCTCAGGCGCTCACTTCGCCGCGCTGGAGCGCATCGCGCAGCTGGCGCTCGTCATAGACTTGGCCGGTCTCGAGATCGCGGATCCGCACGAGGCGCATGCCGCGGCGCGTGAGGCCGACGGCCCAATCCAGCGCGGCCTTGGCGTCCTCGAGCGTGTTGCTCGGTTCGAATTTGAGCCCCGCGCCAGGCGAGGAATTCACGACATAAGCCATCATCGTCTCCGGAAATCGACGGCGCGACCCGAAGACGAGCGCCCTGGCGGACGGTCGAGAAGAGGCCGGTGTGCTGAGGATGGGCGACCCTAGCACGGTCGCGCGGTCATTGCCCGTTCTAACTCGCGCGCGAGGGGCGAAAATCTGACGTGCGGATAGTGCGGTATGGCGCAGGTGATGACCTGATTGCAGCGTGCCTGCGTAGAAGCGTCATGACCGACACGCTCCGCTTCCTGCTCGGCGATCAGCTCTCCCCCACCGTTTCGGCGCTGCGCGGCGCCGACAAGGCCCGCGACGTGATTCTCTTCGCGGAGGTCGCCGACGAAACCGCCTACGTGCCGCACCACAAGAAGAAGATCGCCTTCGTGCTGGCGGCGATGCGCGCGTTCGCGGCGGAGCTGCGCGCCGACGGCTGGCGCGTGATCCATCTGCGGCTCGACGATCCCGATCCGGCGCCGTCGTTGACGGACGCCCTCGCCCGCATCGTCGCCGCCGAAAAGCCGCGCCGCGTCGTTGTGACCGAGGCTGGGGAATGGCGCGTGCTGCAAATGCAACGCGGATGGGAAGATGCGCTCGGCGTGCCCGTCGAGATCCGCGCCGACGAACGCTTCCTGTGTTCGCACGCCGAGTTCCGCGCCTGGGCCGAGGGCAAGCGGGCGCTGCGGATGGAGTTCTTCTATCGCGACATGCGCCGCCGCACGGGCCTGTTGATGGACGGCGACGCCCCCGCCGGCGGCCGTTGGAATTTCGACGCGGAGAACCGCAAGCCGGCGACGCGCGATCTCTTCCTGCCGGCGCCGCGGCGCACGGCTCCCTCTCCCGAAACGCGCGCGGTGCTGGATCTCGTCGCGGCGCGGTTTGCGGACAATTTCGGCGATCTCGAGCCGTTCTGGTTCGCCGTCGACCGCGCCGGCGCGGAGGCGGCTTTCGCGCATTTCCTCGCGGCCGCGCTGCCGCGTTTCGGCGAGACCCAGGACGCGATGCTCGCGGGCGAGCCGTTCCTCAATCACGCGGTGATTTCGCTCTACCTCAATGTCGGGCTTCTCGATCCGCTCGAGGTCTGCCGCCGCGCGGAGATCGAGTACCGCGCCGGGCGCGCGCCGCTCGCCGCGGTCGAAGGCTTCATTCGCCAGATACTGGGCTGGCGCGAGTTCGTGCGCGGGATCTACTGGCTGTCGATGCCGGGCTACACCGCGCGCAACGGGCTGAACGCCGTGCGTCCCTTGCCCGCGCTCTACTGGTCCGGCGAGACGCGCATGGCCTGCATGGCCGCCGCGATCGGGCAGACCAAAACCGAAGCCTACGCCCACCACATCCAGCGCCTGATGGTGACGGGCAACTTCGCCCTGCTCGCGGGCCTCGATCCGCGCGAGGTCCATGAATGGTACCTCGCCGTTTATGTCGACGCGTTCGAATGGGTGGAGGCGCCCAACACGATCGGCATGAGCCTGTTCGCCGATGGCGGGCTCCTGGCCTCCAAGCCCTATGCGGCGAGCGGCGCCTACATCGACCGCATGTCGGACTATTGCGCCGGCTGCGCCTATGACGTGGACGAGAAGACCGGGCCAAAGGCCTGCCCGTTCAACTATCTCTACTGGGACTTCGTTGCTCGCCATCAGGCCCTGATCGCCGCCAATCCGCGCAGCGCGCAGATCGCCCGGACCTACGCGAAACTTGCGCCCGAGCGCCAGGCGGCGATCGCGGACAGCGCGCGAGAGTTCCTGGCCCGGCTGGACGCCGAGGGGACGGATGCGTGAGGGGCTCTCCCGCCTTCGGCTAAGCGCTTGACCCGATCCGGCGCTTCCCTTATGCCCGCGGCTTCCCGGCGCGACGCGTCGGGTGCGCGGGTGTAGCTCAGTCGGTTAGAGCGCCGGCCTGTCACGCCGGAGGTCGCGGGTTCGAGCCCCGTCACTCGCGCCACTCTTCGTTTCCCCACTTTGCACGCCGGTCTGCTTGACCGCGGCCCTGCGCCCGGGATGCTGGGGGCATGGATCTCCCCAAATACGCGCGGATCGAGGCGGAGCGGCGGTTTCTCGTCGTCACCGGCGCCCTGCCCGTTCTGTCGACGGCCCGCTTCGACCGCATCGAAGACCGGTATCTGGAGGGCACGCGGCTCCGCCTGCGCACGCAAACCGATCCGTCCGGCGGCCAGACCTTCAAGCTGTGCAAGAAGTACCCGCCGCACGCCCCGAATGTCGGGCCGATCGTGAACGTCTATTTGACGGCGGACGAGCATGCCGCGCTGGCCGCGCTGCCCGGCCTCGGCCTCGCCAAGCGTCGCTATGGGTTCACGGACGACGGCGCGCGGGTCGTGATCGACGTGTTCGAAGGCGGCCTCGAGGGGCTGGTTTTGACCGAGTTCGAATCGACTTCGGCGGAGGAGGTGGCGCGGCGTCGCCCGCCGCCCTGGGCCGGCCGGGAGGTGACGGACGATCCGTTTTTCTCGGGCGCCAATCTGGCCGCAACTTCGCGCGCTGCGCTGGCGCGGAAGCTTGCGGAAATGGTGGGCGGTGACGGGATCGAACCGCCGACCCTCTCGGTGTAAACGAGATGCTCTGCCAGCTGAGCTAACCGCCCGAAGCGTGTCGTCTTAGCCGGGTCGGCGGCTGGCTTCCAGATGGCGTCGCGGAGGTGGTGATGCGTGCTCGACTGTTGGCCGGCCTGCGCCTCACCGACTTGCGCCTGGCCGGACTGGCCGGCGCCCTGCTCGGCCTCGCAGCCTGCGCCTCCACGCCTGCGGCGACGGGAACCGGCGCGGCGGACATGGCCCGTGCGCTGGCCGGCGGCTGGGACACGCGCGTGCAGGCGCAAGCGTCGCCGGGGGCGACGCGGGTCGAGGCGCGGTTCACGCCGATCGTCGCGCCCGCCCTCGCCGGCGGCGGTGGGCAGGCGCTCTATGTCGAGTGGCGGGCCGGCGGACCGGACGGCGCGCTGCTGCGGCAGCAGGTCTGGACGTTGCAGCCGGCCACGCCGGCGACGGCCGCCCCGCGCCTGGAGCTCTGGACCCTGGCCGACCCTGCCGCGGCGCGCGGCGCGGACGCGGGCGCGCCGCTTTGGGCGCGTCTGGGGCCGGCCGATGTCCGGCCCGCCTCCCCCCGCGCGGACGGGCCGGACTGCGCCCTGGCCGTGACGCCGCGCGGCGACGGCGCCTTCGATGCGGCGAGCGATCCGACGCGCTGCCGGGCCGTCGATCCGGCCGGGCGCGCCTATGGCGTGGCCGTCCGCATCACGCTGATGCCGACGGGCCTCCTCTATCAGGAGACCGGCGTCTACGACGACGACACGTTCGCCTTCAAATCGCCCCCCGAAACGCCCTACGACTTCCGACGGCCCTGACGCACGCCGTGTCGGGGCGCCAGGACAGGAGCCGCCCATGAAGATCACGATCGACGTCCCCGCCGAGCTGGCCGATCTGATCCGCGAGGCGGTCGAGGGCGGGGACTACACCAACGCCGAACAGGTCGCTCTGGACGGTTTGTGGCTGTGGGCCGACGCCGTCGAGAACGGAGCCGGCGAAGACGAGGACGGCGACGGATCGGCCGACGAGGACCTTCTGGCCGCCATGGAGCAGCGCGCGCGGGAGCGCGGCTGAGCGGTGGCGCGCGCCAAGCCTCCCGCGCCGAGGACAAAGACCGGGACAAAGACCGGGACCAAAGCCCGTTCGAAGACGCCGGCCGCAGCCGCCCCTGCCCCGCGCACGCAGCCGCGCAAGGCCGTGGCGCCGGCGCGGGCGGGCATGGTGACGTCCTGGGAGAAACTGCGCGCGATCGCCCTCTCGCTCGATCTGCCGAACGTCGTGGAGACCACGTCCTGGGGCCAGCCGACGCTGAAGGCGCACGGCAAGCTCTGGGCGTGGTGGAGCCCGAGCGAGGATGCGCCGGTGTTCAAGGTTCCGCGCGAAGAGCGCGAGATCATGATCGAGGCCGATCCCGACACGTTCTTCGTTACGCCGCACTACGCGCCGCACGGTCTCGTGCTGGTGCGCCCCGCACGGTGCGACGCCGAATGGGCGAAAGCCATGCTGCTGCGCAACTGGCGGGAGATGGCGCCCAAACGGGTGCTCAAGGCCTACGACGCTGGCCGCGGCGGCTAGGGCGCGCTACCACGCTGGCATGACCGATCCGATCCGCCTCGTGCGCGAGGGCGCGGTGGCGCGCCTCGTCCTCGACCGTCCCGACAAGCGCAATGCGCTCGATCTTGCGATGTGGCGGGCGATCCCGCCCGCGCTCGCGCCGCTCGCGGCGGACGCCAGCGTGCGCCTTTTGGTGATCGAGGGCGCCGGCGCACATTTCGCGGCGGGCGCCGACATCGCCGAGTTCGAAGCCGCGTACGGCACGCGCGAGGACGCACTCGCCAACCATCGGATGATGATGGCCGCGATGACGGCGATCGAGGCGTTCCCGGCGCCGACGGTCGCGGCGATCCGCGGCGCATGCGTGGGCGGCGGCATGGGGCTCGCGCTGTGCGCGGACCTGCGTTTCGCCGAACACGGCGCGCGCTTCGGCATCACGCCGGCGAAGCTGGGCTTGAGCTACGGGCTGGCCGACACGCGCCGCCTCGTGGCGGCGGTCGGCGTTTCGGCGGCAAAGGACATTCTCTTCACCGGGCGGCTGATGGGCGCCGACGAGGCGCTGGCGCTGCGGCTGATCGATCGTCTGGGTCCGGACGTCGGCGCGCTCGTGGCGGCGTTCGCGGATGAGTTGCAGGCGGCGTCGGCGGCGTCGGCGCGGGCGATCAAGCAGGTGTTCCGCATGCTGCGAGACGGCGCCGTCGACGACACCGAGGCGAGCCGCGCGCTCTTCGCCAACGCGTTCGCCGGCCCGGATTTCCGCGAAGGCATGACGGCCTTCCTCGAAAAGCGCAGCCCGAAATTCTCATGAGCGGCGCGACGCTGACGATCGACGCGCTCGCGGCGGAGATCGCCGCCCGCATCGGCGGCGCGCGGCGGGTGTTCCTGCCGATGGGGCCGGCCGAGCCGCTGGCGCTGCACGCAGCGTTCGCGCGCGCGCCGCAGCACGCGGCGGGCCTGACCTTCGTGGCCGTGCCGCTCGCCGGCGTGAACGCGACGGACTGGACGCGCCTTGCGCCCGACGCGCGGCTTGAGACGACGATGCTTTCGCCGGGCGTGGCGGAGGCGTGGCGGCGCGGCGCGGTGCGGCTGCGGCCCGTGAACTATCGTGACATCCCGCGCCTGCTCGAGGCCGAGCCTGTGGACTGCGCCATCGCGCACGTGGCGCCGCCGAAAGACGGGCGCGCAAGCCTCGGCGTCAGCGCCGACCTCACGCCCGCCGCGCTCGCCACGGCGCGCTTGAAGATCGCGATCGTCAATCCGGCGATGCCGGTGGTGGCGGACGCGCCGACGATCGCGCTTGCGGACATGGATCTCGTCGCGACGGCCGAGGCGCCGCTGGCGGAGATGCCGGACACCGGCGACGGCGCGGACGCCGCCGTCGAGGCGATCGCGCGCGCGGTGGCCGATCTCGTGGCCGATGGCGACGTGATCCAGGTCGGCGTCGGCAAGCTGCCGAGCGCGATCCTGGCCCGCCTTGCGGCGCGCCGGAACCTGCGTGTGCATTCGGGTCTGTTGAGCGCAGCGCATCTGGCGCTGGTGCGCGCCGGCGCGATCGCCGACGTGGCGGGCGCGCTCACCGCCGGCACGATCCTCGCGGATGCGACGAGCCTGCGCGCGCTCGCCGGCGATCCGCGCGTGCGGCTGCGGCCGGTGGACGTCACGCACGACCACGCGGTGCTGGCGGCGCTGCCGCGCTTCACCTCGATCAACGCGGCGCTCGAGGTTGATCTTCTGGGCCAGATCAATGCGGAGTTCGCCGGCGCGCGCCAGATTTCCGGCGTGGGCGGGATGGCGGACTTCGTGCGCGGCGCCGCCGCCGCGCCAGGCGGGCGTGCGATCATCGCGCTGCAGGCGTCCGGCAAAGGCGGAGTGTCACGCGTGGTGGCGCGTCTTGCCTCTCCCGCGGTGACGCTGGCGCGGACGGATGCGCCGATCGTGGTGACGGAGTACGGCGTCGCCGATCTGCGCGGCGCCGACGTGGACGCGCGCGCCGTGCGGCTCGCGGCCGTGGCGCCGCCGGACGCGCGCGACGGCTTGCAGGAGGCCTGGCGCGAAGTGCGGGTGGGGTTGTAGACACGCCGAGGACATGGGCGCGCGCCGCCGTCATCCTCGGCCGAGCGAAGCGAGGGCGGGGATCCAGGAGCAGCGCGGCAAAGGCTGGATCCCCGGCACGCCTTCGGCGCGCCGAGGATGACGGAAGAGCGGACGCAGGTGTCGCGACAAACCGATCCGCGTACGGACGTTCAGCGGCTTTCGAGGTGGCGCGCCAGGGCGATCGCGAGCGCGCGCGTGGTGTCGCGGGAAAGGCGCACGCAGACATGCGCGCCGCCGATGTCGAAATCGAGCACGGGCGCGGCGCCGCCGACGATCTCGACGCCGGTTGCGGTGGGCGCGGAGGATTGCAGGTGGCCGATGGCGTCGTCGGGCAGCGCGGTGGTCGTGCCGCGACGGGCGCATTCCTCGGCCGCCCACAGGAAGCCGGCGGTCATCTTGGCGATCAGCACCGAAGGCAGCGCGATCGATCGGACCTGACCATCCGCGCCCATCATGTCGAGGCCGACATAGTCCCCCTTCTCCGTGACGCGGACGGTGAGATCGGCGAGCAGCGGGAGGGCGTCGTCGCTGCTCATCGTGCGCCGGCGGCGGCGAGAACGCGCTTGGCGGCCCGCACCAGGGGCGCCTCGACGAGCTTGCCGTCCAGAAGCGCCGCCCCGCCCTGCGCGGCGTCAAACGCGGCGAGCACGCGGTGCGCATGGGCGATCTCAGCCTCGTTGGGCGCGAGCACACCCGCCACGACCGGTACCTGGCGCGGATGGATGCAGGCGCGCGCCGTGAAGCCCAGCGCACGCGCGCGGCGCGTGGCCTCGGAGAGGCCGGCGTCGTCCTCGACGTCGAAATAGGGCGAGTCCATCGCGACGACGCCGACGGCGCCAGCCGCTGCGGCGATGATCCCGCGCGCGGTCAGCAGCGGCTCCCAGGCGATCTCGGCGCCGACATCGGCGGCGTAATCCGCCGCGCCGAACAGCACGCCCTCGACGCCCGGCGCGGAGAGGATGTCCGCCGCACGCGCGAGCGCCCGACCGCTTTCGATCAGCGGCCAGAGCGGGGCGGCGCCCCCCAGGATCTCGCCGACGATCGCGACGTCCTCGGCGTGGGAGGGCTTCGGAATCATCACGAAATCGGGCTCTGCCGCGGAGTCCGCGAGCGTGGCGGCGTCGGCGGCGCCCCATGCGCTGCGGATGGCGTTGATGCGCACGCCGAGGCGCACGCCCGGCGTGCGCGGCGCCGCAAGGATCTCGAGGATCGTCGCGCGGGCCTTGGCTTTGTCCGGAGGCGGAACGGCGTCCTCGAGATCGACGCAGACCATGTCCGCGCCCGAGGTCTGCGCCTTGGCGACGCGATCGGGCCGGATCGCCGGCGCGAACAGGAGGGTGCGTCCGCTCATGCCGCCTCTCCCCGCAACCGCGCGATCGCCTTGTCGCGCCCGATCAACGCGAACAACGGGCCCATTTCCGGGCCGTGATCCAATCCCGTGAGCGCCTGGCGCAGCGGCATGAACAGCGCCTTGCCCTTGGCGCCCGTCTTGGCCTTCACCGCCTCGACGAACGCGCTCCAGCTCTGCGCGTCGAGCGTACCCTCCGGCACGAGGCCGGCGGCGGCGGCGGCGAATTCCGCGTTCTCGATCTTCGGCGCGATGGGGCCGCGCACGATTGCGGCCCAGGCCGTGACGTCGGAGAGGAACGTCAGGTTCGGACGCACCGCGGCCCAGAAGGCGGGACCGAGATCGGCGTCGAGCGCCGCGAGACGCGGCTGCACCGCGTCGTACTCCGTCATGTGCAGCAGCGCGGCGTTGACGCGCTCGAGCTCTTCGAGATCGAACCGCGCGGGCGCGCGGCCGATCTTCTCGAACGAGAACTCGCGCGCGATCGTCATGACGTCGCCGCGCGCTTCGACGGGATCGGAGGTGCCGATCTTGGCGAGGTGCGACAGGATCGCGAGCGGCTCGTAGCCGGCCTTGCGCAGATTGTGCACCGAAAGCGGGCCTTCGAGATCGCGCTTGGAGAGCGCCTCGCCCGTCGCTGCGACGGTGAGCGGCGAGTGCGCGAACTCCGGCAGCTTGGCGCCGAGCGCCTTGAAGATCTCGATCTGCACGCCGGTGTTGGTGACGTGGTCCTCGCCGCGGATCACGTGCGTGATCGCGAACTCGGCGTCGTCGACGACGGAGGGCAGCGTGTAGAGATAGAGCCCGTCGCCGCGGATCAGCACGGGATCCGACAGCGAGGCCGTGTCGATGGATTGCGGGCCGCGGATGAGGTCGCGCCACTCGACGCGGCCGCCGGAGAGCTTGAAGCGCCAATGCGGCTTGCGGCCTTCGGCTTCGAGCTTGGCGCGCTCGGCGTCGGTGAGCGCAAGCGCGGCGCGGTCATAGATGGGGGGGCGGTTCGTGGCCTGGGCGATGCGCCGTTTGCGCTCGAGTTCCTCTTCGGTCTCGTAGCACGGATAGAGCAGCCCCTTGCCGATCAGGAGATCGCGCGCGGCGTCGTAGCGGGCGAAGCGCTTGGACTGCCAGTCCTTCAGGTCCCAGGTCAGCCCGAGCCAGCGCAGGTCCTCCTGCTGGGCGTCCTCGAACTCCTGGCGGGAGCGCTCGAGATCGGTGTCGTCGATGCGCAGCATGAACTCGCCGCCCTGCGCCTTCGTGAACAGCCAGTTCATGAGCGCGGTGCGGACATTGCCGACATGGAGCATGCCGGTCGGGGACGGCGCGATACGGACGCGAACGGACATCATACCCTCGTGAGCGAAGCGCGCTTTATCGGCCCCGCGGCGGGCTTGGACAACCCCGGAGCGCTCATCTAGGCTCCGCCGCCCAAACAGCCATAACGGCGGGTCCGGACGCAGACGCCGGGACGCCGCCCCGAGGAGGATCCCATGCCCGCCCTTCCCTCGCGCGAGGTTCGTCTCGCCGCGCGGCCCGTCGGCCTGCCCAAGCCCAGCGATTTTGCGGTCGCCGAGGCCGCCGCGCCCGAGCCGCAGGCCGGCCAGGTCCAGGTCAAGAATCTGTGGATGTCGGTCGATCCCTACATGCGCGGGCGCATGTATGACCGCCCGAGCTACGTGCCGCCCTTCCAGATCGGCGAGGCGCTGCAGGGCCACGCGCTGGGCCAGGTCGTGGCGTCGGGCGATCCGGGCTTCGCGCCGGGCGATCTCGTGCTCCACATGTTCGGCTGGCGCGAGGCGGTGACGCACGTGGCCGCCGCGTTCCAGAAGTTCGATCCGCGCGGCCTGCCGCCGGAGGCGTTTCTCGGCGTCGTCGGCATGCCGGGCCTGACGGCCTATGCGGGCCTTCTGCAGATCGGCCAGCCGCAACCGGGCGAGACGGTGTTCGTCTCCGGCGGCGCGGGCGCGGTGGGATCGATCGTCGCCCAGATCGCCAAGCTGAAAGGCTGCACGGTCGTGGCTTCGGCGGGATCGGACGAAAAGTGCCGCTGGCTCGAATCCCTCGGGATCGACAAGGCCGTGAACTACAAGACGTGCGGCAACCTGCTCGAGGCGGTGCGCGCCGCCGCGCCGAAAGGCATCGACGTCTACTTCGACAATGTCGGCGGCGAGCACCTCGAAGTGGCGCTCGAACTGGCGCGGCCGTTCGCGCGGTTCGTCGAGTGCGGGATGATCTCGCAGTACAACGAGACGGGCGTGCCCGTCGGCCCGCGCAACCTCATCTATGTCGTGGGCAAGAGCCTGAAGATCCAGGGCTTCATCGTCAGCCAGTTCGCGGGCCTGAAGGATCAGTTCGAGGCCGACATGGCCGAGTGGATCAAGGCCGGCAAGCTGAAGTGGGAAGAGACCGTGAAGCACGGAATCGAGGAAGCCGCGCCGGCGTTCCTCGGCCTCTTCTCCGGCGCCAATGCCGGCAAGATGCTCGTGAAGCTCGCCTGACGATCCGGACCGACGCCGCATGCCGCGACTGTTTCAAGCCTATGTGATGGTCGACTGGAGTGCGGCGTCGAAACCGACGACCGGCGCGGACTCGATCTGGATCGGCGTGCTCAAGCGCAACGTGCGCTTCCAGTTCGCGTTCGAGAGCCACAACCCGGCGACGCGCAAGGACGCCGAGGCGTTGATCGACAAGATCCTCGCCGATCTCGCCAAACGCGGCGATCGCGCGTTGCTCGGGTTGGATTTTCCGCTCGGCTTTCCGCGCGGCGCGGCGGCGGCGTTGAAGCTCACCGAGAAGACGCCGGCGCGTGCGCCATGGGACGCGGCGATGGCGTTCGTGACCGCCGAGATCAAGGACAAGGCGGACAACACCAACAACCGCTTCCAGGTCGCGGCGAAGATGAATCGTCTGATGACGGGCGAAGCCTTCCCCTTCTGGGGCTGCCCCGCGCGCGACGAGCAGACGACACTGAACCCGAAGCGGCCGCGCGAGCATGGCGCGACCGACCTGCCCGAGTTCCGCCATGCCGATCTCGCGCTCAAGGGTCCGCAATCGCCGTGGAAGCTGTTCTACCAGGGCTCGGTGGGCGGACAGGCGCTGACGGGGATTCCCGTCGTGGCGCGCCTGAAGGCCGCGCGCGCGGACCGCATGCGGCTGTGGCCGTTCGAGACGGGCTGGAAGGATCTGTCCGCAGCCGATCTCGATGGCGTCGAGGTCGTGGCGGCGGAAATCTATCCCTCCCTCGTGCTCGCAAAGGCGCCGCCCGGCGAGATCAAGGACGCGCTACAGGTGCGCGCGATCGCGGAGCATTTCGCCGCGCTCGACGAACGCGAGAAGCTCGGCGCGGCGTTCGGTCCGAAGCCGGATCAGGCCGCGTTCGCCGATGCGGTGGCGTCAGAGGAAGGCTGGATCCTCGGCGCGTGACTCGCGCGTGAGCACGGCGAGCCGCACGATCAGCACGCCGACGGACAGCACGCTCGCGATCAGGATCGCCTCGAGCAGACCCGCCACGCCGCGTCCCATCGTTTCGGCGAGCCAGAAGGCCGTCGCCGGCATGACGACGGCGTAGGCGAGGATGTGACTTGCGGTGGGAAACCAGTTGTCTCCGCGCGCGCGCAGCGCGGCGGCGGCGACCACCTGCCCGCCATCGGGCGCGAGGATCAACGCCGCGATCAGCATGTTGCCCGCGACGAGCGCGGCGAGCGCGACGTCGCTCGTGAAGGCGCTCGCGATCGCGCCGCCGCACACGAGGAACAGCACGGCCGCCGCAGCCATCGCGATCGTGTTCAAGCCAAGCCCGACCCACCCCGCGGCGCGCGCCGTCGCGAACGCCTTCGCGCCGATCGATTCCGACACGATCACGGCCGTCGCCGTGGAGAGGCCCATCGCGATCATGAACACGGCGGCGAGCTGATTGAGCAGGATCTGGTAGGCGGCGACCTCGTCGGCGCCGACGCGCCCCGCGATGATCGTCATGCCGGAGAACGCGCCGGCTTCGACGGCCTGCGACACCGCCGCAGCCGCGCCGATGCGCAGGATGTCGGGATAGCTCGGCCCGCGCGCGCCGCCGAGAACGCCCAGCGCGCGCGCATCGGCGAGGCGCAGGATCCAGATCGCGAGCGTGGCTGCGAGGAACAGGCGCGCGCCGAACGTCGCCCACGCCGAGCCCTCCGCGCCCATCTCCGGGATGAACCAGAAGTTCAGCGCGATGTTGAGGATGTTGGCCGCCCACATCACGACGGCGCCGACGACCGGCCGTTGCAGCGCCTCGAGATAGTAGGAGCACGCGACGTAGATCAGGTGCAGCGGCACGGAGAGCGCGAGAATGCGTCCGACCGCCATGGCGGGTTCGGCCAGTTCGGGGGCGACGCCGAACGCCGTCAAAAGGTGCGGACCCGCCGCCCACACCACCGCGACGGCGACGGCGCCGGAGACGACCGCAAGCACGAGCCCCTTGCGCCACGCCGCGCCGGAGGCGGCCTTGTCGCCCGCCCCGAGCGCGCGCGCGGCGAGCACCTGGACGCCCATCAGGAGCCCGATGCCCGTGACGAGGAAGACCGCCGTCGGCGCCCAGCCGAGCGCCTGATGCGACAGCTCGTTCGGCGCGAGCTGGCCGACCATGATCGTATCGGCGACGCCCATGCCCATGATCCCGAGGCGCGCGAGCGCCACGGGCCAGGCAAGACGCACGAGGCGTCCGGCGAGAGCGCGGAGGTCCGTCATGGGCGGCGGGATATAGCAGCGGCGCGCGACCGTGTCGCGCACACTGCGGCGTGTGGCGGTTCAGGTGGTTTTGCGTGACTTGTCCGGAGCTTCGCCGAAGCGTAGCCCGGCGCGGCGGATCAATGCGACCAGGGCTCTTTGCGCTTGGCGGAGAAATTGTCGCCATACGCCTTGAGCACCGGCTTGCGCTCTTTCGGCTCCATCACCTGATGGGGAATGCCGTGACGACGCGCGTAGTCGATCGCCTGCTCGCGGGTGTCGAAGGTGAGCTTCACCTGGCGCGTGGTGTCGGCGGAGCTGGACCAGCCCATCAACGGATCAGGCGTCATAGCCGAGCGGGGCTCGAACTCCAGGATCCAGCGGCGCGTGGCGGCCTGACCGGATTGCATGGCGGTTTTCGAGGGGCGGTAGATTTTCGCGAGCATCGGCAGCCTCTGATCGGCGCATCCCTATACGAAGCCGCGTTCGCACGGAAGACGCCATGCAGGCGCCTGAAACGACAACGGCCGGCCCCTTGCGGAGCCGGCCGTTGCATCGCGATCCGGAGATCCTGATCAGCGCTTCTGCACCTTCGGCGTTTCCAGAAGGTCCTTCAGCGCCTTGCCGGGCCGGAAGCGCGGACGACGTCCGGCCGGCACCTTCACCTCTTCCCCCGTTTGCGGATTGCGGGCCTTACGCGCGGCGGTTTCGACCACCGCGAAGACTCCGAAGTTCGGCAGGCGGACTTCGTCGTTCTTCTTCATCGCGTCCGCGATGACGTCGAACGTCGCATCGACGACATCACTGACCTGGGTCTTCGCCAGGCCGGTTTTCGCCGCGACGTCCGCGACCAATTCAGCTTTGTTCAAAACTCTTCCCCCTGCACGGTTAACAGGAGCCGGCATATGAGGGGCGCGGTTCCTGCGCGTCAAACGCTAAGGCGCGCAACGACATTACGATCCCGTCATCGTTGGCAATGAGCTGTGGATGACGCGCGCGCACGAACGCGCCCCTCCCCGGCGGGGAGAGGTTTGGGGGTGGGGAGACCCGCGCTTCTGCAGATTTTTGCAGACAGCGGAAAACGCAGCGGCGCGTTCTCCCCCACCCAAACCCTCCCCCGCTGGGGGAGGGCTTGCGTGACGGTCAGTGCGGGCGGGCCGCGTCGCGCTCGCCGACGGCGACACCGCGCAGGCGGCGTTCCTCGGCTTCCTCGTCTTCTTCGGTCCACTCGATCGGCGTCAGCGGCTTCACGAGCCCATTGGCGAGGACTTCGTCGACGGTGGCGACCGGGATGATCGTGAGGTTCTGCTTCACGTTGTCCGGGATTTCCGCGAGATCCTTTTCGTTGTCCTTCGGGATCAGCACCGTGGTGACGCCGCCGCGCAGCGCCGCCAGGAGCTTTTCCTTCAGGCCGCCGATCGGCAGCACGCGACCGCGCAGCGTGACTTCGCCCGTCATCGCCACGTTCTTGCGCACCGGGATTCCGGTGAGCACCGAGACGATCGCCGTCACCATCGTGATGCCGGCGGAGGGACCATCCTTCGGCGTCGCGCCTTCCGGCACGTGCACGTGGATGTCGCGCGAGCGGAACACCGGCGGTTTCACGCCGTACTGGATCGCGCGCGAGCGCACAAACGAACTCGCCGCGGAGATCGATTCCTTCATGACCTCGCGCAGATTGCCCGTGACGGTCATCTGCCCTTTGCCGGGCATCTGCACCGCCTCGATCGTGAGGAGATCGCCGCCCGTCTCGGTCCAGGCGAGGCCCGTGACGACGCCGACCTGATCCTCGCGGTCCGTCTCGCCGAAGCGGAACTTCCACACGCCGGCATAGTCCGGCAGGTTCGCCGCGGTGATCTCGACCTTCTTGGCCTTCTTCTGCTCGATCTCGCGCACGGCCTTGCGGGCGAGATTGGCGAGCTCGCGCTCCAGGTTCCGCACGCCGGCTTCACGCGTGTAACGGCGGATGAGATCGCGGATCGCGTCGTCGGCGAGCGAGAACTCGTTCTTCTTGAGGCCGTTCGCTTCGACCTGCTTGGGCAGCAGGTGCTTCTTGGCGATCTCGAGCTTCTCGTCCTCGGTGTAACCGGGGATCCGGATGATCTCCATCCGATCGAGCAACGGCTGCGGCATGTTCAGGCTGTTCGCCGTGGTGATGAACAGCACGTCGGACAGGTCGTAGTCGACCTCGAGATAGTGGTCGTTGAACGAGCCGTTTTGCTCCGGATCCAGCACTTCGAGAAGCGCCGCCGCCGGATCGCCGCGATAGTCCGCGCCGAGCTTGTCGATCTCGTCGAGCAGGAAGAGCGGGTTGGCGCTCTTGGCCTTCTTCATGGACTGGATGATGCGGCCCGGCATCGAGCCGATATAGGTGCGGCGGTGGCCGCGGATCTCGGCCTCGTCGCGCACGCCGCCGAGCGACACGCGCACGAAGTCACGCCCCGTGGCTTTCGCGATCGAGCGCCCGAGCGAGGTCTTGCCGACGCCGGGCGGGCCGACGAGGCAGAGGATCGGCCCGCGCACTTTCGTCGTGCGCGCCTGCACCGCGAGATATTCGAGGATGCGCTCCTTGACCTTGTCGAGGCCGTAGTGGTCCTCGTCGAGGATCGCCTGCGCGGCTTCGAGGTCCTTTTTGACCTTCTTCTTCACGCCCCACGGCAGCGCGAGCAGCCAATCCAGATAGTTCCGGACGACGGTCGATTCCGCCGACATCGGCGACATCTGACGCAGCTTCTTGATCTCGGCTTCGGCCTTGGCGAGCGCTTCTTTCGAAAGCTTCGTCTTCTTGATGCGGTCTTCGAGCTCGGCGATGTCCTCGCGGCCATCGTCGCCCTCGCCCAGCTCGCGCTGGATCGCCTTCATCTGCTCGTTCAGGTAATACTCGCGCTGCGTCTTCTCCATCTGACGCTTCACGCGGTTGCGGATCTTCCGCTCCACCTGAACTTCCGCGACCTGCGCTTCGAGCAGGCTCAGCACCTTCTCGAGGCGGCTCGGCACGTCGATCAGCTCGAGCAGCTGCTGCTTCTCGGGGATCTTCACGCCGAGATGCGCGGCGACGGTGTCGGCAAGGCGGCTGGGATCGTCGATCTGCTGGATGGCCTGCAGAACTTCGGCCGGTGTCTTACGGGAGAGCTTCGACAGCGCGTCGAACTGGTCGCTGACGGCGCGTGCGACCGCGCGCGCTTCGGCGCTGTCGCCGCGGACGTCCGGTGTCAGTTCGATCTCGGCTTCGAAATAGTCGGCGGTACGGGTGTACTTCACTGAGCGGGCGCGCGAGCCGCCCTCGACGAGCACGCGCACCGTGCCGTCCGGCAGCTTGAGGATCTGCATCACGGTCGCGACGGCGCCGACCTGATAGATGCGGTCCGGCGCGGGGTCGTCTTCGGACGCCTCCATCTGCGCGGCGAGGAAAATCTGTTTGTCGCCGCGCGCGACCTCGTCGAGCGCCCGCACGGACTTCTCGCGGCCCACGAAGAGGGGCGCGGCCATGTGCGGGAACACGACGATGTCGCGAAGCGGAAGAACCGGAAGAACCAGACGATCAGCCATCGAGGGCTCCTTGGCCGCACGGGGCGACCGAAATCCAGGGGCCGCGTTTCAGGCGTGACGGGTGGTCAGCCGCGCCTGAAGCAGCAGCGAAGTGTGCGCGCCGACCGGCGCATCGGACGATTTGGCCCGAGTGGGGCCGGGCTTCAAGGCCGGCGATCAGCCCGCAGAGCTCTGTTGGCCCTTGCCGCCCTCGGCATGGACGAGAAGAGGCTTGGCCCGACCGTCGACCACGTCGGCGGAGACGACCACCTCCTCGACGCCCCGCATGCTCGGCAGTTCGAACATCGTGTCGAGCAGGATCGTCTCGAGGATCGACCGCAGACCGCGGGCGCCCGTCTTGCGCTGGATGGCCTTGCGGGCCACCGCCTTCAACGCCTCGTCCGGCATCGAGAGGCGCACGCCCTCCATGTCGAACATGCGCTGATACTGCTTCACGAGCGCGTTCTTCGGCTCCGTCAGGATCTGAACGAGCGCGACCTCATCGAGGTCCTCGAGCGTCGCCAGGACCGGCAGGCGGCCGACGAATTCGGGGATCAGGCCGAACTTCAGGAGGTCGTCCGGCTCGACTTCGCGGAGAAGCTCGCCCGTGCGGCGGTCTTCGGGATCGCGCACGGTGGCGCCGAAGCCGATCGAGGAGCCCTTGCCGCGCTGCGCGATGATCTTTTCCAGACCCGCGAACGCGCCGCCGCAGATGAACAGGATGTTCGTCGTGTCGACCTGCAGGAATTCCTGCTGTGGATGCTTGCGGCCGCCCTGGGGCGGAACGCTCGCGACCGTGCCTTCCATGATCTTGAGCAGCGCCTGCTGGACGCCCTCACCCGACACGTCGCGCGTGATCGAGGGGTTGTCCGACTTGCGGCTGATCTTGTCGACTTCGTCGATGTAGACGATCCCGCGCTGGGCCCGCTCGACGTTGTAGTCCGCGGCCTGCAGCAGCTTGAGGATGATGTTCTCGACGTCCTCGCCGACATAGCCGGCTTCGGTCAGCGTCGTGGCGTCCGCCATCGTGAAGGGGACGTCAATGATGCGGGCGAGCGTCTGGGCGAGCAGCGTTTTGCCGCAGCCCGTGGGGCCGATCAGCAGGATGTTCGACTTCGCGAGTTCGACGTCCTGATTCTTCGCGGCGTGGCTCAGGCGCTTGTAATGGTTGTGAACGGCGACCGACAGGACACGCTTGGCGTGCTCCTGGCCGATCACGTAATCGTCCAGCACGTCCTTGATTTCGCGCGGCGTCGGAACGCCTTCCTTGGACTTCACGAGCGAGGTTTTGTGCTCCTCGCGAATGATGTCCATGCAAAGCTCGACGCATTCGTCACAGATGAACACCGTCGGCCCGGCGATGAGCTTGCGCACCTCGTGCTGGCTCTTGCCGCAGAACGAGCAATACAGGGTGTTCTTAGATTCACCCCCGGAATTGCCTTTGCTCATGGGTGCTCCTCGACGGTCCGGGCTTGCCCCGGACCCAGGGCGCGACGACGTCCAATCGACGCCGCGTCCTCGTCAACGCGCCATCCTGCGGCGCCGCCTCTTACGAATTCGTTCCAAATCACCTTGGATACGAGCATACCGCTTTGCCTGTCGCAAGCGACAGGCGAATTCGCGCGGGTCTCGTCGCATCCTTGGGGCGCTTGCGCTTTCGCGTCAGCTGGCGCCTTCCGCGACGTCGCGCTTCTCGTAAACGCGGTCCACGAGCCCAAATGCCTTGGCCTCCTCGGCCGTCATGAAGCTGTCCCGATCGAGGGTCCGCTCGACCTTCTCGTACGGCTGCCCGGTGTGCTTGACGTAGATCTCGTTCAAGCGGCGCTTGGTGGCGATGATGTCCTCGGCATGGCGCTCGATGTCGCTCGCCTGGCCGCGGAACCCGCCCGACGGCTGGTGCACCATCACGCGGGCGTTGGGAAGCGCGATCCGCATGCCCTTCTCACCGGCCGTCAGCAGGAGCGAGCCCATGGAGGCCGCCTGGCCAATGCAGACCGTCGACACGGGCGAGCGGATGTACTGCATGGTGTCGTAGATCGCGAGGCCGGACGTCACGATGCCGCCCGGGCTGTTGATGTACATCGCGATTTCGCGCTTGGGGTTTTCCGATTCGAGCCACAGGAGCTGGGCGCACACGAGGCTCGCCATGCCATCCTCGACCGGGCCGGTCAGGAAGATGATCCGCTCTTTCAGCAGACGCGAGAAGATGTCGAACGCCCGCTCCCCCCGGCTCGTCTGCTCGACGACCATGGGGACGAGGTTCATGTAGCGCTCGAGCGGATCGAACATGGGACGCTTTCCGGGGTTGGGCGGCCCCGACGGGCCGCCGGCATCAGCACATCAGTCTGTGAGCGACATATTTGGCGCGTCGCGAAACGGCGCAAGCCCTGTCGCAGCGGCGGAGCGGGGACACTTTCGCTGTCCATCGAACGTTCCCCTCCCCAGCGGGGAGTGGTCTGGGGTGGGAAGAGGGCGCGCGCCCCTTGCAGGACAAGGAAGACTCGACGCCGCAGCCCTATTCTCCCCCTCGCAACCCTCCCCCGCTTGGGGGAGGGCTCCGTCGAGGCCTGGAATTCGCGGTTCAGGCCGCGTCCGGGTCCGCCATCAGCTCTTCGCGGGTCACGTCCTTGGTGGTGACCTGGGCGAGCTCGAGGATGAAATCGACGACCTTCTCCTCGTAGAGCGGCGCCCGAATCTGCGCCACGGCGCCCGGGTTTTGCTGATAGAAATTCACCACCTCGCGCTCGCGGCCGGGGAAGCGGCGGGCCTCTTCCTGGATCGCGGCGACGAGCTCCTCGTTGCGGACCTCGACATTGTTGCGACGGCCGATCTCGGCCAGCACCAGGCCCAAGCGCACACGGCGCTCGGCGATGCGGCGGTATTCGGCGCGCAGCTCGTCCTCGCTCTTGCCGGCGTCGTCCGCATCGAGCTGGCCGGACTTCATGTCCTGCTCGATCTGGCGCCAGATGCCTTCGAACTCGGCTTCGACCATCGCCTTGGGCAGGTCGAACGCGTGGGCGGCGTCGAGCTTGTCGAACAGCGCGCGCTTGGCCTTCTGACGCGACAGCGCGGCGTGGTCCTGGGCGATCCGGTCCGACACGGCCTTGCGCAGCGCGGCGGCGTCCGGGAACCCGAGCGACGTGGCGAACTCGTCGTCGATCTTGACGTCGACCGGCGCGCGCACGTCCTTTACGGTCACGTCGAACGTGGCGGGCTTTCCCTTCAGCGTTTCGACCGGATAGTCCTCCGGGAACGTGACGGTGATCGTCTTTTCATCGCCCTTCACGAAGCCCACGAGCTGCTCTTCGAAGCCGGGGATGAAGCGCTTGTCGCCGATGATGACGGTGGCGTTTTCGGCGGCGCCGCCTTCGAAGGCTTCGCCGTCGATCTTGCCGAGGAAATCGATCGTCAGCGCATCGCCTTCGGCGGCGGCGCCCTCTTTCGACTCGAACCGGCGGTTCGATTTGGCGATCTGCTCGAGGGTCTCTTCGATCTGCGCGTCCGAGACCGGCGCAACCGGCTTCTCGATCGCGATGCCGGCGACGTCGACCGGCTCGAACTCGGGCATCAGGTCGACGGCGACCTTGAAGGCGAGGTCGGCGGCGCCAGCCTCGACCTGGGCGAGATCGGATTCGAGCTCGAACGTCGGCTGCGAGGCGACGCGAAGATCGGCCACCGTCTCCTTGGTGGACTTCTCGACCTGCTCGTTGATCACGTCGCGCAGGATCGCGGCGCCATAGACCTTGCGCACGTGGCTGGCCGGCACCTTGCCCGTCCGGAAGCCCTTGAGCTGGATGCGCGGCGCGGTTTCGGCGATTTTCGCCTCCACTTCGGCTTGCAGATCCGCCGACGGAATGACGACGCGGAACGTGCGGCGCAGGCCGTCCTCTTGGGTTTCGATGCTGGGCATGTCCTGATCCTGACTGCGAACTCGGGATTGCGATCTCGGGGGCGGCGCCGCCATGGCCTGCGCCGCGGCGGCCCTTGCGGGCGTCGCGGGCAAAGACGTCGCGGGGGGCCGCGCAAGCGCGGGCTTATGGCACGGCGCCCCTGCCCTGTCCACGCGCGGACAAGGTGAATCACGCGCCCGCGCCATCGCGCGCGCGGCCGCGCCGCCAGTGACCTGCGTCACGGCTGCGGGTCGGGCGTTTCCCTAGGGTCTTCCCATGGCCGCCGGGACTGCGGCCCCAAGGAGACCGCGATGACGACCCTGAACTCGCCTTTGTCGACCTATCTCGCCGCCACCTGCCTCTATGCCGCGTTCGGCCTGCCCTACCTGATGGGCGTGGCCCGCGTCCGCGCCCGCCCTGCGGCGACGCCGGCGCCCGCCCCGGCCCCCGTCCCCGTGCCGTCTCGGCGCTAGGCCTCGAGCGCGCGGATCTCGCGGTTGGCCGCCCGGAGCCGGGCGGCGAGGTCGCGCGCTAGATTGGCGGTGAGCGCCCGCGCCAGCGAGGGATCGCCCGCCATGAGGCTGCGCAGATCGTCCGTCGATAGGACGGCGCACGTGGTCGGCGCATCGGCGACGACGTCGGCGGAGCGCACCCCGCCGTCGAGCAGCGCGAGTTCGCCGATCGTGCCGCCCGGCCCGATCGCGGCGATGCGGACCGATCGCCCGCCCTCCCCCGCGGCGAGGCGAACGCTGGCCGCGCCGGACAGGATCGCGAGCACGCTGTCGGCCGGATCGCCCTCCCGCACGATGACGTCGCCGGGCGCGAACCGCATCCGCCGGGCGCGCGCGTCCAGGGCTGCGAGCGTCGGGGCCGGCAAGGCGCGGAACAAGGCCGCCGCGCCCAGCGGGGCCGGATCGTCCGGCGCCGGCGCGGCGTGCGCGGCGAGGATCGCGGCCTCGCAGGCCTCCAGCGCCGAGTCGCGATCAGCGAACAGACGCGCCGCGCCCGCCGCCGCGCGCACCGACGCCCAATCGTCCCCCGCAGGAACGTGCGCGAACAGGAGGGATCCAGGCCCTGTTGCGGTGTCGCGTGCGAGACGGGCAAGCAGAGCGGCGCCCGCGGCGTCGGCCTCGGCGGTGCGGCGCAGATCGAGGATCACGTGGCTGGCCTCGCCGCGCGCGGCCGTCGCTGCGCGCACGAGACGCTCGGCGGAGGCGAAGAAGAGACCGCCCTGCGCCTCGAGGATCCGGATCTCGCCGCCATAGGCGTCGAGCGCGGACTGCTGCGCCGGCGACCACTGGCGCTTGGAGCGGACCGCGTCCCCCCGAAGCGTGCGCCGCACGACGCTCTCGCCGCGCGGCGGCGTCTTGAAGACGTGCAGACCGAAATCCTCGGCAATGCGCTTGCACGCGGCGATCGCGCGCACGCTGTTGCCGACGCGGTCGAGCCGCGGGGAGAACGCGGCGATGCCGATCTGACCGGGGATCACGGCCGCGATGCAGCCCGAGACGCCGCTTTTGGCGGGGATACCCACCTCGTAGGACCACTCGCCCGCATAATTGTACATGCCGCAGGAGTTCATGACGGTGAGCACGTCGGGCGCGGACTGCGCCGACAGCGCGCGCACGCCCGTGCGCGGATTGACGCCGCCATTGGCCAGCGTCGCCGCCATCAACGCGAGGTCCCGGCAGGTGACGGTGACGGAGCATTGGCTGAAATAGAGATCGAGGATCTCGTCGGGATCGCCGTCGAGCATGCGCGCCTGGCGCATGATGGCCGCGATCGTGCGATTGCGTTCGCCGGTGTCGCGTTCGGAATGGAAGACGGTCTCGTCGATCGCGAGTTCGCGACCGGCGTAGCGCGAGAGCAGATCGCGCATCGCGGCGCGCCGCGCGGCATAGCCCTCGCCGGGGATCAGAGCCGAGACCGCGATCGCGCCGGCATTGACCATGGGATTGAACGGGCGGTTGTTCTCCTCGTCCATCAGCGTGGCGTTGAAGGCCGCGCCCGTGGGCTCGACGCCGACATGCTTCATCACCTGCGCGCGGCCGAGCGTGTCGAGCGCGAGCCCATAGACGAAGGGTTTGGAGACCGACTGGATCGTGAACGGCTGATCGCAGTCGCCGACCGCGAACACCGCGCCGTCCGTCGTGGCGATCGCCAGTCCGAACCAGGACGGATCGGCCTTGGCGAGCTCGGGGATGTAGTCGGCGACGGCGCCGCTCTCGAGCCCGAGACAGGCCGCCCGCACCTCCTCCAGATAGGTCTCGAGCGCCGGGCGGGCGGGAGGAACGGCGTCGAGGGGCATGGGGCGCTCGAAGGCTACGGCGGCAGGAGTTGGACAGGAGCCCAAGACGGCCGGCGGTCACAAGCGCGTGGGCCGCCGGCGCGGAACGCGTGTCAAAGGCGCCTTAGAAAGCGGCGCCCCCGCCTCTGGTGCGGACGGCGGGGGTCGAACCCGCACGCCTTGCGGCGCAGGAACCTAAATCCTGTGCGTCTGCCAGTTCCGCCACGTCCGCACGCGG
>JAGWZE010000047.1 GCA_018969015.1 Alphaproteobacteria bacterium
CGTCACGCGCGCGGCTCTGCGCCTGCGCCAACGCATCCGCGGCCGCGCTGGCGCGGGCTTCCGCAACGCGCATTTCTTCGGCGAGCCGGGTTTGCGCCGCGGCGATCTGGGCCGGCGCGCCCGCGGCCTTGGCCGCTTCGGCGTCGAGCGCGCGCTTGGCTGCGGCCGCCACCGTCGCGCGGCTCGCTGCATCCTCGGCCCGGCGCACCCACTCCGCGCGTTCGCGGGCGATGGCGCTGCGCCGCTCCGCCCGCAACGTCCGGGCGCGGACGATTGCGGCGAGGCTCGCCTGCGCGTCCGCCGCCGTCGCGCGCGCCGCTTGCGCCGCCTGCCGCGCGGCGGCGATCGCGGCTTCGTCGATCGTCGTCTGCGCCGGCGCGGGCGCCGCCTCGAGCGCGGCCTGCGCTTCGGCGCATTCCGCCGCCAGTTCGGCGTGCTGCCCGTCGAGCGCGGCGCGCCGCGTCTCCTGGCGCGCGATTTCGAGATCCAGCGCGGAAACGGCCTTCTCGGCCGCCGCCGCCGCGGTCTGCGCGCCAGGCGCCGCCGCGCGCGCCGTCTTGAGCGCTTCGGCGGCCGCCGCCCGTGCGGCGCCGGCGGTGCGCCACGCGTTTTCGGCCGCCTCGGCCGTCGTTCGCGCCGCTGCGGCCTTCTTCGTCGCCGCCGCAAGCCGGTTGCGCTGTTCGAGACGCGCGGCCGCGGCCGTCTGCGCCGCGCCAGCGCGCCGGACAAGGCCATCCCAGCGGTGCAGATCCCCTTCGCGCGTGACGATCCGCATGCCCGGCGCCAGCGCCGCGCGCAGCGCCGCAGCCTTCTCGGCGGGCGCGACGAAACACAAGGCAAGACGCGCCGCCAGTTCGGGCGGGGCGGTGACATACGCAGAGAGCGGCTCCGTCCCCGCCGGCGCCGTCGGCGACGTGACGGCGGCGCCCGTCCAGGCCGCCGCTTCGCGCGCATCGAGGCTCGCCGTCGCGTCTTCGCCGAGCGCGGCCGCGACCGCCTTCTCGTAGCCCGGCGCGGCCTGAACGGCGTCGAGCGCCGGCGCCTTGATCTTCGGACCGGCCGCACCTGCCGCCGCCGTCAGTCCGGCGATTTCCGCGTCGAGCGCGCGCAACGCCGCGACAGCCGTATCGCGCGCTTCGCGGGCCATGCGCTCGGCCGCGTCCGCCTCGGACAGCGCGGCCTCCGCCGCGGCGACACGCGCCTGCGCCTCTTTCGCTTCCGCCGCCCGCGCGTGCGCGTCCTTGGCGGCCGCCGCGCGTCGCGCCGGCAAGCTGGCGTCACCCGTCAGCGCCGCGCGGTCGCGTTCGAGGGCGGCGAGGCGTTGGGTCGCGCGATCGAGGCGATCGCGTGCGGCGCGGTGGGCGGCGGCGGCCCGTGCGGCGGCGTCGATCGCGGCGCGCGCCGCGGCGTCGAGGCGATCGGCTTCGGCTTCGGCCGCGAGGCGCGCCGCATCCGCCTCGGCGGCGCGGGTCTGTGCGGCCGCGAGGTCCTGTGCGTCGACGTCGTCGTCGCCCAGCGTCGCGCGCTCGGCGTCGAGGCGGGCAAGCGCGGCGCGCGCGTCGTCACCGTCCCGCGTGGCGCGCGCGGCGTCTTCGTCCGAACGCGCCACATCGCGCGCGCGCCGCTCGGCCGCCGCGGCGATCTCGGCGGCGTCGCGCTCCAGACCGATCCGCTTGCCTTCCAGGCCGCGCATCACGGCCGCGGCGATCATCGCTTCTTCCTGGGCGGGGCCGAGTCGCGCCTCGGCCTCCATGGCGCGCCGTTGCGCGACGGACGCGGCTTCCGCCGCCGTGGCGACGTCGCGTTCGGCGGCGCGCAGGGCGGCCCGGCTGGCCTCCAGCGCATCCCCGGCGTCGCGCCACAGACGCGCCGCCAGCAGGGCCTCGGTGCGCCTCAGCTCGTCGGCGATCTCGCGATAGCGCTCGGCCTGCCGCGCCTGCCGGCGCAGCGCCGATGTCTGCTGCTCCATGTCCTTCAGCGCGTCGTCCACGCGCGCCAGATTGGCCTCGGCGGCGCGCAATTTCAGATCCGCCTCATGGCGGCGCGCATGCAGGCCCGCGACGCCCGCGGCTTCCTCGAGGATGCGGCGGCGGTTCTCCGGCTTCGCAGAGATCAGTTCGCTGATCTGGCCCTGCCGCACGAGCGCGGGCGAGTTGGCGCCCGTCGAGGCGTCGGCGAACAGCAGCTGCACGTCCTTCGCGCGCGCGTCGCGTCCGTTGATCTTGTAGGTGGAGCCCGCTTCGCGCCGGATGCGGCGCGTGACTTCCAGCGTCTCGGCGCCCGGATCGCCGGCGAACTTCCCGGCGGCGTCCTCCAGCACGATCGC
Organism: Alphaproteobacteria bacterium; assembly: GCA_018969015.1. Taxonomy (GTDB): domain Bacteria; phylum Pseudomonadota; class Alphaproteobacteria; order Caulobacterales; family Aquidulcibacteraceae; genus REEB506. The sequence continues at coordinate 2,327 of JAGWZE010000047.1, forward strand.
GACGTCCGCCGTTTCGCGTGACGGCCGCCCGGAGGAGCCGGAAAAGATCACCGAGTCCATGTCGTCGGCGCGCAGCGCCTTCGCACTCGCCGCGCCCATCACCCAGCGCACGGCCTCGAGCAGATTGGATTTGCCGCAGCCGTTTGGGCCGACGACGCCCGTCAGTCCGGGTTCGATCGGCAGGCGCGTCGGATCGACGAACGACTTGAAGCCGGCGAGGCGAAGTTCGCGGATCCGCATGGGCGCCTCAGCGTCGCTGCCGCGCGCGCGCGGTCGCGGCGAGCGCGGCTTCGATGTGGCGCGAGACGCCGTCGATGGTGTTGTCCTCGAACGGCACCGGCTTGCCGGCGATGACGAGCGTCGGCGTGCCGGTCACGCCGTCCTTCTCGCCTTGCGTGACGGCCGCCTCGATCCGCGGCGACGCCGCCTCGTCCATGAGGCACACCCGGAACTCCTCCGGTGTCACGCCCATGCCCGGTGCGATCTCCTCGAACTTGAGGCGCCCTCGGCCTTCCTCCATCGCGGCGAAGATGTCGGGCTGGGCCTCGAACACCTTGTCGAGACGGTCGAAATAGGTGGCGGCGTCGGCGTTCTTGCAACGCGCCAGCTGGAAGCCCGCGATCGCCATCACGACCGGATCGGTCGGGAACTCGCGGAACGTCCAGCGCACCTTGCCGCTGTCGACGTACTTCGCGCGGATGTCCTTCAGCACGTCGCGGTGGAACTCGCGGCAGTGCGGGCAGGAGAGGCTCGCATACTCGACCACTTCGACGCGCGCGGTTTTCGCGCCGATCGTCATGTCGCCCGCGAGCCGCGTGACCGCCGGAGGCTTCGACGCCTTGGTCGCCGCCTCTGCGGCAAGCGCCGGCGCGGCTGGCGCGGCGAGCGTCAGCGCGGCCAGAGCCAAGGCGGCCGAAGCCAGGGCGGTCAGCGCGCCCTTCATTTCGCCGCGAGCTTCTCGTCGATCAGCTTGGCGAGCCCTTCATACGTGTAGGCGGAGGGGTCGCTCAGCTTCTCGCCATTGAGGATCAGCGTCGGCGTGCCGGTGATCTGGAACTGCTTGATGCCCGCTTCTTCGCCGGCCTTGATCCGCGCGATTCCGGACTGGTCCGTCACGCAGGCGTTGAACTGCTCTTCCGAGAGCCCGGCCGACTTCGCGATGTTGAGCAGCGCCGTGCGCACCTGGCCGGCTTGCAACGCCTCGAACACCGCCACCTGCTGCTCGAACAGCACGTCGAGGCGCGCGAAATATTGCTCCGGAGTCGGATTTCCGCAGCGCGCCAGGAGGAAGCCCGCGGCCGAGACTTCGTTCGGCGGCGTGGTGAACTCGCGGAACACGAAATTGATCTTATTCGTGTCGATGTAGTTCGCCTTGAGCTGCGGGTAGACGTTCTTCTTGAAGTCGGCGCAGTGGCTGCACGTCACGGAGGCGTATTCGATCAGCGTGACGGTCGATTTCGGGTTGCCGAGCGCCATGTCGCCCGCCGCGGCCGTCGCTTTCGCTCCGCCGCCATCAGACGGCGTGCACGCCGCAACCAGAGCCGCCGCCGCCATCGCCGCGATCGCCACTACCGAACGCCGGTGAACCTTCATTGTCCGTAACCCCATGCTCCGTGCGCGGCGGTCAGCCGCGGTCGCCGGCCGCGACCGCCGCGCGACCCAGGCGCGTCAGCGCGTTCTTAAGGCCCGGATCATGGACGGACGCAAGGGCCGCCGCCAGCGCGGCTTCCTCTTCGGGCGAAAGTGGGCGCGCGATGGGCCGCACGTTGCCCTGCGACGTGCGCGGCAACGGGCCCTGGATGATCGTCATCTCGACCACGTCGGCCCCCGCCAGCCGCAGGCGCTCACGGATCAGGTTTTCCTGGTGCTGGATGAAGGGCGCGGCGGCGCCGACGGCGCGCACCGTGAGCACCACGCCGGTCTTGCGGCGCGTGAGCTTTTCCGGGGCCGTCAGCTGGGCGAGGCGCTCGCCGACGATATCGCTCCAACGGCGCTGGAGTTCGGTGAGGGTCACGCCCTCGTCGGGCAGAAGGGGCTTGGCGAGCTTGGCGGCGAGCAGGCCCGCGCCCGGCGGTCCGGCGCGCTCGGCGCGTCCGCGCCGGTCGGCGAGGGCGTCGCGCGCGGCGGCTTCGAGGAGCCTATCGGTAGGATCGGGCCTTCTGGCCGTCGGACGCGGTGGCATGATGCCCCTGAGAGAATCGCAAAACCCTCTCGAAACGGTAAACGGCGTCGGACCTTTGGTATGCCTGAAGTGGGCGAGCCACTACATCTAGTTGTGGAGAACGTGCAGGCGGCGTTGTTGGCCTGGTACGACCGCGCCGCCCGGACGCTGCCCTGGCGCGTGAGCCCCACTGACCGCGCGGCCGGCGTGCGGCCGGACCCGTACCGGGTCTGGTTGTCGGAGATCATGCTGCAGCAGACGACGACCACGGCCGTCGCCCCGTACTTCGCCGCTTTCACCACGCGTTGGCCGCGCGTCGAAAACCTCGCCGCCGCCCCGCGCGAGGATGTCCTCGCCGCCTGGGCCGGCCTTGGCTACTACAGCCGCGCGCGTAACCTCCACGCCGCCGCCATCCAATTGGCCGAGAAGGGGTTTCCGCCGGATGAGGACGGCTGGCGGGAGATCCCCGGCGTCGGCCCCTATACCGCCGCCGCGGTCGCCGCGATCGCCTACGATCAGCCCGCCAACGTCGTCGACGGCAATGTCGAGCGCGTCATGGCGCGCCTGTTCGCCGTCGAGACGCCGCTTCCCGCCGCCCGGCCGCAGTTGCGCGCGCATGCCGGCGCGTTGGCCCCCTCGGCGCGCCCCGGCGACTGGGCGCAGGCGCTCATGGACCTCGGCGCAACCGTCTGCACGCCGCGCAGCCCCCACTGCGGCGACTGCCCGATCGCGCAATGGTGCGCCGCCGCGGCGGGCGGAGCGCCGGCCGGCTACCCGCGCCGCCTCGCCAAGACGGCCAAGCCGCAACGCTATGGCGTCGCCTTCGCGCTGCGCGTGAAGGGGCGGCTCCTGCTGGTGCGCCGCCCGGAGGACGGCCTCCTCGGCGGCATGCGGGCGCTGCCGACGACGCCGTGGCGTGAGGCGGCCTGGACGGCCGCGGACGCCGCCGCGCACGCGCCGGCCGCCACCGCATGGCGACCCGCCGGCGTCGTGCGCCACGTGTTCACGCACTTTGCCCTGGATCTGGATGTCTGGGTCGGCGACGGCCGCGCCGACGCTGCAGGCGAGTGGGTGGACGAGGCCGAGATCGCGCAGGCCGGCCTGCCGACGGTGTTCGCGAAAGCCGCGGCGCGCGCGCTCTCCGCCTAGCCGCGGGGGGATCAACTGCGCGGGCGGATGAGGCCTTCCTGCGCGACGCTCGCGACCAACCGGCCATCCTGCGTGTAGATCGCGCCGCGATTGAAGCCGCGCGCGCCCGAGGCCGAGGGGCTGTCCTGATCGTACAGATGCCAGTCGTGCGCCATCGACGGGCGATGGAACCAGATGATGTGATCGAGGCTCGCCATCTGCACGCCCGTGAGCCAGCTCACGCCGTGCGGTCGCGCGCAGGTGGACAGAAGGCTCATATCGGTCGCGTAGGCGACGACGCACTGGTTCATCGCCGGATCGTCGCCGACGGAGTCCGAGGCGCGGAACCAGACCTTCTGCACCGGCTCTTTTTTCTTCGGATTGAGCGGATTGATCCCGTCCACGCGGCGCATCTCGATCGCGCGGTCGCGCGCCAGAACTTCCTTCATCTGCGGCGGCAGGCGATCGCCGGCTTTCTCCACGATGTCGAGGTCGCTCAGCACGTCTTCCGGCGCCGGCGCGGCGGGCGCGGCCGTCGCGTGTTCGAAGCCCGGCTCCTCCACCTGGAACGACGCCGCGAGGTTCAGGATCTGCTCGCCGTGCTGGATCGCGATCACCCGGCGCGTCGTGAAGGACTTGCCGTCGCGGGAGCGCTCGACCTCGTACAGCACCGGGGCCTTGGGATCGCCCGGCCGGATGAAATAGGCCTGAAGCGAATGGCACATGCGGCCTTCGACGGTGCGGTAGGCCGCCATCAGCGCCTGCGCGATGACCTGACCGCCATAGATCCGGTTCTGGTTCATCTCGTCCGGCGGCGTGTGGCCACGGAACAGATTGACCTCGATCGGCTCGAGGGTGAGGGCTTCGACGAGCGTTTTGACGGCAGGTTTCATGCTTTCGGGGTAGGGGCTCGCGGCGCGGGGCGCAAGCGCGCTGGGGTCGCGCCCCCCATGGGGCCGCGCCGCGCGCTCGTGTTCGCGATCCGTCTTGACGGGGGCGGGGCGACGCGGGAAGCAGGGCCGCTTTTCCGGGGAGGGCGCGATGCGCACGTGGGTGTTGGCTTTTGGTCTTGGCGCGGCGTTGGCGGCGTGTTCACCGCCGGCCGCGAAGCAGGAGGCCGCGCCGCCGGCCGCCGAAGCGCCGGCGCCGGCCGCGACGCCGGTCGTCAGCGACGCCTGGGCGCCGCCGACGATGGGCGGCTCCAAGATGGCTGTGGGGTACCTGACGATCGCCAATCCCGGCGGCGCGCCCGATCGCCTCGTCTCCATCGCCAGCCCGAAGGCCGGGAAGGTCGACGTGCACGAGATGAAGATGGACGGCGCGATGATGACGATGGCCCCGGTCGCGGGCGGCGTCGAAATCCCCGCGGGTGGTCAGGTCGCGTTCGCGCCTGGCGGCCTGCACCTGATGCTTGCCGATCTCACGGGCCCGCTCGCCGTCGGCGACACGGTCCCGTTGACGCTGACGTTCGAGAAAGCCGGCGCCGTCGAAGCGACGCTCACGGTGCGCGCGCGGGACGCCGCGGCGGGCGCGGAATCGCACGCACACTGACGGCGCGGCCTGCGCCTCACACGAACAAACGGCGCGCCTTCGAGAGACGCTCGGCCCCGCGGTCGAGCGTCTCGTCGCGCTTGGCGAAGCACAACCGCACGAACCCCGTTTCCGGCTGCGCGATCGTGAAGGCCGAGAGCGGGATCGCGGCCACGCCGGCCTCGTCGACGGCCCGCGTGCAGAACGTCGCGTCGTCCGCGGCGATGCCCGAGGCGGCGAGATCGACGAGCAGGAAATAGGTCCCGCGGCTCGGCGTCGTCACGAACCCTTCCGCGTGCAGCGCAGCGACGAGGCGATCGCGGCTGCGCGCGAGATCGGCGCGCTGCTGCGCGAAGAACGCCGCCGGGTAGGCCAATCCCGCGGCGGCGGCCGTCTGGAGATTTGGCGGCGTCGTGAAGGTGAGGAACTGGTGGGCTTTCACCACGAGATCAAGCAGCGGCGGCGCGGCGCACACGAACCCGACCTTCCACCCGGTGAAGCCGAACATCTTGCCGGCCGAGCCGATCTTGATCGTCCGCTGGCGGAGGATCGGGTCGGCGAGCAGCGTGTCGTGGACGTGCCCGTCGAACGTGATGTGTTCCCACACCTCGTCGCTGACGACGATCGCGTCATGCGCTTCGGCCAGTCGCGCAAGGCGGGCGCGGTCGTCCGCGTGCAGCAGCGCGGCGGCGGGATTGTGCGGCGTGTTCACGATCACCACGCGCGTCTTCGCCGTGAACGCCGCTTCCAGGGCGCCATCGGGAATGCGCCAATGCGGCGGCGCGAGGCCGACCGTGCGCACCACCGCACCCGCCCGCTCCAGAAGCGGGCGGTATGCGTCATAGGCCGGTTCGAACAGGATGGCCTCGTCTCCGGGATTGAGCATGGCGAGGCAGGCCGCCGCGAGCGCCTCCGTCGCGCCGGAGGTGACCGCCACCTCGCGCAGCGGATCGAGGGTGACGCCCTGGTGGCGCGCGTAGTGCTCCGCGATCGCGGCGCGCAGGGCGGGGAGGCCGCGCATCGGCGGGTACTGGTTGGGGCCCTCGATCAGCGCCGTCGCCGCCGCCTGGCGCAGCGCAAGGGGGCCGTCGTCCTCGGGAAAGCCCTGGCCGAGATTGATCGCGCCCGTTTCCTGCGCGCGACGGGACATGACGTCGAAGATGGTCGCGCCGAGGGCGCTGAGAGTGCGGTTCATGGCGGCGCGATGCTGGCCCGACGCCGCCGTCTAGGCAACGCTGCGCCGCAAAGACCTGCGCCGCTTCCGGCGAGCTGACCGCCACACGCTACCACCGGGGGTGATCGGCCCGGGCCCATGGCGGCCCCGGAGAGATTCGAACTCCCGACCGTCTGCTTAGGATGCAGCTGCTCTATCCAGCTGAGCTACGGGGCCTTTCCGCTTCGACTAGGCGTTTCCGGGGCGGTCGGCAACGTGTCCCGCGCGGAACGGGCGCCAGTCATGGCGCCTCCCGCCCCTCGCGTGCAGCATTTTGTTCACCATCCGCGCGGTATCGAGGCAGCAGGAGAACTGCGCATGGAAACCGTCTCCGCGTCCCGCTCGCTCGATCTCGGCGAGGATTGGCCGCGTATCCTGGTCGTCGATGACATCGACGACAATCGGATCGTCTTGCGGCGCCGTCTGATGGTCGCGCATTTCAAGGTCGATGAAGCCTGCAGCGGCGCGGAGTGCCTCGAACGGCTCGAAACTGAGCGTTACGCGGCCGTTCTGCTCGATTACATGATGCCGGGGATGGATGGTCTCGAAACGCTCCAGCGCATCCGCGCCAAATGGAGCAAGCGCGATCTCCCCGTCATCATGGTGACGGCGCGCGACGAGGATCCGTTGATCGTGAAGCTTCTCGAAGCGGGCGCGAACGATCACGTCGCCAAGCCCTATTCGTTTCCGGTGCTGGTGGCGCGGGTGCGCGCGCATCTCACCGCCGAACGCCAGGCCTGAGTCCAGACACCGGTTGGTTCGGTGTGGTGCGGCGGCGGTCAGGCCGCCTGCGCGCCGCCATATGTCGCCAGCAGCACCAGCAGGGCCGGAAAGTCGACCGGCTTGGTGGCGAAGGCGTCGCAGCCCGCCTCGATGCATTCGACCCGCGCGCTTTCCATTGCGTGCGCCGTGAGCGCGATGATGGGCGTGCGCTTGTCGGTCTCGCGGGCGCGGATGTGGCGAGTGGCTTCGAGGCCCGACATCACCGGCATGCTGATGTCCATCAGGATCACGTCCGGATCCAGCGCGAAGCGGCGATCGATCGCCTCGGCGCCGTCGACGGCGAACGAGACCGTATAGCCCTTGCGTTCGAGACGCCGCGCAAGCATCTCGCGATTGTCCGGGTGGTCCTCAACGAGAAGGATATGCACGGTGGTCTCCTGTCTGGGAGGCGGGGGTGGTCAGCCGTGTGATCGCGGCGGCGAGATCGGAAGGCGTCATCGGGCGGGCGAAATGGGCGGAGACGCCCATGCGCATGGCGCGGTGCAGATAGGCGTCAGGGCTGACGGCGATGACGGGTATGCCGCGCAAATCATCGAAACGCGCCAAGTCGTCGAGCACGTCCCACGCCAGTGTCTCGGGCTGCTCCAGCCCCAGCACGACGAGCGCCGGCGGGGCGAGCCGCAGCGTCGGCACCGCGTGGCTCGGCTGGGCGAGATGCTGGACGACGAAGCCCATCGGCTCGGCCGCCGCACGCACGGCGGCGGCGATCTCGGCCTCATTGTCGATCACCACGATCGTGCGCGGCGGCGCGGCCGGATCGTTCGCTGCACATCCGGCGATCCACGCGTCGAGGTCGCACGCCACGGTCAGCGTGAACGTCGAACCTTCGCCCAGCGTGCTCTCGGCCTGGACGTCGCCGCCCAGCGCGCGCGCGAGGCGCCGCGTGATGACGAGACCGAGCCCGGTGCCGCCGAAGCGGCGCGTCGAGGACGGGTCGGCTTGAACGAACGGCTGGAACAGGCGTGATTGCTGCTCGTGCGACATGCCGATGCCGGTGTCGCGAACGGTGAAGCGCAGCTGCGCGCCGGCGCCTTCGCCAACCACTTCGACGCCGACGTCGATCGCGCCGTCACGCGTGAACTTCGCGGCGTTTGACAACAGATTGAGCAGGCACTGGCGCAGGCGCTTGGCGTCCGTCGTCAGCCCGGCGGGCGCCTGCTCGGCATTGAAGCGCAGCACGTTGCCGCCCGCGCGGATCGACGGCGCGACGGTCTCGGCCACGTCGGCCAGCAGTTCTTGAAGCGCGGTGTGCGCCGGCTTGATGTCGAGGCGGCCCGCTTCGATCTTCGACAGGTCGAGTACGTCGTTGATGAGATCGAGAAGATGCAGCCCGGCCTTTCGGATCCGGTTGGCGTCGTCGGCGCGATCGGCGTGTCCGGCGCCGGACAAATCCTCGATGAGGATCTCCGAATAGCCGATCACCGCATTCAGCGGCGTGCGCAGCTCGTGGCTCATGTTGGCGAGGAACTGCGATTTGGCCTGGCTCCCGGCCTCCGCCAGCGAGCGCGCTTCATCGAGGGCGGTCATCGCCTGCACCAGTGCGCGATCGCGCGCGTCGAGCTCGTGGAGCAGGTTGGCCAGGCGTTCGAACAGTTCGTCGATATGGTCGCCGGGCGGCGGCAGGACGGCGCGCGTGGGGGGCTCCGCCGCTGACACACTGCGCAGCGGGACGGGCGTTTTTCCCGTGACGGTCGCCGCCGGCGTCACCGCACGTTTTCCTGCAAGCATCGTTTCCGCTTGGCGCATCGCGTCCAGAAAGGCCGATTCGCGCGCTTTGCGTGCCGTGATATCGCTCAAAAGGAGCACGATCCGGCCCTTGTCGCTGAGCCGTTGCCCCGACGTCTGCAGCCACACGATCTGCCCGTCGAGCCGCCGGATGCGATGCTCGATCACGCGCCGTTCGCCCTTGACGATGATCGCGCGCATCGCGTCTCGCAGCGTCGCGCGATCCTCGTGCGGCACGAAGCGCGAGTCCTTCGAGATGACGTCCTCGAAGCGCGGCGTCGTTCCCAGAATGGCCTCGACGTTGGGCGATGAGATCACGGAGCGCGCGGCGAGATCCACTTCCAGCACCGCCGCGCCGACCGTCTCCAGCGCGTGCCGCAAGCGCTCCAGGTTCGCCTGGTTCTCGCGCTGCGCGACGACGAGCGACGTCACGTCCTGGCCATACACCATCACGCCGCCGACGTCGCCGCGCGGTGTGCGCCACGGCCGCGCCTCCCAGCGCGAAAAGCGCGGGGTCCCGTCGGGGCCGATGATCTCGTCCTGCTCCTCGCGCACGACCACGCCGGAAAGCGCGGCGCGATGCGCGTTGCGCCAATGCGGCGGGCACCAGGGCAGGGCCTCGTAGAACGTCATCCCGACGCTGTCGAAGCCGGCGTCGAACGACTCCCGCCAGCGCTGGCTGACCGCCAGGATCCGCATGTCGCGATCGCACAGCGCCACGTTCAGCGAGCCCTGCTCGAACAGCAGCTTGGCGATCGTCTGCTGCTGGCGCAGATCCGCGAGCGTCGCCTGCAGCTCGGCTTGCGTCTCGGCCTGCCGGCGCCAGAACGCATAGGTGAAGACGAAGAAGCTCCCGACCGCCGCCAGCGACAGCGCCGCCGTGGGCAGACCGCCGCCGCTTACGACCGTCCAAACCGGCGCCGCCGCCATGGCCGCCGCCGGCGGGGCGACCGCGGCCACCCCGACCCAGAACGCCGGATCGCGCCGGCCCAGGCGTCCGCGGTGCGTCGACCAGTGGCGCCCGAGGTCCGCCGAGGTGCGCAAGGCGATCCCGCACCACAGCACCGCCGCGGCCGCGGCAAGGTCGTGGCGGCCCGCGCCCCAGAGGGCGATCGGAAGCAGCACGTAGATCGTCGACGCCACGCCGCTCAGGGCGATCGCCGCCGTGCGCCCGCGCCCGCGCACGGGATCGCCGTCCGCCAGGGCGCGCAGCGCGGCCACAGAGGCCCGGTTGGCCACGATCGATCCCAGCGCCCAGGCGAGCGGCCAGCCGGCATGCAGCGTCAGCGCGGCCAGGGCGCCGAGGATCAAGGTCAGCGCCGCGAGAACGGGCGCATCCTGGGCGCGCACCTCGGACACGGCTGCGACGGATCGGGCAGTGTCGCTCGACATGAACCCCGGCCTTCTGGCGGAACTGACCGACAAGTCGGAACAATGGAGGGTGAACCGTATCACACAGGCATGAACGGCCCGTTGCCGGCGCGCCCGGCCACCCTGTGGGGCCCGACCTTGCATCCGGCCCGCCCATGGCGCAGCCTCGCGGGACGGGGGAGGAGACGGCCGCGTGGGGAGACGATACGGGAACAGTTTCGCGCGCCTCGCCTCCGTATTGACGGCGCTCGCCCACAGCCGCGCCCCGCTCGTGCGCTGGGGCGTGTTGACCGCGCTGGCCGTGATCTGGATCTGGGCCGGCTTCGTGGGCTGGCGCAGCGCGGGGCCGCAAGTCTCTGAACTGGATGCGCTTTATCGCACGTTCGGCGCCCTTGGCGTGCAGGACTCGCTCTCTCCTGCGCCGTCTGAGCTTCTTGGCGTCGCCCGCTTCGCCGGTCTCGCCGTCCCGGTGGTCGGCCTGGTGTTCGCGTTTTCCGGCCAGCTCGGCTCGTCGCTGGCGCAGTTCTTCCACGCCGGCTCTTCTGGCCATGTGGTGGTTGCCGGTGGCGGCGCGCCGGCCTTGTCCCTGGCCCGCGATTGCGCCCGTGTCGGCGACTGCGTCGTTCTCGTGACGGACTCCCTGGCCGAGGAGACCGCCTGGGCGGTCCGAAAGAGCGGCATCATGCTGATCGTCGGCGATCCGACCGTCGCCGATACGCTCCGCACCGCCCGCGCCGGCCATGCCGCCCACGTCGTCGCGCTCGAGCAGGACGACGCCCGCAACCTCCGGGTCGAGGCCGCCGTCCGGGCGCTCGCCGCCCGCGCGCCCCGCCGCCGCGCCGCCGCCATCCATGTCGGCCTGACGTCGCCCATGCTCCTGCAGGAGGCCCGCGAGATGCGCGCCATGGAGCAGCGCCGGCGCGATCAGGCGGCGTCCGACAAGAAGCGTCCGCCGCCGGCCGCGCCGGACGCGCGCCCGTTCTCGCTCGACGAGCTCGCCGCGCGGCAGCTCCTCGTGCGCTACGCCCCGGCCATCCTCGACGTCGCCGAAAGCCACAAGCATCCCCGGCCGCACGTCGTGATGTTCGGCTTCGACACCGCCGCGGAGGCCGTGGCCGTGCGTGCGCTCGTCACGCTGTGGTCGGCGCACTTCGAGGGGCCGCGGGTCACGGTCGTGACACCCGATCCCGCCACCGCGGAGCGTCGCTTCGAGGCGCGCTACCCGCACGCCCGCACGCACGCGATCTGGAAGGCCGACATCGCGTTCCAGGCCTATGACTGGGCCCTGCGTCCGGCCGACGAGCACCTTCTGCAGGACATCCAGGCCGCGCGTGGCCCGGTCAGCGCCGTCGTCGTCTCCACCGGCTCGGACGGCGACACCATCACGCTCGCGCTCGCGCTGCTGCGCGCCGCCAACAATGGCCCGATCTGGCCCGCGCCGATCTTCATGAAGGAGACGGACGTCTCCGAGTTCTCCAAGCTCTACGCCGCCGGAGACAAGACGCCCGACATCGACGACGCCTATCTCCAGGCCTTCGGCGCCTGCCAGGAAACCGCGACGCGCCGCATGATCATCGATGGCGCGCTCGATGTCGGCGCCGGCATCGCGCACCAGATGTACCAGAAGGGCGTGGAGGCGCGCGGCCATGCCTCCGATCGCGCGCTCGAGGCGCTGCGCCGCTCGTTCGGCGACGTCGCCGAAACCTACCGCGCCGCCAATCGCGCCACCGCCGACCACGCGCTCGTGAAGCTCTGGGACATGGGGTTCATCGCCGCGCCGGACAAACAGTCCGGCGAGGCCATGGCGATGCCCGACGGCATGGCGCTGAAGCTCGCGCAGACCGAGCATCTGCGCTGGTCCGCCGAGCGCCTGATGTCCGGCTGGCGCCCTGGCGAAAAGCGCGACAACGATCGCCGCGTGCACCCCAATCTCGTGCCGTGGGACGCGCTCTCCGAAGGCGACAAGGCCAAGGACGAGGATCAGGTCCACGCCGCCATGACGCTCGCCCGCGCCATGACGAACCGCACATTCCGCAAACGCAAATAGGCCGGCGCCGGGGCGCGCTCCGAAGATACCGCCGGATCGTGGGGCAGGCCCTTACGTCCCCACGATTCCGCCGTCGGCCTTCGTCACCACCACGACCGCCGATCGCGGCCAGCCGCCGTCGGGGAACGAGGAGGGCGGCGCGCCGCCGGCCCAGCGCGTTTCGTTGAACGACTTCTCGGCCGTGTCGCTCTCGCCAGGATGCTGGATGGCGCAGAAAAACGCCCGATCGTCCGGCGCAAGCATCGGCCCGCAGATCTCCGAGCCCACGGGCCCCACGAGGAAGCGGCGCACCTCGCGCGGCGCCGGGCCGGCCGTCGTGGT
>JAGWZE010000022.1 GCA_018969015.1 Alphaproteobacteria bacterium
GGCATCGCCAACTCGTTCGATCTGCAAAAGATCGTGCCAGGCCTCGCGATCTCCTACGGAAACCGCGAAACCAACGTCGCGATCCGCGGCGTCTCGAACAATGTGCGCAGCGTCGGCTCCGACCCGTCCAACGCCGTACACCTCGATGGCGTGTATCTGCCCCAGTCGAGCATGATCCTCACGGACCTGTTCGACGTGGCCCGCGTGGAAGTTCTCAAAGGTCCGCAGGGCACGCTCTACGGCCGCAACGCCACGGGCGGCGCCTTGAACGTGATCTCGCGCGCGCCAACCGAAGGCTATTCAGCCGAAGGGTTCGTCGGCGTCGGCTCGAACAGCCTCGTGCGTGGCCAGGTGGCCCTCAATGGCGGCAGCGATACGGTCGCGGGCCGCTTCGCGCTCTCGTACGTCAAGGACGATGGCTACACGAGGAACGTGCTGCGTGGCACGGATCTCGACGCGCAGGACTTTGTTGGCGGCCGGGGATCGGTCCGCTTCCAACTGTCGCCGATCGTCGATTTGACACTTCTCGCGCACGTGACGCGCGATGATGGCACCGTTGGCTACGGCATTTCCACGGATGCGGCCTTCAAGTCGTTCCCGGCGAACTTCTACGCCGTCGTCGTGCCTGCAAATCTCCAGCGCATCGACGAGCGCAACATCCGGATCGACGCGCCGGTGTTCAACCACCGCGACAGTGACGTTTATGCCGCAACGCTGAACTGGAAAATCGGGGATCTGCAACTCAAGTCGATCACCGGCGTGACCAAGTACCGTGCCAACGACGCGCTCGACTTCGATTTCACCGGCGATCCGAACGAAACCTTCACGTCGGAAACCAACGTCGATTCCAAGTCCCAAGAGCTCCAGCTCTCCAACGCCAGTGGCGGAAACCTCGAGTGGACGGCTGGCCTTTATTTCTACAGCGACGACGCGGATCAGGCCGTTGACTGGCGCGTGCCGTTCCCCTTCGCGCGCGCCACGACGGCGAGCAAAGGCAAGTCGAAGGCGATCTTCGGACAGGCGACGTACAAGTTCGCCGACAAGTGGGCGGTGATGGCGGGCGCTCGCTACAACGAGGACGAAAAGAAGGGCAATCAGCGCAATCTGATCAGCAGCACGACGGCCAACGTCAAAGGGAAGTTCGACTCTTTCACCCCGCAGGTGCAACTGCAGTATCGGCCGACTTCCGACGTTCTGACCTATATCGGCGTGAGCCAGGGCTTCAAAAGTGGCGGCTTCAACCTGCTCGCCGCTGGCCCGCCGACGGCTTACGATCCCGAAGAGATCGTGGCCTATGAAGCAGGCCTGCGCTCGACGCTCGCGGATGGCAAAGCGACGTTCAACGCTTCGATCTTCCACTACGACTACACCGATCTGCAGCTGCGCACGCTGGTGTTTACGGGCACGGGTGGCGGTGCGTTCGCGACCGTGAACAACGCTGAGGGTGCAAAAATCACGGGCGTCGAACTGAACACCGACCTGAAACTTGGCGGCGGCTTCAGCGCGGATCTCAACGCGACGTACCTCGACGCCACCTTCGACCGCTACATTTCGCCGTCGAACAATCTCGACCTTTCGGGTACGCGCCTGCCGCTTTCGCCGGAGTGGAGCGGATCCGCTGGCGTGTCGTATGAGGGCGCACTGCTCGGCGGCGACGTGCGCGCGCGTGTCGAGTATGCGTACCGCGGCGAGATCATCTTTCCGCTGACGATCGATGCGCCGCAAAACTTTGACGCGTCGTCAGGCGTCGTCAACGCCACCGCCCGATGGACCGCGCCAAATGGCGGCTACTATGTAGAAGTCATCGGACGCAACCTGGGCGACGACCTGTATCGGGTCCAACGCGCCGACGTCTTCTTCTCCGGCGTCTATGACAGCTTCGGTCCGCCGCGGACGGGCGAAATCCGGCTGGGCTTCAACTTCTGATTAGCGGTGGCGCGGTGGGCCACTCGGCCTTCCGCGCCCTATCCGGCTAAGCGAACGCAGTAGGGCCTCGGCACTATATCGCTGAGCTGATTGTCGTTTCGTTTTCGGCGTCGGCCTATGGCAGCCGACAACGCTACCTGTCGAGCTCCCGCGCCAACATCTCCAGGAACGCCTCGTACCGGGCCTTCGCATCCGCCTCGGCGTCCGGATCATCGTCCTCAATCGGCCCGGCGCGCTCGAACCAGAACCGCACGAAAAGCAGCAGCGCCTCCCTTATCTCCGCGACATCGCGGGCGCGGGCGTGATCCCGCTTCTCCATACGATCAAGCCGGGCCTTGACGGTCGTTGCGAGCCCCTCGCCCGCCTCGTCGATCAGCGCGCGACGCAGGGCGTCGTTGGCCGCGCGTGACAGCGTGAGGCCGCGGCGCGTGGCCTCGAGGTCGAGGACGCGCGCGATGTCGGCATCGAGATGCAACGTAAGCTGACGTTTGGAGGTCATAGGTTCGGCCTCCGACGCTGGCCCGACTTCGCTTTCAGCACCTCACGGACATCCAGCGGCGCGCGCGGCGGCCGCGGCGGTGGTGGCGGCGGCTCGGGCCTGGGCGCATTCGCCACCGGCGCGCGCCGCTTTTGCGGCGGCGCGGACCAGGCGGGCGATCGCGCCGACGACTGCGGGCGGGCGATCTGAGCCCCGTCCGCCGATGTTGCCTCCATGCGCGCCCAGACCGGGGCGACGTCGCCGCCCACGATCCAGATGTCGCCGGCACCCGCTTTCATCAGCCGTTCCGGCGCCAGGCGCGGCAGCACGACCCGTCGCACCGTCGGCCATCCACGGTCGAACGACATATGGATGCGCTCCACGCGCCCCGCCCGATGCGACAGCGCCCGCGCATCGACCTCGCCGCATGGTCCTGCGAGCACGACAGTTGAGAACGGCTCGCCGCGCGCAGACATCTCGTCCCACATCCGGCCGCCGAGGAAGCCTCGCGCGTCGTCGATCGAGTCTGCCGCGACCAGCAGATCCACACCAATCGCCGCCAATTGCCCCCACGTCTTCCGGGGCAGCATCGGCGCAGGCATCGCCGACGCGCTTGAGACAACGAGCGCAACGCGACGCGCCGGCCTTTCGCCTACGCGCGCCGCGATCAACGCATCCAGCACCTGACCTATGATCGCCGACAGAACCGGATCAAGCCCGATCTCGCCGCCCACCATCGGCATGAGCGCCAGGGTCGACAGGCCAACCCCGCGCACGAGATCGGCCGGATCGATGTCCTGGCGGCCAGTTACTTCGGCGAGCCGCCCGTCGGAAAGACCGGCGAGCGCCCCTCTCAAGCGCTCGACGGCAGCGTGGGCCACCTCAGGCGATGCCGGCCAGCTCTGCCGAACGCGGATGATCTCGGAGAGCACCGGCGCAATCCCAGCCGAGACCGGCCCCTCGAACCCCGCCATGACGCCGCGCAGAACCCCATCCCCATCGAACAGCCGCCGACGCAGCGCAGCGAGCGTACGGCGCTCGGGTGCGGCGCCGATCAGATGATCGCCGAGGACGGCCGCAGCGCTCTCGACGACCGCTTCGCCCTCCTCGCCCACGAGCTCTGCCGCCAGCAGAACGAGATCGCGCCAGGCCAGATCACCACTGCGGATCGCGCCCAGAGGATTGAACCCCACCGAGAACGGCGCGCCCGGCTCGAACCGAAACGCCGGTCCGCGCGCGAGGCGATCCACGAGACGACTGTGATCGACGAGCACCACGCCGCCGGGATAGCGCGCGAGGATCCGCAGCAGCACCTCATCCCGGATGGCGCGCCGACCGAGCAGCAACAGCGGTCCAGGCGCGCCGTGCTCGGGTCCAATCCCCAATAGCGCCCACCAGCCTGATCGACCAAGCGGAAAGCCACTCTGATCCGATCGCCGCCAATCGCCCTCGTACAGGTCTGGAATCCGCCCCCCGCGCGCGCGCCGTCGATCCCGGAAAAGCGCCGTGGAGTCACCGTGCGCCGCCTCTTCACCGCCCTCCCTCGCAACTTCTCCCATCCCCGCGTCCTCCCACCCACATACTCGCGCTCTTGCCTCACCTCGCCTCAAGATGTCACAAGTATTAGCGCCTCGTCTCTGCTTGATATCCACCGACATCATCTGAGAAAACAAAGCGGAGAGCAAGATAAAGGCCGAGTTTTTCTTGACGCAATCCCTTGCGCGCCTTAGAGTTGGGGCAAGTCGAGGCGCGCGGCGCACGACTTTCCGATGTCCCACGAAGGCCAACGCGATGGCGAAGGACACCCCCACCCAGACAGCCGGCGAAGACCGCTTCCGGGTCCGTTTGGGATCAGGCGGCGGCGGGCGCGAGGGCGCCTCCAAGAGCGCGAGCGCGCGTCTTACGAAGCTGAAGGCGGCGCAGCGCGGCCGGCTGTTCGGGCGCAACGCGACGCCCTTCGACGGCGACGGTGATCGTCGCCAGCGGGTCATCGTGAAGGCGAGCTTCCACGCCCATGGCGGCGGAGGCGGCGGCCGCGGCGGCGGGCTCAGCGCCCACGCGGGCTATCTGGAGCGCGACGGCGCCGGGAAGGACGGGGAGCGCGGCCAGTTCTACGACCAGGAGCACGACGTCGCCGAGGACGCCCATGGCCGGATGCGCGACTGGGCCGAGGAGGATCCCCGCCACTTCCGGCTGATGATCGGCGCGGAGCGCGGCGACCTCCTCCCCGACCAGAGGGAGTTCACGCGCGAGCTGATGGCGCAGATGGAGCGCGATCTCGGCGTCGAGCTCGAATGGGTCGCGGTCGATCACCACAACACCGACAACGCCCACACCCACGTCATCCTGCGCGGCGTGCGGGGCGACGGGGTGGCCCTGGTCATCCCCAAAGCCTACATCTCCCATGGCCTCCGAGAGGCCGCCCGCGAGATCGCGACACAGCACATCGGCGAGCGCACGCCGGCGGACGATCGGCTGCGCCTGGAGCGCGAGCTCACAGCCCGCGGCTGGACGCGGCTCGATCAGCAGCTCGAGGCGGTGATCGGCGAGGATCGCGTCGTGCGCCTACAGGCGCTCGAGCGCGACGCGCTGCGGGCGCGGGCCGGTGAGCTTGCCCGCATCGGTCTTGCCGAGGAAACCCGGCGCAACGAGCTCCGCTTCGCCGAAAACTGGCGCGAACAGCTCGAAGCGCAGGGCCCCATCGACGTAAAGCGCGAACTGACCCGCGGGCGCGTCTACGAGCCGCGCATGGGCCGGCTTGATGGCGTGGTGGAGCGCGCCGGTCCGCGCGGCGAGCATGGCGAGCGCGGCGTGCTCGTCATCGACACCGCCGAACACGGGCGGGTGCTGCTCAACACGTCGCGCGACGCGGTCGACGGGCTCGTCCCGGGCGATCTCGTGCGGCTCGAACCATCAGGGCGCCGGCCCGAAGTGCAGTCCCTCAGTGATCGTCCGGTGCAGGAGCAAACGCGATCTCCTGAATACACCGACCTCGATCGCGCGCTGGACCAGGTCGCGCACTATGGCCGCCACACCTTGCCGGACGTGCCTGCAGTGCGCCGCGCGTTGGAGGCGCGCGCGACGCACCTCGCCCGCTCCGGGCTTGGGGCGCGCGATCGCGAGGGGGTGTTTCGGTATCGGGACGGCGCGCGCGAGGACTTGGCGCAGGCGGAGCGCACGGCCTTCGGCCGCGACGCCGCGTCCCGCAGCGGACGCGCCTTAGTCGATCCGACGCAGGCGCTGGATCAGTCCTGGAAGCTGGAGCGCGAGGTCGATCTTTCTTCAGGCCGTGTCGGCGTCTTCGGGCGCGGCGGGTCCCTCACGGTCGTGCCGATGGGGCAAAGCCACGGCCTCGAGATCGGCGATCGGGTGCGGCTGGAGATCACGGCGGCGATGACGGGCCACCAGGCCATCACGGCTGTGAAGGACTTGTCGAAGGGGTTGGGGCTGGATCGCTGACGGTCTGCTTGCAACCGACCACGGTTGTAACTACATTTGTATATACATGGCGCACGGACATGGACTTCGAGTGGGACGATGACAAAGACGACGCGAACTTCCGCAAGCACGGGATCCGCTTCTCGGAAGCCGCGCGGATCTTCGATGGCCCGATCCTCAGCCGGATCGACGAGCGCGAAACCGGCGAACTCAGAGAAATCAGCTTCGGGCTCCTCGCGGGCGTCGTCGTCCTCGCCGTCGTCCACACGGACCGCGACGGCGTCACCCGCATCATCAGCGCGCGCAAAGCCACGCGCCGGGAAAGCACCCTCTTCCATGCCTATCTCAAAAAAGCGCTTGGCTGAGATCGAGGCAATCGCCGACGCCGACATCGATCGGTCGGACCTCCCCGAAATGGATGCGGCCTTCTTTGAGACGGCTCGACTGGTGCTGAAGCCTTCAGCCGCAAAGCAGGCCGTATCACTGCGGCTCGACGAGGACGTGATCGCCTGGTTTCGCGCGCAGGGGCCGGGCCACCTGAGCCGGATGAACCAAGTCTTGCGGGCCTACATGCTGGCTCGAAAGGCAGACGATTGAGGCAAGTCGAGCGATGGAGCCCTACCCGACGCGCTGGGCGGTTGATGCGTCCGGCGCACAATCGCCCTAGCGTCGAAAGCCAGGAGGCGCCGATGGCAGCGCAGGACGTTCCCCCGAACACGCAGGCCGCCAAGGACGACGCGGGCGGGGAAAGCTCCGAGCACACCATCGACGGTGCAATCGAGGGATGGCTGTCGACGGACGTCGCCGAAACGTATGACCGGATGCGCGCTGATCCCGAACGGGGCATCCCGCTGGATGCCGCTTTTCAAAGGCTGAGGCGCGCTCGAGGCCAGCAACGCGAATAGCCGCGAACGGCGGCGAAAGGCGGAAACGTCCGAGGACGACGCTCCTAGCCCGGCAGCAAGGCGGCGAGGTCCGCTTGTGACAGGCTGAATGGATTGACGGCCTTCATGCCGTTCAGCGCCAATCCATCCTGCAAGTCCTCAGTAAACAAGAGCGTCGCGCCAGCTTCCCGCGACGCCGCCCAGATCACCGCGTCCCAAACCTGGAACTGATGATCACGCACCATGGTGAGCGCTTTGCCGGCCACGAAGGTGTTGGTCGGGACCACCTCGAACACCTTCGAGAGTGCGTCGACTTTTGCGAGAGCGCTCGTGAGGCTTTCAGGCCGTCGACGTCGCACCACGGCGACGAACTCGAGCATCACCTGGGCCGCGATCACGCCGCGCGGCGCAGCCATCTCGATCACGCGTTGAGATCGGATGCCTTTGGGGGTTTCCGGCTCCAGCTCGGCATAGACAAGGACATTACTGTCCAGCGCGGCGCGTTTCGTCACGTCGCGTCGCCCAATGGCGCATCGCCGTACTTGTCGTCTTCGGTGATTTTCCCGACGCGATAGCCTGTTGCGGGCGTGGCGCGCATCAGCGCCACCATCCGCTCGTAAGCGGCGCGCCACTCGGGATCGTCGCGAGGATCGTCCGAACGCGGCCGCAATTCCGCGACCGTCTTGCCGTTCTTGGTGATGAGCACGGTTTCGCCCTTCTCGACCTCAGCGAGGATCTTCGAGAAGTTCTGGTTTGCGTCCCGAACGGTCATCGTAATCATGGTTCTACAGTAGCACAGCCTGGGCGCGAATGGAACCAGCCGAAGCACTTGCGGTCCGAAATCGCCATCAAGTCCGTACTCGGCAAGGCGGCCTTTCAGGTCATGCGCTGCGAGATCCTCGAGGCGGCGCTGGCCAGCGGCTTCGAAGAAATCCCGTCAGCTCCGTCGCGGCGCTTCGCGTAGCGGACCTTCCGCCGATCCATTGCGATCCGTTCGGCCGGCTGCTTATCGCACAGGCGCTCTACGAGCCGGCGCGCCTCGTGACGACCGAGGCCGCGCTCGCCGCATACTCCGAACTCGTCACGTGCTTGTGAGCAGGGCCGCATTTGGCGCCGAGGTTGCACGCCGCGCCGCCCGTGGAGGGTGGGATGCCGCGAGCAGCAAAATCGGGACGTGGTGAACGCAGCTGCGGCAAGAACCGGCCGCGGCAGCTGTCGCTCTTCGATGAACTCCCGCCCGTGAGGGCGCCGATCCCGACGGCGGAGAAACCGCGCCCCGCGAAGCGCAGCGTTCGTCGCCCCGCCCCGATCCCCGAGCGCCCATTGGTCCTCACGCCCGCACAAGCCGCCGCCCTGCTCAACGTGCGCCCCGCCACGCTGAAAAGCTGGCGCGCGAAGGGCATCGGCCCCACCTTCGTGAAGCGCGGCGCCCGGCTGATCGGCTACCTGCCGGAGGCGCTGACGGCCTTTCTCCGCGAGAGCGCAGCCCAAAAACCGTGATCGGACGCCGCCTGCGACGTTCTGACTTTTCTTCCACCACGCGAATTGCGGCGGTGGGCGATTAAGGGCGATCGAGGGCGAGGGCGGGTCGTCTGGTTTCCTTGCTGGAAAAGCCAGGAACGGACTGAGCCAGAACATTTTGGATCACGCGATTCCATCCGAGTTCGGATAATTCATTTTCGCGGGGAAGGCGATTTACCCGCCTGTTTTCGAGCGTTCTCCTTTGTGGGCGCGGCGCGCTGGGCGCTCGCGAAAAGGAGACCACCATGGCGCAAGACACCCTGCTCACAGTCGAACAGGCCGCAGCCCGCCTGCAGATCTCGAAGCACACGCTGAACCGCTGGCGCGTCACCGGCGAGGGCCCGCCCTTCGTGAAGTATGGCCCCCGGCTCGTGCGCTACGAGGAGAGCGTTCTGGACGCTTGGGGACGCGCCCGGACACGGCGATCGACCAGCGAAGCCCTAACTACGTGAGGGATTGCAGCAGAGCCGACGGCAGATCAACAGGGCCCGCCTGTCGCCGGTTCAGCGCCCCACAAAGGGACTGCCCGCGGGAGACAACGTTTGGGGGCAGCGTCCGCTTCATCAGCTTGCGGCGATGAGCCGTTACTCACCTTAGCGCCATCTAAGCACGGCTACTTACGCTTTCACTTTCTCGGCTTCGCCGTTTCGATCGCCCACCCTACTCGATCCACCAAATCGATCGACGTTTTCTCTCGAAGGTGCGCGTCGCACTGCGTCGGCCTATGAGCGCTTTCCCGCGCTTCACACGCTGGTTGGGTTGCCGGAAATCGGAGTTCGGTTAGCCCGCCCTAGACAACATCCGCCCCCGACGCCGGTTGCGCGCCGCGTCGAAGCGCCAGGGCCTTCAGATTCTCGACGTGGCGCGCGCGCGTGATCCTGAACGCGATGACGCAGCCCATTGAAGCGCCTATGAGCACGACGAATGCGCCGATGTAGTATTCACTCAAGCGCGTGATCACGCTGTCTGGCACGGTTCCGGGACTGGCGTGCGCGGGAAACTGCGCCAGCGCCAACAATGTCGCCCCCGCGAAGACGCCGAGCCCCGAGACGCATTTCTGCACGAACGTGTTTGCAGCGAAGAAGACGCCCTCTTCCCGCCGACCTGTTCTGAGTTCCGCTTCCTCGACGACGTCCGCCAACATAGACGTGAACAGGATCCCCTGGGCCATGAGCAGCGCGGCGGAAACGGCGCCGAGCCCGAAAAGCAGCGGCATGAATACCTGCGAAGTCGGCTCGGGGAACATGCCCAGCATGCGCAGCGTCAGGGCAAGCGGCGTCGTGACGACGATGGCGATGGCGATCCCGATCGAGGCGCGGCGCTTGTCAAAACGCCGCACGAGCCAAGGCGTGAGGCCGAGCGCGACAAAGGCCGCGGGAAAACCGGCGCTGAACAGGATCGAAATCTGCTGCGGCGTCAGCGCCCAGAAGTAACCGTAGATGTAGGGCGCGATGGCCCCGGCCATCCCCATCGACAGCGAATACAGCATTCCAGCCAGCAGAATGACGATTGCGGATCGCGATGAAAACGCGCTCCCCACGTCACGCAGCGGATTGCTCCGTGGGCCGCGCGCGTCGCGGGCCGCCGGACGAACCAGCCAGGGGATCGCCCGATGGGTCCCCAGCGCCGAGGTCATGATCGCCGAGAACATGATGATCGCGGCGGCGACGCCATAGGCGTGATAATTGGCGGGGACCTGTGTGCCCGCGACGCCGTCGACGCCGGCGCTGAGGAAATAGCCGAACGCGGCGACCGACATCGTCAATCCGGCCGTCCAGCCGAAGAAGTATCGCCAGCTCAAATAGCTGGTCCGTTGATCGTACCCTTCCGTCAGTTCCGCCACGAGCGCCGCATTCGGAATCTCGTAGAGCGCGATGAACGCCCTGACGAAAATTGCGCTGGCGAGGAGATAGGCGAAGAGGCCCGTCTGGCTGAGGCCGGCGGGAGGCGAAAAGAGGAAAAGGTAGCTGAGCGCGGCCGGCAAGGCCGCGGCGTACATGAAGGGGTGCCGTCGCCCCCAGCGCGTGCGCAGACGGTCCGATGCGTAGCCGATCAGCGGATCGAGGAACGCGTCGACGACGAGCGCGATTCCGATCGCGAGTCCCGCCAGACGCGCATCAAGTCCAAGCGCCTGATTGTAGAACAGCAACAGCAAGGCGCCGAAGCCGTTGTCCTTCACTCCGAACGCAATGGCCCCGATGCCGTAGGAGAACCGCGTCCAGAACCCATGGGGCGACTTGACCTGCGCGGTTTCCATGCGACGCGCCTCCCCATGTGCGGCCATTTACGCTCCCACGAATGCAGAGCTTATTTTTCATACCGGTCTACACCTGCGCGCAGCCCCGTCAACATGATTGGCGCGCATTTTATTCTCTGGTATCGCGCCCGACGGCGCTGGCCGCGGCGCTTTCTGGCGCAGGCTGTATCCGCCCGGACGACCTCGCGCCGGGGGATTACCGCAGGGCGCGAATTCCCGAAAACAAGGGGCGAATGTAGAATTGTGCGGCAACGTCGAAATTCATGTCTCGGACGAAGTACTTCAACTCGTCGGACGTGTTGATCATGCCCAACAGAACCTCCGCGGCCGCGTAGCTATCGATGGGCCGCACCGATCCATCGATGATGCCGTCGTTGAACATGGAGGCGATGCGAAGGGCGATGCGATTATAGGCCATGTAGACGTTCGGCTGGAGGGCTTCAGGCAGCGTCGTGCCGGCAGACAGCCGCAGCAGCGCGTCTTCGCCGGAGAGTTGTCTGCGCACCAAGGTCGCCGCCAGAAGCGCAAGCGCTTGCAGCGCATTGGATGACTGCGCCTCCGCTTCGGCGATCGTCGATTGGATGATGCTGATCGTCCGATCGAAGCAGGCCGTGATCAGGTCATCCTTGGCCTCGACATGGTGGTAGAACGATCCCTTGCTGACGCTCAGGCGCGCCGAAATGCGCTCGACGGACGCGCCATGGTACCCCTGCTCGTTGATGAGCTCGGTTGCAGCCTGAAGAAACGCGTCCTTGCCGCTGACTTCGCCCGCCTCCATGGGCGGGAGGGATCGGGAGAACCACTCCGGATCAAGCCGGCGCCTGGGATTGGCGATCCCGTTGATCAGCACGTCCGAGACGCGACGCCCGGACCGCGCATAGTCGGCGGGATGGATGTTGAACCGCCACGCGTGAAACCAATGGAACTGAGCCAGCAGGAGATGGGTCAGCGCATTCACGCCCTTGCGATCGAACGCACTCGGCAACCGCCCGAACGTCTGCGCACGGACGGTGCGAAAGACGTTCGCATAGATGGCGGACACCTCATCCGAATTCAGCGCCCGGATGTCATTGGGCGAGATCAGCTCGTCTTCCGTTCCGTCTGCGACACGGGCGACAAAGCTGAAATACGCCTCGATGAGACCGGCGACGCTTTCAGGATACGCGTCCTCGGTGTTGGATTTGAAAATGCCGATCAGCCGCGGCAGCTCCGCCAAGAAGGCGGCGACGGCAAGATCTTCCTTCGTCTTGAAATAGTAGGCGACGTTGGCGGGCGTCATGCCCATCTCGGCGGCGACCTGCGCCAGGGTCATCCCGCTCACGCCCCGCCGATTGATGATGCGCGTGGCAATGCCAATGATCTTTGCCTGCCGCTCGGCGTATTTGCGGCTTACCCGCCCCTTCTCGCGTGTTCCAGGTGCGTCTTCCAAGGCTCGCCTATCCGATCCCGTGGGCGCCCGCTCTCCGCGGGGTAATTTGCAATCAACAATGGACTGGTTGGACAGATCACTCGCATCCAGCCGATGATGTCGCACCACTGCGCAGCGTTGCAAGGCGATGATCGGCCAGACAACCCCGATCACCGCGCGAGGGCGCGCGCAAGCGCGTCGAAACTGTCCTTTCGCATCTGGTTCGCCACCGCGGCCGTTGGCGACACGTCGAAGGCGTGAAAGGCGCCGGGATAGACGTGAAGCTCGACCGGGACTCCCGCCCGGATCAGGCGACGGCCGTAGTCGATGTTCTCGTCGATGAACAGGTCGAGGGCGCCCACCGCCAGAAATGTCGGCGGCAGGCCCGCAAGATCTAAAGCGCGGGCAGGCGCGGCATAGATCGGCACGTCGGCGCCCCCCGGAGCGCTGCCGAGGAGGCTCGTCCATCCAAAGACGTTGTTGCCGGGCGTCCAGATGTATTCCCCGGCATAGGCATGCGGCGCTGGATCAACGCAGGTGCGGTCATCCAGCATGGGGTAGATCAGGTGCTGGAATTTCAACCTGTACTCACCTCGGTCCCGGACCAGCAGCGCCAAGGCCGCCGCGAGGCCGCCGCCGGCGCTCTCACCGCCCACGCCGATTGACGCGGGGTCCACGCCGAGGTCCGACGCCTGATGGACCAGCCACGTCAGGGCCGCGTAGCAATCCTCGACCTGGCCCGGGGAACGCGTTTCCGGGGCGAGTCGATAATTGACCGACAAGATGCAGCACTTCAGCTTGGCCGACATCCGCCGATGAATGGGCTCGAGATGCGCAGCGTCGCCCACCACGAAACCGCCGCCGTGGATATGGAGGAGACACGGCAAGGGCTGGCTCACGCCGTGCGGCCGATAAAACCAGACCTCAATGCTTCCCGCCCCCGCCGGACCGTCGACGTGATGGACGGTCAAGTCGGTCTCACTCGGATCAATGGCGGCGCGCGCGTATTCTGGGACGTTTGCCCGCAGGGCCGGCAACATGTCCGCGCCGAACTGCACGGTCGGAAAGACGTCCAGCAGTGACTGCAATTCCGGATCAACCAGATGCTTGCTGTGGATTGGGGGCATAGACGGTCAGATCGCTTCTAAATCCGCTGACGATGCGCCAGATATCGCAACCCCGCCCCTTCGCCAGCGAGCGAACAGGCGAGCGCACTTTCCGTACCCCACGACCAAATCCGCCACAAGAGCATACCTCACCATAAAATACATTCACGGAGACTTTGACGGGGAAAATTATTCCTGTAGACCGATGTCTCAAGATCGCCATGCGGGCGAAGCGCAGCCGTGACGCGCGCACACCAGGGCGGACCGGGGTATGGGATGACGACAGAAACGGCGGCGGCGCTTCTGGATCGCGATTTCGGCCTGCTTTCCGATCTCATCGCCTGTCACGCGCAGGGGCGCGGCGAGAAGGCGGCGCTCATTCACGGCGATGATGTCCTGTCCTACCGCGCGTTGAATGCCGAGATGGATCGGTTCGCCGCCGCTTTGCAGCGCGCGGGCGCAGCCCCCGGCGACAACATCGCCCTCGTGTCCGAAACAACCCTTTCGTGTGCGCTCGTCTTTCTCGGCGCGCTGCGCGCCGGATGCACGCCGACACCCCTCCCGCCCTCGGCGACACCGACCCAACTCGCCGCCATGATCGCGGACTGCGGCGCGCCTCTGGCGTTCGCGGATCATGTGTCCGCGCCGGCGCTTGAGGGAGCCGCCGCGCGGCTCGTCCGGTTGGACCGGTTGGACGCGTGGTTGGGCCCTGAACAAACTCGTCCGGAGTCGGTCGTTCGCGGTCCCGACGACCCGTTCAATATCATCTATTCATCAGGGACGACGGGGGTCCCGAAAGGCATCGTTCACAACAACGCCATGCGGTGGCGACAGATTCGAGCGTTCGCCCCCTTCGGCTTCGGGGACGCCGTGACATTGGTCGCTACGCCCCTCTACTCCAACACCACGCTCGTCAGCTTCCTGCCGACGCTGGCCTTTGGCGGAACGGCCGTGCTTCTCGGGAAGTTCGACGTTCTGAAGTTCCTCGAGACCTCGCAACGTCACCGGATCAACCACGCGATGCTGGTCCCGGTCCAATACCAGCGGATCATGGCGTCGCCCCTGTTCGACGACTTCGATCTCTCGTCCTACGCTGTGAAATTCTGCACGAGCGCCCACTTCCCCAAGGAGCTCAAGGCGGACGTGCTGAAGCGGTGGCCGGGCCTCCTGTTCGAGTTCTACGGGATGACCGAGGGCGGCGGCAGCTGCACGCTTTTCGCTAATGAAGCCCCCGATAAGCTCCATACCGTCGGCCAGCCGGGACCCGACACGGAAATCCGGATCATCGACGACGCCGGAAATGAAGTTCCGCACGGCGTGATCGGGGAGATCGTCGGGCGGTCGACGGTCATGATGTCCGGGTATTACGGGCGTCCGGAGGCCACCACTGCCGCCACATGGATCAGCGCAGATGGCCACCGATACATCCGCCATGGCGACCTCGGCATGTTCGATGAGGACGGCTTTCTTGTCCTCATGGGGCGCAAGAAGGATCTCATCATCAGCGGCGGCTTCAACATCTATCCGGCCGACATCGAGGCCGCCCTGCTGGAGCATCCGAAGATCGACGATTGCGCGGTCATCGGCGTGCCATCTGAACAGTGGGGCGAGACGCCGTTCGCCTATTTCGTTTCGAACGATGACGCGCTGCGCAGCGAGGACGTCGTGGAGTGGGTGAACCGCCGCCTCGGCAAGACCCAACGCATTTCAGGCGCGGAAGCGATCGTCCGACTTCCCCGCAGTCCGATCGGCAAGGTCCTGAAACGCGAACTTCAGGATCTTCACCGCGCAACCCGTGACGCGGGGCGAAGCCCCGCCCCCGCGCCCGAACAACCGGAGCCTCGCATATGCAATTGAAGGGACGCGTCGCCATCGTCACGGGCGCCGGCGGCGGACTCGGCCGCGACCATGCGCTGATCCTGGCGCGGTATGGTGCGCATGTCGTCGTGAACGACATCAACGATGGCGCCGACAAGGTTGCCGCCGAAATTCGAGCAGCCGGCGGCGAAGCTTTGGCCGCGCCGGGCTCCGTGACTGACGAGATGCAGGTGGACGCCGTGGTCCGTTCGGCCATGGACCGCTTCGGGCGGATCGACATCCTCGTCAACAATGCCGGCATCTTGCGCGACCGATCCTTCACAAAGATGAGCCTCGAGGATTTCCGCCTCGTCGTCGACGTGCATCTGATGGGCTCCGCCATCTTCACGAAGACGGTGTGGGACATCATGCGTGCGCAAAATTATGGGCGCATCGTGATGACGACGTCCTCATCCGGCCTCTACGGGAATTTCGGGCAAGCCAATTACGGCGCGGCCAAGATGGCCCTGGTCGGCTTGATGCAGACACTCAGCCTCGAAGGGGCCAGCAAGAACATCCGCGTCAATTGCCTCGCGCCGACCGCGACAACCGCCATGACGGCCCCGCTGTTCGCGGATGAAATCAAGCACCACCTGCGCCCGTCGCTGGTCAGTCCCGGCCTCATCCAGCTCGTGGGAGAGGATGCGCCGACCCGCGTCATTCTTTGCGCCGGAGCCGGCCACTTCAAGACCGCCAACATCACGCTGACGTCCGGGGCCTATATCGGCGCGGGGGATGATGCGGCCGAGCAAATCGGCCTGCGCTGGTCGGAGATCGCTGATCGCTCGGGCGAGACCGTGCCCGCCAACGCCGGCGCGCAGATCAACCAGGAACTGACCGAAGCCGCAAAGGCGCTGAACTTGTCCTGAAAGCTCGACGCAGCAGGGCTGCCTCGGATGGCACCGCCACAATCAAAGGACAGATCATGCAAACCCTTACTCGCGCCAAGAAATCAGCTCGGGCGATCGGCAGCGCCACCTGGGTTGTCTGGGGCGCTCTCCACATTTGGGTCGGCGCCGAAGGCGTTCACCAGTATCTCACCGGAGGGACCCGGGGCCTTTGGAACATGGTGATTGGCGGCCACCTCGCACCGCGCGAGACCTTCGAGCACACAACCGATCCCGCCACGGCCTATGCACAGGGGCAATTGATCTTGAATTTCTGCCTCGACGTCGGCGGATACGGCGTGTTGGCGCTCATCATCGCCTGGATGATCTGGAAGAGAGAATCCTGGTGGGCCTATTTCATCGGCCTGTTCGTCGTCGGCATCGCCGACTTGTCCTTCCTGTTCGCGCTCGTTACCGCAGGCGTCATTGAAGCCAGCGTCCCCACTATCATCGGCCCCATTCTGTGGCTCGTTGCGTGCGTCGTCACGCCGTTCGGCCTCTCTACCCAGAGCAAGTGATTGGATCAGAGGCTGAGGGGCGACGATCGGAGCGGCCGGCCTTGTACGTGACAGATCAACGCCCGCACGGGGAGCCGGACGTAGAGCGCTCTCGCGCCGCTGAAAAAAATGATGCCGGCACGTGAGGTGCCGGCATCACGATTCACGACGATCAGAACGACTTGAGCACCCTGATCCCATACTGGCGCGGCGGCCCCGCAAAATTGAGGCTGGTGCCCGCGGGCGAGAAAACCGCAGCGACGTAGTGCTGGTCGGTCAGGTTCGTGCCATAGGCCGTCACCGTCCAATCCGCGTGCTGATAGACCAATTGGGCGCCCAGAATGTTTCGATCTTCAAGACGGTCGCCGCGCGCCGCGTTCTCGAACAAGGTGGCCCACTGCGCCGCGACGTGCCCGTAATTGACGATCGGCGTCAGCGTATCGCCGTTCCCGAGAGCGAAATCATACTTGGCGGAAACGTTGACCGTAACCGGTGGCGCATAGGTTTGACGCGCGCCCGTAAGGTCTTTGCACGACGCGCTCGCGGGCCCGCTGCTTGGGTTGCAGGGGGCAAGCGCCGGAATGCGCGCGTCCGTCGCGAAAAACCGCCCCAGCTCGCTATGGAGCAGACTGACGCCACCTTCGAGGGTCAATCCGCCAAGCTTGTACTCGGCCTGCGCCTCGATCCCGTAGAGCTTCGTCGCGCTCGGCACGTTGAGTTCGAGGCCGAATGTCGGGAACAGCGGGTATCCGATGGAGACCTGGAAATTCTTGTAGCTGTTGTAGAACGCGGCGACCGAAAGGCGCCCGTCGCCGCCCGCGAAATTCGTCTTCCAGCCGCCCTCAAACGACTGGATCGTTTCCGGCTTGAACACCGCAGCCGGACCGGGAGCAACCGGCAGGTTCACCCCACCCGGCTTGAAGCCCGTCGCCGCGAATGCGTAGACATAGTTGTTCGGATCGATCTCCCACCCCAGGGACGCCTTGTACGAAAAGTTGTGCGACGAGGTCGTCTGGTTCTGCGTCAGGAACGTTCCGAGGAGATTTTCCTTTACGATGTTGCTGGCCTTGCTTTCCGTGTAGCGCCCGCCCAGGTCGAGCTTGAGGCCCGGCGCCAGCTCGAAACCGACCTGACCGAAGGCCGCCACCGATTGCATCGGCGTCCGCCCGCTCAGATTGTAATTGAAAAAGGGCGCGAAAGGCCCGGTAACGGTGGTGTTGTAGTTGATGTTGAAGTTGCTGAACGGCTCCGGAAAATAATACGTGTTCTTCAGGCCAAATACCCCCGCCAGCCACGTGATTTTCTGATTGTCCGGCGAGATGATGTTGAATTCCTGGCTCGTCTGCCGTTCGTTCACGTAATTGTTGAACGTCTGGTTGCCCGTCGCCGTGCCGTCATAGTCCGCGGCATAGGTCGAGTTGCCGTATGAGTATCCGGTGATCGATCGCAGCTTTACGCCGTTCTCCAAAGTGTAGTCGATTTTCAGGATCGACCGCATGAACCTGTCGCGAGCCGCCTGCCGAGGCGCGTTCGCGGTGATGTTGAACAGATCCGTGTATTTGGGATTCGGCGTCGACGTTCCCGGCAGCGTCTTGAAGCGATTGATAAAGGGATCGGCGGGATACGCCCCCATATCGAGATCATCGAAATCCGACTTCGACAGGATGCTCAATTGACCAGTCGGCCTCCACAAGAAGCTGACGCGTCCGGCCCTTTGGTCCACATCGCCCTGATTGCCCGTGTAGGGCGCGCCGCCAGGCCCCTTGATCGTGTAGAAGCTGTCGCGACGCGTGCCGAAAAGCGCGATCCGCGCGGCAAACGTGTCGCCGATCGGCAGGTTGATGGCGCCGTTCGCACCCGTTTCGCTGTAGTTGCCGTAATTCGCCGTGACATAGCCGTGATGCCCGCCGCCGATGACCGGATCAGTGGTGTTGACGAAAACGGCTCCGCCGGTGGAGTTCTGGCCAACAACGGTCCCCTGCGGCCCGCGCAGCACCTGGATGTTGGCCACGTCGAAATAGGGCTCTCCCTGGAAGTAGCCCGGGAAACTCGGGACGCCGTCGCGGTAGGTGATGACCCCGGTCGTCGATAGGCTGTTGGTCTCGGCCTTGCCGATGCCGCGGATGTTGAATTCCAACCCCTGGCCGAAATTGTTCACGACCACGCTGGGCATCGCAAACTGCAAGCTGTCGATTGTCAGGACGCCCTTTTCGGCAAGGTCGTCCCCAGACAGCACGGCCGCCGCAATGGGGGTCTGCATCAGGTTTTCACTGCGGCGCTGCGCAGTGACGACGATCTCTCCCCCCGCGACGGTGTCGCCGGCCGGTCGCTCCGAAGCCCCTTGGGAAACGCCAACGTTCGCGGCGGGCTGCCCCACCTGTTGCGCCGACGCGTCGACGCCAAAGCCAAGACCGAGCGCAGAGACGCCGGCCATCAAAATGCATGCCTTCATGGGCCTTCCCCCTCTTGTTTCCTTCGTTGCGGTCGAGCGCCTCGTCGCGGCCCCTCTTCGGCCTGCCGGACCCTTGCGGCCAATGCGTTCTGGTCCCCCACCCAAACAGAACCTATGCCACGAGCGATCTCCGATTTGCGTTATTGGTCCGCCCTAAAAGGACGCCTGTCAACGTACAAACATCCATTTTTTTGGAATCGGTATGCCGAAACGACGAGACCATCGCCGCTCACGCGAGCCGAACCAGCTTCGACGCGTACCGCGCCCATGCGCATGGAAAGGCTCGACGACGCCGTGACCGGGCTGCCCTGCGCCCAGATCCTCGATCCGGACGACCTGGCGAACCTCCGCGCGACCTGCCTCAACGCGCGCGCGTGCAGCGACACGCAGAACCGCGAAAGGCTGAGCCGCCTTCGGAAGGATCAGGAAGACGTGAAGGTCAAAGCTGGTCGGCACAAAGCCGCAGCACGACGATCTGACGAAGGAGATCGATGACCTTCAGCGCGCACTGACGTCTGGGACCGCGCCCGGACATGGCGCTCGAAGAGCGAACCCCTCGCGCGATGATCGTTCTAGGCTATGGCGGCAGCCGCGCTGTATCGGTCGGCTGTCGCAACTAGAGCGACCCGGTCGACGACAGGGACGCATGAATGCCGCGGCTCTTCGCGAACGGCGCTCCATTGCGCACCGCGATTCTCGAACGACGCGCGAGAGACCGCGTCGCCATCGACTGCGCACGGCCTCGCACGCGACACATCAACTCACCTCGGCTCGCTCTCGCGGTGATGACCGAGTGATGACCCGAGGTTTTCAGCGATTTTTTCGGAGAGAAAAATCTCTTTGTTTTCTGGTGGGTGTACCAGGATTCGAACCTGGGACCCGCTGATTAAGAGTCAGCTGCTCTACCAACTGAGCTATACACCCCCCGCGGCTGGCCTGATCGAATCACGATCGGGGTCGCCGAGGAAGCGCGCCTTCTACGCGTGTGGCGGGGCCAGGGCAAGAGGGGGCGGTCCGGCGGGGCGCCCGTCGCGCTGCGGGCCGTCTTCGAGGCCGGCGCCACGCGTGGCGGAGAGCCTCCCTGGGGCTGCGGCGGCGCCCGGCTGCAGCTGGGCTTCGAGCCAGGTGAAAATCTCGGCGAACACGCCGTCGCGGCCGAGCGCCTGCAGCGGCAGATGCGGGGCGTCTTCGTCGATGCGCAGCGTGACGGGACCGCGCAGGGCCTTTGCGAGCGCGCGGATCGCGGCGACGGTGACGAGCCGGTCGCGGGCGCCATGGTAGATCAGCGTCGGCTGCGCGACGGCGGCGGCGCTGGCGGTCGCGCGGCCGGCCAGGCGCAGGCAGCCGGCGCAGGCGTCGGCGCGAAGGGTGCGCACGACGCGCGGATCGCGCGACAGACGCACGCTCGCTTCCGGGTGGCCCCAGCGCGCGCGGCGCGCGAGGCGCACGCGGGCGCCGGGCGCCAGCGCCGCTACGCCGCACATGGCGAAATTGAGCAGGGCGCGCAGCGGGTGGGTCGTGCGCACGGCCGGATTGACGAGAACGAGCCCCGCGACGCGCGCGCCGAGTTGCGGCGCCGCGGCGAGCGCCGCGGCGCCCCCGATGCCTTCGCCGAGGACGAAGATCGGCGCGCCCGGCGCGACGCGTTCCAGCGCGCCGACGGCGCCTTCGACATCTCGAAGGTAGACGTCCTCGTCCCGGCGCCAGCGCCCGTGGTCGCCCGCGTCGCCGAAGCCGCGTTGATCGAACGCGAGCGTGGCGAGACCACGCCGCGCCAGCCGCGCGCCAAAGGTGGAAAACGCGCGGCGGTAGTCGCCAAAGCTGTGCAAGGCGAGCACGGCCGCGCGCGTCGGGCCGGACGCCGGCCTGTAGTCGGCGGGAAGGCGCGCGCCATCCGGCGCGACGAGCGCGACCGGACGGGCGTCACCGGGCCCGCACCGGCGCGCATGTGCGACCCAGCCATACGCCGACACGCACGCCGCCGCTTGCGCGCCGCCCGTCACGTGCGCGCCGCGCCCTGCCCGCGCACCTCGCCCGCCCGGAACGATTGGGCGAGCGGGATCAGCTGATAGAGCGCCGACAGACCGACGAGGATGTAGACGAGATTGGAGACGCCGCTGTCGACGCCGAACAGCGCCGCCACGAGATCGAAATTGAAGGCGCCGACGAGGCCCCAGTTGATCCCGCCGATGATGACCAGGATCAAGGTGATGATGTTCAGAGCTTTCATGATGTTTCCCTCGGTTCGCAGGGGAAACACGACCTCGTCGGCAAGGTTCCGCCCTGCAGCGAGGCTCAGGCGGCGACGGCGCGCAGCATCCACGCGGCCTTTTCGTGGAAGGCGATGCGCCCGGTAAGCAGATCCGCGGTGACGTGGTCGCTGATGGCGTCGGCGGCGTCGACCGCGCGACGCATGCCGCTCGAGACGTGATCGTGATCGGCGATCAGGCCCTCCAGCAGCGTGCGCGTGGACGCGGTCGGGCTCGCATCGGGAACGCTCGATTCCGCAGCCAATTGCTTCAACGTTTCAGCGGGGCGCCCGCCAAGAGCGCGGATGCGTTCGGCGAGGGTGTCGATCGCGTCGAAGAGGTCCTCGTACTGCGTCTCCGTGAGCTTGTGGATGCTGTAGAACGCCGCGCCCGACGCGTCCCAGTGCGTAACCTGGGTCTTGACGAGAACGACGTAGCTGTCGGCGACGGCGGTGCGGAGAAGACGGATCATGCCGTCCGCGCCGGCGCCCTGATCGAGCCCGCTGTCGGGTGTGAATTCGAGCGGCGCGGTTTCGAGGGTCTCTGCCATCACGGTGTCTCCTTGCTGGGATGGGACGGGGCGTTCGCGGAACGCACTCACGGCGCGCGCCGGCGCTCCCGCTCGAAGCACGCGCCCGCGGCGGGCCAATCGATCAGGCCGACGATCGCCTTGAGGTGTTCGGCGCGGCGGTTCTGGTAGTCGACATAGTAGGCGTGCTCCCACACGTCGATCGTGAGGAGGCAGGTCACATCGTCCGCCATCGGCGTATCGGCGTTCGACGTCGACAGCACGTCGAGGCTGCGTCCGTCGGTCGTGAGCCAGACCCATCCCGATCCGAAGCGCTGCATGCCGGCGTCGACGAGCCGCGACGCGAGCGCATCGACGCCGCCGAACGTCTGCGCGACGAGATCGGCAAGCGCGCCCGAGAGCGGCGCGCGCGCCGGCGACAGGCTGTTCCAATACAAGGTGTGGCTCCAGGCCTGGGCCGCGTTGTTGAAGATCTTGGTGGCGCCTTCGGCCTTCGCGCGCGTGACGATCTCGGGCAGGGACGCGCCCTCGAACTCGGCGCCGGCGATCAGGCCATTCAGCGTGTCCACATAACCCTTGTGGTGCTTGCCATAGTGCAGATCGATCGTGGCGGCGGAGACAACCGGCGCGAGCGCGTCGCGCGGCCACGGCAAGGGGTCGAGGGCGA
This sequence comes from Alphaproteobacteria bacterium, assembly GCA_018969015.1. Taxonomy (GTDB): domain Bacteria; phylum Pseudomonadota; class Alphaproteobacteria; order Caulobacterales; family Aquidulcibacteraceae; genus REEB506. The sequence continues at coordinate 22,157 of JAGWZE010000022.1, forward strand.
TGGGCATGGCGGTCTCCGTGCGCGGCGAACGGACGCGCGCCGCGGCAGGTTCCCGACCACAGACGCGCGCAGCGAGGCGCCCCGAGCGCCGATTGCATCGGAACCCGCAGCGCCCGATCGCGTTGGCATCGTCGTGGAGGGTCGAAGATGACGGACCAGTCCCTGGACGCGCTGCGCGATGCAGCGTGGTCTGCGATCACAGGCGATCGCGTCGGTTTCCTTGCCGCCGATCTTTCCGACGCGCAGCCGATGACGGCCTTCACCGACGCGACGGCGCGCCGCCTGTACTTCTTCACCCGCAGCGACACCGACCTTGCCCAGCGTGTCGCCGACGGCGGAGAGATACCCGCCACGTTCCTGTTCGCGTCGAAGGACAAGTCCACGCACGTCGTCGTGCGCGGCGCGCTCTCGATCAGCACCGATACGCACGTCATCGACGCCCTGTGGAGCCCGATGGTCGCCGCATGGTTCGAGCGCGGTCGCACCGATCCGAAAGTGACGCTGCTCGCCTTCGACTGCGGCGACGCCGACCTCTGGCGCAACCAGGGCGGCCCGCTGAAGTTCGCCTTCGAAATCGTGAAAGCCAACCTGACGCCCACGACCCCAAACCTGGGGTCAAGAACCCAAGTGGAGATGTGACATGCCTCGTCCGATGGACAACGAAACGCGCGACGAGCGCGACGACGCCGTGCGCGGCCTGCGCGACGGCGTGCGTCTCGCCGGCGATCAGGCGCGCGAAGCCGCCGAGGCCGCGCAGAACGCGATGCAGGTCGCCGGCCCGGCGCTCGCCGCACGCATCAACGACGCCCGCGCCATGACGCGCTCGATGATGGAGACGCAATCGCGTCTCGCGATCGCCTGGGTCGACCTCGCCTGGACGCCGATCGTCGCCATGAGCCGCATGTGGCGCGCCGGCCAGGACTCGGGAACCGGCCATCCGGGGTCGCGTTGATTTGAGGAAGGGTCGGCAACGATCCTCACGCCGGGCGACACCGCGGTCCCCCAACGCCCCCCACCCGCCTGCCCGGCCGAGCGGGCCCGATCCAAGCGATCGGGCCCGTTTGCCGTTGCGGCGGGGCGCTCGAGGAGCCGACATGGTCGATGAAGTTTCCGCCAGGCAGGGCCGCGACGGCCGCCGTACGCTCGGCATTCTCGAATGGTCCTTGGGTCTCGTCGTGCTCTGTTTCGTGGCCCTGCTCGTCGTGGCGATCACGACGACGCGCGCCACGCCGCGCGATGCGGGGCAGGCCCCGATCCCGCAGGCCGCGCAGCCGGATTCGGGCCAGGCGCCGCCGGCGCGCCGCGAGCCAGACGGAACGGCGGCGCCCGCGCGACGTTGAGGCTGGCGGTCCCGCGGGCGGGCTTCAGGAGAACATCCATGCGCACGACACATCGGTCCGCCCTTTCGGGCGCCGTCCTCGCAATGAGCGCCGTCGCCCTGTTGGCGCTTGCCGGCTGCAACACGATGCGGGGGCTGGGGCAGGACACCCAGGCCGGCGGGCGAGCCGTCGAACGCAGCGCCAAAGAAACCCAGCAGCAACTCGAGGAGCGCCAACGGCGCGAACGGGAGCAGCAGCAGAACCCGGGCGCGGCCCCGCCTAGCTCGACGGCTCCGCCGTCCGCCTGACGGAAGAGGCGCGTGGCGGCGGTCCGCCCCCTCACGGGCGGCCGCGCCTCGGGTCCGCCTTGCCCCGGAAGTCCGGGCCCCCTAAACCCCCGGCATGACTCACCCGCATTTGCGCCCCGCGACCGAGGCCCTGGCCGTCGAATTCGGCCTCTCGAAGGACGAATGGGGCCTTGTGCTCCAGAAGCTCGGCCGCACGCCGAACGTCACGGAGCTCGGCATCTTCTCGGTCATGTGGAGCGAGCACTGCTCCTACAAGTCGTCGCGGGCGCATCTGGCGAAGTTCCCCACCAGCGGCCCGCGGGTGATCTACGGCCCGGGCGAGAACGCCGGCGCGGTCGATATCGGCGAAGGCCTCGCCTGCATTTTCAAGATGGAGAGCCACAACCACCCCTCCTTCATCGAGCCCTACCAGGGCGCGGCGACGGGCGTGGGCGGCATCCTGCGCGACGTGTTCACGATGGGCGCCCGCCCGGTGGCGCTGATGAACGCGTTGCGCTTCGGCGATCCCGAGCACCCCAAGACGCGCCGCCTCGTCGACGGCGTCGTGCGCGGCATTGGCGGCTACGGCAACTGCGTCGGCGTGCCGACCGTCGGCGGCGAGACGAACTTCCACCGCGGCTACAACGGCAACATCCTCGTCAACGCGATGGCGGTGGGCATCGCCAGGGCCGATCGCATCTTCACGAGCGCCGCGAAAGGCGCGGGCAATCCCGTCGTCTATGTCGGCGCCAAGACGGGCCGCGACGGCATCCACGGCGCGACGATGGCGTCGGCGGAATTCACCGAGGAGGCCGAAAGCCAGCGCCCGACGGTGCAAGTGGGCGATCCCTTCCTGGAAAAGCTGCTGATCGAAGCCTGCCTCGAACTGATGGAAAGCGACGCGATCGTCGGCATCCAGGACATGGGCGCGGCGGGCCTTACGTCCTCGTCCGTCGAGATGGCCTCCAAAGGCGGCGCCGGCATCGTGCTCGACATCGACGCGATCCCTGCGCGCGAAGAGAACATGAGCCCCTACGAGTTCATGCTCTCGGAAAGCCAGGAGCGGATGCTCATGGTGCTCAAGCCCGGCCGTGAAGCCGAGGCCGAGAAGATCTTCACGAAATGGGGCCTCGACGCCGCGGTGATCGGCCACACGACCGATACGGGCCGCCTCCAGCTCGTCTGGAAAGGCGAGACCGTGTGCGACCTGCCGCTTGGTCCGTTGGCGGACGAAGCGCCGAAGTACGAGCGCCCCTATCGCAAGCCGGAACCGCCGGCGGCGCTGGAGCCCACGGCCGTGCCGCCGATGCCCTTCCCCCTGGCGCTGACGAAGATCATGTCCTGTCCGGACATGGCCTCGAAGCGCTGGATCTGGGAGCAATATGATCGCCACGTCATGGGCGACACGGTGCAGGACTCGAGCTCCGACGCCGCGATCGTGCGCCTGCACGGCTCGACGCGCGCGCTGGCGATCTCGTGTGACGTGACGCCCCGCTACGTGCAGGCCGATCCCTACGAGGGCGGCAAGCAGGCCGTCGCGGAGAACTGGCGCAACCTCACCGCCGTCGGCGCGACGCCGATCGCGATCACGGACAATCTCAATTTCGGCAATCCGCAACGCCCCGAGATCATGGGCCAGATCGTCGCCGCGATCGAAGGCATGGCGGAAGCCTGCCGCACGCTCGATTTCCCGGTCGTGAGCGGCAATGTCAGCCTCTACAACGAGACCAACGGGCAGGCGATCCCGCCGACGCCGGCGGTCGGCGGCGTGGGGCTGCTCGAAGACGTGCAACGCCGCGCCGATCTCGCCGGCATGAAGGAAGGCGACGTCCTGATCCTGGTCGGGCGTACGCACGGCGCGCTCGGATCGTCGCTCTATCTGCGCGAATGTTTCGGCCGCGAGGACGGCGCGCCGCCGCCCGTCGATCTCGCGCTGGAGAAGCGCACCGGCGATGTCGTCCGTGGACTGATCGAACGCGGCGCCGTGCACACCGTGCACGATCTCTCCGATGGCGGCCTCGCCTGCGCCGCGGCGGACATGGCGCTCGCCTCCGGCGTCGGCGTCTATCTCGAACCGCACGCCGCATTGCCCGCGCACGCGTGGCTGTTCGGCGAAGACCAGGCGCGCTACCTGATCGCCGTGGCGCCGCACGAGGCCGACGAGGTTTATGAGGCCGCCGAACGCGCCGGCGTCGACGCCGAGCCGGTCGGCGTCGCCGGCGGCTGCGAGATCGCCTATGGCGACGAGGCCGTAGACCTTGCCGATCTGCGCGCCGCCAACGAAGGCTGGCTGCCGGCCTATATGGGCGGCGGCGTCTGACGGGATCGGGCGCCGCGTGCTATCATGCGCGCATGACGACCATCGCGGCCCCGGCGGAACGCCTCACCGACGACGAGTACGAGCGCCTCTCCAAACTGGGCGCTTTCGGTGATCGACGCACCGAGCTGATCGGCGGCAAGGTCGTGGAGATGAACGCGACCCATACGCTGCATGCGCTGACGCGCGACAAGGTTGCGTGGATGATCCGCGATTGCCTCATCGCGATGAACTCACCGCTGTCCGTTATCCAGGAACTCTCCGTCCGCTTCGGTGGCGGCTTCTATCCCCTGCCGGACGTGCTGGTGTGGGACATGAAGCGGCTCGACGGCGCCGTGCTGGGGCCGGAGGCGAAGCTGATCGTCGAAGTCGCGGATGACACGCTTACGGACGATCTCGGCGTGAAGCGGGCCCACTACGCCGCAGCCGGCCTGCCGGAGTACTGGGTGGTCGATGTCCGGGGGCATGTCGTGCATCAGTTCGCCGCCCCGCGGGACGGCGCCTACGCCGCCGCCCTACAGCACGCCTACGGCGCCCGCATCGCCAGCTTGACGCTGCCCGGCGTCGTGGTCGACACATCGGCCCTTCCCAGCGTGTGAGCCCGCCCCATGCCCATGTCCGGCCCCGATATCGAAGCGCATCTGCGCGAGGCCTTCCCCGACGCCGACATCGAGCTGGTCGATCTGGCGGGTGACGGCGACCACTGGAAAGCGATCGTCGCCTCCGCCGCATTCTCGGGAAAGACGCGGGTGGCGCAGCACCAGATGGTCTACGCCGCGCTCAAGGGGAAAATGGGCGGCGTGCTGCATGCGCTGGCCGTGGAGACCCGCGCCAAACCGTGAGCGCGCAGAGCGCGGTCCGGTCGCAATTGCGGCGCGGCCGCCCCGCTCTTACATTCGACGAAACAGGAGCCCGCCCCATGACGGACCAAGCCGTCCTCGACGACATCAAAGCGACGATCGACGCCCATGACGTGGTCTTGTTCATGAAGGGCGACAAGCGCCTGCCGCAATGCGGCTTCTCGGGCCTCGTCGTGCAGGTCCTGAACCACCTCGGCGTCGACTTCCACACCGTCAACGTCCTGGCCGATCCGGACGTGCGGCAGGGCATCAAGGACTTCTCGAACTGGCCGACGATCCCGCAGCTCTACGTCAAGGGCGAGTTCGTGGGCGGCGCCGATATCGTGCGCGAGATGTTCGAGCAGGGCGAACTGCGCCCGTACCTCGCCGAGAAGGGCGTTTTGGAAGCGGCCTGAGCGGCACGCGCGCCCGGCGCGCCGGGCCCGCCGATCAGACCCGGTCCTCGAACTCGTAGCGCGTCTTGTGGGAGGCATGGACGTAGCCCGCCCAAACGGTGCGGCGCTCGTCCTTGAGCCACGTCATCGGCTTGCGTCGACGGCACGGGCCGACATAGCCGGCCACGTTCACGAACGGCCGCCCCACGAACACCGCCCGATGCAGCAGGGCCTGCACCACGCGCACCGTCGTCGGCAACGCGATCATCTCGTGCGCCCCGGCGTTCAACGCCAACTGGACGACCTTCAGGTCCGCATTGGCCTTGGCCATGATCACCGGCAGGAACGGGTTGGCGCCATGCGCCCCGCGGCGGATGGCGCGCAACAGGTCCAGCGTCGGCTGGCCGCCCAGCGTGAAGCCGAGGATGCCGACATCCGGCTCAGCATGCGCACACAGGCTGAGATAATCGCTCACCGTGTTCGCAGTGCGGATGGCGCGCACGCCGGACGCAATGAGCGCGGCGCGCATGAGTTCGGCTTCGCTCGGGTTCAGGCCGATCAGAACCTCGAGGTCTCGAACGTCCTCCATGGTCCCCCCTGTCTGCACGCATTCAGATCGGGAGCGTTGATGGACCATGCCGCATTGCGGCAAGGTTAACGCGCTGATCAGGCGGCGCTTTCCTGCGCATCCGGCCCGCGCGCCTGCTTGGCCCGCAAGCGGTTGAGGGCGCCCACATAGGCCTTGGCGCTGGCGACGAGCGTGTCAGCGTCGGCCGCCCGCGCCACACCGGCGCGGCCACCTTCCATCAGACGCACGCTCACTTCGGCCTGCGCGTCCGTGCCCTCGGTGACCGCGTGGACCTGATAGAGCTCCAGCGAGGCCTCGTGCGGCGCGATAACACGGATCGCGTTGAAGATGGCGTCGACGGGCCCGTTGCCGCGCGCCGTCGCCCACTTTTCTTCGCCGTCGACGACGAGGTCGATCTCGGCCGTTTGCGGACCATCGGTGCCGGCGACGACGCGCAGGCGGCGCACCTGGATGGCGTCCTGCCCGTGCGCGATCTGGTCATCCACGAGCGCGCTGATGTCGTCGTCGTAGACGTGGCGCTTGCGGTCGGCGAGTTCCTTGAACCGAACGAACGCATCCTGGAAGGCGTTCTCGGAGAGCTCGTAGCCCAGGCTTTTCAGCTTGTCCTTGAAGGCCGCGCGGCCCGACAGCTTGCCCAGCACCAGGCTCGTCGATCCCTGCCCGACATCTTCGGGGCGCATGATTTCATAGGTCTCGGCGTTCTTGAGCATGCCGTCCTGGTGGATGCCGCTCTCGTGCGCGAACGCGTTCTTGCCGACGATCGCCTTGTTGTACTGCACGGGGAAGCCGGTGATGCGGCTCACCATCTGGCTCGCGCGCATCAGGCGCGTCGAGTCGATCTGCGTCGCGTAGCCGAGCGCGTCGCCGCGCACGCGCAACGCCATCACGATCTCCTCCAGCGCGGCGTTGCCGGCGCGCTCGCCAAGGCCGTTGACGGCGCACTCGATCTGGCGCGCCCCGCCCTGCACGGCGGCGATGCTGTTGGCGACGGCGAGGCCGAGATCATTGTGGCAGTGGGCGGAGAAAACCACACCGTCCGCCCCCGGAACGTTCGCGATCAGATCCTCGAAAATGGCCCGATACTCGTCGGGAAACGAGTAGCCGACGGTGTCGGGGATGTTGATCGTCGTTGCGCCGGCGCGGATCGCGGCCTCCACGCAACGTCGCAGGAAATCACGCTCGGTCCGCGTCGCGTCTTCGGCGCTCCACTCCACGTCGTCGGTGAAGCCGCGCGCGTGGGTGACGCTCGCCGTCACCGCATCGAGCACGGCGGCCGGCTCCATCTGAAGCTTGTGCTTCATGTGGATGGGCGAGGTGGAGATGAAGGTGTGGATGCGGAACCGCGCCGCGCCTTTCAGCGCCTCGGCGGCGCGGGAGATGTCCTTCTCGCCGGCGCGCGACAGGCCGCACACGACGGAATTGCGGACGACGCCGGCGACCGCGCGCACGGCCTCGAAATCGCCCTGGCTGGAGATCGGGAAGCCCGCCTCGATCACGTCGACGCCCATCTGATCGAGCGTTTGGGCGAGTTCGACCTTCTCCGACAGGGTCATGGCGGCGCCGGGCGATTGCTCGCCGTCGCGCATGGTGGTGTCGAAGATGCGGACGTGGTCGCGGGTCGTGGCGCGCACGGGGGCGGCGGCGGAAGACGGGGTGGGCATGGAAAAGCGCCTCGGATCAGGAAGAGAGCAAACGCGTGAACGGCCATCCCCCGAGGCGCGGGCCGCTTCCGATGAAGCGACGCCTACCGCGCCCGGGGGCCGCTAAGGCGCCCGGCGAGGAGCGGAAGGAGGAGAAGCAGATCGTTGCTCACAAGGGGCTTATAGCGTCCCGTCGCGCAAAAATCTACCCCGCGCCGCGCGGGGGCGACGCCTAATGACCGGCAGGCGTCCGCTGCTCGATCGGCGGCGCGGCCTTGCGCGGGTCAGCTCCGCCCTTTCCGGACGAGCGGCCGGACCACGAACACGATCACCAGCCACACCACCGCCGCCGCCGCGAGGAACACCAGCGCGCCGGCGTTGCGCCCGGTGAACAGTTCGCCCAGCCCGTGCCCGGCAAACGCCACCAGCACGATCTTCGGCACGATGCCCACGCCCGTGCCGCCGGCGAACCAGGACGCCCGCATCCCCGTCGCCCCCAGCGCCATGTTGACCAGGATGAACGGCCCGGACGGCACCAGCCGGATCACGAGGGCGGCGAGAAAGGCGTTGTCCTTCACCGTATCGGCGATGCGCTGCACGAGATCGCCGCCGAGCCGCGTGAGCCCCTGCGCGCCCGAAACCCGCCCCAGGAAGAAGCCGACCAGCGCCGAGATCATCGTCGCCAGCCACGACAGGACGATGCCCTCCGACGGCCCGAACACCGCGACCGTCGCCGCGATCAGGGCGATCTGCGGCGCGCCGATGAAGGCGAGCACGGTGAACACGCCCGTCACCGCCGCCGGCGCCCACCAGGCGCCGCGCAGGTCTTTGAGCACGTCCGCGACCCATCCCTGGTTCACGTCCAGGAAGAAGATCCCGGCCGTGAGGATCACCCCCGCCGCGCCGAAGAGCAGCGTGGACACCCACAAGGCCCGCGCGGCGCGGGCGTCCATTTCGGTGAAGAAGCGCCAGAACTTGGACAACGGGACGATCCGGGGGCCGTCGAGATCGAAGACGGCGCGCGCCTCGTGGCCCGCCTGCGCCTTCGGGTCAAGCCGGCGCGGCGCCCCATCGGCGCAACGCGGCGAAGATCGCGGCCGTCGGTTCGTCGCCGGGCTTGCCGATATCGCGGTTGATGCTCGCGTGCGTCTTGCCCCGGCAGAGCGTCACCGTGGCCTCCCCGCCCGCCCGGCGGATCGCCTGGCCGAGCTCCTGCGACTGGCGCGTGGCGTCGGGGCGCGGCGTGTGGAGGATCAGGAACGGCGGCGGCGGCGACGCAGCCGTCACCTGCCAGACGGGCGAGGCGTCGCGCCACACCGCCGGATCGGTTCCGAACGCGCCCTCGTACATGTCGCCGAGGAACCCGCGCCGGGCCTGCACGGCCGGGGCCTGGGTGGTGACGTCGTAGCCCGCGCCGTCGAGCAGGATCGCCCCGGCAAGATCGCGCGGCTTGCGCTCGTGCGCGCCGAGCCGACGCGGATCCGTCGCCACCAGCGCGGCGAGGTGCGCGCCGGCGGAGTGCCCCATCACCACGATGCGCCGCGGATCGCCGCCCTGCGCAGCGGCGTTGTCGAACAGCCAGGCCAGCGCGGCGGCGACGTCCTCGACATGCGCGGGATGCGTAACGGCGGGCGAGAGCCGGTAATTGAGGCTCGCATAGAGATAGCCGCGCTCGGTGAAGGCGCGCGCCTTTTCGGCGCCGGCGCCGGCAAGCGCCTTGTCGCCGATGCGCCAGCCGCCGCCATGGATGAACGCCACGATCGGCCGCCCCTGGCCGGGCGCGCCATAGAGATCGAGGCTCTGAAGATCGGGATCGACGCCCGGGCTCGACGCATAGCGATAGGTGCGCGGCGCACCCGCGAGGCGCCGCGCCTGTCCGGAGGCGGGCGGAACGATGGCGACGGCGGCGGCAGCGGCGGCCAGTCCGGCCAGGAGATCACGACGTTTCATGCGTCTTGAACGTAGCGGCCGACGACTTCCGTCGAAAGCGCCGGCCGGCCCCGCGGGGCCGTGCGCGCCGCGACTAGTCCGCGTCGTCGAGCGCCACGTCGCGCAGCGCCGTGACGGCCGAGGGCAGGATAAGCGTCAGAAAGAACAGCACCAGCAACAGGTTGCGCAGCACCTGCGCGCTGGCCAGATCCGTAATTTCCGCGCCGAACCATCCGGCCAGCAGGACGAGCGCCAGCACACGGAACGACTGGATGTACGCCTGGTCGCGCTCGGCCGCCTGCCGTTCGTCCAACATGGCGGCCGGCGCGTTCGCCCAGAACCCGTAGGTCCCCACGAACAGGACGATCCCGCAGACGACCCCGGCGAGCGCCGCGAGCGCGGAGACCACTTCGACGACGCCGGACTCGGACGGCAGCGCGAACTTCAAGGCAAACCAAAGGGGCAGCCCGCCGAGGGCGACGACCGCCAACGCCTTCCCGGTCCTGGGGCCGTGGCGAAAGGTCGGCTTCGGCGCTCCTTTCGCGGGAGAGGACGTGTCACGCATTGGTTGCTCCTTGGGAACGGGCGCCCAGCTGCTCGGAGAGCGGCGGGAACGGGGACAATGAAAACAAGGCTTCCACCGGAACGCCGAACGTCTGCGCCAGCTTGAGGGCGAGTTCGCAGCTGGGCTGGTAGTCGCCGCGTTCGATGAACCCGATCGTCTGCGGGTTCACGCCAACGGCGGCGGCCAACTCCTTCCGGGAGAGACCCTTTTCGGCGCGAAACAGGCTTATGCGGTTGTGAACCATTATGTTATGGTTCTACATCATTCGTTGCGTATACGCAATAGGCCATTCGCGAAGAGTGCGTCGCGCCCGCCGTGGGCCGGTTCCGGTTGTCTCCGACCTCCTGCAACGCGCGGGGCGCCCGCGGGCTGAATTGCGGTCATGGGATGTCCTGCAGCGCGGGAGGCCGGGCGGGCGGAGCCCCGGCCGGGCGCCCCGCTCCGAGCGTGGCGGCGAACGCCGTGAACGCCGCCGCGAACCTGTCCGGATCCTCGAGAAAGGCTGCGTGGCCGCCGCGGAACAACGTCCAGCGCGCGTTCGGAATCCGGCGCACCGCCGCCCGCGACCGCCCCCAGCTCACCAGCCGATCGTCGCGCGCCCACGCGCACCACACCGGAACGGCAAGGCCTCGCGCGCATGCGCGCAAGTCGGCGTCGGGCTCGGCGAAGCCGCGCCAGGCTTCGGCGAGAAGCGGCGCGAGCCCGCATCCCGCCGCGATGATCTCGGCGCGGCGCGACGCCGCCGCAGGCTGGGGCAGAACGAGGCGCTGGTAGTACCAGCGGAAAGCGGCCGGAAACCACCGCGCGCCGCGGGCGCCAGCGGCGAAAAACCCCGCCATGCGCCGAATGACGAACCGGGCGATCGGATCCACGGGCGCGAGGCCGCCGGCATTGCACAGCACCAGCGCCCCGATCCTCTCCGGCGCGCGCGCCGCAGCCACGACGCCCGCCGCGCCGCCGATGGAGTTGCCCACGATGATCGGCCGCGCGAGCCCCAACGCCTCCACGACGCCGAGCGCAATGTCCGCGTAGCGCGCCGCGCGCGGCGCATGGCCGTCCGCGGGGGAGGCGCCCTGCCCCGGCCAGTCCAGCGCGATCACGCGAAAGCGGGCGCCCACTCTCGAGGCGAAGGCGTCGAAGTCGCGCCCGTCATGCCCGGTCGCGTGCAGGCACAGCACGGGAGGCCCCTGCCCGGCGATGCGCACCGCGATGCGCGCGCTGGCCGCCTCGATCACTGCTTGTGATATTTGCATCACATGCCGCCAAGAAAAAAGAGGCGGACGCGCGCCTCATGTGATACGCATATCACCCATGACTCGATCCCGCAAGCCGACGCCGCCCGCCGCCTCGACGAAGGACCTGCTCATCGCCGCCGCGCAGGCGGAGTTCGGCGCGCTCGGCTACGCCGGCACCGACACGAACAAGATCGCGCGCCGCGCCGGCTTCGCGCCGCAAACCTTCTATCGCCATTTCGACGACAAGCTGGACGCCTTCCTCGCGGTGTACGCGCTGTGGCGCGCGGACGAGGCGCGGGCGATCGCCGAGGTCGTGCGCGCGGAGCGCGATCCGTCGCGCCGCGCCGCCGCCGCCGCCAGAACCCTGGTGAGCTTTCACGTCGCGCACGCCGTGTTCCGGCGCTCGCTGCGCAACCTCGCCGTCTCGGAGCCGCGCGTCCGGGCCGCACGCGCCGAAAGCCGATCCGCGCAGATCGCCGCGCTCGCCGCCATTCCCGCCAACGCCGGACGATCCCGCGCGAGCCTTTTGGCCGCAATCCTCGATGTGGAGCGCCTCTGCGACGCCGTCGCCGACGCCGAAACCGACGATGTCGGCGTGTCCGCCGCCGTATTTCAGGCCGAGATCACGAACGCCGTCGCCCGCGCGCGCGGCGAAGCGGAGCGGTGAAAACCGTTCCGGCGCCCGCCCTTACGCGTGAGCCGACCGCGCTTGCGCGCCGAAGGGCCACCAGCCGCGCTTCTGGCGCAGTTCGGCGTGGACGGGTTTGTCCTTGGCGTCGCGCGGCACCATCATGTCGTTCATCGGCGGCTTGAGGCCGCGGATGAGGTCTTCTTCGGCCACCTCGCGCTCGCGCACGTCCTGGATGCGGCACACGTGGCGCTCGGTGGCGCCGTAGAACCAGTAGGCCCGGCCCCACTTCTCGTGGCCCAGGAGGCGCTCGCGGAAGCTCGTCGCCTTGCCGACATAGAGCGGCTCGAGGAAGAACACGAAACGGCGACGAACGAAGACGTACACGCCGGAGACGCCGTCCGGCGGAATGCCGGCCTTCGTCAGCGTGATCTTGAACCGGTAGCGCCGGCCGGATTCGCCGCGCCAGACGTGCCAGCCGAACAGCAACATGGGGTGCGCTCCGTTAACCTCTTCGCAACCTGCGCCGATGCGGTAAACGAGACGTTAACCGGCGGCGCGCCAGGACGCGTCAGCCCTCTGGAGAACCCGCATGCCCGCTCCCGGCGTCGTCCCCGTCTCCCTGCGTGAGCCCGAAGCGGCGTTCGCGGACAAGCTCGGCGCCTCGTTCGAGCGGTACGGCTTCGCGGTCGTCGCCGACCACGGCCTCGACGCGGCCCTGATCGACCGGGCCTACGCCGCCGTGAAGGCGTTCTTCGCCCTGCCGGAAGCAGAAAAGATGCGCTGGCGCGTGGCCAATGGCGGCGGCCAGCGCGGCTACACCCCGTTCGGCGTCGAAGCGGCCAAGGGCGCGGCGGACGTCGACCTCAAGGAATTCTGGCATGTCGGGCGCGAGCTGCAGCCCGGACATCGCTACGCGGGCTTCATGCCGGCCAATCTCTGGCCCGACGCCGTGAACGATTTCCGGCCCGCCCTTTATGGGCTCTACGAAGCGCTCGACGCACTCGGCCTCAAGGTGCTCGCCGCCATCGCGCGCCGCCTCGGCCTGCCGGCGGGCTATTTCGACGCCGCGGTCGGCGAAGGCAATTCGGTGCTGCGCCTTTTGCACTATCCGCCGCTGCCGCCGAACCCGCAGGGCGTGCGCGCCGGCGCACACGAGGACATCAACGCCATCACGCTGCTGCTCGGCGCCGAGGAGGCGGGCCTCCAGCTGCTCGACCGCGACGGCCACTGGCTCGACATCGCGCCGCCGCCCGGCTGCGTCGTCGTCAATATCGGCGACATGCTGCAGCGGCTCACGAACCATGTGCTGCCGTCCACCACGCACCGCGTGATCAATCCGCCGGCGGAGCGCGCCCACCTGCCCCGCTACTCGATCCCGTTCTTCCAGCACTTCGCGCCCGACTTCCTGATCGACACGTTGCCGCAATGCGTCACGGCCGAACGGCCCAACCGCTACCCGCAGCCGATCACCGCGCACGACTATCTGATGGAACGCCTGCGCGAAATCCGGCTCACATGAGCCTGCGCGCCGCGCCTGCCGCCCCCATGATCGCCGTCAGCATCGCCGTCGCGCTCGGCGCGATGCTCGACGCCACGATCAAGCATCTCGGAACCGAGATCCCCGCGCTGATGATCGCGTTCGGCCGCTTTTTCGCCGGCACGTTCGCCGCGGGCGCGATCTTCCTGTTCGCCGGCGCGCGGCGCATCACGGCGACGCAGTGGCGCTTCCATGCCGGACGCGGCGTCGTAATCGTCGTGTCGGCGACGACGTTCTTCTACGCGCTCACCGTGATGCCGCTCGTGGAGGCGATCGTGATCGGCTTCCTCGCGCCGCTGCTGGTGCCGTTCGTCGCCTGGCTCCTGCTGAAGGAACGTCCGGGTCGGGACAGCCTGGTCGCGGCGCTTGCAGGGTTCGCCGGCGCGGCGCTCGCGATGACCGGCGCGCCGCACGCCGACGCCGCCTATCCCGATCGCGCGCTCGGCGTCATCGCCGCACTGGTCGCAGTCGTAGCGTATGCCGTGCAGCTCGTGCTGTTGCGCCAACGCGCCGGCGAGGACGGCCCCGCCCTCACCACGCTGCTCGCGAACGTGTTTCCCGCGCTCTATCTGGCCGTGCCCGCCCTGGCGCTGCATGCGCCGCCGCCGCTGGCGGTGTGGCCCTGGTTCGCGGTGCTCGGGATGATCGGCGCGGGATTGTGGCTGTTCATGGCCTGGGGCTACGCGCGCGCGCCGGCCGCGACACTCGCGCCGCTCGAATACACGGCGCTGATCTGGAGCGCGGCGCTGGGCTTTTTCCTGTTCGATGAAACCCCGCGACCCGAAACGATCGCCGGCGGCGTCGTGATCGCAGCGGCCTGCGTGTGGCTCGCGTGGCGGCGCCAGAAAGAAACGGCGCCCGCCTGATCTCAGGCGCCCTGCTCGGCGAGCAGAACGGTCCCGCTCGCGTCCTTGAAGCCTTCGCCGACGATGTGCAGCACGGCGTCGCCCTGGCGCGTCACCTGCGCGCCGACGGCGGCGGCCAACGCCTCCGCGGCCTCGGGCGCGGCGCGACGGAACGGCGACAGCGCGACGATGCAGCGCGCCCGGTCCAGCACGCGCGTGACGAGCGCGGGGCTGCGCCCCTCGATGCGCTGGCGGAATTCGTCCATTTCCTCGGCGAAATCGTCGCGCGCATCGCCGTCCGGCGTGATCACGTCCACCCACAGCACCGGTTCGCGCGCGAGATCATACACCGCAAGGCCAAGCTCGTCGGCTTCGACGATCAGTTCGAACCCGCCCGCTTTCGCGAGACGATCGAGGTCCGACGCGTCCAGCTTGATCACCTCCGTGCAGATCCAGCGCTGCAGCGGCGGGAGATCGATCGTTTCGGGTCCGTCCTGTTCGGGCGTGGTGTTCGCGCTCATGGGACGCTCCATGACTCTGTCCGCGCGATCGCACGCGCGATCGCGCCAGCATAGGCCCTCGACCGAGGCGCCGTCGACACCCGCCTCCCCGAGCGAAGCTGCGCCCGGGGCGGCAGGCGCGGATCAGTTGCGGTCCTTGTCGACCAGCTTGTTCTTGGCGATCCACGGCATCATTGCGCGCAGGCGTCCGCCCACTTCTTCGATCGGGTGCTCGGCGGCCATGCGGCGCCGCGCCTTGAAGCTCGGCTGGCCGACCTTGTTCTCGAGCATCCAGTCGCGCGCGAAGCGGCCGGATTGGATGTCCTCCAACACGCGCTTCATCTCGGCCTTCGTTTCCGGCGTCACGATGCGCGGGCCGGTGACGTACTCGCCGTACTCCGCGGTGTTGGAGATCGAGTAGTTCATGTTGGCGATGCCGCCTTCGTAGATCAGGTCCACGATCAGCTTCACCTCGTGCAGGCACTCGAAATACGCCATCTCCGGCGGGTAGCCGGCTTCGACGAGCGTTTCGAACCCGGCGCGGATGAGCTCCACGAGGCCGCCGCACAGCACGACCTGCTCGCCGAACAGATCGGTTTCGCACTCGTCGCGGAACGTCGTTTCGATCACGCCCGAACGACCGCCGCCGATCGCCGAGGCGTAGGCGAGGCACGTCTCCATCGCCTTGCCCGAGGAGTTCTGGTGGATCGCCACGAGGCACGGCACGCCGCCGCCCTTCGTGTACTCCGAACGCACTGTGTGGCCGGGGCCCTTCGGCGCCACCATGCCGACATCGACGTTCACCGGCGCTTCGATAAGCTTGAAGTGGATGTTGAAGCCGTGGCCGAACAGAAGGGTCTGACCGGCTTTGAGGTAGGGGGCGATTTCGGCGTTGTAGATGTCGGCCTGCACCTCGTCGGGCGCGAGGATCATGATCACGTCCGCCGTCTTGGCGGCTTCCGCGACGGTCACGACCTTGAGCTTTTCCGCTTCGGCCTTTTTCGCGCTGGCCGAGCCCGGCTTCAGCGCGACCATGACCTTGGCCACGCCGGAGTCGCGGAGATTGAGCGCGTGCGCGTGGCCCTGGCTGCCATAGCCTACGACCGCAACCGTCTTGCCCTTGATGAGGTTCAGATCGGCGTCACGATCGTAATACACGCGCATTTTCATTTCTCCGGGCCTGCTTTTTCCGGCGCCGTCTTGCGCCGCCCTCCCGCGAGGGAGGCTTTCAGAAGCCGGTTTTTTCCGAAGCGTCAAGGCGCAGACCGCCGCGGGCGGCCTGCGCCACCATCGGACCGGGTCAGGTCGCCCCGGCCCGGCGTGCGGCGAGATGCAGGACCAACGCGGTAACGCAGAGGAAGATCGCGATCGCCACGTGGCGGGCGACAATGGCCGTGGGGGCGCCGGCCCGCGCCGTCAGCACGGCATCGCCGATCGGCATCACGATCGCCACCGCCGCCACCCAGGTGAGCGCTGCGAAGTTGCGCGTCGCCAGCAGCGCGGCGACCGCAAGCGCGATGAAGGCCGCGCGCAGGCCGTACACGAACACGAACCCGGCGTCCTGCGGCGCGGCCAGCGGCAGGCCCATATAGTCGGCGAAGCCGGCCGGCGCGGCGAAGGCGCGGACGGCGTTGACGCCCTGCAGAAGCGCGATGGCGCCGGCGAGGCCAATGGCGATCGCCCCCCAGGGCGGCGAGAACGGAACGGCTTGTGCGGGCATGGGACGGTCTCCTTCGATCCGCGCCCAGTGTGGCCGCGCGCGCCGCGCCCGCGCGCATGAAATGCCCCGTTCATGGATGAGGCGTACTCATCTATATGAATGAGCCGCCCCGCCCTTCCTCCGCTCGCCGCACTGCGCGCCTTCGAGGCCGCCGCCCGCCTCGGCAGTTTCCGCGACGCCGCCGCCGAGCTCGGCGTCACGCCCTCCGCCGTCAGCCATCAGGTGCGGGCGCTCGAAACGTGGCTTGGCGCGGTGGCGTTCACCCGCTCCGTCCGCGCTGTCGAACTCACCCCCATCGGCGCGGCCTTCGCGGCCGAGACCAGCGCGGCCTTCGCGCGGCTCGCCGAGGCGGGCGCGCGGGCCCGCGCCGCCGCCCAGGACACGCGCCTGCGCATCAGCGCCCTGCCGCTGTTCACGACCGCCTGGCTCACGCCGCGCCTGGAGCGGTTCCAGGCCAAGCATCCCGATCTCGCGCTCGAGATCGACACGGCGAACCGCCTCGCCGACTTCGCGCGCGATGACGTCGATGTCGCCATCCGCAACGTCTATGCGCCCACGCCCGGCCTCGTGGCGCGCAAACTGTTCGATCTGACGGCGACGCCGCTGTGCGCGCCGGAGGTGGCCGAGATGGTGCGGACGCCCGCCGATCTCGCCCGCGCCACCTTGATCCACATCAGCGCGCGCCGCGCCGGGTGGCCCGAATGGCTGGCGCATGCCGGCGTGCCCGGCCTCAAGCCGCGCGGCGCCCTGTCCTTCGACACGATCCCGGCGGCGCTCGAAGCGGCGGCCCAGGGGCGCGGCGTCCTCCTCGGCCTGATGCCGATCGTGTGGGAGGCGCCGATCGCGCGCCGTCTCGTGAAGCCGTTCGCGACGCCGCCGATCACCGCCGGCAGCTATTTCCTCGTCCATCGCCGGGAGGACGGCGCGCGCCCCGCAGTGCGGGCCTTCGCGGACTGGGTGGCGGCGGAAGCGCGGGCCGATCGCCGGCGCGCCAGCCGCGGCCCGACGTAAACGTCAGGTCGCGCCGGTGTCAGGTCGCGTCAGGGTCAGGTCGCGTCCGGGCCGCGACGGATCGACAGCACGCCCGTGCGGCTCACTTCGACGAGCCCGAGCGGACGCATCAGATCGGTGAACGCGTCGATCTTGTCGGACGCGCCGGTGAGTTCGAAGATCAGGCTTTCGAGCGTGGTGTCGATCACCTTGGCGCGGAAGATCTCGGAGACGCCCAGCGCTTCGATCCGGGCCTTGCCGGTGCCGCGGACCTTGATCAGCGCCAGTTCGCGCTCGACGCCCGCAGGGTCGAGCGTCACGTCCACGACCTTGTGCACCGAGACGATGCGGTCGAGCTGCGCCTTGATCTGGTCGATGATGATGGGCTGGCCGCGCGTCACGATCGTGATCCGCGATTGGCGGCTGGCATGATCCGTCTCGGCGACGGTCAGGCTCTCGATGTTGTAGCCGCGGGCCGAGAACAGCCCCACGACGCGAGCGAGGACGCCCGGCTCGTCATCGACGATCACGGCCAGGGTGCGGCGTTCTTCGGGCTGTTCCATTCGCGGAGGCATGCGGCCTGTTACACGGCCCGGGCGCGCAGGCCAAGAGCCCCCGCCGTCCTGCTCAGAACGGCAGCCGCCATCCGGCGAACGAGGCCGCGAGCGTCACGATCCCCAGCAGGGCGAAAACTCCCGCCGTACACCACCGCACGAGGCGCAGCGGCACGCGCTTGAGCACCAGATCGCCCAGCAGCACCGCCGGCACGTTCGCCGCCATCATTCCCAGCGTCGTGCCCGCCGCGACGATCGCCACGCTGTCGAAGCGGGCCGCCAGCGCGATCGTCGCCACCTGCGTCTTGTCCCCCATCTCCACGAGGAAGAACGCGATCGTCGTGGCCAGGAACGCGCCGATCCGCTCGCCCGCGGTGTCGACGTCCTCGTCCTTGTCCGGGATGAGCGCCCAGACCGCCATCGCCAGGAAGCCGATTGCGAGCCCCCGCTCCAGCAGCGGCCCCTGCAGGAACCCGGCGGCGAGCTTGCCCACGAACGCCGCACCGGCATGATTGGCGAGCGTCGCCACGAGGATGCCGAGAATGATCGAGACGGGCTGGCGGAAGCGCGCCGCCAACATGATCGCCAGAAGCTGCGTCTTGTCGCCGATCTCGGCGAGGGCGACCACGCCTGCGGAGATCAAAAACGCTTCCATCGTGCGCCTCGCTGCGGCCCCCTGCGCGGCGCCGGGCGGGCGTTTAGCACACCGCGCGCGCGGCGCGACGGTACATTCGCCGCAGGCCTGCAGGCCGCGGACGCATGGTCATGCCGCCGCGAGCGTCACGACATGACCCCCATCCGTCTGTCCGCCGGCGACCTCGTCCTCGAGGCGCGCCCGGATCTCGGCGGCGCCGTGACCGCGTTCCGGCACGGCGCGACGCCGCTCTTTCGGCCGACGCCGGACCATGCCGCCCCTGGGCCGGCGGGCGCGGCGTTCGCGCTGGCGCCCTTCCCCAATCGCATCGCGTACGGACGGTTCGCCTTCGACGGCGAGCCGATCGGGCTTCCTGCCGATCCCGACGGGGCGCCGCACGCGCTGCACGGGGAAGCGTGGCGCGCGGCCTGGCGGGTCGACGCGCGCGACGCCGCCGCTGTGGAGTTCATCGCGCCCCCGCCCCGCGCCTGGCCGTGGCGCTACGATCTGCGCCAGCGCCTCGCCCTCGCGCCCGACGGCCTCGATGTCACCCTCACGCTCCGGAACGAGGATACGCGCGCCATGCCGGCGGGCCTCGGCTGGCATCCCGCCTTCGCCCGGCGCGCCGCGTGTCACGTCCGTCTGGGCGCCTCCGGCTATCTTCCCACCAGCCCCGACAATCTGCCGCTCGACGAGGCGCCGCTGCCCCCGCGCTGGACTTTCTCGACCGGCTGTGACGGCGCCGCGATCGCGCCGATCGATCACTGTCTGACGGGATGGGATGGCTGCGCGACGCTGGTGTGGCCGGACATCGCCCTGACGCTCTCGGCGCCCGGGTGCTCGTTCTTGCAGGCCTACGCGCCAGCGGATGGCGATTTCCTTTGCCTTGAACCGCAAACCTGCGCACCGGACGCAGTCAATCGCGGCGCAGCGTTCGGCCTGCGTCGGCTCGCGCCGGGGGAGACGATGACGCTCCGGATCCGGATCGACGTGACGCCGCGCTAAGGGAGATTCAGGCCGTCGCGCGCAACTCGAGCGGCGCGCAGCGCGCGATGGCCGCAACCAGGACGTCGAAATCCGCCGGCTTCGTGACGTGCGCCAACGCCCCGAGCCCGAGCGAGCGGGCGCGGTCGTCGTCGACGCTCATCACGATGACGGGCGCCTCACGCGTCGCCGGATCGGCCTTGAGCAGCTCAAGCAGCACCCACCCGCTCATGTCCGGCAGGTTGATGTCGAGCACGACCGCATGGACGCGATGCGTGGCGAGGAACCGGCGGCCGCTCGCGGCGTCCGCAACGCCGTGCACCGCGTAGCCGCGCCGCGACAAGGCCCGCCGCGCAAGGTCGCGCGCGGCCGGGTCGTCGTCGATCACCAGCACGATGGGCCCCTCGCCCCGCTCCCCGGCGTCGGGTTCAACGGCGGGCGGCGCGGCGGCGATGCGCAGCGTGAACGTGGCGCCGCGGCCGGGCGCGCTTACAACCGTGACGTCCCCGCCGAGCGATTGCGCGATGCGCCGCGTGATCGCGAGCCCAAGCCCGGTGCCGCCGAACTTGCGGGTGATCGAGGCGTCCGCCTGGCTGAACGGCTGGAACAGGCGCGCGATCTGGGCCTCGCTCAGGCCCTCGCCGGTGTCGGCGACGTCGATGCGGATCATGTCGCCCGCAGGCGAAGGCTCGCGCCCCACGCGCACGTCGATCCGCCCGTTGATCGTGAACTTCGCCGCGTTCGAAAGCAGGTTGAGAACGCATTGCCCGATGCGGAACCCGTCCGACACGACGGCGCCGACATCCGCGATCGTCGTGGTGACGGTGTTGCCGTTCGCCTCGGCGAGCGGACGAATGGTGTCGACGCCCTCGGCCAGGATGGCGGCGAGATCGACGGCGCCGAACTCGAGGTCCAGCTTGCCTGCCTCGATCTTGGAGAGATCGAGCACGTCGTTGATGAGCTGCAACAGCCGGCGTCCCGCGCCCAGCACCTTTTCGAGATCCCGTTGCGCCTCGGCGTCCGCGCGCGCGCTCGCGTCTTCGCGCAGCAGCTCGCTGTAGCCGATGATCGCATTGAGGGGCGTCCGAAGCTCGTGGCTCATGTTCGCCAGGAACTGCGACTTGGCGGCGTTGGCCGCTTCCGCCGCGTCGCGCTCGACGCTCAACCGCGTGAGCGCCGCGTCGCGTCGCTTCTCGTCGGTGACGTCCATGGTCATCACGGTGATCCGCGACACCCGCCCGCCGGGCCCTGCAAAGCTCTCGATGGCGTGGCTCAGCCAGATTTCGTCCCCGCCCGGATGAAGGACGCGATGCGTGAGCCGTCGCCGCGACGGCGTCGCCACGGCGGCGGCGAAGGCCTGCTCGGTCGCGGTGCGGTCGTCGGGATGGATGTGGTCGAGCCGCCGGCCCGTGAAGTCGGCATAGGTGCTGCGCACGCCGAGCAACGCCCACAGCTTCTCGTCGCCGATGAGTTCGCCCGCATCGCGGTCGATCTCCCACACGATCGCCTGCGCCGAATCCATCGCCAGCGCCAGACGGGCTCGCTCGCGCTCCGCCGCCTGCTGGGCCCGCACGATGCGGTTCTGCGCGATCAGGCCGTGCATGAGGCCAAACCCGAGGGCCGAGGCGAGAATGGGAATTCCCGCCAAAGTCGCGGCGAACCAGGGCGTGCCCCATGCGCTGGCGACGAAATAGAGAAAGACGGCCGAGTACGGCGCGCTCACGATTACGGCCGCGCGCGGCGCGCCACGGAACTGCGTGAGCACCATCAGGTAGCCGGCCGACAGCATCAGCACCGCCAGCGCCGGCCCGGCCTCGTGCCCGGAACGCCATGCCATCAGCGGCGCGGCGGCCCAAAAAACGCCTACGCCCGCCGCGACCCAAGGATAGACGTCGCTCCAGTCGCGTCCCGTTTTGGCGCGCTCGTCGCGCGCCATCGCGCCTTCGACCAACCCGCGGCCATAGCCCATCGCCATCGTGACGGCGCACCAGGCCACGGCGAGGCCCGGTCCCGACGTCACGACGAGCCCAAGCGCCCAGGTGGCGATATGGACATAGCGCGCCCACTGCGTGCGCAGGATCGAGTCCAGCGCCGTCGCGAGCGCCGAATTTTCCGCCGCGGAAACAGGGGGGACGCCAGCCATCGAGCCTCAGCCTAGGTTCGGCCTTCAGGCTAAGGCGCAATGCCCACGATACCCTTAACGCAGGTGCGAAAGGCGCCCCGAAAGCTGACCGGACGCTAGGTCATCTCCCGTTTTGGGCGGTCAACCTGCTGTGAGCGCGCGTTGACGATTCCTTGACACGCTCTGCCTTGGACCGCTTTTTGCGTCGCTCGGCATCAAACGGGCGCCAACCTGCCACGTGGGGAGTTGGTTGGGCGCAACGGAGGTTGGTTGATGGTTCAGTCTGCTGCGGTCCAGTCGGCGCCGCCGACCAAGCATGCCGCATTGATCGCGTGGGTGGAGGAGATCGCCGCGCTCACCAAGCCGGATCGCATCCATTGGTGCGACGGCTCAGACGCGGAATGGACCGCCCTGACCGACGATCTCGTCGCCAAAGGCACGCTGAAGCGCCTCGACCCGGCCAAGCGCCCGAACAGCTTCTACGCCGCCTCCGACCCGAGCGACGTCGCGCGCGTCGAAAGCCGCACCTTCATCTGCTCCCAGGACAAAGAGGACGCCGGTCCGACCAACAACTGGTCCGATCCGACCGAAATGCGCGCCACGCTGCGCGGCCTGTTCGACGGCTGCATGCGCGGGCGCACGATGTACGTCGTGCCGTTCTCGATGGGCCCGATCGGCTCGCCCATCAGCCAGCTCGGCGTGGAGATCACCGACAGCGCCTATGTGGCGGTGTCGATGCGCGTGATGACGCGCATGGGCAAGGACGCACTCGACGCGCTCGGCGAGACGGGCGCCTTCGTGCCGGCTGTGCACACGCTCGGCGCGCCGCTCGCGCCCGGCCAGGCCGACGTGCCGTGGCCCTGCAACAAGGAAAAATACATCGTCCATTTCCCCGAAACGCGGGAGATCTGGTCGTACGGCTCCGGCTACGGCGGCAACGCCCTGCTCGGCAAGAAGTGCTTCGCCCTGCGGATCGCGAGCGTCATGGCGCGCGATGAGGGCTGGTTCGCCGAACACATGCTGATCCTCAAGCTCTCGCCGCCGAAGGGCGAACCGCGCTACGTCGCGGCCGCCTTCCCGAGCGCGTGCGGCAAGACCAACCTCGCGATGCTGCAGCCGACGATCCCCGGCTGGAAGGCCGAGACGATCGGCGACGACATCGCCTGGATGCGCTTCGGCGACGACGGGCGTCTGTATGCGATCAATCCGGAAGCGGGCTTCTTCGGCGTCGCCCCGGGCACGGGCCGCGCGACGAACCAGAACGCGATCGCCACGCTCACCGAGAACACGATCTTCACCAACGTCGCGCTCACCGATGACGGCGACGTCTGGTGGGAAGGCCTGACCGACATTCCGCCCGCTCGCCTGACCGACTGGCGCGGCCGCGAGTGGACGCCGGAAATGGGTGAGCCGGCCGCGCACCCGAACGCGCGCTTCGCCGCCCCGGCGAGCCAGTGCCCGGCGATCGCGCCCGAATGGGAAGACCCGCGCGGCGTGCCGATCTCCGCCATCCTGTTCGGCGGCCGCCGCGCCTCCGCGGTGCCGCTCGTCGTCGAAGCGTTCGACTGGGCGCACGGCGTCTTCCTGGCCTCGAACGTGGCCTCCGAGGGCACCGCCGCGGCCGAGAACAAGATCGGCGAACTGCGCCGCGACCCGTTCGCGATGCTGCCCTTCTGCGGCTACCACATGGGCGATTATTTCGCGCATTGGCTGGCGATGGGCCGCAAGACCGACGCGGCGAACCTGCCGAAGATCTTCTACGTCAACTGGTTCCGCAAAGACCGCAACGGCCGCTTCCTGTGGCCGGGCTTCGGCGAGAACGCGCGCGTGCTCAAGTGGGTGTTCGAGCGGCTCGATGGCCGCGCCCCCGCGGCGCAAACGCCGATCGGCTACGTGCCCACGCCGGACAGCCTCGACGTCGAAGGCCTCACGCTGCACGACGGCGCGCTCGGCGAATTGTTGAGCGTCGACCGCGCGACCTGGATGGAAGAGGCGAGCCTCATCCCGCCGGCCTACGAAAAGTACGGCGCGCGACTGCCGAAAGACTTGTGGGACGAACATCGCCGTCTCGTCGAGCGCCTGCGGTTCTGGGATCCGACCGACGCCTTCTCGGCGCCGGGCGACTCCGCCGCCCGCGCCTGACACGCGCGGGCGCGCACCGCGACACACTAATCAAGCCGAGGTTTATCGCCCAAATTAGGCAGTAAACCCAGGACAAGGGCGGTCTCGCCTCAAGACGTGGTCGCAAGACTACGATAGAACCTGTCGTGACGATTGAATTTTGCACGACGGGTTCCCTTGATGACCGAACACAACGCCCTGAACGCCGCGGATCGCATCATCGAGCACGTCGCGACGATTGTCGCGGCGTATGCCTCGTCTGCCTCCTTGTCTGAAGAAGCGCTGATCGCCGCGATCCGTCGCGTGCACTCGGAGCTCGCCGTGCTCGGCGGCACGCCCGGCCAAGGCGGCGCGCCCATGCTCGGCGGCGCGTCCATCCCCGCCGTTCCCGTGCGCAAGTCCGTCACGCCCGACTACATCGTCTGCCTCGAAGACGGCCAGCGCGTGAAAATGCTCAAGCGCTACATCATGACCCACTACAAGCAGACGCCCGCGCAATATCGCGCCAAATGGGGTTTGCCGCCCGAGTATCCGATGGTCGCGCCGAATTACGCCAAGCGCCGCTCGGAGCTCGCCAAGGCCATCGGTCTCGGCACCAAGGCCAACGTGCCGAAAGATCGCGCTGCCCGCGAACGTCGCGCCGGGGCCCGCGGCTAGCCGCGCCGCCCGCGCCAGCGCGCTTCACATCGCGACGAGCTCGAGCGGCGCCGCAGCGCCGCCCATCGCGATCGCGAGCATCGGAAAAATCGGCTCCAGCGCGCCGCCATAGGCCGGCGCCTCGGCCCAGGTCGGCGTGAGCGGCGCAAGATCGACGCGGACATTCGCGCCCCGCGGCTTGGTGCGCCGCAGGATGTCGCGGATCGGCGGCAGGCGCGCGCCCCCTCCGGCCGCAACCGCCGTGATGGCTTTTCCGCCCTCCGCGCTCACGGCGGCGGCGGCGGCGTCCAGCGCGGCGGCGTACACATCCTGGATCTCGGCGAAGACCTGCTCCGCATCCGGATCCTTGAGCAGATCCCGCGCAGTGAGCTTCACCATCCGCGCGCCGACGGGCGTGGTCGCCCGCCCCTCCGTGAACAGCGTCTCTTTCGCCGCGCGCACGTCGAGCAGAAGATCGCGCCACACATGCGCCTGCTGCGCCGTCCGCTTGAGGCCGCTTTTGGCGATCAGCAGGTTCATCAGCGCGCGGTCCACCGCATCGCCGGCGAGATCGAGCGTGCGGCGCGCGTCGGCGATCTCCCACGCCTCCCGCGCCGTGAAGGCCAGCGCCCCGACGTCCGTCGTCCCGGCCCCGACGTCGAGCACGATCATCGCCGCAGACCGCCGGGTAGCGCTGTCCAGATGGCAGGCGGCGGCCGCCGCCGCTTCGAACACCGCGCCTTCGATCTGCACCTGCACGCCCTTGCGGGCGGCGTCGGTCAGCGCCGCGAGCGCCCGGTCGATCGAGGTCTCGTGCGCTTCGAGATCGCCCGCCAGCACCGCCGCCACGTGCGCCGCCTCTTCGAACAGCGCCGACATCTCCGCATCCTGCGCCGCGCCGCGCCGCGTCCAGTCCGGCCGCGTGTAGCGCAGTGTCACATCCTCCAGCCGCAGCCGCTTGAGGTCGACGTCGACCGCGAGGCCGCGCTGCACGCCATGGAGCAGATAGGCGAGGAACAGCACGATCAGGTCGCGCTGCCGGAACTGGCGCGACGGATCGAGGTGCGGCCCCGCGAGCGTGCGCAGCGCCCGCCCGAGATCGCGCGCGCCGAGCAGCGTCTTGAAGGACTGCACCGCCTCGCGCGCGGCGCCGGGACGCTGATCGGCCGCGGCGCGCAGGGCGGCCGCGCCGAAACGCACGTGCGTCCCGTCGAGATGCAGAACCGCCGGCAGGAGAAACGGATTGGCCCCGAGCGCGACGATCAGGGGGCGAACGAGCGTGGCCCCCTCGGGATCACGCGGCGCGGCGGCGGCCTTGCTGGCCGCCGTGCCGAAATCGACGCAGACGGTCCACCCGGCGCCGGTCACGATCCTGCCGTCCGTGTCCGGCGGGATTTGCCTGCGGCGCGCGCGGGCTTTGCCGTCACGCTCACGACCAGCGCACGAACGAGCACCTCCACGCCAGGGCCTGCGCGACGCACGATGGCGGGCGCCACGATACGGACCGGCGCCCCCCGCGCGGGCTCCGCCGCCGCGGGCGCAGGAGCATGCTGCTGCGGATCGAACGCCACGACGCCCTCGGCCCCGCGCTCGAGCCGGCGCACGCGCGCCGCCGCCGCGATCCGCTCGGCCGCAAAGGCCGCACGATCGACCGCCGCCGCCAAACGTTTCCGGGCCGCGGAGGGGCGCGCCCCGGCGCCCTCCCGGCGCACCAGGGCGGCGAGCGCCGCCGCAAGATCCGTCTGAAGGCTCTCCGCCTCGCGACAGGCGCGCGCCAGATGCGCATCTGCATCCGCCCACGCGGCCGCATTGAGCGCATCGGCCAGGGCCGGGCCCGGCGCGGGCGCGAGCGCGACGGGGCGCGCGGGCGCCTTGCGGGCGCCGCCGGCGGTCTTGGCGGACGCCGCCGAGGCGGGCGTGGTGGTCCGGCGATGCGCCATGCTACCCTTTTCCCTCTCCCTGACCGCGGGCGTCGTCACCGTCCCACACCGCTGGCGGGCCAAGTTTCGGCTGCGCTCGCGCGCCAGGGACCACCGATTGTCGCGCGGCGCGCGGCTGCATAGAAGCGTTGATCCGCGAAACGCGCGTCAATCGGGCAAACTGGATCATGGCGATACGCAAAGCAGGCGCCACCGATGCCCGCTCCGCCGCCTCGGGGGCGCCCCGCGGCGGTCTGCGCGCCGCGCTGGCCCTGGTCGTCGCGGGCCTCGTGCTCGGCTGGGCCGCCGGCGCAGGCCTCGCTTTGACCGATTGGGGCCTGGCCCTGGCGCGACCGCCTATGTGGCTGGCGGCCGGCGCCGGAACGGGCGGCCTTCTCGGCGCGGCGCTGGCCTGGTGGACCCACCCGCTGCGGCCGCGCCTCCAGCGCAGCGCGGACCTCGCCCGCCTCGGCGTGGCGATCGTGCCGCTGCCGTTCGCCGCCGCGGCCGACCTGCGCCGTCTCGCGCCGGACCGCCGCACGCCCGTCGGCCTCCTGATCGAACGCCCCGGCTCCCCCTTCGCCGCCGGCGTGCGCGACGTCCTCGCCGCGCTCGACGCCACCGCGCCACAAAACCCGCACGGCCGGATCGTGCTGGTCGCCGGCGCCCACGCGGATGTCGGCGCAACCACGCTTGCCGCCGCACTGGCCACGGCTGCCGCCGCAGACGGCCGCCGCGTTCTCCTGGTCGATGCGGATCTGCGCGGCCGCGGCGCCACGCAGGCGCTCGGCCTCGACGCCGCCCCTTCGGGCATCCACGAGGCCGCCATGGGCGCAGCGCCGCTCGATCATGCGATCGTCGAGCATGGCGGGCACGGGTTCGACGTGGCCCCCGCGTCTGCGAGCCGCCTCGGCGGCGGCCGCGAATTGTATTCCGCCGTGTTGTGGCCCGATCTGCTGACGCAGCTGCGCATCCGCTACGATCTCGTCGTAATGGACGCGCCTGCGGCGCTCGAGGCCGTCGAAACGCGCATGCTCGCGCGCACGGTCGACGCCGTGATCCTCGCGGGCCGACGCGGGCGCACGCAGAAGTTCGCCGCAACGGCCGCGCTGACCACCTTGCGGAAAGGCGCGCCCGTCGCGATCGCGGTTCTCACCGACGCACCGCCCCCCAAAGCGCCGCGTCGGCGATAGACCTCAGGACTTTACGGCGTAGTCGCTGCGCTTCTTGCCGGCCTCTTCGAGCGCGCGCAGCCAGCGCGGCGTCGGACCACGACCGGCCCATGTTTCCCCGTTCGGACCGCGGAAGCGTACGGGCAGCGTCTTGCCGGCGTCGGAGCGCACACGACGGCTGCGGCCATCGACGCCGACGAGATCTTCAAGCGTTGAGCCGAGCGCAGAAGCTTTCTCGCGCATCTCTTCGATCAACGCGCGCTTGGCGTCCGCGAGCTTGCTGTCGCGCAGGCGCTCGGCTTCGCCGATCAACTCCGTCAACTCGATTGCTGAAAGATGATCGATACTTGGAAGATTGGATTTCGATTTTGTCATCACGATAGCCCCGAGTTTCTATTCTCAAAGAAACCCCACGCCGTGAATAAACCGTTCGCCCAGAGTCGATCAACCGACGCGAAGGATTTTTTCGCCGCCGCGCAAAATTAAGAGCACGACGATCACGGCCACAGTGTCGGCGATCCAATCTTGAAAATCAGCGTCTCGCCCGACGAAAGACAAACCTTGAAAGAACTCTATTGCCGCCCCAAACAAAGACAGCCCAACCCCAAGCGCCACGACGCGCCCCTTGGGGATTGAAAAGAAACCCAGAAAACTCAAAACAGAGAATGCAAAGATATGCAGAACTTTGTCTGAGCCGAACACCTGATCCGAGCTTGGATCTGGCCAGACCGCGCCGATGAACGCCACGGCCAGGGCCATGACGAACAAAACCGGCGCGGCTTTCCGCCAGACCGCGAACACTTCCGACACGGACGCGCCCGGCCTTCCCATCTCAGAACTTGAGAGCGATTTTGCCGAAGTGCGAACCCGACTGCATGGTCTCGAGTGCGGCGCGCGCCTCCGTCCAGGGAAACACCTTGTCGATCACGGGCGAGATCTTGTGCAGCTCCATGGCGCGCAGCATGTCCTCGAAATTGTCGCGCGAGCCCACGGACAATCCCTGCACCCGCGCATTCGTCCAGATCAGCATCGGGATCGGGATCGGCTCGGCGACGCCCGACAAAACCCCGATGATCGCGACGTGCCCATTCTGGCGAACGCTCTTCAAGCTCTCCATCAGGGTTTTCGCCCCGCCCACCTCGACGATAAGATCGGCCCCGCGGCCTTTCGTGATGCGGCGCACCTCGGCCGACCATTCCGGCGTCTTGGCGTAATTGACGAGATGATGGGCTCCGAGCGCCTTGGCGCGCTCCAGCTTTTCATCGGACGACGAGGTGATGATGATTTCGCAGCCCAGCGCCTTCGCGAACTGGAGGGCAAAGATCGACACGCCGCCCGTGCCCTGCAGCACGACCACGTCGCCGGCCTTCACGCCGCCATCGACGACCAGAGCCCGCCAAGCGGTCAGCGCCGCGCAGGGCAGGCTCGCGACCTGCTCGTCCGTCATGTAGTCGGGCGCTTTGATGACGCCGTGCTCGGAGATCTTGAGCAGCTCCTGCCCGCACCCGTCGCGCGGCCCGCCCATGGAGCCCGACAACCGCTGCGGCGTCGGCGGCCCGCCGATCCAGGTGTCGGAGAAGAACAGGCTCGACACGCGATCGCCCACCTTCAGCGTCGTCACGCCCGGGCCGACCTGCTCGACCACGCCGCTGCCGCACGAGAACGGAACGAGCGGCAGTTTGAAGCCGCCGCCATAGGTGCCTGCGGTGGTGAGAAGGTCGCGGAAGTTCAACGTCACGGCGCGCATGCGCACGACCACTTCGCCGGCGCCCGCCGTCGGATCGGGCCGCTCGACGACCTTCAGGTTATCCAGGCCATAGGCTCCGTTGATCTCCAGCACACGCATGCTCGTCTCCCTAGGTTTGACCCGTCTTTGCCGCGGTCCGCATCATCTGCACGATGAGGCCGCCGCCGGCGAGCGCCAAGGCCGCGCTCGCCACATACCCGCCCGCGCCGAACGCATCATAGAGCGCCCCCGCCGCGATCGAGGCGCCGCCCATGAGCGTGCCCGAAGCCAGCGCCGCATAGAGCATCTGTCCGGACGCCGCCGACTGCTCCGGCGTCTCGCGCTGGACGAGGCGCAACGCGCCGACATGGGCCGCCGCGAACGTCAGCGCGTGCAGCGCCTGCAGCGGCAGCAGCGCGAGAGCCGGCGGCGCCGCGGCGAGCGCAAGCCACCGCACGACGCTCGCGCCGGCGCCCGCCAGCACAAGCACCTCCGGCCGCACGCGGCGCTCGATCCATGGCAACGCCGCGAGGAAACCAATCTCCACGATCACGCCCAGCGCCCACAGCGCGCCCGCGAACGCCGCATCGATCCCCTGCCGGCTCCAGACCAGCGTCGAAAACCCATAGTAGAAGGCGTGGCCCGATTGGATCAGGCCGCACCCCACGATGATCAGCACGTAGCGCGGATTGCGCAGCAGCTCGCCGATCTGGCGCAAGCGCGCGCGGTACCCGAGCCCCGCCGCCGCCGCAGGGGCCGGATCGGGACGCAGCGAAAACCCGACGAGCGCCGCCGCCGCGTAGCTCGCGATCACCCAGAGCACCGCCACGTCGGGCCCGAAGCGCAGCACCAGCGCCCCTCCCGCGACATTGCCGACGACGAACGCCGCCGACGCCATCGCCCGCCCCACGCCATAGGGCAGACGTCCCGCCGAACTCGCGCGCAGGATCGCGCCTTCCGCGATCGGCGTGAGCGCGGCCGCAAGCGTCGAGGCCGCGAACGCCGCCACCAGCAACGCCCAGAACCCCTGGCCCATCCAGAACGCGACGTACGCGAGCGCGGCCGACGCCGCGAGCCACCGCAGCGGCCGGGACCGATCGGCGACGCCCTCGATCGCCGCCGCGATCAGCGGCGCGACGAGAATGCGCACCAGCGCCGCCGCCGACAGCACCGCGCCGATCTCGAGCCCCGTCAGCCCGCGCTCTTGCTCCAGCCAGCGCGGCAGGAACGGCATGCCCGCCCCCGCCGCGGCGAAGGTCAAGGAGAGATAGATCGACAACCGGAACGAGGGGTCGTCGCGGAGTCGCGTGCGGGTCATGCCGATGCATCACATCGGCGGCAGCTGGACGAGACGCGCCGCCGCGCCGTCGCGCAGCAGGCTCCAGATCTCGGCGTCGAGCGCCACGCCCCAGGGCGCGTCAGTGGCTTCGGTCGCCGTGTGCAGAGCCACCAGCACGCCGCGCAGCCGGGCGTTCTCCGCCTGCAGCGCGGAAACGCGCAGCGAGTCGTCGCGACCCGCCGCAGCGGCGCGCACCGCCGCGCCAAGATCCTCCGGCAGCGGCGCGTCGGCCGCACGGGCAAAAACGCCCCGAAGGCGGGCGTTCTCGGCGGCGAGCACGTCGGCCTGCTTCTCGGCCTCCTCCGCCGCGAGCATCAGCAGCATCATCACGATCGTCGCGTTGCCGCGCCCGTACGGATGCGCCTCCAACAGCGGCAGCACGCCCGTCGCCATGGTCATGGCCCCGCCGCCGAGCAGTTCGGACAAGGACGGTTTCATGCCAGCGCTCCCCGCGGTGCGGCGGCGAGGCGCCGCGCGATGATGTCGTCGTGCCGCAGCGTGCAGTACCAGCCCGAGAAGGCGAGCACGGGATCGGTGTTCTTGCCGTCCGCGAACGCGCGCGACGAGGACAGCCAGATCGCCATGCCCTTGACGCTCGCGAACAACGACCACCACCGGAACGCGACGGGATCGAACGTCAGGCCGCTCGCCTGCTCCCACGCGGCGATCGCTTCGGCATGCGAGATCGCGCCGAGCGCCATGTCGCTGCCGTGGCTCCACAGCGGATCGAGCGCCCAGGCAAGATCCTCCAGCGCATCGCCGATATGCGCCATCTCCCAGTCGAGGATGGCGAGGATCTTGCCGGCGCCGTCATGCAGGAAATTTCCGCTGCGATAGTCGCCGTGGATCACGCTCAGCCGCTTCGGCGGCGGCGGCGGATTTGCCCGCAGCCGCCGGATCGCCGCCTCCACGATCGGTTGCGGCTCGAGCGCATCGGCCGCGATCACGCCCGCCCAATAGTCGAGCTCGCGCGCCCAGCATCGCTCCGGATCCGGCGTATCGACGACGCCCGGCATCTCGGTGTCATAGGGATCGACGCGCGCGATCGCGCCCAGATGGGCGAAGAACTGCCGCGCGATCGTCTCGCGATGGGCGCCGTACGGATCGGCCTGGAACGGGCTCGCCGCCGCCCCGCCGTCGATGCGCTCCATGACGAAGAACGGCTTGCCGAGCACGGAGGCGTCCGCCACCAGCGCGATCGCTTCGGGAACCGGCGCACGCCCGTGGAACGAGCGATAGGCGGCGAACTCCAGCGCGCGCTCGGTGTCGATCAGGCTGTCCTCGGGATCGCGCCGCAGGATCAGGCCGCGCCGCTTCGGCCCGCCTGCGCTGTCATAGGCGACCTCGAGCGAATAGGTCTCGCGCGAGGCGCCGCC
The DNA here is from genome assembly GCA_018969015.1 of Alphaproteobacteria bacterium. GTDB lineage: Bacteria > Pseudomonadota > Alphaproteobacteria > Caulobacterales > Aquidulcibacteraceae > REEB506. Next base: position 54,078 of record JAGWZE010000022.1, read on the forward strand.
ATGGATGCGAAACTGGTCGACGATCTTCAGTCCCCACGCATCGTTCAGCGTGGAGTCGAGGAACGCTTCCAGCCGCGCGATGTCCTCCGCGGAGAGCATCATTTCGCCCCGTCGAAGATCTGCGTGAATCCGGACGGCGCATGCGGCCCGAGCACGAGCTGTTCGAGAATGCCCATGCCGTCGCTGGCGAGGCCGCCCGGCCCCTCGTGGCGCACCTTCGAGATCGCCTGGATGTGCAGATGCTGCGGCGCGAGCGGATCGAGATCCCGCGGCGTGAAGTCCTCGCGCGCGACGGCGAGCGGCCCTTTCCAGACGCCGTGCGACCACTCCGGGTGACCGTAGCCGATGCCCTTCATCTGGAAATGCGCGAGCGGCTCCCACGTCACGACGTGCGCGCGCCCGCCGGAATCGACGACGTCGAGGCGCGCGCTGGCGGCATGCCGCTGCCCCTTGCGCCAGGTGACCTTCATCTTCGGGTCTTCCAGGTGCAGCACGCCGTCGGCGCCGACTCCGTCCTCGGCGAGCGCGCAGCGCGTGTTCCACGCCGCGCCGCGTTCGTCCTCGTTGACGTGGAAGAACAGCGACAGGTTCGGAAAGTTCGTCGGCGCCCAGAGCCAATAGAATTGCGGCGCGATCGCCGGCACGGTCGGCTGCGCATCCGCAGCGCCGATCGGACGCACGCCCCACGAGCGATCCCGCGTGCCCCAGCTCGTCTTGGCGTCATAGGTCTCTCGCACGCCGTCCGCTTCGACCCAGCCGGACCAGCGCACGTTCTGCGTGAAGCGCGTCAGGTCCATGATCATGCGCGGACCGACACGCCGGGTGAAGCGCGGCTCCTGGATCGGGAAGGCGCGTCCGGTGCACTCGATGTCGGCGGAAATACCTTCCGTCGGCGCCAGCCGCAGGCGCAGCTTCTGCAATGGCTCAATCACCTCGATCGAGATCGGACCGACGCTGAGGTTCATGCGCTCCATGTCCAGCAGGCGCGACGCGTGGATCGAGCGCTGCACGCCATCCTTGCCCAGGATCGACAGGTGCGCGTCGACGACGTTGAGATGCGGATAGACGCCGAACGCCACCGCGAAATAGCCGCTCCCATCGGGCTGCGCGCCGCAGAAGAAATAGCGATCGTAGAAGTTCCGGTCAGAGCCCGAGAAGGCGATCGGCTCGGGCGTCTGATGAATCGGGAACTCGTCCCCTTTCGTGAGCATGGCGTCCTCCCCTATTGTCGTGCCGCGTGGTGTCGTCGGCCTGTCCGGTTCTCGCCGGTTTTCGCCGCGCAGGGTGGACGAGCAGGCGGCAGAGTTCAACGGCGGGGAGAGGGTTCCGTGACGGCGCGCATGACGGCCAGCGAGATCGACGCATTCCTCCGGGAAGCCTTCCCTCACGGCGCCCCGCCGACCGTGGAGGCCGCCGACGGCCGCACGGCCCGGTGCCGTATCCGCTACGCCGAAAGCCAGCTTCGTCCGGGCGGCACGCTTTCAGGCCCGACGATGATGAGCCTCGCCGACACCGCGATGTATGCGCTCGTGCTCTCGGCGATCGGGTTCCAGCCGCTCGCGGTGACGACGAACCTCTCGATCAACTTTCTTCGAAAGCCCGCGCCCGCCGATCTGATCGCGGACTGTCGCCTGTTGAAGCTCGGCAAGGCGCTGGCGGTGGGCGACGTCACGATCACGTCGGACGGCGCCGAAGCGCCCTGCGCGCACGCGGTCGTCACCTACTCCATTCCGCCGGCGGGCCGCGGCGCGGCGGGAGGCGCCTGATGCGCGTGATCGGCCCCACGGCGTTTCTCGGCGCGGTGAGCGGGTTCTTCGCCGTCGCCATCGGCGCGTTCGGCGCGCACGCCATTCAGGACCCACACGCGAAGGATCTGATCGAGACCGGTTTCCGCTATCACGCGCTGCACACGATGGCGGCCTTCGCCTCGCTGTCGTTCCGCAACTGGGGCGCGCCCATCGCCCGCTTCGCGCCGCCGTTTTTCCTTTCAGGCGTCGTCCTGTTCGCCGGCTCGCTTTACGCCATGGCGCTCGGCGCGCCGTCCTGGTTTGGCATGATCACGCCGCTCGGCGGCGTGAGCTTCCTGATCGGCTGGGGCGTGCTTGCGGTCGGCGGCCTGGGTCTGGCGCGCAAATCCTGGCGCCACGACGGAGAAGCGTCATGACCCGCCCGCCCCTCAAATCCCTGCCCGGCATGCCGCCGCCGCAGTCGATCGAGCGCGACGGCGTGCGCATCGTCTTCTACGAGGCGGGCGCGCCCACACGCGGCGCGCCGACGCTCGTGTTCGCCCACGGCTTCCCCGACATGGCCTTCGGCTGGCGCAAGCAGCTCGCCGCGCTCGCCACCCGCGGCTTCCACGTCATCGCGCTCGACATGCGCGGCTACGGCCAGACCGATTGCCCGCCGGCCGTCGAAGCCTACGATCTCGACGCATTGTGCGGCGATCTCGCCGCCGTGCTCGACGCGAAGGGGATCGCGCAGGCGATCTTCGTCGGCCATGACTGGGGCGGGATCGTCGTCTGGGCGATGCCGCTGCGCCATCCCGCGCGTGTCGCCGGCGTGATCTCGCTCAACACGCCCTACACCAAGCGTGCGCCCGCCGATCCGATCGAGATCTACCGCCGCCGCTTTGGCGAGCGGTTCTACATCGTGCAGTTCTGCGAGAACCACGACTCCGACCGCGCCTTCGAGGCCGACGTCGAAAAGGCCGTCCGCTACTTCTTCCGCGCCCCGGACGAGACGCCCGTGGGCGTCGACGGCCGCGCCGCGATGGACACCGTCACCGCGCTTGCCGCCTACGACCCCGCCGCAGACACCCGCCAGTTCCTGTCGGACGCCGACATCGCCGTCTATGTCGAGGCGTTCCACCGCACCGGCTTCACCCCCGGCATCAACTGGTACCGCAATTTCGGCCGCAACTGGCGCAACGCGCCCGACGTGCCCGACCACGTCGCCCAGCCGTCCCTTATGGTCCTTGCCGGCCGGGATCTGGCTTTGCCGCCCTCCGCCGCCGACGGCATGGAAAAGTACGTCGTCGACCTCGAAAAGCGCCTGATCCCCGAAAGCGGCCACTGGACGCAGCAGGAAGCCCCGGACCAGGTCACCGAACTGATCGCCGACTGGGTGATCCGCCGGTTCGTGCCCGCGTAGGGCTTGCCGCAGGGGCCGGCGATCCCTAAGCGTTTTCGGCGATGAACGCGCCCATGACCCCGCGGCGGGACCTCTATCCGGTGCTCGAGCCCTTCCGGACGGACACCCTCTCCGTGTCCGAGCTGCACACGCTCTATGTCGAGCAGTGCGGCCTCCCCTCGGGGCTGCCGGCGCTCGCCCTCCATGGCGGCCCGGGCGGCGGCTCCAGCCCCGAGATGCGGCGGTTCTTCGATCCGCAGCGCTACTGCGTGACGCTGTTCGACCAGCGCGGCTGCGGTCGCTCCACCCCGCACGCCGAGGTGCGCGAAAACACCACCTGGGATCTCGTCGACGACATCGAGCGCGTCCGCGTTCATCTCGGCGTCGAGAAGTGGCTCGTGTTCGGCGGCTCCTGGGGCTCCACGCTCGCCCTCGCCTACGCCGCCCGGCACCCGGACCGCGTCGCCGCACTGGTGCTGCGCGGCATCTTCCTCCTCACCGAAGCCGAGGTGCGCTGGTTCTACCAGAGCGGCGCGTCCCACGTGTTCCCGGACGCCTTCGACCGCTACGCCGCCGTGATCCCGGCGTCCGAACGCGGCGACATGATCGGCGCCTTCCACCGCCGCCTGTTCAGCGACGACCGCGGCACGCGCATCGCCGCCGCCCGCGCCTGGGCGCGCTGGGAAGGCGAGACGATCTCCATCGCCGGTCCTTCGGCCTTGCCGCCCCGCTTCCACGACGATCGCTTCGTCGAAGCCTTCGCGCGCATCGAGTGCCACTATTTCGCGAACAAGGGCTTCTTCCCGAAGGACGGCTGGCTCCTCGACCAGGCCGAGACGTTCCGGCGCATCCCTGCGCGCATCGTCCATGGCCGCTACGACATGTGCACGCCGTTCTCGTCCGCCTGGGCGCTCAAGCGCGTCTGGCCCGAAGCGCAACTGGACGTGATCGGCGACGCCGGCCATTCGAGCCTGGAGCCCGGCATCGTCGACGCGCTCGTGCGCGCCACGGATCATTTCGCCGCCGCGCTGCGCTGGTAGCGCCAACACGTGCGCGCCACGCAAGTCCCCCTCCCCAGCGGGGTGTACAGACCGGACACATAGGTGACAGGCGTTCGGAGACATGGGTGACACCTTTTCCCGATCCGGGAGGGTCGGGCGATGCCGTGGGAAGCCATGTCGAAGCGGGATTTGCGGTTGGAGTTCGTGACGTCGGCGTCGCGCGAGGGCGCCAATGTGCGGCTGTTGTGCGCGCGGTACGGGGTGTCGGCGAAGACCGGGTACAAATGGCTGGCGCGGTTCAAGGCCGAGGGCGCGGCGGGGCTCGAGGAGCGCAGTCGCCGCCCCGGAGCGTCGCCGCGGCGCACGGACGAGGCGGTTGAGGCCGCTGTGCTGGCCGTGCGCGCGGCGCATCCGGCGTGGGGCGGGCGCAAGATCCGGCGCGTGCTGGAGCGCGCGGGCGGGAGCGCCGCCGCCGCGCCGCCGTCGCCCTCGACGATCACCGCGATCCTGCGCCGCCACGGCGTGGAGCTGGGCGCGTTCGGCGGCGACGGCGGCGACTGGACCAGGTTCGCGCACGACCGGCCCAACGCCCTGTGGCAGATGGATTTCAAGGGCCATGTCGGGCTCGGCGACGGGAGCCGGCTCCATCCGCTCACCGTGCTCGACGACCATTCGCGCTTCGCGCTCGTCCTCGAGGCCTGCGCCGATCAGCGCACGAACACCGTGCAAAATGCGCTGATTTCGGCGTTTCGCCGCTACGGCCTGCCCGAGACGATCATCACCGACAACGGCGCGCCCTGGGGCGACGGACCGGGCTCGCCCTTCACGCCGCTCGGTCTTTTCCTGATCGACCAGGGCATCCGCATCGCCCATGCGCGGCCTTATCATCCCCAGACCATGGGCAAGGACGAGCGGTTTCACCGCACGCTCAAGGCCGAAGCGCTGTCGGGCCCGCCCTTCGCCGATCTCGACGCCGCACGCCGCGCGCTCGCCCGCTGGCGCACGGTCTACAATCACGAACGCCCGCACGAGGCGCTCGGCCTCGACGTCCCCGCCGCCCGCTACACGCCGAGCCCGCGCAGTTACCAGGAGCGCATCGCGCCCTTCGCGTACGCGCCGGGCGACATCCTGCGCAAAGTCCAGCACGGCGGCCGCATCTCATTCGCCGGCCGCGAACGACGCGGGCCCAAATGCCTCCACGGCCGCACGATCGCCCTGCGCCCCACCGCCCGCGACGGACGTTTCGAGCTCTACTACCGCGCCCAGTTCATCACCGCGCTCGACTTCACCGACGCGCAGGACCAGTCTCAATCTGTCACCCATGTCTCCGAACAGGTGTTACCCATGTCTCCGGTCTGAACACCTTGTGGGAGAAGGTGGATCGCACGCGATCGTCCGAGGGCGGATTAGTTTTTGGCTATCCCACACGTCTGCGGCGTCATCCTCGACGCGCCACAGACGTGGCGGGGATCCAGGCGGGAGATGCAACGTCTGGTCTCCCCTCCCCAGCGGGGTGTTCAGACCGGAGACATGGGTAACACCTGTTCGGAGACATGGGTGACAGATTGAGACTGGTCCTGCGCGTCGGTGAAGTCGAGCGCGGTGATGAACTGGGCGCG
>JAGWZE010000048.1 GCA_018969015.1 Alphaproteobacteria bacterium
GCGCCGTCGGGGGCGCGGGCGGCGCCGATATCGGCGGCGAGGCGCGCGAGATCCGCGCGGGTCTTTGCGAAGGCGGGACGCGGCGGCGTGCGCTCGGCGACGCGGCCGATGAGATGGCGCGCGGCGAGCAGCGTCGCGCCGGCAAGATGCGGATCGCCGGCGGGATCGGCGGCGGCGGCAAGCGCGCGGTCGATGTCGGCGAGCGCGGCGTCGAGCGAGAGCGGCGTGTCCTCCGCCCCGCAGGCGGCGTCGAGCGCCGCGACATAGGCGGTGAGCGCATCGATCACCGGCGCGGTGTCACGGCCCTGGAACTCCTCGACGACGACGCCGCGGATGAAGGCGTGCAGCGACGGGTTCTGCGCCGCGCCATAGACCGGACGCATCGCCGCGCCGGCGAGATCCGGGATCGGCACGGGGTTCATGCGGCCATCGCCGCGCAGCTTGCTCGCCCACTCCGACGTGACGTCCGCGGCGCCGGCGCGATCGGTGAGCTCGGGCAGCAGGAACCGCGCGTTCGTGCGGCCCGCCGTATGGCACGCGGCGCAGGAGAGGCCCGCGCGCGCCGCCGGCCCGCCCAGCACCGTGGGCGCGGAAAACAGCGCGCGGCCGGCTTCGATCTGCGGCGACGTCCGCGCGAGACATTCGCGCGGCGCCCGCGTGAGCGCCGCGGCGGGATCGGGCGTCGGCGCGAGCCAGGCCTGATCCTGCAGCACGATGGGCGCAGCCGCGGACGAGGACGCAGCCATCGCGACGGTCGCGAGGACCACGGCCGCGACGGCGGCGCCTGCGCGCATCTTCAGCCTGCTCAGTTCGCGGCGACGATCCAGCGGGCGAGCTCCTCGCGCTGGGCGCAGCCATAGGGGCAGAGCCGATCGAGGCGCGCGAGCTGGCGGTGGGCCTCGGCGGTGCGCCCCATCTGCAGATAGAGTTCGCCCAGATACTCCGTGGCGCCCAGATGGTTCGGATCGATCGCGAGCGCAGTGGCGTAGTAGCGCTCGGCGACGTCGTAGCGGCCGAGTTTGCGGCTGACGAAACCCAGATAGTTCAGAATATCCGGATGCGGACCGATCGCCGTCTGCGCCACCGAGAGCTGCGCGAGCGCGTCCGTCCAGCGTTCGTGCTGGATCAGGGCGACCGCCTGCGCGTAGGCGCCGCGACCGTCCGCTTCGCCGGGCGGGATCCACATCGAGGGCGCAACGGCCGGGGCGCCGGCGAGCGCTTGCGTCAGGCCGTCACGCGCGGCGGTGAGCGCGGCGCGGGTCTTTTCGTTGCAAGTCGCGCCGCAGGCGGCGAGGCGCTGCTCCAGCTGCGGCAGGAGCGCCTGCGCCTTGTCGGCGTGATTTGTGCGCAGATACGCGAGGCCCAACTGCTTGAAGGCGTCCGGCGGGGCGTCGGGCGATTTGACGCTTTTCTCGAGCGGCTTGATCGCGGCCTTCTCGTCGCCCGAACCGATCAGGGCGAGGCCGAGGAGATAGTTCACACTCGGCTCGGCGGGCGCGACGCTCAGCACGTCCCGGAACCGCGACGCGGCCTTGCGGTAGTCCTGCGCTTCGAGCGCGGCGATCCCTTCGCGATAGGATTTGGCGGGATCGACGGGCGCGCCCATCGGCGCCGAAGGGCCCATCGAACCGCCGCCGCCGCCACCCGCAGCACGCGCAATCGGCGCCATCACCACCGCAGCGCACAAGAGCGCCGCGAAGACCGGAAGACCTCTGCTCCAGACGTTTCGCATCGGCGTCCCTCCTCACCTTGGGGAACGTAGCACGTCTGGCGTGTGTGCGACAGGCGCGCACCGCGGCGCGGACATCGCGATGCGCGCGTAGCGTTTCTCGACGCGAATACGGCGCTGACGCGGCGTCGAACAAATACAAATCGCGTGCATCGACGTGATCCACAGCGTATGCGTGTGGTGGTGGAGGGCTGCGACCGTCCGTCGCATTCGGCGGAACTCAAACGCCCGCAAGGCGTGCAGCGCATCACGACAAAGGGAGCGGAATTGGACCGTTGCGCAGTCATCGGCCCGCCGTAAAAAGAAGGCCTGCCCCGCCGGGGCGACCGGGATCGGAGCAGGCCTCTGGGGGCTGTGGCGATGGGGCTGCATCGCCACAGCCACCATGCGACCGCGCCATGTCGCCGAACATGGTCTGTCACGCTTTTACCCACAGGATGCTCAGGTTATTCACAGGCGCGCTTGTGCGGCCTGCGACGTCGCACAACCCGCGCGTCGGCCGTGGCGGCGCCCCTTACCCGCGCGCGGCGAACCGTCTATTTCCCGCGCATGGCCACTGATCCCATCGCCCTCGCGCAAGACCTGATCCGCCGCCGCTCCGTGACGCCGACCGATGACGGCGCGCTCGACGTGCTGGGCGCGACGCTCGAACGGCTCGGCTTCCGCGTGCGCCGGCTGCGCTTCGGCGAGGTGGACAATCTCTATGCGCGCTTCGGCGCCACGGGCCGCAACTTCTGCTTCGCCGGCCACACCGATGTCGTGCCAGTCGGCGACGAGCAGGCCTGGAGCGTCCCGCCTTTCGCCGGCGTCGTACAGGACGGCTGGCTGATCGGGCGCGGCGCCGCCGACATGAAAGCCGCGATCGCCGCCTTCGTCGCCGCCGCGGACGAGACGATCGCCGCCGGCCTCGAGGGCGGCTCGATCAGCTTCCTCATCACCGGCGACGAGGAAGGCCCCGCCATCGACGGCACGCGCCGCGTGCTCGAAGCGCTCGCCGCCGACGGCGAGCGGATCGATCACTGCCTCGTGGGCGAGCCGACCAGCGTCGATCTCGTCGGCGACGTCGTGAAGAACGGCCGCCGCGGCAGCCTCAACGCCGTCGTCACCGCGACCGGAAAGCAAGGACACGTCGCTTACCCGCATCTCGCCGCCAATCCCGTCTCGGCCCTGCTCGACCTCGCGCAGGCGCTGCGCGCGCGACGGCTCGACGACGGCGCGCCGGGCTTCGATCCCTCCAATCTGGAGGTGACGACGGTGGACGTGGACAATGCGGCGCACAACGTCATCCCGGCGCGCGGAACGGCGAAGTTCAACATCCGCTTCAACACGCACCATTCGGGCGCGGCGCTGCTCGACTGGATCGAACGCACACGCACGCAGACGGCAGCGGCGCATCCGGGCGTGACGCTCGAGATCGTCGCGCGCGCGACGGGCGAGCCCTTCTATACCGAACCCGGATCATTCACGGATCTCGTGCAGGCGGCGGTGCGCGACGTCACCGGGCGCGCGGCGGAGCTCTCCACCTCCGGCGGCACGAGCGACGCGCGCTTCATCAAGAACGTCTGCCCCGTCGCCGAACTCGGCCTGCAAAACGCCACCGCGCACATGGTCGACGAACGCGTGCGCGTCGAGGACGTGCACACACTGACGCGGATCTATCGGGCGGCGTTGCAGCGGTATTTCGCTTAATTCCATTCCGCCGTCATCCTCGACCGAGCGCAGCGAGGTCGGGGATCCAGGCGTTCGGCGTGCGCTTCTGGATCCCCGTCGCCTTCGGCGACGAGGATGACGGAGCCGGGCCACGCACGTCAGAAACGACGCCGCTCCTCACGTCGTCTCCGCCCCATACTCCACCCGCGCCAGATGCAGCCCGTCCGGCGGCGCGACGGGGCCGCAGCGGGCGCGGTCGGCGGCGGCGAGTGCGGCCTCGAGATCGCGGACGCGCCATTTTCCGAGACCCACCTCCACGAGTGAGCCGACCATCGAGCGCACCTGGCGATGCAGGAAGGAGCGCGCCGCGCACCACACGTGCAGGTCCTCGCCCTGGCGCGAGACCGAGATGCGCTCCAGCGTCTTCACGGGGCTCTTGGCCTGGCATTGGCTGTCACGGAACGTCGTGAAGTCGTGCGTGCCGACGAGCGCCTGCGCGCTCGCGTGCATGGCGTCAGCGTCGAGCGCCGGCCCGATCCGCCACGCGTGACCGCGGTCGAGCGCAAGATCCGCGCGGCGATTGACGATCCGGTACCAATAGGTGCGGCGCGTCGCGGAGAAGCGGGCGTGGAAATCGTCGGCGACCTCGCGCGCGGCGAGCACGGCGACCGCGTCGGGCCGCAGATGCGCGTTGAGCGCGTCGCGCACGCGGTCGGGCGCGTAGGCTTTCGGCAGATCGACATGCGCGACCTGCCCGAGCGCGTGCACGCCTGAGTCGGTGCGCCCGGCGCCGACGACGTCGCACGCTTCGCCGCACAGACGGGTGACCGCGCGCTCCAGCGCGCCCTGCACGCTCGGCGGCGCGTTCGGCCCCTCGCCCAGCTTCTGCCAGCCGAGAAATCCGGATCCGTCATATTCGATGGTGAGCGCATAGCGCGGCATGTCAGGCGCCCGTCGCGTCGCGGGGCGGCAGCACGACGCCGGCGGGCACGGCCGTCCCGCGCAGGAAGGCGTCAGCCGGCGTCACGCCGCGGCCTTCGCGCTGCACCGTGAGGAGCCGCACGGCGCCCTCGCCGCAGGCGATGAGCAGCGCGTCGTCCAGCGTTTCGCCGGGCGCGCCGGCGCCCTGGCCGAGGCGCGAGTCGAGCGCTTTCACGCGCACGGGCCCGCGCTCCGTCGGCAGCAGGAACCAGGCGCCCGGGCTTGGCGACAGGCCGCGGATCATCAGGTCCACCTCGCGCGCGGGGCGGCGCCAGTCGATCCGCGTTTCCGCCGGATCGATCTTCGCCGCATAGGTCGCGCCCTCCGCAGGTTGCGGCGTGGCGACGGCGCGGCCGGCGGCGATGTCGTCGAGCGCGCGGCGCATCAGCGGCGGGCCGAGAAGCGCGAGGCGATCGTGCAGCACGCCGGCGGTGTCGTCGGGCTCGATCGGCGCGGTGGCCGTGAGCAGCACGGGCCCGGTGTCGAGGCCCTCGTCCATCTGCATGACCTGCACGCCGGTGACGCGATCGCCGGCCATCAGCGCGCGCTGGATCGGCGCGGCGCCGCGCCAGCGGGGCAGCAGCGAGGCATGCAGGTTGAGGCAGCCGAAGCGCGGCGCGGCGAGCACGGCGCGCGGCAGGATGAGGCCGTAGGCGACGACGACCGCGGCATCGAGATCGAGCGCGGCGAAGTCCGCCTGTTCATCGCTCTTCTTGAGACTGCGCGGCGTACGAACCATGAGGCCGCGCTCTTCGGCAAAGGCGTGCACCGGCGTCTTGCGATCGGCCTGGCCGCGTCCGGACGGGCGCGGCGGCTGGCTGTAGACGCACGCGATGTCGTGCCCCGCCTCGATCAGCGCGGCGAGGACCGGCACGGCGAAGGCGGGCGAGCCCATGAAAGCAAGACGCATCGGACGACTTCACGCCCGCGCGCCGGGGCGCACGGGTCCTTGGCGAGAGGGCCTACTCGGCCGCGATCGGGATCGAGATCTCGGTCCGCGGCGCCGCGGGCTCCTGGCCCGGGTCGGCGTCCAGATAGACTTGCCATGGCGCGCCGGCAATCACGTAGCGGTGGGCGCGGACATAGGCCTGGAGCTTGAGGTAGGTCTCCGGCAGGGTCTCGTAACTCCCGACATGGATCGTCTTGGCGACGGTGCCCGCCGGCGATTTGCCCAGGCGCACGCCGACGGCCACCGCCGGCGGCGGGCCCGCATAGGCATAGCCGGCGCGGAAGCCGTACTTCCGGCCCCCCTCGTCCCAGGCGAGCGTCTCGGCGATCGGCGGGCCGGCCTGGCGCATGGCGTTCTTGGTGAGGAAGTCGCGCACGAAGGCGAACGAGGCGCGCTCGGCCGCCAGCATCTGCGGCGGATCGAGCGGGGCTTCGGCGTCGTGATAGGCGAAGTCCACCGGCGGGGTCTTCACGATCTGGACGGCGAGGTTTTCGAAGTCCGCGTTGGGCAGGCGCTCGGCGAGCATCTTCAGCTTGGCGAGCCCGAGATCATAGTTGCGCTCGATCTGTCCGCGGGCGACGGCGTTCATGTAGCGGCACGCGAGGGCTTCGAGCGTCGGCGCGCAGCGGGCCGAGAAGGACCACGTGACCGTCGACCGGAAGCCGCGGCCATCGATCGTGAACCGCGAGGAGGCGCGCGACCCATCGCGCTCGACGAGATAGTCCACCCGGGTGTTCGGGACGGAGCGGACGATCGTGAGCGACCCCGCGCCGATGACGGGCGACGTGCTCGTCCAGGCCGAGACCTGCCCCTTCCCGGCCGGGGGACCGGAGAAGGTGTATTCGGCCATCGGGTCGATCTCGACCCAGGGCGAGAACTCGTTGAAGGTCTTGAGATTGTTGACCAGCGTGAAGACGGTGGCGCGCGGGCGCGAGATCTCGATCGTGCGCGCGACGTCCAGTTGGACGGGCAGGATGAACCAGCCCACGCCCACCAGCGCCCCGCCGATCACGGCCAGGATCGAGACAATTCCCGCGAGCCAACGCATCGCCGCCCTCCGAAGCCGTTTGGGTTAGCACTTCCGGCGCCATCCGGCGACGCGCGGGCGCAGTCGACCCGAACGGGGGGCTGCTCAGACCGTTTGGTCGGGCTTCGTGCGGTCCCAGACGCTGAATTCATAGGCGATGCAGCGCTCGACCAGGGTGCGCCAGACGGGCTCGGCGATGTCCCAGGAGAGGCCCGCGGCGGCCGCGGCGGCGCGGACATTGTCCAGAACCTGGGCGATCCGGGCCTCGTCCCGGACGGCGCCGCGGCTCGTCTTGATACGGGCGGCGGCGTCCATATATCCTTGGCGGCGCAGGAGAATTTGCACGAGGAGGCGGTCGATCTCGTCGACGCCGGCGCGCACCTCCGTCATGGTCTGGCACTCGGCGGGCGGGCGGGCGGCGAAACGCGGCAGGTCTGTCATGGGGGCGGATTTGGCCGGGCGCGGGCGGGAAGTCCAGCGCGGCGGACGAAGCGCCGCAATCGGCGTCCTCCGGAAAGCCCCCTTACGCCACCAGTTGCGCGGCCTTGGCGAGCACCGGCGTCGCGACGGCGGCGAAGATCAGCGTGGCGAGGGCGAGCGAGGCGAAGCGGGTCATCGGGGTCTCTCCGTCGAGGGGCGCTCGACCGCGCCGGTGTTCGATGAAGAGACCCTAGAGGCCTCCCCGGCCGCCGGATGTGACGCGGGTCACACCCGGCGCGCGGAGCGGCGGATGCCGTTCACGTCGCGGGCTTCGGCGCCGGCTGGGCGGCGGGGGCCTCGAGCGCGCGCTCCTTGCCGCGCTTGGCGGGCTTTTCGATCTGGTCGAGGCTCACGAGCGGGCACGAGTTGCCGTTGACGATCACCCGCGAAAAGCGATCGAGCGTGTCGGTCGGCGCCGAGACGAGCGCGATGACGCTCTCGAAATCGAGGTCGCGCTGGCAGGGCTCCCACAAGGTCGCGCGGTACCAGCGGCTGCCGCCGTCGAGGATGAGCGAGTCGTCGTCGGCGACCTGGAAGCCGCGGATGGTCGACCCGGCGAACGGTACGCGCACATCGGTCTTGATGACCTTGTATTCGACCGCGGCGGCTTTCTCCTTGGGCGCCGTGGTGGTGGCGCAGGCGGAGACGGCCGCGGCCAGAGCGGCGGCGAGAAGCACGAGACGCATGGCGGACCTCCGAAACTAGGGTGACGACCTTAGCCGTCGCGGCTGAACCTGATCTGAATGCTGTCTGAACACGCTGACAGGCGCACATTCATGGACGCCAAGGTAGGCGCGAGACGCCCCCGGCGCCATATTGCGCCCATGCCCCGCTCCCGCGCTCCCCTGCAGAATGCGCCCGCCGTCGCCGAAGCGTCCGCGGCCTTCTCGTTCGACAAGACCGTCGACGTCTGGACCCCGCACCGGCCGCAGCGCGCCTGGGAGAAGCTCGAGGGCGGACGGCGCTTTCGCCTCGCGTCCGATTTCCAGCCGGCGGGCGACCAGCCGCAGGCGATCGCGGAGCTCGTCGACGGCATTTCCCGCGGCGAACAGGATCAGGTGCTGCTCGGCGTCACGGGCTCCGGCAAGACCTTCACGATGGCGAAAGTCATCGAGACGGTGCAGCGCCCGGCGCTGATCCTCGCGCCGAACAAGACGCTCGCGGCGCAGCTGTACGGCGAATTCAAAGGGTTCTTCCCGGACAACGCCGTCGAGTACTTCGTGTCGTACTACGACTACTACCAGCCCGAGGCGTACGTGCCGCGCACGGACACGTACATCGAGAAGGAAAGCTCGATCAACGAGCAGATCGACCGCATGCGCCACGCCGCGACGCGCGCGATCCTCGAACGCGACGACGTGATCATCGTCGCCTCCGTGTCGTGCATCTACGGCATCGGTTCGGTCGAGACCTATACGGCGATGACGTTCACCGTGAAGGTCGGCGACCGCGTCGACAGCCAGGAGCTCGTGCGCAATCTCGTGGCGCTGCAGTACAAGCGCAACGATCAGGCGTTCGCGCGGGGCGCGTTCCGCGTGCGCGGCGACTCCATCGAAGTTTTTCCGGCCCACTTGGAGGATCGCGCCTGGCGCTTCTCCTTCTGGGGCGACGAGGTCGAGGCGATCGTCGAGTTCGATCCATTGACGGGCAAGCGCACGAGCGAGCTGCAGGCCGTGAAGGTCTACGCCAACAGCCACTACGTGACGCCCAAGCCGACGCTGCATCAGGCCGTCGAGCTGATCCGCGAGGAGATGAAGCAGACGCTCGAGCTGTTCAAATCGCAGGGCAAGCTTCTGGAGGCGCAGCGGCTCGAACAGCGCACGACCTTCGACATGGAGATGATGCTGGCCACGGGCTCGTGCGCGGGCATCGAGAATTATTCGCGCTATCTCACCGGCCGCCGCCCCGGCGAGCCGCCGCCGACGCTGTTCGAATATCTGCCCGACACCGCGCTCGTGTTCGCGGACGAGAGCCACGTCACGATTCCGCAGATCGGCGGCATGTATCGCGGGGACTACAACCGCAAGCGCACGCTGGCGGAGTTCGGCTTCCGCCTGCCCTCCTGCATGGACAACCGCCCCCTCAAGTTCGAGGAGTGGGACGCGATGCGGCCGCAATCGGTGCACGTGTCCGCGACGCCCGGGCCGTGGGAGATGGACCGCACCGGCGGCGTGTTCGTCGAGCAGGTCATTCGCCCGACGGGCCTGATCGATCCGCCGGTGGAGGTGCGCCCGGTCTCGAAGGACGGGTTCAGCCAGGTCGACGACGTGATCGCGGAAGTGAAGGACGCGGCCAAGCGCGATCTGCGCAGCCTCGTCACCGTGCTGACCAAGCGCATGGCCGAGGACCTGACGGAGTACATGCACGAACAGGGCGTGCGCGTGCGCTACATGCACTCCGACATCGACACCGTGGAGCGCATCGAGATCATCCGCGATTTGCGGCTTGGCGTGTTCGACGTTCTGATCGGCATCAACCTCTTGCGCGAAGGTCTCGACATTCCCGAGTGCGGCCTCGTCGCCATTCTCGACGCCGACAAGGAAGGCTTCCTGCGCAGCGAAACCTCGCTCGTGCAGACGATCGGCCGCGCGGCGCGCAACGTGGACGGCAAGGTCATTCTGTACGCGGACAACATGACCGGATCGATGACGCGGGCGATGGCGGAAACGAGCCGGAGGCGCGAAAAACAGGCGGCGTACAATCTCGCCAACGGGATCACGCCGGCGAGCATCAAGTCCAAGATCCACGACATTCTCGACAGCGTGTACGAGAAGGATTCCCTCACCATCGATCCGCGCGACCCGATGTCGTTCAAGCGCGCCACGCAACGCGGCGGCGGCAAGGGCGTGAAGGACGACGGGACGCCCTTCATCGGCCACAACCTCAAGGCCTATATCGGCGATCTCGAGCGGCAGATGCGCGAAGCCGCGGCGGATCTCGAATTCGAAACGGCGGCGCGCCTGCGCGACGAGATCAAGAAGCTGCAGGAAGCCGAGCTGCTCGTCGCGGACGATCCGCTCGCGCGGCAGAGCGAGCTGAACGAGCGGATGGAGACGTCACCGCGGCCGGATCGCGGGCGCGCGCCGACGGGTGGCGGTGGAGGCAAGGCGCGAGGGCGGCGGCGGCGGGGGTGAAATCGCGCATGTCCAGTTATTCGCCAAAATCGCCGATAACCTCGGCGCAAATGCATATCCGTGAAACGAGAAACGCACGTACAGTCCCGAACACAGGGCGCACCCGAAACGCCTTCACGCATAAGCTTGACTGAAATGGGAGCCGCCAAAGAGGAAAGCCATACCAGCATTGACAATAAACTGCACCCCAGCACCGACGCAGAAGACGCTCCAACTCGGCATTCGCCTCGTAATTGCGGGCACCGCTAAATTCAACAGGGCTCCAGACACAAGAATGCCAGCCAGAATTGTTAAATCTATATTGAACAAATCGAAATTTTTTGCCGCGCAAAACGCCAAGAAAGGGTATCCCAAGCTAACAATCAAATCGGCTCCAGCGGCTCGCCCACCCCATATGAATGGCGCTTCTGCGCTCTGTTTCGATCGGACGCCGACAATCCAACGGCTTGCCTCGGCTAACAGAGCCAATGAAAGAAAGGCGGCAACCGGAACAATGAAAGCCCATTTATTCGAAATCGCGAAAATCGCGAATGAGCGCGCAAGAGAAACCAGCCCACCGACGATGAGCGCAGATAAAAAATAGGGTGGATTCGCGGATGACCGCGCGACAACCTCGACCAAAACAAATCCACCGATAAATATCATACATGCAATTAGCATTGGCGCATTCGGTGAGCAGCCCGTGAAAAACCCACGGACCGACAAGAGCTGGTAGCTTGATCTGGTGCCATAACGGGCTGCACTGGCGTCTAAGAACCTCCAATGAGCTCGCCGGTCCATCGCCGCATTGCGCCTTTAGGGACGGACGCACTTCTCCTCATTGCCGACACCGGCGGAGAAGACGATGTACCCGGGCGGACATGTCGCAGTCTCCCTTGGAGTCGTTGCGCCCGACTCGATCGCGCCAACGATCAAGCCGACGGCTGGGTTGTCTCCCACTGCACGG
The DNA here is from genome assembly GCA_018969015.1 of Alphaproteobacteria bacterium. Taxonomy (GTDB): domain Bacteria; phylum Pseudomonadota; class Alphaproteobacteria; order Caulobacterales; family Aquidulcibacteraceae; genus REEB506. The sequence continues at coordinate 10,897 of JAGWZE010000048.1, forward strand.
CAACCGGTGAAATACTCGTCGCCGTATGCGATGCATTGGACGCCGGCGCCTTGGCGCACCACGACTTTGATCCACGTGCTGCTGCCATCCGCATACGAATAGTTCGCGCCAACGATCTTCACGCCGGGTTCGTCGCCCGGCTCGACCGTCACGTCGCGCACGCTGCCAGGCTTGTAGACCTTGAAAAGCCAGCTCGCCGAGTCCGCGACGATGACCTGTTCCACGGCGGCGGCGAGCTTTTTGCCGGACGCGCCGACAGGGGCCACGGGCTTCGCATCGGCCGCCGCAAGAAAGAGCGACGCCATCGCCAAGAGCGCGAACACCCCGAAGCACCGGCTCAACGCGGCAAGCAGGCGCTGGGCGGCGGCCATGGGATACTCCTCGACGGACCAGACCGACGCCGCGCGCCTGCGCGTGGGTCACGCCCATACACGCTACCAGAGGTCATCGGGGCGTTGAGCGCGCCGTCGCCCGGATTGAGCGACAAGCCGCCCGCCCCTTGAGCGCCGCCCCCGGCTCTGCTACCTCCCTGCCCGCGCCGATTTGACCTCAGCTTGCGGGCGCGTAACCAAATGCCGCTAAAGAGAGGGAGTAGAGATGGGCCGCGCGAGCGGGCCGCTCGCCTTCCCGTCAGCGACATGTCCCGCAGGCCGTACGTCCCTCGGCGCGCCGAACAGGACTGCGCCATGCCGTACGACACCCAGACCTCCGCTCGTTTCGCGCCGCCCGGCGCCTCCGAGATGACCCACGAAATCCACGTCGCCGCCGAGGACGGCTGGTCGGCGATGGCCGCAATCGCGGCGGCCTTCGCGCCGACGTCGGCGCGGCTCGTCGGGATCACGGGGGCGACGCCCGGCGGCGGACGCTGGGCGGCGGCGGTGCGCGTGGCCGGCGTGGCCCCGGACGAGGCGCGCGCCCTGACGGATCAATTGGCCGCATCGGGCGTGGTCTCGACCGCCCATGTCGAGCATGTTCTCTGGACGACGAAGGTGACGCCATGACGAAACGCACGCCCAGCTCCCGCCCCCTGCGCCGCCAGACCAAGCTCGTCCGCGGCGGCCTCGCCCGCAGCCCGTTCATGGAGACGTCCGAGGCGATCTACATGACCTCCGGCTTCGTCTACGACACCGCCGCGGAGGCCGATGCGCGCTTTGCGGGGACCGAGCCGGGCTTCGTCTATGGCCGCTACGGCAACCCGACGGTGCGCATGTTCGAGGAGCGCCTTGCCGCGCTCGAAGGCGCGGAGGACTGCCTGGGCACGTCGTCCGGCATGGCGGCGATCTCGGCGGCGGTGATGGCGCCCTTGAAGGCCGGGGATCATGTCGTGGCGCCGCGGGCGATGTTCTCGTCGTGCCTGTGGCTTCTGGAGGTGCTGCTGCCGCGCTTCGGCGTGCGGGTGACGCTCGTGGACGGGCACGATCTCGAGCAGTGGCGCGCGGCCTGCAAGGACGGCGTGGCGCTGACGCTGATCGAGACGCCGGCGAACCCCACGCTCGGCGCCGTCGACATCGCGGCGGTGAGCGAGATCGTGCATGCGGCCGGCGGGCTCGTCGTCGTCGACAACGTGTTCGCGAGCCCGGTGCTGCAAAATCCCTTGAAACACGGCGCGGACGTCGTGGCGTACTCGACGACGAAGCACATCGACGGCCAGGGGCGCACGCTGGGCGGCGCGATCCTGGGTTCCGCCAAGCTGCTGACGGACGTGTACCGCGATCACCTGCGGCATACCGGCCCGGCCCTCTCGCCGTTCAACGCATGGGTGCTCGTGAAGGGGCTGGAGACGATCCAGCTGCGCGTCGAGGCGCAGTGCCGCGCGGCGGCGAAACTCGCCGATGCGCTCGCCGCGCATCCGAAGGTGTCGCGCCTGTTCTATCCGGGCCGCGCGGACCATCCGCACGCGGAGGTTCACCGCAAGCAGATGGCGATGGGCGGCACGCTGATCTGCTTCGACGTGGCCGGCGGCCGCGACGGCGCCTGGCGCTTCCTCGACGCGCTCGAGGTGATCGATATCTCCAACAATCTCGGCGACGCCAAGAGCCTCGCGACACACCCGGAAACGACGACGCACCGGCGCATGACGGCCGAGGACCGCGCGCGCATCGGCGTCACGGGCGGAACCATCCGTTTGTCCGTGGGGCTGGAGGATGTCGACGATCTGGTGGAGGATGCGGTGACAGCGCTGGACGCCGTGTGAGGCCAGCCATGTTCGAAGCGGTGACCGGGGACGTCGCGATCAGCGTCGAGCCACATTTCCTCGAGGACGAGAGCGATCCCGGCGAGAGCCGCTATGTCTGGGCCTACACCGTGACGATCCGCAATCACGGTGCGCGGGCGGTGCAGTTGCTCACACGGCAATGGCGCATCACCGACGCCCGCGGCGTCACGCGGATCGTGGAGGGCGAAGGCGTCGTCGGCGAGCAGCCGGTGATCGCGCCGGGCGACAGCTTCACCTATACGAGCGCGGCGCCGCTCTCGACGCCCTCCGGGCTGATGGTGGGCTCCTACACGATGACGCATCTGGGCGCCGGCGATCGCTTCGCCGCCGCCGTGCCGGCCTTCCCGCTCGACAGCCCGATGGCCAAGCCCCTGGCGAACTGACGCGCCGCGAAACACGTTTGGCCGCACGGCGCTGCGCGCACCTGCGGGTTCAGCGAAAAAAGGGACGCGGCGGAGAGGCGTGAGCCTGGGTCGGCCGACCCTGGTTTGCATGCTTTGGGGGGGGGAGTGGCTTTCGGCCTCTCCGCCGCGTTCGGCGCGCCGGTTTGGTCAACCCGGCGAGGGGCTACTTGCTGATTTGGTCGCCTATGTTTTCGGCGCGTACGTCAGCGTTCGCATTCCTCCTTGAGACCCGAGGCCGGAGCTCGCCCTCACCCGGCTTGAGATAGGCGCGCACACCCACACGGGGGCGACCCCACTTCAAGGTGGGATTTCTCAGGTCCTGACCGCAACTCTTCGAGGCGTCACCCTCT
>JAGWZE010000023.1 GCA_018969015.1 Alphaproteobacteria bacterium
TCCGCGCAGGAGCAGGCCACCGCGCTCGCGCAGGTGAACACCGCCATCAACGAGATGGATCAGGTCACCCAGCAGAACGCCGCCATGGTCGAAGAGACCACTGCCGCAAGCCACTCGCTCGCACAGGAAGCGGACGCGCTCGAGCAGTCGATGGCCAACTTCAAGACCGGCCATGTGGTGCAGCGCGCCGCCACGGGCCGCCGCGGCGCCGCAGCGGCGTCAGCCGCGACGTCGGGCCACGGGCAGGGTCACGGCGGCGGCGCGCGTCGATCCGCAGCCCCGGTCCCGCAGATGCGGACGACCGGACGCGGCGGCGCAGCCGCGAAGCCGAACCTCGCCGCTGCGCCCGAACCGGATTGGCAGGAATTCTGAGCCAGACGCGCGCTTGCGCGCTCAGCAGTAGCGGCTGGTCTCGACGGTGATGTAGCGGCGCTGATAGCCGTCCCACACCTCTTCGCGGGACACGCACACGCGTCCGCCGTCATAGGCGCCCGGTCGGTAGCCGTCGTAGCCGTAGCCATTATAGGCGCGGGGCGGGTAGGGGCGCGGCGGCGGCGGGGCCGGACGGTTGCGGTCCGCAGCGATCGCCGAGCCGATCAGCGCGCCGATCGCGAGGCCAGCCACGCCCGCGACGACGGCGTCGCCGTGATCGTTCTTGCGGTAGTCCCGGCGATAGTCGCGGCGGTAATCGTCGCGCCAGCCGCCCCGATAGTCGTGGCGGTCATCGTATCCCCGACCGTAGTAGCCCTGGCCGTAGTAGCCCTGGCCGTAATAGCCCTGGCCATAATAGCCGCGCCCGTAGTCGCCGTGGCGCTTCCAATCGTCGGCGTGGGCCGCGACAGGGGCGGCGAGAACGGAAAAGGCCGTCGCGGCGGCGACGACGGCGCGGGTCAACGTGCGCATGAGGCGCCTCCAAATGCTTCGCGCCCAGTTTGCGGCTGCGGCGGCTGAACCCGTGGTGAACATGGCGTTCAGGCTCGGGGCCCGGAGCCGCCCGCCACCCGCCGGGTGACGTTCCGTGAGGGGGGCGGCGCAGTCTTTTGCGCCTTCTCCGCACGGCGGCGACCCTGTAATGTCCGCGCCCGAACATCGAAGGCCAGCGACGACCTGAGCGGCGTCTGGTCCAAGGGAGGATGACATGCGCGAACACCTGAAATTCTACATCGACGGCGCCTGGGTCGATCCGGTGACGCCGCGCACGCACGACGTCATCGATCCGGCCACCGAAGAGCCGATTGCCCGCATCTCGCTCGGCTCCAGCGCGGACGTGGACAAGGCCGTCGCCGCCGCCAAGCGCGCGTTCGAGACGTTCCAGTTCTCCACCGTCGAGGAGCGGATCGGCTACCTTGCCAAGATCATCGAAATCTATCAGCGCCGCATGGGCGACATCGCCGCCGCGATCTCGTCCGAAATGGGCGCGCCGGCGTGGCTGGCGAACGCCGCCCAGGCCCCGGCCGGCCTTGGCCACTTCGCCAACACGCTGAATGTGTTGAAGGATTACAAGTTCGAGCAGACCAAAGGCTCGACACTGCTGCGCTACGAGCCGGTTGGCGTCTGCGGTCTCATCACGCCCTGGAACTGGCCGATCAACCAGATCGCCTGCAAGGTCGCGCCGGCGATCGCGGCGGGCTGCACGATGGTGCTCAAGCCGTCCGAACTCGCGCCGATCAACGCCATCATCATGGCGGAAATCCTGCACGAAGCCGGCCTGCCGAAAGGCGTGTTCAACCTCATCAACGGCGACGGGCCGGGCGTGGGCGAGCCGCTCTCGCGCCATCCCGACATCGACATGATGAGCTTCACGGGGTCCACGCGCGCCGGCGTGCTCGTCGCCAAGGCGGCAGCCGATACGGTCAAGCGCGTGGCGCAGGAACTCGGCGGCAAGAGCGCCAACATCATCCTCGACGACGCGGACCTGCAATCGGCGGTCGCCGGCGGCATGATCTCGATGACGGTCAACACCGGCCAGAGCTGCAATGCGCCGTCGCGCATGTTCGTCCCGCGCGCCAAGCATGACCAGGCAGCCGCGATCGCCAAGGCCGCGGCCGAGAGCATCGTCGTCGGCCGTGACGCCGCCGGCCGCCCGATGGGCCCGCTCGCCAACGCGAACCAGTTCCAGAAGGTGCAGGCCATGATCCAGAAGGGGATCGAGGAAGGCGCCACGCTGGTCACGGGCGGCGTCGGCCGTCCGGACGGCCACAACCGCGGCTACTATGTGCGCCCGACGGTCTTCGCCAACGTCACGAACGACATGACGATCGCCCGCGAAGAGATCTTCGGCCCGGTGCTCTGCATCCTACCGTACGACAGCGAAGAGCAGGCGATCCGCGAAGCCAACGACACGCCCTACGGCCTCTCCGGCTACGTCTCGGGTGAGCCGGCGCACGCCAAGGCGGTCGCCTCGAAGCTCCGCACGGGCAACGTCCACCTCAACGGCGCCGGCGCCGACTTCAACGCGCCGTTCGGCGGCTACAAGCAGTCCGGCAACGGCCGCGAGTGGGGCGAGTTCGGCTTCGAGGAGTTCCTGGAAGTGAAGGCGGTCATGGGCGCGGCGTAAGCCTCGACCTTGCCTTGATCTTCGAAGGGGCGTCGCGCATCGCGGCGCCCCTTTTTCGTTCGAAAGGGGCAGGCCGCAGCCCGAACCTCACCAACCTGTCATCCGCCCCTTTCCCTCGCCGGGCGCGGTGCTCTACATCAGGGCGATGGCCGTCAAGGACACCCCCTCCGAACTGTTCAAGCGCGCGTTGGCGCAATCCACCCGCGCGCTGGCCGGGGCGGAGGACCTGGACGTCGTGTTCGGCGCGGAGGGGCCGCGCTACGCCGCCGGTCGGCTCGTGCTGCCGCATCCGCCCCGCACGCTGAACGACCTCGACGCCGAGCGGATCCGGGGCCAGGCCGATGCGCTCGCCCTGCGCCTCGCGCACCATGACGACGCCGCCCACGCCCGCGCCCGCCCGGAAGGCGCGCAGGCGCGCGACCTGTTCGACGCCGCCGAAGACATGCGCGTCCAGGCCCTCGGCGCGAACGCCATGGCCGGGGTCGCCGCCAATCTCACCGCCGCCCTGGTCGAGAAATGCGAGAAGCGCGGCTGGGGCCGGGCCGACAACACCGACGCGCCGATGGCCGAAGCGCTCGGCCTGATCGTCCGCGAACGTCTCACCGGCCTGCCGACGCCCGACGTCGCGAAAGGCGTGGTCGACACCTGGCGCGCCGAGATCGAACGGAAGGCCGGCCCGGCGCTGGATCGTCTGCGCGACGCCGCCGCCGATCAGGCCGCCTTCGCCGCGCTCACCCGCGACCTCATCCGCGACCTCGACCTCGGCGACCAGCTCGGCGCCGAGCAGTCCGACGACGACACAAAAGACCAGGCCGAACAGCCCCCGCCGCAGCAGCAGCCCGAAGGCCAGGACGGCTCCGGCGAGGAAGAGCAGTCCCCGCAGCCGCAGGACATGGAGCTGCAGCCGGCCGAGGGCGGGGAGGAGGGAGAAGAGACCGTCCCGCTCGACGTCGACATGGACAGCGACGACGTCGACGAGACCGACCTCGATCAGGACGGTGTGCGCCCCACGCGCCCGAAATATCGCGACGAGCCGTTCGATCCGAATGCGGACTACAAGGCCTACACCACCAAGCACGACGAGATCGTGCCGGCCGAAGCCCTGTGCGACGTCGACGAACTCACCCGCCTGCGCGCCTATCTCGATCAGCAGCTCAAGCCGCTGCAGGGCGCCGTCTCGCGCCTCGCGAACCGCCTGCAGCGCCGCCTCATGGCGCAGCAGAACCGCGCGTGGTCGTTCGATCTCGAGGAAGGCGTTCTCGACACCGCGCGGCTTACGCGCGTGATCGTCGATCCGCTCTCGGCGCTGTCGTTCAAGCAGGAGGACGACACCCAGTTCAAGGACACGGTCGTTTCGCTTCTGCTCGACAATTCCGGCTCGATGCGCGGCCGTCCGATCATGGTGGCGGCGCTGTGCGCGGACATTCTCGCCCGCACGCTGGAGCGCTGCGGCGTGAAGGTGGAGATCCTCGGGTTCACCACCAAGGCGTGGAAGGGCGGCATGGCCAAGGAGGACTGGGTGAAGTCCGGCCGGCCGCCGCAGCCCGGTCGCCTCAACGATCTGCGCCACATCATCTACAAGGCCGCGGACGCCCCGTGGCGGCGCGCGCGCCGCAATTTGGGCCTGATGATGCGGGAAGGCCTGTTGAAGGAGAACATCGACGGCGAGGCGCTGATGTGGGCGCACAACCGGCTTCTGGGCCGGCCCGAGCAGCGCCGCATCCTGATGGTGATCTCCGATGGCGCACCCGTGGACGACTCGACGCTGTCGGCCAATCCCGGGAACTATCTGGAGCGGCATTTGAGGTCGGTCATCGCCTATGTGGAGAACCGGTCGCCGGTGGAGCTCATCGCCATCGGCATCGGCCATGACGTGACGCGGTACTACCGCCGCGCGGTCACGATCGTGGACGCCGAGCAGTTGGGGGGCGTGATGACGGAGAAGCTGGCCGAGCTGTTCGACGAGCAGACGCCCGACGCCCCATCCGGCCCCGCGCCTCGGCGCGCGCCGGGCGTGCGCGTCGGCGCAGCGGCGCGGCGCTGATCCGATGCGGAAACCCTGGATCTCCGGCCTGTGCGCCGTGCTGCTGGCGGCCGCGACGGCCGGCTGTGACGAGCCGAAAGCGCCGGATCAATGGACGCCGATCCGCGTGGACGCCACGGCCGTCGCGCTCGACCCTTCGCGCCCGAGCGATCTGTCCGCGGGCGAGCTGACCTATGCCGGCGGGCTTCAGCTGCGCTCCGGTTCGGCGCTGTTCGGCGGCCTTTCGGGCATCTCCGTCACGCCCGACGGCTCCCGCCTCGTGGCGATCTCCGACACCGGCGTCTGGTTCGCCGCCGACCTCCGTCTCGATGCGAGCGGACGCCTCGCGAGCCTCGCCAATCCGCGCATCGCCCAGATGCGCGACGAAGCCGGCGAGCCGCTGCAAGGCAAGCTCCAGTCCGACGCCGAAGACCTCGCGCGCCTGCCGGACGGCCGATACGCCGTCTCGTTCGAGCAGGACCACCGAATCCTGATCTTCGACCTCGACGGCAAAGGCCCGTTCGCGCCGGCCACGCGCGGCCCCGGCGTGGGCGGCACGAAGGGAATGCACCCGAACGAAGGGCTCGAAGCCTTGGCCGCGCTGCCGGATGGCACACTCGTCGGCATTGCCGAGCATGCCCCGCGCGGCGCCGGGTCGCCGTTCTGGATTTGGCCGCCCGGTGCGGCGGTGGCGAGCCCGGTCGGGCGCGCCAATCGTCCGCAGGGCTACGGAATCTCCGGCCTCGCCGCGTTGCCCTCGGGCGATCTCGTCAGCGTCGAGCGCTTCTATCTGCCGTTCGTCGGCGTGCGCGTGAACATCCGCGTGATCCCGGCGGCGGGCCTGCGCAAAAGCCCGCCCGAGGCCGATGGGCCCGTCATCGCCGCGCTCGAGCCGCCGATGACGCTCGACAACATGGAGGGGATCGCCGTCGCGCCCGTGCCGAACGCGCCCGGCAAAGTCCGCCTCTATCTCGTCTCGGACGACAATTTCAGCGCCAACCAGCGCACGCTGCTGCTGGCCTTCGATTGGACTCCGCCCGCTGGTCAGGACGGCGCCGCCGTTCCGCCGCCGGCGATCGCCGACGCCGCCACGACGCCCGCGACCACGCCTGCGCCGCCGGAAGGGGCGGTTGGCGCGGCCCCAGCCGCCGCGGCCGCCGCCGGCGCCGGTCTGGCCGCCGCAGGCGCAAAGCCTCCCGCCGCGACGCCTGCGCCGCCGGTCGTCCCGCCGGCGCCGGCCGCCAAACCGCCCGTCGTGGCTGCGCCCGCGGTCGTTCCGCCGAAGGCCGCGCCCGTGACGGCGGCGCCCAAGCCCGTCGAGGCCAAGCCGGTCGAGAAACCCGCGGCCGCGAAGCCCCCGGCGCCCAAGCCCAAACCGAAGCCCGCGCCGAAGCCCAAGCCGGCCGAACCGCCGCCGCCGGCCCCGCCCGCGCCCGCGCCGCCCCGCAGCAGCGCCGGCCCGCCGGCCTAACGTCGCGTCCTTCTCCCCTTGTGGGAGAAGGTGGCGCGAAGCGCCGGATGAGGGGTGAACCACCGCTGCCGAACACCGCGCACAAAACAAAAAGCCCGGGCCTTGGCCCGGGCTTGTTCGTTTCAGCGGCTGTGCGCGGTTCAGGCCGCGGCGGCCGTCTCGATCTTCTTCTTCAGCTCGCGGCGGATCTTCGCGGCGCGGTCCGAGAGCACCTCTTCGGAGGACTTCAGCAGGAACGCATCCAGGCCGCCCACGTGGTCGACCGAGCGCAGCGCCGCGGCGGTGATGCGCAGCTTGAACGTGCGGCCCAGCGCGTCGCTCTGCAGCGAGACGTTCACCAGGTTCGGCTGGAACGTCCGCTTCGTCTTGATGTTGGAGTGGCTGACCTTGTGACCGATCTGGCGGTTCGTGCCGGTCAGTTCGCAACGGCGGGACATGGACGCACCCTGACAATAAATGGGGCCGGAAAAGGAAGGGCGGACGATTAGGGGAAGGGCCCGCAAAGGTCAAGCCCGCGCTGGCCCCTCAGCGGGCGGTCCAGAGCGGGATCAGGGCGAGCGCCGTCCCCAAGGCCGCCAGCGCCACCGCCGCCTCCGCACCGAGGACGCCCGTCGCCACGGCCAACCCCGCCAGCGCGGCCGCACCAAACCCGATCCCCAATCCGACCGCGAGTTTGCCGCGATGGGGCGTCATCGTCGTGCTCCGTTGCAGCCGTTCATGGCGCGCTCAGCCGACGCATCGTAAACGATGGGCGCATGGAGACCAGCATGACTCGCCTGATCGCCGCCGCCTGCGCCCTCGCCGGGCTCGCCGTCGCGCCCTTCGCCGAAGCGCAAACCAAGCCCGCCCAGTCCTTCGGGGCCGCCTATGCCGTTCGCATCTATGGCATGACGGCCGGCCAGTTCGATCTCTCCGTGAAGCTCGACGGGGCGGGCGGCTACGAGGCCGCGACGACGCAGAAAACCACCGGGCTGGTGCGCTCGATCGTCGGCGACAAGCAGGATTATCAGGCGTCCGCGAAAGGCGTCGTCACCGCCGACGCCGTGCGGCCGAGCACCTATCAGCACCAGGGCGGGCGCCGAAATCGCCTCGTGAAGGTCACGTACAGCGCATCCGACGTCGTCACCACGGCCCAGCCGGCCTTCGGCTCGATGGGTGATCCGCCCGCCACGCGCGAACAGAAGCTTGGCTCCACCGACAACGTCTCGTCCTTCGTGGACATGCTGCTCGCGCCGGGCGCCTCGAACCCCTGCGCCCGCACCATCCGGGTGTTCGACGGCCGCGCCCGGTTCGATCTCGTGATGAAGCCCAACGGCATGCAGGACGTCCACACCCGCGCCTGGAAGGGCAAGGCCTACCGCTGCAGCGTGCAGTATAAGCCGATCGCCGGCTTCTCAGCCCCCGAGCCCGGCGAGGACCGCCCGACCGACGACCCGCTGACCTTCCTCTTCGCCCCGCTGCCCGGCGGCCTGTTCGCCCCCGTGCGCATCGAATGGCCCACGGACGGCGCCGGCCTCGCCATCATGGAAGCCAAGAGCTTCAGCAGGAGCTGAGGCGGCGCACGCCAAAAACCTCCGTCATTCCGGGGCGCGCGGCACGCGCGAACCCGGAACCCAGCGGACCAGGATCCGTCTGTCGGTGGGCTCGGTCACCTGGGTTCCGGGCTCGGCCTGCGGCCGCCCCGGAATGACGGACCATCGTTGGTTTAGGACGCCCGCCACACAGGAACCCGCGTCCGCCACACCCGGCAAAAACTGCCCGGCAAAATCGCCTTGTGTCGATTCGCGAAGCACCCCACCATATGTGGTGAGAACGTGTGCGGAACATCGCGGGGGGCAGTGATTCGTCGCTGATTCGTTCCCGCTTTGAGCCCGTTCGGCTTCACCCTCGCGTCAACTGGCTTTCGGCGACCTTGGGCGCCTTCGGCGCGCTTGCGATCCATCGGAATCGGACCACATCTTCAAGGCGGCCCGGCCTCCGGGCGCGCGTTGAAGGAGGGGCCATGTCGCCGCCGCGCGATGCGTCCCGGATCCTGGCGGTGCTGGGGCCCACGAACACCGGCAAGACGCACTACGCCATCGAGCGCATGCTGGCCCACCGGGACGGCATGATCGGCCTGCCGCTGCGCCTGCTCGCGCGCGAGGTCTATGACCGCGTGGTGAAGCAGAAGGGCCCAGCCGCCGTCGCCCTCGTCACGGGCGAAGAGAAGATCTGGCCGGACACCGCCCGCTACTTCATCTGCACGGTCGAAGCGATGCCGCTCGACCGCGTCGTCTCGTTCCTCGCCATCGACGAGATCCAGCTCGCCCGCGATCCGGACCGCGGCCACATCTTCACCCATCGCCTGCTGCACGCGCGCGGCACGGGCGAGACGCTGCTGCTCGGCTCGGACACGATGCGGCCGATGCTGCGGCGGCTGTTGTCCTCGGTGGAGCTGCAGCGGCGGGAGCGGCTCTCCACGCTGAGCTATTCCGGCCCGATCAAGCTCACCCGCCTGCCCAAGCGCACGGCTGTCGTCGCGTTCTCGGCCGAGGAGGTCTACGCGATCGCCGAGCTGATCCGGCGCCATCGCGGCGGCGCGGCGGTGGTGATGGGCGCGCTCTCGCCGCGCACGCGCAATGCGCAGGTCGCGCTGTACCAGAGCGGGGAGGTGGATTTCCTCGTCGCCACCGACGCGATCGGCATGGGCCTCAACATGGACGTGGATCACGTCGCCTTCGCCAGCCGCGCCAAGTTCGACGGCCGCCGTTCGCGTGCGCTTCGCGCCGACGAGCTCGCCCAGATCGCCGGCCGCGCCGGTCGTTTCCGCACGGATGGGACGTTCGGCGAAACCGGCGAATGCCGCGAACTCGACAAGGAGACGATCTCCCGCATCGAGGAGCACAGCTTCGAGCCGGTCGAGGCGATCGAGTGGCGCACGCACGCCCTGGATTTCCAGTCCCTGCCGGGGCTCCTGCGCTCGCTCGATGCGCCGCCGCCGCAACCCGGGCTCGTGCGCGCGCGCGGCGCTTCCGACGAAGAGACGCTGAAACGTCTGGCGGCGGACGAAACGCTCCGGGCCCGGATCACACGGCCGGCGGACGTGCGCCGGCTGTGGGACGTGTGCCTCACGCCGGATTTCCGCAAGGCGACGCCGGACGAACACGCCCGCCTCGTCGGCGCGATGGCGGGCCATCTTCTCGGCCCGAAAGCGCGCATTCCGCAGGACTGGTTCGCGCGCGAAGTGGAGGCGCTTGATCGCACGGACGGCGATCTCGACAGCCTGCAGGGCCGGCTCGCCCACATCCGCACATGGACCTACGCGGCGAACCGTCCGGATTGGGTCGACGACTGCGAACACTGGCGCGAGCGCACGCGCGCCGTCGAGGACAAGCTCTCCGATACGCTCCACGATCAGCTGACGCAGCGCTTCATCGATCGCCGGACGTCCGCGCTCGTGCGGGGCCTGAAGCGCGAGGACGCGATGCTCGCCGGCGTCGCCGAGAACGGCGACGTCACCGTCGAAGGCCACTATGTCGGCCGCCTCGAAGGGCTGGAGTTCCGCCCTGATCCCCGCGCCGATGGCCGCGAGGCCAAGGCGGTGCGCGCGGCCGCGACGCGCGCGCTCGCCCCGGAAGTCACGCGCCGGTTGCGCGCGCTCGCCGCCGATGCGGACGATGCATTCCGTCTCGACGATTTCGGCCGCCTGTTCTGGCGCCGCGCGCCTGTCGGTCGTTTGTCGGCAGGCCCACAGATCACCCGGCCGCGGGTCGCGCTCGCCGGCGGGGAGGGCGGCGATCCGGCCGCGCGCGACGCGGCCGAAGCGCGCCTGTCCGCCTGGATCACCGGCGCGATCGACGCCGAGCTCGCCCCGCTCGCCCGCCTCGGCGCGGCCGTGCGCGATCCGGCCGTGCCCTCCGCCGTGCGCGGACTCGCGTTCCAGATCCTCGAGGCGGGCGGCGCGCTCGATCGAGGCGACGCCGAAGCCGCGCTCAGCGGTCTCGACGACGAAGGCCGGCGCATGGTGTCCGCGCTGCGCGTCCGCGTCGGCCGCGTGACCGTGTTCGTGCCGTCGCTCCTGAAAGGCGGCGCGGTGCGGCTGCACGCGATCCTGCGCCGCGTGCAGGCGGGCGATGGCCTGCGGGCCTATCTGCCGCGCGGCGCCGCGGGCCCCATGCTCGAGGGCCTGACCTGGGCCGATTACGTCGCCGCCGGCTATCGGCCCGCCGGCCGCATCGCGTTGCGGCTGACCGCGCTCGAAACCTTCGCCGGCCATGCCTCCGCCGCACGCCGGGCCGCCGGCGGCCGCGCCTTTCCCCTGACGCCGGAGCTCGGCCGCACGCTCGGCTGTCGCGCGTCCGACATCGAGCCGGCGCTGCTCGCGCTCGGGTTCCGCCGCGTGGCGAAGCCGACGCCCGAAGCGCCTGGGCAATGGCGCCTGCCGGGCCGGCGTCCCGAGCGGCCGGCCCCGGCGCCCACGCGTGACACGCCGTTCGCCGTCCTCGCCGCCCATTGGCAGGGGGGCGCATCATGAGCGGGCAGAAAGGCGGGAGCGCGCCCGCACCCGCGCGCGTGCGGCTGGACGTCTGGCTTTGGCGGGCGCGGTTCTTCAAGACACGCTCGCTCGCCGCACGGGCGGTGGAGGGCGGCGCCGTGCGCCTTGTGCGCGGCGGCGCCAGCAAGCTCGTCGCCAAGCCGGCCGAGGCGGTCGGGCCCGGAGACGGCCTGGTGATCGCGGTTGGGCGCGGTCTGCGAACCGTGGAGATCGCCGCCCTGGGCGAACGGCGGGGCCCGGCCAGCGAGGCGCGGCTTCTCTATGTGGAGCCGAATGCCGCAGAGAGCGGCGAGGACGACGACCTCGGCCTTGACGACGCCGTAGGTTCCGGCCATGTCGGCGGCGCGGCGACGGCCGCAAAACGCGATTGAGTACGGGCCTATGACCTATATCGTCACCGACGCCTGCGTGAAGTGCAAGTTCATGGACTGCGTCGAGGTCTGTCCCGTCGATTGCTTCTACGAGGGGGAAAACTTCCTCGTTATCCACCCTGACGAGTGCATCGATTGCGGGGTGTGCGAGCCCGAATGCCCGGTCGACGCCATCAAGCCGGACACCGAGGACACGGCCGACGCCAAGTGGCTCAAGATCAACACCGAGTTCGCGAAAATCTGGCCGAACATCAGCCGGAAAGGCGAACCGCCCGCCGATGCCGACGCCTTCCGGGACGAGACCGGGAAGTTCGAAAAATACTTCAGCCCCAAGCCCGGTTCGGGCTCCTGAAGGGGCCCCGGGCGGGCTTTGTATACAGCGCCGCCCCTTTCTTCCATGACAGGTTCATGATATAGAACAACTCGCACGCGTGGGGCTCGGCCGCCCGGCCACAGGGCCTCTTCGCGCGCCAGCCGGCAGTCGGGATATGCCCTAGCGACTCGTGCGCACGTTCTTCTGTTCTCTGGTCGGACGTGTCCGCGCAGGCCGCGGAAGAGAGGCATCGCGTCGCCGGTCCCGGCGTTGGGAGTATGGAGCAAATAACTAATGGCCAGCACTACCGCGACGTTGCAGCAGCCCTTCAAGGTGGGTGACCACATCGTTTACCCCGCCCACGGCGTGGGTCGGATCGTCGGGAAAGAAAAGCAGAGCGTCGCCGGGATCGAGCTCGAGGTCTTCGTGATCTCGTTCGAACAAGACAAAATGACGCTTCGGGTTCCCACCGGCAAAGCCCGCTCGTGCGGCATGCGCCCGCTGGCGACCTCCACGGTCGTGGACGAAGCCATGAAGACGCTGACGGGCCGCGCTCGGATCAAGCGTACGATGTGGTCGCGTCGCGCCCAGGAATACGAAGCCAAGATCAACTCGGGTGATCTGATCTCCATCGCGGAAGTCGTGCGCGACCTGCACCGCGGCGGGGACCAGCCCGAGCAGTCCTACTCCGAGCGTCAGCTGTACGAATCCGCGCTGGACCGCATGGCCCGCGAACTCGCGGCCGTCGAGAACATCGATCGCGAGTCGGCGATGGTGAAGCTGTCGCAGTCGCTTTCGAAGAAAGCCGCCTGAGCCCCGTTCAGGCGCGACGAGCGATCCAAGATCGAGAAGGGCGGGCCTTGGCCCGCCCTTTTTCGCGCTTCGCTGCTGCTTCTCGCCCGGGCGGCGCCCTTGCCGCAGCGGCAAACCGCGCCAAATTGCCGCAAAAGCCGATGAGCAGCCGTATCGCGCCCGGATTTCCATCCGCGGCGTGATCCAAATTGCGTGGCGTTCGTAAACCGTTCGAGAGTGCACGTCCGCGGCACGGGCGATGCCCTCGATCGGGAGGCAGTCATGCCCGTCGTCGAGACCTCGGACCTGCAACGCGGCGCCCGGCGCTTCGTCAAAGACGCGATGCGCGCCCCGCTGCTGGAGCAGCAGCGCGAACTCGAACTGGCCCGCCGCTGGCGCGGCGATGGCGACGAGCGCGCCCTCCACGAACTCACCACGGCCTATATGCGGCTCGTGATCGCAATGGCCGCGCGCTTCCGCAATTACGGCCTGCCGATGAGCGACCTCATCCAGGAAGGCAATATCGGCCTGATGCAGGCCGCCGCCCGGTTCGAGCCGGAGCGCGAGGTGCGCTTCTCCACCTACGCGGCCTGGTGGATTCGCTCCTCGATCCAGGACTACATCCTGCGCAACTGGTCGATCGTCCGGACCGGGACGACCGCCGCGCAGAAGTCCCTGTTCTTCAATCTCCGCCGTCTGCGCGCCCTGATCAACGACACCGGCGACGGCGCGATGACGCCGGAGAACCGAGCGCTCGTCGCCACCAAGCTCGGCGTGTCCGAGGACGAGGTGGACGCGATGGCCTCGCGCCTCTCCGCGGCGGATCGCTCCCTCAACGCGCCGATCGGCGAGGCGGCCGAAGCCGAATGGCAGGATCTGCTGGCCGACGATCGCGCGCTCCCCGAAGACGAGGTCATGGAGCTGCGCGACTCCGGCCGCCGCCGCGCCTGGATCGCCAAGGCGCTCGCCGAGCTCTCGCCCCGCGAGCTGACGATCATCACGGAGCGTCGCCTGCAGGAAGAGACCGTCACGCTCGAAGCCCTGGGCGACCGTCTTGGCATCTCGAAAGAGCGGGTGCGCCAGATCGAGCATCACGCGCTCAAGAAGCTGCGGGCGAGCCTCATGCGGCAGGTCGGCGATCCCGTCGCCGCCGGCCTGATCGACGGCTAGCGGCTAGCGGCCAGCCGGCTCGGCGGTGTCGTCGATCGGGGCGGGGGGAGCATCGCCCGCCGCTTCACCCGCCGCGTCTCCCTCCGCATCACCGATTCCGCGCAGGACCGGCGCCGGCGGCGGCGATGACGCGCTGCTCGTCGAGGGCGGAAACAGCGTCCATCCGCCATTCGCCTTCCCCAGGATTTCGATCTGCGCAGGGTGATCCACCCGCATCAGCGGGCCGCCCCGGTCCCTCACGAAGCCGCGGACCCGCACGATCATATTGCCGAGCGCGCCCGGCGCATTCGCGCCCGTGAAGGCCGGCAAATCCTCATCCGCGATCGCGACGGTAAAGTCCGAACGCGGGTCGAGCCCGAAGTTCAGGTAGGTGCGGCCCGCCTGGGACGCGACGACGACCACCATCCCTTCGACGATCACGAACCGGTCCAACTCGCCCACGGCGCTCGCCGGGCGCACGGCGTAGAACGGATCGGCCCAGATCCCGCGCTTGGCCGCGCGCGCTTCGGCCTCGAGCGCGAGCAGGCGCGGGGCGCGCGCCGCATTGTCCTTGCGCGTGTGCACGCGGGCGAGGCCGGCGCGCACCAGGTGCTCTTGAAGCCAAATCGTCCGGCCGCCCTCGCTCTTCACGAACACCTGCGCCAGCGCAGCGCCGTTGCGCAGCCGCCGCGCGCCGCCGTAGCGCAGCTCCGCAGCCCGCCCGAGCGCCGCCTTCTCGAGCGCGGCCCGCGCCTCGTCCGCCAGCGGCCAGCCGCGATGCGGCGCCTCGACGCCCGCGAGGTGCACCCGCAGGCCCGAGGCGAGGGTCAGCGTGTCGCCGTCCTGAACGGTGGCGACCTGGCCTTTCTCCCCCGGGGCCAGATCGTCCAGCTTCGGCCCGCATCCGGCGAGAGGGGCGGCGAGCGCCGCAACGGCAAGGCACGCGGCGCGAAGGCGGCCCCACATTGCAGAAGCGCGACGCGGCTGCTCTAGAGTGCGCCCGGGCAGGCGCGCGCGGCGATCGCGCGCGGGCAGGAGCAGACGATGAGCCTCGATCAGATCGGCGAGATTCGCGCCTCGGTGGCGGCGTTGTGCGCGGAGTTCCCTGGAAGCTACTGGCGCGCTCTCGATCGCGAGCGGGCCTATCCCACCGCGTTCGTCGAGGCCATGACGCGCGCGGGATTTCTCGGCGCGCTGATCCCCGAAGCGTATGGCGGCTCCGGCCTTGGGTTGCGCGTGGCGATCGAGATTCTGCGCGAAGTGCACAAGAACGGCTGCAACGCCGGCGCGTGCCATGCCCAGATGTACACGATGGGCACGATCCTCAAGCATGGCTCGGACGCGCAAAAAGCCCGTTGGCTTCCGGGAATCGCTTCGGGCGCCATCCGGCTGCAGGCGTTCGGTGTCACCGAGCCCACCTCCGGCAGCGAGACGCTCGCGCTCTCCACCACCGCCGTGCGCGAGGGCGACACGTACGTCGTCAACGGACAGAAGATCTGGACGAGCCGCGCTGAACATTCCGATCTGATGGTACTCCTGGCCCGGACGACTCCGAAGGATCTCGTCGCCCGAAAAGGGGACGGGCTCTCGGTGCTCGTCGTCGATCTGCGCGAGTCGGCACAGGGGCTCACGATCCGCCCGATCCGGACGATGATGAACCACGCCACCACCGAGGTGTTCTTCGACCAGGTGCGCGTGCCCGCGGCGAACCTGATCGGAGTCGAGGGGCAGGGGTTCCGCTACATCCTCGACGGCATGAATGCCGAGCGTGCGCTGATCGCGGCGGAATGCATCGGTGACGCGGAATGGTTCATCGCCAAAGCCAGCGCCTACGCCAGCGACCGCTCCGTGTTCGGACGGCCGATCGGCGCGAACCAGGGCGTGCAGTTCCCGATCGCGCGGGCCTACGCGCAAACGCGCGCCGCGGCGCTCATGGTCGAGCGCGCGGCCGAGCTCTTCGATGCGGGCGCGCCCTGCGGGGAAGAGGCCAATATCGGCAAAATGCTGGCGAGCGAGGCCGCCTGGGCGGCCGCCGAAGCCTGCATCCAGACCCATGGCGGGTTCGCATTTGCCGAGGATTTCGACATCGAGCGGAAGTTCCGGGAGACCCGCCTGTACCAGGTCGCGCCCATCTCGACGAACCTGATCCTGGCGTTTTTGGCCCAGAATGCGCTGAAAATGCCACGCTCCTACTGAAACCGAAGACCGGCCAGGCGGACGATTCGGGGCCGCTCTGCGGGCTGAAAAAGCAGCGAACCCCCCGTTTTTCCCACAAATTTGCGCATTTTCCGCGTCTCATGCGACATTGAGCAACGCTCTCGAAAGATTTGGATGAAACTTGTGGGGGCGCGCCACACGGCAGTTGAGCCGTGAAATGGCGGCGAATCGAACGAAAACACTGCTTGCGAAACCAACACCTGGAGACATGAACATGGCGAAGACGGTTGCAAAGAAGGCCCCGGCGAAGACGGTGGCGAAGAAGGCCCCGGCGGCGAAGGCCGCTCCGAAGGCCGCCCCGAAGGCGGTGAAGAAGGCTCCGGCCCGCGCGGCGAAGCCGGCCGCTCCGGCCCCCAAGAAGATCACGGTCACGGCCGCGAAGGGCAAGACGATCACCCAAGCCGCGCTGCTGCGCGTGATCGCCGAGCACAACGACATGGCGCCGAAGGCGGCGAAGGCCTTCGTCGAAAGCTACACCAACATCGTCAAGGAACACGTCCTGAAGGGCGTGAAGGTGAAGCTCGGCGATCTCGGCACCGTGATGCTGCGTGAGCGCAAGGCGCGTATGGGCCGCAACCCGCAAACGGGCGCGCCGGTGAAGATCAAGGCGTCGAAGAAGATCGCGTTCCGCCAGTCGACGACGATGCGCGACACGCTGAACCCGGCGAAGAAGTAAGCATCCTCCTTCGGGAAGGATTGCGAGCGGCGGCCGCCCCCACGGCCGCCGCTTTGCATTTTTGGCGTCGCGTGCGGCGTCTCGTCCGGGCGCGGAGCGTTTCCGCCGGGGCGTGCGCCATGCTACCCCCGGGGCTGGGCGACAGGCGATGCGCGCCCGGGAGCCCGCTGATGTCCTCTTCGTTCGGTTTGTCGCCGCAGGTCGTGGCGTATCTCGCATCCGTGAACCCGCCGGAGCATCCGGTTCTGGCCCGCTGCCGGGCGGAGACGGAAGCGCTCGGTCGTATCGCGCGCATGCAGATCAGCACGGAGCAGGGCGCGGTGATGCAGCTGCTCGTGCGCCTGCTCGACGTGCGCCGCATCGTCGAGATCGGGGTGTTCACCGGGTATTCGTCGCTGGCGATGGCGCTCGCGCTGAAAGAGCGGCACGGCGCGGCGGGGCGCCTGCTCGCGTGCGATGTTTCCGAGGAATGGACCGCCCACGCCCGCCGCTACTGGGCGGAAGCCGGCGTGGCGGACATCATCGATCTTCAGCTGCGCCCCGCCGTCGAGACGCTCGACGCCCGCCTCGCTGCGGGCGAAGCCGGAACCTACGACCTCGCCTTCATCGATGCCGACAAGACGTCCTACCCGGCGTACTTCGAGCGCTGCGTGGCCCTCCTGCGTCCGGGCGGGCTGATGCTGTTCGACAACGTCTTGTGGTCCGGCGCCGTGGCCGATCCGGCCGATCAAGAACCGGATACGGTGGCGCTGCGCGCTGTCGCCCGGCAGGCGCAGGCCGATCCGCGCGTCGAGGCCGTAATGACCGGCATCGGCGACGGGCTGCTGTTCTGCCGCAAGCGGTGAGGTCGCCGTCGCGGCGCGGCGCTCGCGCGCCCTAGGCGCCGATCCCCAGCGCCAGCACGCCCGTCAGCGCGAACGCCGCGAGGAAAAGCGTGGCGCCCACGATCACCGCCACGCGCGTCCAGCCTACGCGCAGGAGGTCGCCCAGCTCGGTCTTGGCGCCCAGCGCCGCGATGGCGATGGCAAGGCACCAGAACGAGCCGCCCTCCAGCGCCGCCCGCGCCGGCGCCGGCACGAGGCCGATCGAGTTCGCCACCACCAGCGCAGCGAAGACCACGAGGAAGACGGGTAGGATCGGCGGGCGCGGCCCGGCCTCCGCGCGCGCCTTCCGGAACATCAGCGAGATGATCACCACCGCCGGCAGCAGCAGCGCCACGCGCAACAGCTTCACGATCACCGCGGTGTCGCCGGTTTCCTTCGAGACCGCGTACCCCGCGCCCACCACCTGCGCGACGTCGTGGATCGTCGCCCCGATCAGCACGCCCACGGCCTGGGGCTGGAGATGCAGCGCCGCGAAGGCGACGGGATAGAGGATCATCGCGATGGTGGAGAGGGCGGTGACCCCCACCACGGTCAGGATCGTGTCGCGCTCGTGCGTGGCCGATTTCGGGATCACCGCCGCGATCGCCAGCGCCGCGGAGGCGCCGCAGATCGCCACCGCGCCGCCCATCAGCACCCCCAGCGGATCGCCGAGCTTGAACACGCGCGACAGGCCCCAACCGACCAGGATCGTCGCCGTCACGGCCGCGATCACGAGCCCGACCGTCTCGAGCCCAAGCGATTCCACCTGCGCCAGGGTGATCCGGGCCCCCAGCAGCGCGACGCCGATCCGCAGCACCACGCGGCCGGCGAAATCGATGCCCGGCTTCAGCACCTTCTCGCGCGAGGCGAAATTGACCGCCATGCCGAGAAGGAGCGCGAACAACAGAACCGGCGCGGCGAAGTGCTCAGACAGCCACTTTGCCGCGATCGCCACGATCACCGCGATGGCCAATCCGGGCGCATAGCGCGCAGCGCGCTCCCGCAAGGTGAGGCGGGCCTCGGCGGGCGTCTCGACCTCTCCGAGCCCCTCGAACGAGTCCCATGACCGCGAGCGCAGTGTGTCCAGATCCATTCCCGGGCCCTCTCACGCCGACCGCGTCGCCCCCGACCGGGGCCTGTCGTCGTGAAGTTTCTCTCAACAAGCCGATGAGAATTTCGGCTTAGGCGCGCGGGGGCCGCCCGTCTAGGTTGCCGAGATGATATGGTCCCCTCCCGCAGCCCCGTTCGACGCCACGGTCCGTGACAAGGTCGAGCGCGTCCGCACGCGGTTGGCCGAGGCGGCGCAGCATCCCCGCGCCGCGCTCGCCACGAGCCTGCAGCCGGAAGACCAGGTCCTGACCCACCTGATCGCGCAGGATCGCCTCCCCATCGCGCTCTTCGCCCTCGAAACGGGCCGCCTGCACGCCGAGACGCTGGAGGTCATCGCCGCCACCGAGGCCCGCTATGGCCTCGCGATCGAGCGGATTCGACCGGATCCGGCCGCCGTGGCCGCCTACGTCGCACGCGACGGAGAGAACGGATTTTACGAGTCTTTGGAGTCGCGCCGCAGCTGCTGCGACGTGCGCAAGGTCGAGCCCCTGCGGCGGGCCCTGGCCGGGCGCGGCGCGTGGATCACCGGCCAGCGGCGCGAACAGGCGCAAGGGCGGGGCGGGCTCGCGGTCGTCGAGCATGACGCCGCCCATGGCCTGGCCAAGTTCAATCCGCTCGCAGACTGGACCTTGGCGGACGTCTGGGCCGCGGTGCGGGCGTTCGATGCGCCGATCAACGCGCTCGCGCTGCGCGGCTACCCCTCGATCGGGTGTGAACCCTGCACGCGCGCCATCCGCGCCCACGAGGACATCCGCGCCGGTCGCTGGTGGTGGGAGTCGAGCGAGTCTAAAGAGTGCGGCCTGCACGTCGCGCCATCTGGAGCGACCGCATGAGGAGCGAAGCCTTGGCGTTCGAACGCCCGCACACCGATCCGCTGTCCCATCTCGACTGGCTCGAGTCCGAGGCGATCCACATCCTGCGCGAGATCGCGGGCGAGTGCGAAAGCCCCGCCTTGCTGTTTTCGGGCGGCAAGGATTCGGCCGTCGTGTTGCGTCTCGCGGAAAAGGCGTTTCGCCCCGGCCGCCTGCCGTTCCCGCTGCTGCACGTCGACACCGGCCACAACTTCCCGGAAGTGATCGCCTACCGCGACCGCCGCGTCGCCGAGCTGGGCGAGCGCCTCGTCGTCGCCGCCGTAGAGGACTCCATCGCGCGCGGCACGGTGGTCGTGCGCTCCGAGACCGACTCGCGCAACGCCGCGCAGGCCGTGACGCTGCTGGAGGCTGTCTCCGAACACGGGTTCGACGCCCTGATCGGCGGCGCCCGCCGCGACGAGGAAAAGGCGCGCGCCAAGGAGCGCATCGTCTCGTTCCGCGACGCGTTCGGCCAATGGGATCCCAAGGCCCAGCGCCCGGAGCTCTGGAGCCTCTACAACACGGAGCTCAAGCGCGGCGAACATCTGCGCGCGTTCCCGATCTCCAACTGGACCGAGGCGGACGTGTGGGCCTACATCGCCCGCGAGAACATTCCGCTTCCGGACATCTACTACGCCCACGAGCGGGACGTGATCCGCCGCGGCCCGCTTCTGCAGCCCGTCACACCGCTCACGCCGGCGCGCGCGAACGACAAAGTCGAACGCCTCACGGTCCGCTTCCGCACCGTCGGGGACATCACCTGCACGTGCCCGGTCGAAAGCACGGCGGCGACGCCGCTCGAAGTGCTCGCCGAGACGCACCAGGCGACCCTGTCTGAACGCGGCGCCACCCGCATGGACGATCGCACGTCCGAGGCGTCGATGGAGCGTCGCAAGCGCGAGGGATATTTCTGATGGCGCTTGGGGATCATTCCGCCCGCGAGGCCGTCACCGGCGCCGAACGCGACGGCGGCGTGCTGCGCTTCGTCACGGCCGGCAGCGTCGATGACGGGAAAAGCACGCTGATCGGGCGCCTCCTGTTCGACAGCAAGGCGCTCCTGCGCGACCAGGCCGAAGCGATCGCTCGATCGCGCCACGCCCGCGCCGACGAAGGCGAACTCGATCTCGCGCTGGCCGTGGACGGCCTCGAAGCCGAGCGCGAGCAGGGCATCACGATCGACGTCGCCTACCGCTACTTCGCCACGCCGCGGCGCACCTTCATCATCGCCGATGCGCCAGGCCACGAGCAGTACACGCGCAACATGGTCACGGGCGCCTCCACGGCGGATCTCGTCGTCGTGCTCGTCGACGCCTACCGCGCGCGGTCGGGCCAGCTGCTCGCGCAGACGCGCCGGCACGCCGCGATCGCCGCCCTGATGGGCCTCGACATCGTCGTCGCCGTGAACAAGATCGATCTTGTCGACTTCAGCGAGACGGTGTTCGCCGCGATTTCAGCGAGCGTCGATCGCCTCGCCCGCGCACTCGGCGTCACCGCGCGGATCGTGCCGATCGCCGCCAAGGCCGGGGACAACGTCGTCGATCGCTCGACGCGCATGCCC
The DNA here is from genome assembly GCA_018969015.1 of Alphaproteobacteria bacterium. Classification (GTDB taxonomy): domain Bacteria; phylum Pseudomonadota; class Alphaproteobacteria; order Caulobacterales; family Aquidulcibacteraceae; genus REEB506. Next base: position 20,486 of record JAGWZE010000023.1, read on the forward strand.
TGGTGGACGGGGCCGACCCTTCTCGAGCTGCTGGAGACGACGCCGCTGCGCGCCGCCAAGGCCGGCGCGGCGCTTCGTTTTCCCGTGCAGCGCGTGGTGCGCGCGGGCGGCTCCACGCGCGAGGCCTATCGCGGCTATGCCGGGCGCGTCGAATCCGGGCTCGTCGCGGTCGGGGACGAGATCGAGGTGGCCTCGTCCGGCGCCCGCGCGATCGTCGCCGGCATCTCGACGTTCGACGGGCCGCGGACACACGCCGGCGCCGGCCGCTCGATCACGGTGACGCTCGATCGCGAGATCGACATTTCCCGCGGCGACGTGCTCGGCCCGCCGGGCATCCGCGACGCAACAGCCGTGCGCCTCATCGCCGACGTGTGCTGGCTTTCCGATGCGCCGTGGGCCAAGGGCCGCCGCTACATCCTCAAGCAGGGCACGGCCAAGACCGGCGCCGTCGTCACCGACATCCTGTTCCGGCGCGATCCCGCCGCCGATCTGCAGGAAGTCGCGAGCCCCGGCGCGCTGGCGATGAACGATCTCGCGCGCGTGCGCCTCACCGTGCAGAAGCCGATCCTCGCCGACGCCTATGAAGACCTCCCGGCCACCGGCGGCGCGATCCTGATCGATCCGTACACGCACCAGACGGCGGCGGCGCTGTTCCTGCGCAGCGCCGAACAGGACGAGAGCGCGTCGGAATGGTCGATCTGAGCCACGTTACGCCGCTGTGCGTTGACGCGCGCCCCCGGCGCGCGTTGCCCTAGGCGTGTCATGACGGCGAGCGCCCCCATCGCCCAGCCGAAGCGCTGGCTGAAGCCGAGTGTGCTGCCCGGGTTCGGGCTGACGTTCGGCCTGACGCTGCTATGGCTCTCGGTCGTCGTGCTCATTCCGCTGATCGCGCTTGTGATCCGGCCGTGGGAAATGGGGCTCGAACGGTTCATCGATCTCGCCTCGCGCCCGCGGGTGGTCGCGGCGCTGCGCTTGAGCTTCGGCACGGCAGCCGCCGCCGCCGCCGTCAATCTCGTCTTCGGCGCGATCATCGCCTGGGTGCTCGTGCGCACCGAGTTCCCCGGCAAGCGCATCATCGACGCGATCGTCGATCTGCCCTTCGCGCTGCCGACGGCGGTTGCGGGGATCGCACTCGCCGCGCTTTACGCGCCCAACGGCTGGATCGGCGCGCTGCTCGATCCGCTCGGGATCCAGGTCGCCTACACGCCGCTCGGGATCTTCGTTGCGCTCACCTTCATCGGCCTGCCGTTCGTGGTCCGCACCGTGCAGCCCGTGCTCGAGGACATCGACGCCGATCTCGAAGACGCCGCCGCCTCGCTCGGCGCCTCGCGCCTGCAGACGCTCGCCCGCGTCATCGCGCCCGCGCTCGCGCCTGCGCTGCTGACGGGCTTCGCGCTCGCCTTCGCCCGCGCCGTCGGCGAATACGGATCGGTCATTTTCATCGCCGGCAACATCCCGCAGGTGTCGGAGATCGCGCCGCTGCTGATCGTCATCCGGCTCGACGAATTCGACTATGCCGGCGCGGCGGCGATCGGCGTGTTCATGCTGGCGGTCTCGTTCGCTGTGTTGCTCGCGCTCAACCTCACGCAGCGCTGGGCCCGCCGCGCCACGGGGAACGAGTCGTGAGCGGCGGCGGCTCCCTGCGCGGCCGGCGCGATCCTGCGCCCGTGCGCTACACGTTGATCGCGCTGACGCTCCTTTATCTCAGCCTGTTCATCGGGTTGCCGCTGGCCGCCGTCTTCGCCGAGGCGTTGCGGGAGGGGTGGGGCGAATATCTCAAGGCCATCACCGATCCCGATGCGATCGCCGCCATGCAGCTGACGCTCCTCGTCGCCGCCATCGCCGTGCCGGTCAACGTGGTGTTCGGCGTGTGCGCGGCCTGGGCGATCGCCAAGTTCGATTTCGCCGGCAAGAGCCTGCTCGTCACGCTGATCGATCTGCCGTTCTCGGTGTCGCCCGTCGTGTCAGGCCTCGTCTACGTGCTGCTGTACGGCGCGAACGGCTGGTTTGGCCCCGTGCTCGATGCGCTCGGGATCAAGATCATCTTCACGGTGACGGGCCTCGTGCTCGCCACGATGTTCGTCACGTTTCCGTTCGTGGCGCGCGAGCTCATTCCGCTGATGCAGGCCCAGGGCCGCGACGAGGAGGAGGCCGCGCTCACCCTCGGCGCCGGCGGCTGGCAGACGTTCCTGCGCGTGACGCTGCCGAACATCCGCTGGGCGCTGCTCTACGGCGTGCTGCTGTGCAATGCGCGTGCGATGGGCGAATTCGGCGCCGTCTCGGTCGTGTCCGGCCACATCCGCGGGCAGACCAACACGATGCCCCTGCACGTGGAGATTCTCTACAACGAGTATTCGTTCGTCGCCGCCTTCGCCGTGGCTTCGCTGCTCGCGCTTCTGGCGCTCGTCACGCTCGTGGCGAAGACGCTGCTGGAGTGGCGCTTCCGCGACGACCTGGCCGCCGTGCGCCGGCACTGACGGAGCTGCCATGTCCCTCGAGATCGACTCCGTCAGCAAATGGTTCGGCGCCTTCGCCGCGCTCGACAAGGTGAGCCTCGTCGGCGCCGAAGGCGAGTTCCTCGCCCTTCTCGGCCCCTCCGGATCCGGAAAAACGACGCTGCTGCGCATCCTCGCGGGCCTGGAGCGCCCCGATGCCGGCGTCGTCCGCTTCAATGGCGAGGACCTTTCCGGCACCTCGGCGCGCGATCGGCGCGCGGGCTTCGTGTTCCAGCACTACGCCCTGTTCCGGCACATGACGGTGGCGAAGAACATCGCGTTCGGCCTCGAGGTGCGCCGCGGCGCGGAGAAGCTGCCGAAAAAGGAGATCGCGGCCCGCGTCGAACGCCTGCTCGCGCTCGTGCAGCTCGACACCCTCGGCGGCCGTTATCCGGCGCAGCTGTCGGGTGGCCAGCGCCAGCGCGTGGCGCTTGCGCGCGCGCTCGCGATCGAACCGCGCATGCTCCTGCTCGACGAGCCGTTCGGCGCGCTCGACGCCAAGGTCCGCCGCGAACTCCGCCGCTGGTTGCGCGGCCTGCACGCGGAGATGGGCCTCACAACGATCTTCGTCACGCACGACCAGGAAGAGGCGCTCGATCTCGCCGATCGCGTCGTCGTCATGAACAACGGACGCATCGAACAGGTCGGCGCGCCGGCGGACGTGTATGGCCGCCCGGCCAATGCGTTCGTCTATGACTTCATGGGCGGCGCAAACCGCTTGCCGTGCGACGTGCGCGGCGGCGTCGTCACGTTCGGCGGCTTTGCAGCCTCGACCGGCGATCATGCGCCCGGTCCCGATCGCGCCGCGCTCGCCTACGCGCGCGCCCACGACATCCGCGTCGCCCCCGAAGGCCAGCCCGGCCTGCCGGCGACGGTGCTCGCCGTGTTCCCCGCCGGCGGCCAGCCGCGCGTGGAGTGCCGTCTCGGCGACGGTCAGGTGGTGGAGGCCGCGGTCCGCACCGGCGATCCCTGGCCGGCGCTGGGCCAGCGCATCGCGCTGCAGCCGGAGCGCGTGCGCGTGTTCGAATGACGGCGCGGCGTAGCCACGTTAGAGCCGCCACAATGCGCAAACCCCGAATCCGTCATCCTCGACCGAGCAAAGCGAGGTCGGGGATCCAGCGCTACGCCGTTGTCCTGGATCCCCGACGCGCCTTCGGCGCGCCGAGGATGACGCAGGGAGCGATCGTGGTTCGTTGAGGGCGCGTTCGAGACGCGCGAGTGCGTTACCGCGTCGGCGAAGGCCGCTCGCCGCGATAGTCGTAGAAGCCGCGCTGCGTCTTCCGGCCGAGCCAGCCGGCCTCGACATACTTCACCAGCAGCGGGCAGGGCCGGTACTTCGTGTCGGCCAGCCCCTCGTTCAGCACCTGCATGATCGAGAGGCACGTATCCAGGCCGATGAAGTCCGCCAGCTCGAGCGGGCCCATCGGGTGGTTCGCGCCCAGGCGCATCGCCTTGTCGATCGCTTCGACGGAGCCGACGCCTTCGTACAGCGTGTAGACCGCCTCGTTGATCATCGGGATCAGCACGCGGTTGACGATGAAGGCCGGGAAGTCCTCGGCGTTGGCGATCGTCTTGCCGAGGCTTTCGACGAAGCGGATCGAGGTGTCGTAGGTCTCTTGGCTCGTCGCGAGGCCGCGGATGAGCTCGACGAGCTTCATCACCGGCACCGGGTTCATGAAGTGCACGCCGATGAAGCGGTCCGGGCGATCGGTGCGCGCGGCGAGGCGCGTGATCGAGATCGAGGACGTGTTGGAGGCGAGCATCGCATCCGGGCGCAGGATCGGCCGCAGCGTCAGGAAGATCTGGTTTTTGACGTCTTCCTTCTCGGTCGCGCTCTCGATGGCGAGGTCCACGCTTTCGAACTGCGTCAGCGCCGTCGCTTTGGAAATGCGCTTGAGCGCGCCCATCATGTCGTCATGGGTGATCGCGCCGCGCGTCACCTGGCGGCTCATGTTGTGCTGGATCGTGTCCAGGGCGGCGTCGATGCGGCTCTCGTCCTGGTCGTTCAGCAGGACGCTATAGCCCGCCAGCGCGCAGACATGGGCAATCCCGTTGCCCATCTGTCCGGCGCCGATGACGCCGACGGTACGAATTTCCTCGATCACAGCCACGACTTCGGATCCTCACTGAGCCCCGATCATAGCGCGGTTGCGGGCGACCGCACGGATTTTTGTGCAGTGCGGCGCCGGTCCAGTCGCGGGAACGCCATTTCCGGGCGCGGCGAAACACCGCGGTTACGGGGCGGTCGGCTCGCGCCGCGCGCAGGGCCGGAACGAAGCGGCGGCCGGATCGCGAGACCCGGCCGCCGTTCGATCAGCCCAGAACCTTCTTCAATTCGCCTTCCAGTTCCGGAACCGCGGCCTTGTAGTCCGCAACCAGCCCATAGTCGGCGACCTGGAAGATCGGCGCGTCCTCATCCTTGTTGATGGCGACGATGACCTTCGAGTCCTTCATGCCGGCGAGGTGCTGGATGGCGCCCGAGATGCCGACCGCGACATAGAGCTCCGGCGCGACGACCTTGCCGGTCTGGCCGACCTGGTAGTCGTTCGGCGCGTAGCCCGCGTCGACCGCCGCGCGCGAGGCGCCCACCGCCGCGCCGAGCAGATCGGCGAGCGGCTCGATGACCTTCTGGAACTCTTCCGCCGAACCCAGCGCCCGGCCGCCCGACACGACGCGCTTGGCGCCGGCGAGCTCGGGGCGGTCCGACTTCGCGATTTCCTCGCCGACGAACGTGGCCTTGCCGGCGCCCGGCGCGGCGATGCTTTCGACCGCCGCGGAGCCGCCTTCGCCCGCCGCCTTGAACGCCGTCGGCTGCACCGTCGCGACGATCTTGGGATCGGAGGATTCCACCGTCAGCACGGCGTTGCCGGCATAGATCGTGCGCACGAACGTCTTCGGCCCCAGCACGTCGATCACGCCCGAAACCTGCATCACGTCGAGCTTCGCGGCGACGCGCGGCGCGATGTTCTTGCCCGAGGTGTCGGCCGCGAACAGGATCGCGTCATAGCCGGCCGCCAGCGGCGCGATCAGCGCCTCCATCGGCTCCGCCAGTTGCTTGCCGAGCGTGCCGCCATCGGCGTGCAGCACCTTGCGCACGCCGGCGATCTTCGCCGCAGCCGCCGCCGCCGCGCCGGCGTTTTCGCCCGCGACCAGCACGTCGACGTCGCCGCCGATCTTGGCCGCCGCGCTCACCACCTTCGAGGTGGCTTCCTTCAGGGACGCATTGTCGTGCGTCGCAATGACGAGCACCGCCATTAGAGGACCCCCGCTTCGTTCTTCAGCTTGTCGACGAGTTCTTGAACGGTCTTGACCTTCACGCCGCCCTGGCGCTTCGGCGGCTCGGTGACCTTCACGACCTTGAGGCGCGGCGCGACGTTGACGCCGAAGTCGCCGGGCGTCTTCACGTCGATCGGCTTCTTCTTCGCCTTCATGATGTTGGGCAGCGAGGCGTAGCGCGGCTCGTTGAGGCGCAGGTCCGTCGTGATGATGGCGGGCAGGTCGAGCGCGACGGTCTGCAGGCCTCCGTCGACTTCGCGCGTCACGTTCACCTTGGAGCCCGCAAACTCGACCTTCGAGGCGAACGTGCCTTGCGGCCAGCCCAGCAGGGCGGCGAGCATCTGGCCCGTCTGGTTGCTGTCGTCGTCGATCGCCTGCTTGCCGAGGATCACGACCTGCGGCTGCTCGGCGTCCACGACGGCCTTGAGGATCTTGGCCACCGCGAGCGGCTCGACCTCGTGATCGACCTTCACCAGGATGCCGCGGTCGGCGCCCATGGCGAGCGCCGTGCGGATCGTCTCCTGCGCCTGATCGGGGCCGATCGAGACGGCGACGATCTCCGTCACCGTGCCGGCCTTGTAGTGGCTCCCGGCCACGTTCGGCTGACCTTCCTTGTGCCGGATCGCCTCTTCCACGGCGATTTCGCAGAAGGGGTTCATCGACATCTTGAGGTTCGTGAGGTCGACGCCGGTCTGGTCGGCCTTGACCTTGACCTTCAAGTTATAGTCGAGCACCCGTTTGACGGGGACGAGCACCTTCATGGGATCCTCACGGGTCTATCTATCTGCCACGATGCGTGGCGATGTGGCCTTGATCGAGCGGCCGGCAACCTAGCTGCGGCGTTCGGACCCCGTCAACGCGTGGCCCAAGGGAAATCGGGGGATCGCCAAGGCTCGGACGGGGGAGCGTCGCCTAGCGGTTGCCCGCCGGCTTCCACATCACCTCGCCCGCGCCGGCCAGGTTCACGAAGCGGCTGGCGACGAACAGCAAATCCGAGAGGCGGTTGAGGTACTGCAGCGCCGCCGGCGCGACCTTCTCTCCCGGCGCGGCGGAAAGCTCGGCAGTGCGGCGTTCGGCGCGGCGGCAGATGGTGCGCGCCACGTGCAGATGCGCGGCGGCCGGCTCGCCCGCGGGCAGCACGAAGGACGTCAGCGGCGGAATGTCGGCGTTCAGCATATCGATCTCGCGCTCCAGGCGCTCGACCTGGGACGGCTGGATCCGCAGGGCCTCGAACGGCAGCGGCGCGTCGCGCTCGGGCGTGGCGAGGTCCGCGCCGAGATCGAAGAGGTCGTTCTGGATGCGGGCCAGCATCGGATCGAGCACGGGGTTCAGGCTGGTGTGCAGCCGCGCGACGCCGATCGCGGCGTTCACCTCGTCCACCGCCCCATAGGCTTCGACGCGCAGGCCGAACTTGTCGACCTCCTCGCCGGTGGCGAGGCGGGTGCGGCCGCCGTCGCCGGCGCGTGTGTAGATCTTGTCGAGCTGAACCATCTGCGCACCCTTTTGGCTGCTCACCCTTTGGCCATGTGCTGGGACCACCAAAGGGCGCCCAGAAGAACGAGCACCGCGACGAATTGCGCCACGATGCGCAGCCGCATCATGCGGTTCGACCACGAGCGGCCGAAATCGCCGCCCCGGAAAAGGGCATAAATCCCGACCAAAAGAACGATGAAAACAAGGCCGAGCGCGATCGGAATGGCGAATTGGAAGGCAGTCTGCATAGCAACCGTCTTAGTCCGCGCCGATGCATCCGGCTACAGCGCGCGTGGGTTGCGCGAGGCAGGGCACGCCCCTAAACCCCATCGCCCGAGGGGAGTTTCCCGTGTCCGTACATTCCGCCCGCCGCTACGACCGCATGACCCACCGTTCGCCGGATCGGCCGCTTTCCGTTAGGGAAGCGCAAAAAGCCGAGACGCGCGGCCGGGTGGTGGAAGCGGCCCGCGCGCTGTTCGCCTCCCGTGGCTATGCCGAAGCGACGATCCGCGACATCGCCCGCCACGCCGGCGTGGCGCCCGGCAGCGTCTTCACGACCTTCGCCAGCAAGGCCGAACTCCTGCAGGAGATCGTGTTCTCCCGCTACGCCGAGCTGTTCTCCCAGATCGGCGCCGCAGTCGACATCGACGCGCCGACGATCGACCGCCTCGCCGCCCTGGCGCGCGCCGCCTACCGCAACGAGATGGAGGAGCTGCGGCTCCTCTCTGAGAACATTGGCGCCTCGTGGACGTGGCCGCGCGAGGCCGACATGGCCAACCGCGAACGGCTGCGCCCGTTCTTCGAAACGATCGCCCGCGTGTTGAAGGAGGGCGTCGCCAAACGCGAGCTCGCGGCCGACACCTCGATCGAGACGATCGCGGACATGGTCTTCTCCTGCTACCTGCGGAACTTCCGCCGCGCGCTGTTCGACGAGTGGTCCGCCGACCAATGTGCGGACTATCTGACCCAGCAGATGCGCATCATCCTGGATGGCTGCAGGCCGCGCTGATCGGCGCCTCGGGCGCTTTTCCGCGCGCGGCAAGCGGCGCCGCGCCGAATCCGCTAGGATCGGCGCATGACCGACACCTCCTTGATTTTCCTTCTCGCCGCCGCGGCCGGCGTGGGCGTGGCCGCCTGGGCCTGGATGAAGGCCTCGGCCGCCGAAGCCGCGCTCGCCGCCGCCAAGGCGCGGCTGGAAAGCGCCGCCGCCATTCAGGCCGAGCGTGACGCCGCCGTGGCGGAGCGGGACGCCGCGCGCGCCGAAGCGGCCCGTCTCCAGGGCGACCTGCGCGCCGCCGAGAGCGCCGCGGCCGTTCGCGCCCAGGCCGCCGCCGAGCGCGAGAAGGCGATGGCCGAGATGCGCGCGGAGTTCGAGCGCAACTTCGCCCTGCTCGCCACGCAAGCGCTGGAGCGCAACGAACAGCGCTTCCTCACGCTCGCCAACGAAACCTTCGAGAAGCACAAGGAGGCCGCGAGCGGCGGCGTGAAAGAGGTGCTCGCGCCCGTTCAGGAGGCGTTCGGACGATTGGCCGAAACCGTCGGCGCGCTCGACAAGGCCCGCACCGAGGACAAGGCCGCGCTCACCGAGCAGATGCGCCAGATCGGCGACGCGCTGAAAGAGACGCAGGGCGTCGCGGGCAAGCTCGTCACCGCGCTGCGCGCCGAGCCGCAGAAGCGCGGCGCGTGGGGCGAACAGACCCTGCGCAACGTGCTCGAGATGGCGGGCCTCGCGCCGCACATCGACTATGTCGAACAATCCACGCACGCGGGCGAGGCGGGCAATGCGCTGCGGCCCGACGTGATCGTGCGCCTGCCGGGCGAACGCTGCATCGTCATCGATGCGAAGGTCGCGCTCACCGCCTATCTCGACGCCGAGGAGGCGAGCGATCCCCAGGTGCGCGAGGCGCAGCTCGTGCGGCATGCGCAGCAGCTGCGCGAGCACGTGAAGAAGCTCGGCGCGAAGGACTACTGGAAGCACGTGCCGAACTCGGCGGATTTCGTCGTGCTGTTCGTGCCGGGCGAACACTTCGCCGCCGAGGCCGCGCAGCGCGATCCTTCGCTCTACGACTTCGCGATCCAGAACAACGTCATCATCACCACGCCGACGACGCTGATCGCGCTGGCGAAGGCCGTCGCCTATGGCTGGCGCCAGGAGGAGGCCGCGCGCAACGCGCAGGAGATCGCCGAGCTCGGGCGCACGCTCTACACCCGCGTCGCCACGATGACGGACAAGATCTCCGCGCTGGGCGGGGCGCTGGAAACGGGAATGAAGCGCTACAACGAGGTGGTGGCGTCGATGGAGTCCCGGGTCCTGCCCGCTGCGCGCAAGTTCCGCGAGCTCGGCGCCGGCGAGGCCGCCGACATCGTGGCTTTGGAGCCGACGGACGTCGCCCCGCGTCTGCCGGCGCCGCAGCCGGAGTTCGATCTCACCTCCCCGCCGCAGGGGGCGAAAGCCGGCAAGAAGCGCTGAGGCGGTCCCCAGGCGCAGGCTCGGGTGCAGGCTCGGGTGCAGGCGCGGGCGCTGGCGTGACCCGCCCCGGCGCGCTACCACGTGGACATGTCCAGACCGGTCTTCTCGCCCAACGTGTTCGCCAACTATCCGCTCGACAAGGCGGGCCATCGCCGGCGCGACGCCGCCTGGCTGGAAAACGCCGCCGCCGATCCGCGCGCGATGCTCGCGCCGTTATGGCGGATGCAGCCGTTTCTGATGGGCGCGCCCCGCGGCCCGCGCGAGATCGGCTGGCTCGGCATGCACACGCGCGGCGCCCTGGGCAACGGGCCGCTCGTCTTCCTCGGCGAGGACGACGCCGGCGCGCCGCTCTTCGCGCTGCAGATCCCCGATCGGTTCGACGTCGCCGACTCGCCCATCGCCGATCTCGGCAGTTTCGAGGACATGCGCGCCGCCGCCGCGCAGCTCCCCGCCGGCGACATCGCCATGCTCGGCTGCGCAAAGGCGCTGTTCGAATGGCACGCCCGCCACGGCTATTGCGCGAACTGCGGCGAGAAGACCGCGCTCGTCGACGCCGGCTGGAAACGCCAGTGCGCGTCCTGCAACGCCGAGCATTTCCCGCGCGTCGATCCCGTCGTGATCATGCTCGCCGTTCATAATGACCGCTGCTGCATGGGCCGGCAGAAGCAGTTCCCGCCCGGCATGTACTCCGCGCTCGCCGGATTCGTGGAGCCGGGCGAAAGCCTCGAGGAGGCCTGCGCGCGCGAGCTGTTCGAGGAAGTCGGCCTGCGCGCCACGTCCGTGCGCTACCATTCGAGCCAGCCGTGGCCGTTCCCGTCCTCGATGATGATCGGCCTGATCGCCGAGGTCGACGGCGATCAGGTGACGCTCGACAAGGACGAAATCGACGCCGCGATCTGGCTCACCAAAGAAGAAGCCCGCCAGGCGTTGGCCGGCGGGCTTTCGAGGGACGGGGGGAGAATCTGGGCGCCTCCGCCGATCGCCATCGCGCATCATCTCGTGAAGGCCTGGGCGGAGAGCTAGGCTCGGCGTCATCCTCGCCGTGCCGCAGGCGCGGCGGGGATCCAGCACCGTGCTGCGGCCCACTGGATCCCCGACCTCGCTGTGCTCGGTCGAGGATGACGGAGGCGGGGCAACGCGGGGAAATCCGCTCCTTACTTCTCCAGCACCTTCGGCCAGTTCTTGTCGCCGGCGACGATGAGCGTGGCTTCCTCGGCGATCCACTTCTTCTGGATGTCGGCGTTGTAGTTCAGATAGAGCTTGCCGTTGACGATCTTCCACGCCGTCGGATCCGATTTGGCCGTGTAGCCGTGACCCACGGCCCAGGCGCAGTAGCCGCCATATTGCGGCGCGTACTTGGCCGGCGCCACGAGGAACGCGTCGCGGTTCTGCGTGGTCGCGAAGCGGTACGTCGCGCCCTTGTAGGTGGCGACGATCGCTTCGTCCCCTTTCGTCGGTTTTCCAGCGGTGAAGTAGGCGACCGGATCGTAGCCGCTGACGGCGACGTTCGAGGCGAAGGGCGTATAGATCTCAGGCTGCGCGGCGAAGGCCGGCGACGCGACAGCGACGAGGCCGAGGGCTGCGAAGCCGAGCGTCACGGAAAGGATCAGCGGGCGAAGGCATTTGAGGATCATGGCGGATACTCCGGTTTCGGATGAATGATCAGGCGCGGGCGGCGCGGGCGGTGGCGGTGGTGCGCGCCGCCGGCTTGGCGGGCGGAACGAGGGCGCGGGCGATGTCGGCGCCGAGCGCCACGAGTTCGTCGCGGCGGATCACGAGCAGCGTCGCGGTCGAGACCCAAAGCGTCACCGCCGCCGCGAACAGCCCGCCGCCGTCATTGTTCGGATCGATGCCGAGCGGCGTCCACAGGTGGAAGTTCACCGCGCCGCTCATCACCGCGAAGCCGATCAGCGCGCCGAGCGTCTGCAGGCGGGCGAAGCGCGGGTGCAAGCCGATCAGCAGCAGGCTCGAGGCGACGAGCTCGGCCGAGCCGATCGCGTACTGGCTGAACAGCCCCGTGTGGCCGAACAGGCCCGGCGCGCCCAGCGATCCCGCCCAGCCGTCGAGGCGGCCGAAGATTTCCTGCGTCTTCGGATGATCGGTGAACTTGAAGCGCAGGCTGTCGATGAACACGGCCGAGCCGAACAGCGAGACAGCGCTCGGGAACAGCCGCTTGAAGGTGGAAAGAAACATCGGTTTTCTCCGGGGCGGCGAAGCGCCGTCATGCCCGGGAGTTCGCCGCGCCGCGCGCGCCGGTTACGTCACCAGCGCAAAAACCGCGACGCGACGACCGCGCCGATCGCGGCGCAAAAGCCGATGGCGAGCGCGTACCACGTCGTCACGAAGGCCACGGAATCGACGGGGCAGTACATCGCATAGACCATCGCGCCGACGCCGCCCGACGCCGCGCCGATGGCCGCGCCCGCGGTGGTGAGACGCGTGGGCGCGAGCGTGCGCACCAGCATCACGAGGCCGATGGCGGTCGGTGTCGCCAGCAGCGGGATCAGCACGAGGCACCAGGGGAAGCCGCCGCCCATCCAGGCGTGCATGCGCGCTTCCGGCTTTTCGCCCCACAAGGCGGCGGCGGCGATCGCGAGGCTCGCGACTCCGAGCGCCACGAGGATCTGCAGCATGCGCCCGCCCTTCGGCCCTGGCCGCGCCAGGCGCATCGTCAGCGGGATCGCCAGCGCGGAGAACAGGGCCGAAAAGCCCGCCTTCATCATCACCGGCATCATCGCCGTGCCGATGTCCGGCCGCATGCCGATGAACGTCACGAGCAGGATCAGCGCCACGCCGAGGCCCGCGGCGAGCGCAGCGGCGAGCGGGCCGCCCGTCTTCGGCGGCGGCGCGGGCTCGAGCTTGCGGCTCAGAGCCTCGATGAGATCGTCCGTCTTCATGAGGCGTCGTGCTCCTCGGCCACGACCTTCATCAGGGTCTTGAGGCCGCGGTGAATCGAGATCTTCACGTCGCTTTCCGTCAGGCCCGTTGCGGCCGCCGCTTCGCGGATGGAGCGGTCTTCGAGCTTCACGAGGCGAATGGCTGCCTGTTGTTTCGCAGGCAGCTTTTCCAGGAGACGCGCGACGTCGCGTTTCGCGGTTCCGGCCTCGGCGCCGCCCTCCACGGAAAGCTCGCCTTCGGCGTCGTCCAGCTCCACGGCGACGCCGCGCCGCTTCAGCCGCCGCACGTGATCGATCAGCCGATACTTGGCGATCGCCAGGATCCAGGCGGAGGCGGGATAGCTCGGGTCGTAGGTGTCGCGTTTCGTGTGCACGGCGATCAGGGTCTCTTGGAGGATGTCCTCCACGTCGTCCGGCGCGCCCCGCAGGCGCGACCGCAGATAGGCGCGCAGCGCCGTCGCGGCGAGCGCCAGGAAGGCGCGGTGCGCCGCGGCGTCACCGGCCAGGCCGGCGCGCAACAGCCGCTTCAGCTCGCCTTCGTCGACCGCCATGGGCGCCCCTTCTCCCCGGGCTACGACGGCGCGGGCCCGGCGGTTACGCCGTCGCGGCGGTTTTTCTGTAGGGGTGGGCCGGGTAGACGCCGAGGACGGTGAGCTCGGCCGAAAAGAACTTCAGCTCCTGCAGGGCGAGCTGCACGTTGCGGTCGTCCGGATGGCCCTCGACGTCGGCGTAGAACTGCGACGCCGAAAAGCTGCCCTCGACGAGATAGCTCTCCAGCTTCGTCATGTTGACGCCGTTCGTGGCGAAACCGCCCAGCGCCTTGTAGAGCGCCGCCGGCACGTTGCGGACGCGGAAGACGAAGCTCGTCACGCACGGGCCCGATCCGCGCTCGGCGTCGTCCGGCTCCGGCGCCAGCAGGATGAAGCGCGTGGTGTTGTGGTGCTGGTCGGCCATGTCGGCCTTGAGCACGTCCAGGCCGTAGACCTCCGCCGCCAGGGACGAGGCCAGCGCGCCTTCGCTCGGATCATTAAGCTCGGCGACTTCGCGGGCGGCGCCGGCGGTGTCGACGGTTTTGATCGGCGTCAGGCCCATCTCGCGCAGCGTCTTGCGGCATTGGCCGAGCGCCTGCGGGTGGCTGCGCACGCGCTTCAGCCCCGCGAGCGTCGCCCCGCGCGGCGCGACGAGCTGGTGGCGGATCGGCTCGAAATGCTCGGCGACGATGTAGAGCCCGCTTTCCGGCAGGAGGTGGTGAACGTCGGCCACGCGCCCGGCGGTCGAGTTCTCGATCGGGATCATCGCCAGCGACGCCGCGCCTTCCGAAACCGCGGCGAACGCGTCCTCGAAGGTTGGGCAGGGCAGCGGCTCATAGTCGGGGCGGACGGCGCGGCAGGCGATGTGACTGTTGGCGCCGAGTTCGCCCTGGAAGGAGATTTTGCGGGTCATCGTTTTGTCCTGGGCGCTGTCCTAGCGCCTTCAGGCGCGTCCGCCCAGCAGGCGCCGCGCCAAGGCGAGGTCGTCGGGGCTGTCCACGCCTTTGGGGAAGTCCGACGTGACGCCCGCGCGGATCGTCATGCCCATTTCGAGGGCGCGCAGCTGCTCGAGCTTCTCCCGCTGTTCCAGCGGTGAGGGCGGCGCCGCCACGAACCGGGCGAGCGCGGCGCGACGGTAGACATAGATCCCGACATGGCGCTGGATCGGCCCCTCGCCCCAGGGCGCCGGCGCGCGCGTGAAGTAAAGGCAGCGGCCATCCGCGGCCACGATCGCCTTCACCAGGTTCGGGTTGGCGCGGTCGGCCTCGTGCGCGCTGGGCGAGACGAGGGTGGCGATGTCCGCCGTTCCGAGCGCCGCGACGGCGCGGGCGATATCGGCCGGGTCCATCGTGGGCATATCGCCCTGGAGGTTCACGACCACGTCGGCGTCGCCGCCGACGGCCTCGATGGCGGCGTGCACCCGGTCGGTGCCGGAGGGAAGCGCCGGATCGGTCAGGACCGCCCGGGCGCCCGCGGCTTCGGCGGCGGCGGCGATCTCCGGCTCGGCCGCCGCGACGATCACGCCGCCCAGTCCGGCCGCGCGACCGATTCGCACCATGTGCGCGATCATGGGGGCGCCGGCGATGTCGGCGAGCGGTTTTCCCGGCAGTCGGGTCGACGCCATGCGCGCCGGAATGACGATGAGCGGCGCCGTCACGTCGCGGCAACTCCTTGATGGTACGAGATTCGGTGCGACGGTTGGCCGCGCGGACAACGTTCCGCGCTCCACCATGTCCGCCTCACCTTGGCGCCGCGTGGATACCGCGCCATAAGGCGAACGCAAAGGGCCCGACGCAAGCTGCGTCGGGCCGAACCATATCTCGGGGCTCGTCCGCAGGGTGGGCGCGTCCCGAATGAAGGACGAAGCAGGGGCGAGAGGGCATGAGCGATCTGCGGTTCAATTCCATTGCCGGCGCGACGCTGGCGGCGGGCTTGGCGGTCATGGGACTGCGCACGGGCGCCGAGATCGTCTTCCATCCGCATTACCCGGAAAAACTGCCGCTGACGCTGGATGTCGCGTCCTCCTCCGGCGGCGGCGCGGAGGCCGCGCCCGAAGAGACCGGGCCGCCCGATTTCGGACGCCTGTTCGCCGACGAGGCGCAGCTGACCGCGCTCGTCGAGCGTGGCGAGAAGGCGCACAAGGTCTGCACGTCCTGCCACACCGATACGCCCGACAGCGCGAACAAGACCGGCCCCGGGCTTTACGGCGTGTTCGGCCGCGCCGCCGGCACGCATGCGGGCTTCAACTATTCCGACTCGATGAAGGGCTACGGCAAGCCCTGGTCGTACGACAATCTCTACGCCTTCCTCGAAGCGCCGGGAAAATACATCCCGGGCACGGCGATGAGCTTCGCCGGCGTGAAGAAGAGCGAAGACCGCGTCGCGCTGGTGGCCTATCTGCGCTCGCTGTCGCCGTCGCCGGCCCCGCTGCCCGCGCCGCTGCCGGAAGCGCCGCCGGCCGATACGGCCGCGACCGACGCCGCCGCGACCGACGCCGCGCCGGCCGCGCCGGGCGAGACGCCCAGCGCCCCGGCGCCGGCCGCGCCGTAATTCGGACCTGAGGGATCGAGTGTCGCCCCGGCGCGCGCGGCGCGCCGGGCGCCCCCTCGCGCGCGCCTAGAGACGCCGCACGGAGGTGACGGGGCCCGCCGTCTGCGCAATGCGCGCGACCGCCTCTTTCACCGGCTCGATCGCGGTGGCCATGTGATGCGCGTTGGCGTGCAGCAGCCGCACGCCGTCCAGCATGACGCCGATATGGCCCTTCCAGCAGATCAGATCGCCCCGCTGCAGCGCGTCGAGATCGATTGCGGCTGCGCGGCCGAGTTCGCGTTCCTGCATGTCGCTGTCGCGCGGGCAAGCAAGGCCAGCCGCGTGCAGGGCGGTCTGGACGAGTCCGGAGCAATCAAGCCCCAGGCTCTCGCGCCCGCCCCACTGGTAGGGCGATCCGAGAAATCGTTCCGCAACCGCCACCCAGTCGGGCTCGGCGTGATCCAGCGGCGCGATGTGGATCGCCGGGACCCAGCCGCTCCGTACGAGCTTCACGTAGCGTCCCTCCTGCGCCTCGGGCGTCACGCGTGCGTTGAGTGAGAGCAGGTAGTGCGGCGCCGATTTCAGGCTGGCGCGGGAGAACACGTAGGTGCGCAGCGCCGTGATCTTGTGCGTGGCGGGCACGACCGGCGCGGACAACGCCTCGACGTCCACATAGCCGACATAGCCGTCCAGCTGGCTCTGCCCCCAGGCATAGCCGTCGGCCTCGTCATAGACGGTGAACACCTCCCCGAAGAGGAGCTGCGTTTCCTGCTCGGCGTCGATGTCGGGCTTTGCGCGCAGCGGCGCGACGGCGGCCGTCACCTGATGCAGCGCGCCTTCCGCGTAGCGGGGCGCCTCGATCTGCCCGCGCAGATGGGCGGCGGCGAGGTCGGCGCGCGCGGGCGTGCGGCGGGGATCGAAATCGGCCATGCGGCCTTTTACAGGGTGAGCGGCGCCGGCTCCAGACGCCCCGCCGTGCGGGCGACGAGATCGCCGAAATCGGCGAGATAGACCGAGCCCTTCACCGTGCGCTGCACGAGCACGTTGCGGGCGTCCGCCTCGTCGCGACGCCGGCGCACGAGCCCAAGGCGCGTGAGCGTATCCAGCGCGCGCGTAATGGCCGGCTTGCCGACGTTCAGCGCCGCAGCAAGGCCGCGCACCGTGTGCGGCGCCGGCGTGAGATAAACCGTCATCAGCACGCCGAGCTGCCGCGCCGTGAGATCCGGGCCGTCCGCGCGCACGGAATGGACCGTCACTTGCCGCCACAGGTCGAGCGCCGTGCGCTTGTCCAAATCGATTTTCATCGCCGCACCTCTGAGGCGAATCATTTTGCGATTTGCGGCGCCGAGCAAGCGCGCATGCGCCCGTGTGCACAGATGCCCGCAGAGGCGCGCCGGCGCCGTGTCCCGGATCAGGCCGGATAGCGCGCGCGCAGCAACCGCCAGCACGCGCGCAGCGCCTGCGCTTCGCCGCCGGCGGGGCGCGCCGGCTTGTCGCGCGGCGCCCAGGCGAACACGTCGAAATGCGCCCAGGATTTCGCCGTGACGAACCGCTTCAGGAACAGGCCGCCGAAGATCGCGCCGGCGAACGAGGCGTCGCCGGTGTTCTTCAGGTCGGCGATCGTGCTGTCCATGTCGCTCTCGTAGGCGGCCCACAAGGGCAGGCGCCACAGCGGATCGAACGTCTCGGCCGAAGCGCTCGCAAGGTCGGCGGCGAGCGTCTCGTCGTCGGTGAACAGCGGCGGCAGGTCCGGGCCAAGCGCCACGCGCGCCGCGCCGGTGAGCGTGGCGAAATCCAGGATCAGCTCCGGCTCGATCTCGCTCGCGCGAGTCAGCGCGTCGGCCAGGATCAGGCGGCCCTCGGCGTCGGTGTTGTCGATCTCGACATTGAGCCCCTTGCGCGTCGGCACCACGTCACCCGGCCGGAACGCCGCGCCGGAGATGGCGTTTTCGACGATCGGCAGCAGCACGTGCAGGCGCACGGGCAGGTTGGCGTCCATCACGAGCTGGCCGAGCGCGAGCGCGTGCGCCGCGCCGCCCATGTCCTTCTTCATCAGGCGCATGCCGCCGTCGGGCTTGATATTGAGGCCGCCGGAATCGAACGTCACGCCCTTGCCGACGAGGGCGATCCGCGGCGCGTCCACGCGGCCCCACGAAAGATGCACGAACCGCGGCGCCTCCGCAGCCGCGCGGCCGACGGCGTGGATCATCGGATAGTTCGCCGCGAGCAGGTCCTCGCCGACGATCGCCTCCAGTTCGGCGCCGTAGGCCGTCGCGACACGCGCCGCAGCCGCCTGCAGCGCGGCGGGGCCCATGTCGTTCGCCGGAGTGTTCACGAGGTCGCGCACCAGCCAAACCGCCGCGGCGACGCGGCGGGCCTCCGCGAGGTCTGCGCCCTCGGGCGCGACGAGCCGCGGCGTCGCCCGCTTGCGCGGCTTGTACTTGTCGAAGCCATAGACGCCGAGCGCGAAGGCCACGGCGAGCGTCGTCGGATCAAGGCCGGGCGGCTTGGAGGCGATCTTGTAATCGCCTGTGGGCAGATCTCGCCCGAGCACGCCGGCGAGCATCGGCGTCAGCCGGTCGCCGAGGCCCAGCACGACGCGCTCCACGGAGCCGTCCGGCGCCGGCGCCAGCAGCACGCGCCCCGCCTGCGCGCGGAAATCCGCCGTCTTTGCGGACGCGCGGAAACTGTCCGGCCGCGCGGCGGACCAGGCCTCCCATTCGGAGGCGGTGACGAGGTGCACGGGCGTCGGCGCGCTGGCGTCGGAGAGCAGAATGTCGGTCGGGGTCATGGCCCCTCTTAGCGCAGCGCACGCCGACGTTCATCCCTTCTTGACCGACCAGGCATTCATCCTTTGTTGACCGACGCTCCGCAGCGTTGACGCCCGGTTAAAGGAGCCGTCATGCGTCGCGCCGTCGTTCTCGCCGCCTTGTTCGCCGCCGCCGCCACAACCGCGGGCGCGCCGGTCGCGGAGGCCAAGCGCAAGCCGAAGGAGGCGCCGGTCGCGCAGGTCGAGCAGCCGGACATGGCAGCGCGCGCCGCGATCGCCAAGGAGGACGCGCTCGCGCAGATGACCTTCTGGGCCAAGGAAACCGCGCGCTTCCCGGACGACCCCGCCGCCGCCGTGGCGTTCACCGACGCCTTGCGCAACGGCGGGCGGGCGTCGCGCGCGGTCGAAGTCGCGCAGGCCGCGTTGCAGCGCCATCCCGGCGACTTCGAGCTCACGCGCGCGCTGGGCTACGCGCTGGTGGCGGCCGGGCGCGGCGCCGAGGCGGTGGCGCCGTTGGCGGCCGCGTCGGGGACCATGCCGAAGGATTGGGCCACACGCGTCACGCTCGGCGTAGCGCTCGATCAGGCGGGCCGGCCGGCGGATGCGCGCTTGGCGTTCGAGGACGCGCGCAAGATCGCGCCGAACGAGCCGTCCGTGCTCACGAATCTCGGCGTGTCCTATCTGCTGTCGGGCGACGCCGTCGCGGCGGAGAAGGTCCTGCGCCAAGCGGCCGCAATGCCCGGCGCGTCCGCGCAGACGCGCCAGAACCTCGCGCTGGCGCTTGGCATGCAGGGGCGGTTCGCCGAGGCGGAGCAGCTGGCGCGCATCGATCTTCCGCCCGAAGCCGCCGCGAGCAACGTCGCCTACATGCGCGCAATGCTCAGCGACGGCCGGCGCTGGGGCGATCTGCGGGCGCAGTAGCGCCGGTCCGCGCCGCGTCAGCGGCCGCCGGCCAGCTGCGCAGAGACCTGGATCATCGCCGGGCCGATGATGATGGCGCACAGCACCGGCAGGAAGAACGCGATCATCGGCACCGTCAGCTGCGCGGGCAGGGCGGCGGCCTTCTTTTCGGCCTCCGTCATGCGCAGTTCGCGGTTTTCCTTGGACATGACGCGCAGAGCGGCGCCAAGCGGCGTGCCGTAGCGCTCGGCCTGAACCAGCGCCATCGCAACCGCCTTCACGCCCGGGTGATCGGTGCGGCGCGCCAGGTTTTCATAGGCGAGGCGCCGTTCGGGCAGATACGAGAGCTCCGCGGTGCAGAGCGACATTTCCTCGGCGAGTTCGATCGAGGCGGTGCCGATTTCCTGGCCGACGCGACCGAAGGCAAGTTCGATCGACATGCCGGACTCGACGCAGATCAGCAGCATGTCGAGCGCATCGGGGAACGCGCGCATGATCGATTGGCGCCGGTTGGCGATCTTGTTGGAGAGGTAGATCGTCGGCGCATAGAAGCCGATGGCGATCGCAACGAACACGATCGCGAGGCCGTGCGTGAACTGGAGGCTCCACGCCTCGCCCATGGTCACCACGGTAATCAGCGCGATGACGCCCAGCGCGATCGGCAGCATGCCGCGGAAAAAGTAGAACGTGCTGATCGGGGCCGGGCCGCGCAGGCCGGCCTGGAGCATCTTTTCCTGCAGCGTGTCGTCGGCGAGCAGCTTCTGCAGCTGCAGGCGATCAACGAAATCGCGCAGCGGGGATTGCGAGTCGCGCCGCAGGCTGGAGTTCTTGTCGATCTCCTTGCGGCTCCGGCGGCGCAGTTCATTGCGCTGCTCGGTGACGGCCTTCATCCGCTTTTCGAGCTGGTTGTTGTCGAACAGCGGCGCGGCGATCGACATCACCGTCGCGAACACCGCGCCGGCGAGCATGATGCCTGCGATCATGCGCGGGTCCTGCAGGATGTCGCCCAGATCCATCCGCGTCCCCTAGAACTTGAAGTTGATCATGTTGCGCATGATCCAGATTCCGAGGCCAAGGCTGCAGGCGCAGGCCATCAGGACGATGCGGCCGGTGTCGGTCGAAGGCAGCAGCATCAGATAGTCGGGGCGGATCACCGCGAGCATGGCGGCCACCACGAACGGCATGGCGCCGATGATCATGGCGGACATCTTGGCTTCCGCCGAAAGCGCGCCGATCTTCTCGCGCAGAAGCTTGCGCGCGCGCAAAACGGCGGACAGGTTCCCCAGCGCTTCGGCGAGGTTGCCCCCCGCCTTCTGCTGGATGATCAGCACGATGTTGAAGAAATTGACCTCCGACAGCGGCATGTTCTCGTAGAACCGCTGCAGGTTCTGATCGAGCGGCACGCCCATCGCCTGCGCGTCGCAGATGCGCTGGAACTCGGTGCTCAGCGGCGCCGGCGATTCCTTGGCGATGATCTGAAGGCACTGGTTCAGCGGCAGGCCGGACTTCACGCCGCGGACGATGATGTCGATGCCTTCGGCGAGTTGCGAAGTGAACTTCTTCTGCCGCGCGCTCGTCAGGAAACCGAGAACCCAGCGCGGCAGGCCGAGCCCCGCGACGACCGCCGCGCCCAGGATCGCCAGCGGCGGCGCGCCGAGCACGAGGGCGACTACGGCGAACATCAACGCCGCGGCGCCGGAGGCCAGCCAGAAGGTCGTTTCGGTGGTTTCCAGTCCGGCCTGCGCCAGCCGGCCCTTGATCGACACGAGGCGCGCGCGCGACGAGCGCTGCTTCTCGGCCAGCTGCTTGAGCGCGTCGGCCGTCGCGGCGCGGCGCTTGGCCTGCTGGTCTTCCGCCGGCGCCTTCGTTTTCCCGGATTGGTAGACACGCTGCGCGCGCTTGGCGGCGCGGCCCGAACTCGGCTGCCCACCGGCGAAGGCGAAGCCCGCGCCGACGACGGCGAGGAAGGCGAGCGCGCCGGTGGCGAGGCTGGCGATCGTCGGGTCCATTACGACGTCTCCGCCTCGTCGAGCGCGGCCGCCAGTTCCTTCTCGAGCCCATAGTAGCGCGCACGTTCCCAGAAACGCGGGCGGCCGATGCCGCTCGAGCGGTGACGGCCGGCGATGCGGCCGTTCTCGTCTTCGCCGATGATCTCGAAGGTCAGCAGGTCCTGCGTGACGATCACGTCGCCTTCGAGGCCCATCACCTCGGTGATGTGGGTGATGCGGCGCGAGCCGTCGCGCAGACGCGCGGCCTGCACGATCACGTCCACGGAGGCGACGATGATCTCGCGGATCGTTTTCGCCGGCAGCGAGAAGCCGCCCATGGTGATCATCGATTCGAGACGGGAGAGGGCTTCACGCGGCGAGTTGGCGTGCAGCGTGCCCATCGAGCCGTCGTGGCCGGTGTTCATCGCCTGCAACAGGTCGAACGACTCCGGTCCGCGGACTTCGCCCACGATGATGCGGTCGGGACGCATCCGGAGGCAGTTCTTCACGAGATCGCGCATCGTCACCTGGCCCTGGCCTTCCAGGTTCGGCGGGCGCGTTTCCAGACGCACGACGTGCGGCTGCTGCAGCTGCAGTTCGGCGGCGTCTTCGCAGGTCACGACGCGTTCGGACGGATCGATGAAGGCGGTCAGCGTGTTGAGCAGCGTCGTCTTGCCGGAGCCCGTACCACCCGAGATCAGCGTGTTGCAGCGGCAGGCGCCGATGATCGAAAGCACCTTCGCGCCGGCCGGCGAGATCGAACCGAACTCCACGAGGTTCTGCAGGCGCAGCTTGTCCTTGCGGAATTTCCGGATGGTGAGCGTCGGTCCGTCGATCGCCAGCGGCGGCGCGATCACGTTGACGCGCGACCCGTCGGGCAGGCGGGCGTCGCAGATCGGCGAGGCTTCGTCGACGCGCCGGCCGACCTGGCTCACGATCCGTTGGCAGATGTTCATCAGCTGCCCGTTGTCACGGAAGCGGATGCCCGTCTTCTGCACCTTGCCGCCGACTTCGATGAACACCGCGTTGGCGCCGTTGACCATGATGTCGGCGATGTCGTCGCGCGCGAGCAGCGGCTCCAGTGGGCCGTAGCCGAGCACGTCGTTGCAGATGTCCTCGAGCAGCGCGTCCTGCTCGGAGATCGAAAGCGCGACGTTCTTGATCGAGATGATTTCCGCGACGATGTCGCGGATTTCCTCGCGCGCGCTGTCGGCGTCGACCTGCGCGAGCTGGCCGAGATCGATCGTCTCGATCAGGGCGGCGAAGATCGTCGACTTGATCCGGTAGAATTCCTCCGAGCGCATGTCCGGCGTGATTTCGGCCGCGGCGGAGGGTTGGGGAAGCGCGGAGGCGGCCTTCGGCGGCGGCGTGGCGGCGCCGGCCGGCGGCGTGGGCGCAGCAACGCGCGGCGGCTCCGCCGGCCGCGCCGGAGCGGGCCGAGGAGCTGCTGGCTGGTCACTGGCGCCGCGCCGGCCGAACATCGCTCACCTCACCGTTTCAGAATGCGCGCGAGGAGCGACGTGGGACGGCGGGCGACGGGTTCGCGGCCGCAAAGCGCGCGCGCGACGGATTCGAGCGCCACGGCCGGCTTCGACTCCGGCGCCGCGGCGATTACCATCTGTCCCGCATTCGAGGCGGCGCCGAACACGGCCGGTTCGAAGGGCACGATCGCGATCGGCTCGACGCCCAGCGCCTTGGCGAATTCCTTCACGGGGATCTCGGGGCGCTTGGGCACGCCGACCATGTTCAGCACCATGGCCGGCGGCGAATCGTGCGGCCGGTTGCTGCGGATCACGTCGAACAGGTTCTTCGCGTTGCGCAGCGCGGCGAGATCGGGCGTCGCGACGATCACGACGTCGTCGGCGGCGAGCACGGTGTTGCGCATCCAGCGCGACCACACGTGCGGCAGGTCGAGCACGACGAACGGCGCAATACGGCGCACCTGCTCGATCAGCAGCTCGTAGGCCTGCGGGCCCGCTTCCAGATCGCGCTCCAGCGCCGCGGAGGCGGGGAACAGCGAAAGATGCTCGCTGCGCCGCACGAGCAGGCGCTCCAGATAGGTCTGGTCGATCTGATCGGCCTTCTGCAGAACTTCGCCGACGCCCATCTCGGCGTCCTCGTCGAAGTTGAGGCCCGTGGTGCCGAAGCAGACGTCGAGATCGATCAGCGTCGTCGCGGCATGGAAGCGCTCGGCGAGCGTCCACGCGACGTTTTGGGCCACCGTCGAGGAGCCGGTGCCGCCGCGGGCGCCGAGAATCGCCGCCACACGTCCGACGAACGGCTTGTCCGGATCGGCGTACAGGTTCGAGATCGCGCGAATGACGTCTACGGGCTGGATCGGCGGGACGAGATACTCGCTGACGCCGCGCTTCAAGAGCTCGCGATAAAGGCCGATGTCGTTGGCCGCGCCGATCACCAGCGCCTTCGTGCCCGCGTCGACATATTCCGCGATGCGATCGAGATCGGCCAGCAGCGCGCCGGGCGTGCCGCCGAGATCGAGGATCAGAAGGTTCGGGCTCGCCTGTGTGGAAAGGCGGGCGACGCCCGTCGTGACGCCGCCGGTTTCGACCGTCATCGTCGCCTTTGCAAGGCGGCGGTCCTTGCCGATCGACATCAGCAGGCTCGCGACATCCGGGCGATCGCAATAGGCCGCGATGGTGATGCGCGGAATCGGGTGCTCGGCGCCAATCTCGGGGCCGTTGGCGGCGACATAGCGCTCCGCGATCGGCGGCGGCTCCGCGAGCCCCGCAGCCGCGGCGGCGCCGGCGAGCCCGGCCACCACGCCCGCTTCGTCGAACGCGGGGGACTCGAAGGCCGGCGTATCGAAGGCCGGCTCGGCGAAGGCGTCGTCCGCGAAGTCCGCCTCGTCGAAGGAGTCGAGCGCTTCCTGCGGAAAGCCGAGCTCGTCGGCCTCCTCGCCGATGCTCCAATCCTGCGCGTCGGGGTCGCGCTTTGCTGATGCTGGTCCGCTCATTTCGCCACCGCGCTCACTGAAACGCGTTCGTCGCTGCTGCGCGTCGCATGGGTCTGGCCGCCTTGGCGGTAGCGCTCCAGAACGACCGCGCGGCGCGTGGCGTCGGCCGGGTCGGTGGCGCGTGGCGCCATGAGGTCAGCCGGATCCGCGATCATCGCCGCGAGGTTCGCCTGGGTCGCGCACCCGAAGCCGCTCCACGGCTTGTTGCTCCAGGAGATCGCCAGATTCTCCCCGCCGAGACTGGGGCATGCGGGGGCTTCGGCTTCATAGCGCACGAATCCGAGCAGGAGCGGCGCGCCCGGCCCGCCGGTGTCGTACGTCGAGAACGAGATTGCTTCGGGAATGACACCGAGCTCGTCGAGATACGCGCGGACGGTCTGCACCATCTGCGAACGCGCGCCAGACGGCGCCGACATCGTCATCGGGCCGTGGCCGGTGAGGCGATATTCCGTGGCGAAGGCCTCGATTTCGCGCAGCGTTTCGTCCGCGAGGACGCCGTCGGCGATCGAGACCTGAAGCTTCGCGTCGACCTGCTCGACCTTGATCCGGTGCGTGTCGGCGACGGTCGGCGCAGGGTGTCCGGAGGGGCCCGTCGGCGCCGTCGTGGCGCAGGCGGCGGTCGCGAGGCTCAGCAGCGCGGCGAGGCCGGCGGGGCGAAGGGACGGGCTCATGGGCGCGAACTCCCGGAAGTGGGGCGCGGTGGCGGCGCCGCGAGGGTGAGCTTGTCGCCGGCGGACGCGGGCGTGGACGGCGGCGCGCGCTCGGGCAGCAGGAAGCCGAGCGGGCCGAGAAGCCGTCGATCGCCGACGTCGGCCGCGGGGTTCTTGTAGACCTGGTTGAGGCGGCCGCGGAAATTCGCGGAGAGATCGTCCGGGTTCGCGAAGCCGTCGGCGGGCGTGCGGATCTTGTCGGGGCTCGTCGCCTTCACGAGGTAGGGCGTGACGATGATGACGAGCTCGGTCTCGTTGTTCACGAAGTCGCGCGAGCGGAACAGCGTCCCGAGCACGGGAAGATCCTTCGCGCCGGGCGTGCCCTCGAGCACGTGGCGCGTGCGCTCCTGGATCAGCCCCGCCATCACCAGCGCGCTGCCGGACGGCATCTCTACGGTCGTTTCCGCACGGCGCACCTGCAGCGAGGGCACCGAAATCCCGTTCGTGACGATCGAGCCTTCGCTCGTGATCTCGGAGACTTCCGTCGCCATCTTCAGCGAGATGCGCCCTGGCGACAGCACGACGGGCGTAAACGCGAGACCCACGCCGAACGGCTTGAACTCGATCGTGAGCTTGCCGTCCTCCGCGGCGACGGGAATGGGGAATTCGCCGCCGGCCAGGAATTTCGCGGCTTCGCCGGACACCGCGGTGAGGTTCGGTTCGGCGAGCACGCGCAACAGGCCGACGCGTTCGAACGCCTCGATCGAGGCGTCGACTTTGCGGTTCGTCAGCGTGCGGCCGGGGCCGAAAGTTTCCTGCGGCACCCGCACGCCCGCCACCGGGCCCTCGACATAGTCGAGCGCGTAGCCGCCGACGCCGGCCGCGGTCGGCGGCGCATTGTAGGCGTTGGAGCCGGGGAAGGAGAGGCTTTGCGGCTGCAGCACCGTATCGGCCGTGCCGCCCGAGGCCGACAAGCCGCCGAGCGCCCGGCCCGAAACGGCGAAGCCGTTGGCGGTCGCCACCTTCACGAACGTATCGTCCGGAAGCAGCTGGTTGAGCATGTCCTCGGCGTTCAGATTGACGCCGAGCTGCTTCACCAAGCTGCGGCTCATCTCGACGACGCGCACCTTCACCAGAACCTGCTCTTCGCTTTCCACGGTGAGCAGATTGACGATCGGGCTCGAGGCTTGGCCGGCGGGCGCGCCGGTCCCAGGATCATTGGCGATGAAGCGCGTGGCGATCTGGCCGATGCGATCGCTTTCCGCCGCGCTCCTCGCCGTGCCGGACAGCACGATCGAGCCGTTCACGGCCTGAACCTTGACGCGCGCGCTGGGCGTGGCCTGGCGGATGAGATCGGAGAGCGCGCGCACGTCGGGTTCGACGCGCACTTCGAAATTGCCGATCTGGCGCCCGTTGGCGTCGAAGAAGAAGACGTTCGTCTGCCCGATCTTGCGCCCGATCAGATAGGCGCGGCGGGCGGTCCGCACGATCGCGTCGGCGACGTTGGGATCCGAGAGCAGCACATCGCGGGCGTCTGCCGGCAGATCGATCACGGCCGCCTTGCCGAGACCGAGGACGATGTTGCGCGAGGCGGCGCTTTGTCCGCCGGAATCGACGCGCGGCGCGACGGATTGCGCGGAGGCCGCAATGGGCGTGACGCCGGTGGCGACAGCCAGCGCGGCGGCGAGGGCGCGTGTGGCGGGGGAGGGCCGCTTCATCGTGGCGCCCCCGAACTTGCGGCGGCAGCTGTTTCGACGCGCCCGAAGGCGTGGATGCGGACGCCGCCGGCGTCCTGGATTCCCTGATCGAGCGCGCGCACGCCGGGGCGACGCGCGCTGTCGAGGCGCCCGTCGCTGGGCTCGATCGCGCGCAGGGCGAGGGTAATGTCCCCGATCTTGCGGGCGAGGGCGAAGGTCTCCGCATCGCGCGGGCTAAGCTCGAGGGTCGCGACCGTGCCTTCCGAAGGTTTCGGTTCGCCATCGGCAGGGCGGATCTCGGAGCCGAACGAAAGCACGCGCACGTTTTCGAGGATGACGTCGCTGCGCGCTTCGCCGGGGCCGCGGCCGTCGGCGGATTCGATCTTGCGCGCCAGGATCACGTCCACGCGATCGCCGGGTCCGATGAAGTTGGCGGCGGCCGTTTCCGGCGTGATCGGCAACGCGATCGCGCGATAGCCCGGGCGGATCGTCGCCGCGAACAGGCCCTGGTCGCCGCGCTTCACGAGCCGCCGCGCCGTGATCGGTTCGCCGGCCTGGATGTCGAGGCGCGCCACGGCGCCGGTGTAGGTTTCGAGCGCCTTCGGGTCCGCGGCCTGGGTGATGAAGGCGCCGTTGACGCCGTTCGCGGGCCAGTTCGTCCAGGTGAGCATGTCGGCTTGGGCCGCGACGCCGGCCGGAATGTCCTTGGCCGCGATCAGCACCATCGGCCCTTCGACCGCGGTCGGCGTGGCCGCCGGCGCCGAGCCCGAGGCGTTGCGGACGAGCAGCAGGGCGCCCAACGCCGCAAGCAGCGCGACCGCCAGGATTACAATTCGCTGCACCGACATTGATCGACCTTCGAAGCGCTAGAGCGTCGGTCGCAGGTCATCACCAACGTGCCTAAGGTGAAGTTAACGCCAGTCGATCAAAATAAAGCCTTGGCAATCCATGCATTTGGCAGCGCCGCGAGGGCCCCGGCGCAGATCGCGACGCCGTAGGGGATTCCGCGATTCGGAGAGAGCAGCCGGTTCATGAAGGCCGGCCCCGTCGGGCTGGGCTGCGCGACGCGCCGCGCGGCGAGCGCGACCATGGCCAGGACGCCGCCGGCGATCGTGGTCCAGACGATGAAGCTCGGCGTCGCTTTCAGGCCGAGCCAGAGGCACGCCGCGGCGATCAGCTTGGCGTCGCCGCCGCCCATCACGTTGAGTTGGAAGAGGATGAACACGACGACCAGCGCCGCAACGCCATAGGCAATTTGCAGGGCGATGGCGGTGGGGAGGGCGCCAGCGGCGAACGCGGCGGCCGGGAACGCAACGGCGAGCGCGATCGAGATCCAGTTGGGAATCGTCATCGTGGCGATGTCGCTCACGGCGGCGGCGAGCAGCAGCCCGCAAAAGAAGCCGAGTATGGCGAGTTCGACCATGATGCGCGCGTCCTACTGTCGCGGATGAACTCGACAATGCCGCACAGGCGTAAACGAGCGGTTGCGCCGCATCGGACGCCCGCCGGCGACGTCAGGGCGACGCGGCGACCTTGTCGGCGACGGTCTTGAGCTGGGAATTCACGGTCGAGCCGAACAGCGTCGCGCCTGCGACGACGGCGATGGCGAGGATCGCGGCGATGACGGCGTATTCGATGGCCGTGGCGCCGTCTTTGGAGCGCGCGAAGGAAAGAAGCGTGCGGCGCATGGGATCCCCGTTACTGCGCGGCGAAAGGCACCGCGAGAAAGACGCAGCGCGCGCGGGAGGTCTCCCGCGCGCGCCGTCTTGCTTCGGGAAATTACTTCGCAGCCGCACCGCCCGCGGCCGAAACCTTGCCGGCGACGTCGGTGAACTTGGCGGAGACGTTGTTGCCGAGCGTCGTGGCGCCGGCGATGATCACCACGCCGATGAGGCCAGCGATCAGCGCGTATTCGATCGCCGTCGCGCCGTCTTCGTTTTTGCGGAACTGAGCGAAAAGCTTCTTCATGTGGTGCTCCATTTCGTCGAGTGCTTGTGGCTGCCCGGCGGCGGTCGTCGCACTCGACGTCCCTCCGGACATGCACCCTTATACGTGGCGCCACTTAAAACGCGGTTCACAAGCGTAGTTAATTCTAGATGACCATAAATCGAATAAAATTGCGCGATCAAGTAGAGCTGTTTAGACGCGGGATCGACCCTGTAATGAGGCTCTCTTTATTCAATCTGCGCGCGTGAACGCGTCGTCCCATTTTGAAACACCGTTCCCGGGAAAGTGAAATTCAGGACTTTTGTCTTGTCGAATGCGGTCTTCGCTCGTGCTTGTCTTGCCGTCCGCAAATCATCACGGTGTGCCGCACGGCTGCGGGAAGTCGCCGGGCGTCTGAGACAAGCCAGTGAGGTTTTGGTCCTGCGGAGGGTGAATCCGCCTCTCGGCGTCGTGCGCCGCTAGCCGTCTGCAGGCGGGGACAAGGTTTCCAAAAAAGAAAGCGCGCGCGAGCCGGGGCCCGCGCGCGCCATGCGCTTACGGAGGATGCGTCGACTTACGGCGTGGCCGCCGCGCCGCCCGCCGCCGAGACTTTGCCCGCGACGTCGGTGAACTTGGCGGACACGTTGTTGCCGAGCGTCGTGGCGCCCGCGATGATGACCACGCCGATGAGGCCGGCGATCAGCGCGTATTCGATCGCCGTGGCGCCGTCTTCGTTTTTGCGGAACTGAGCGAGAAGCTTTTTCATTGGGAGGGCTCCATGTTCGTCGAGTGCTTTTTGGCTGCCCGGTGCTGGTCGCCGCACTCGACAACCGTCCGAACACTGAGGACCCTACGCCGTCTCGCTTAAGCCCGGATTTAAAGAAGTGGTTAATTCCGGCTTATCGTAATCGCGAAAATCACATCAACTTTGGGTGACTTCGCTTCAGCTTTCGCTCTTTTGTCTATGCATGCGGCGTTACAGCGCTCGCCAGGGCGGATTTTGCCGCGCCATCCTTAAGCGCGGCGGCGACAGCGTGAACGAGGCGTGCATGTGCGTCGCCGGTTCGGCCCGCGCGCAGGCGCCCCGTTAAGCCTAGTGCAACCCGCCGGGCTTAGCGTCGGGGCATGACTGGTTCGTTCCGCACTTCGCGCATCGCCGCCCCGGCTCTGGCCGCCGCGCTCGTCCTCGCCCTGGTCGCGAGTCCCGCCGCGCACGCCGATGGGCCGGCGCCCGGCGACGGCAAGCGCCGCGCGGCGCCGACGCCGGCTTCGGCCGCGGCGCCGGCCACGGCCATGCCGGAATTCCGGATCGCGATCGATCAGGCGCGCGCCGTCGCGTCGCCTGGCCCGGTGAGGGGCGTGGTCATCGGCAATCCCAGCATCGCCGGTGTCACGGTGCAGAACGAGCGCCTCGTGTTCGTCACCGGCCGCTCCTATGGCTCCACGAACCTCATTCTCATCGGCGATCGCGGACCGATCTTCCAGGGCCGAATTACCGTCGTGTCCGATGAATCCAACGCCGTGATCGTGACCAAGGGCGCATGGAGCGTGCGCTACGATTGCACGCCCGAGTGCAAGCGCCGGCCAGATCCGTCAGATGAGCCCAGCGCGTTCAGCTCGACGATGGGCGCGATCACCGCGCGCGCGGGCGCGGCGTCTCAATAAGGCGTTCACCACACTTCTTGGCGGAATATTGAGAGGCGGCGCCGCATGCTTTCGGGCATGACGGCGCAACCCAGACGGTCCTTCTTCCAATGGCGCAAGCCGCTTCGGAAGTTCGCGCGCGCGCGGCGCGGCGCGACGGCCGTCGAGTTCGCGCTGGTGGCGGGCCCGTTCTTCTTCCTGATGTTCGGCATCATCGAGACCGCCATCATCTATTTCGCGCAGACGTCGCTCGACATGGCGATGACGCGCGCGCAGCGGGAAATCCGCACCAACGCCGCCCAGAACAAGAACATCACGCAGTCGCAGTTCAAACAGATGGTGTGCGACGGCTTCACGCAGTTCGTCGCTGCGGATTGCCAGAGCCGCCTCTGGGTCGATGTCGATTCCTTCAAGAGCCTGGCGGGCGTCACGGTCTCGCCGCCAATGGTCAACGGGAAGGTCACCCCGGCCGACCTCTCCTATAGTCCCGGCGCGCCGGACGACATCGTGCTGATCCGTCTCTACTACGCCTGGGACGTGCAGACGCCGATGTTCGACAAGCTTTTGGGCAACATGGCCGATGGCCGCCGACTGCTGATTTCCCAGCGCCTCATCCGCAACGAGCCGTCCTGAGATGCGCCTTCTTCGCTCCTTCGCGCGCGACACACGCGCCTCTGCCGGCGTCGAGTTTGCGCTGATCGCGCCGGGCATGATCGCCATGCTGTTCGGCATGATCGAAGTCAACGAGCTGATCATCGCGAACAACCGCACGCTGATGGTCGCAAGTTCCGTGGCCGACGTCGCCTCGCGCTCCACCTCGATCAAGGACGCCGATGTCAGCGGCCTCTTCGAAGCGGCGGGCACGGTGATGTATCCGGGCTCGAAGGATAGCCTGAAGCTGCGCCTGAGTTCGGTCGCGGTCACCGGCGCCGGGAAGGGGACCGTGCAGTGGAGCGACGCGCGCTCCTATTCTCCCTATTCGCCGGGGTCCAATCTCACGCTGCCGGACACGGTCGAAAATCCCTGCACCGGCCCCTCGATCATCTACGCCGAGGCCGAATTCACGTACGTTTCGCCGGTGGGCATGGTCCTGGGCGTCAAGCCGTACGCGCTCAAGCAGCAGGTGGTGATGTGCCCGCGCGTCGTGGACAACGTCTCGCGCATCGCGTGACGCGAGGCCATTGACGCCGCCGACGCATCGGTGAAAAGAAGGCGATGAGCCGTTCGCTGACGCCCGAAACCGCCGTCGACGCGCTGGAAGCGCTCCACGCCCGCGCCGTCGAAGCCCTGCAGATCGCCCTGCGCCGTTTCATCGAAACCGGTGTCCCGCCCACCCCGGATGAACGCGCCTTGTTCCGCTATCCGGAACTGCGCGTGCGCCATCGCCCGGTCGGCCCACCCCCGAAGCTGGCGCGCGCCTACGGTCAGTTGACCTGGCCGGGTGACTACGCCGTCTCCATCACGCAGCCGAAGGCCTTCCGGCCCTACCTCACCGAGCAGCTGAAGCTGCTCGCGGAGGACTATGGGGTGTCGATCTCGGTCGACGTCAGCGACACGGAGATTCCGTACTCCTTCATTCTCGACGGCTCCGTCGGTCTCGACGTGGAGCGTGCGCCGCCGTCCGAGCTCGCGCGGCATTTCCCGTACCCGCAACTCGCGGCCGTCGGCGACGCGGTGGTGGACGGCGAGATGATCGAACGGCCCGACGGGGCGCGGCCGCTCGCCTTGTTCGACGCGCCGCGGATCGACTATTCGCTCAAGCGCCTGACGCACTACACCGGCACGCCCTGGGCCGACGTGCAGCCCTGGATCCTGTTCACGAACTACCAGCGCTATGTCGACGAGTTCGTGCGCTGGGCTGTGGAGCAGGTGAAGATCATCCCCGGCGCGGCGCTGTCGTGCCCCGGCGGCGTGACGGTGACGGCCGAGACGCCCGATCCCGAAGCGGCCGCGCTCGGCGCCCCGTGGCGCAAGTACCAGATGCCGGCCTATCACCTCGTGACCCCGGACCGGGACGGCGGCGTCACGCTGGTGAACATCGGCGTCGGCCCCTCGAACGCCAAGAACATCACGGACCATCTCGCCGTGCTGCGCCCGCATTGCTGGCTGATGGTGGGCCATTGCGGCGGGCTGCGGCACACGCAGCGCATCGGCGACTATGTCCTCGCGCACGCCTATTGGCGCCGGGACAAGGTCCTCGATGACGATGTGCCGCTCGACATCCCGATCCCCGCCATCGCGGAAGTGCAGGTGGCGCTGCAGCAGGCGGCGCTGGCGATCTCCGGCGAAGACCGCGAGGCGCTGAAGCGCCGACTGCGGACGGGCACGGTCGTGTCCTATGCCGACCGCAACTGGGAGCTGAACTATCTGCGCGAACGGCGGCATTTGTCGCAATCGCGCGCGGTCGCGGTGGACATGGAGAGCGCGTGCATCGCCACGCAGGGCTTCCGCCTGCGGGTGCCCTATGGCGTGCTGCTGTGCGTTTCCGACAAGCCGCTGCACGGCGAGATCAAGCTGCCCGGCGCGGCGGACCGGTTCTACGAAAGGGCCATCGGCGAACATCTGCGGATCGGTCTCGCGACCCTCGATCTTCTGCGCCAGACGAAAGCGTCGCTGCATTCGCGCAAGCTGCGCAGCTTCGACGAGCCAGCGTTCCGCTAGGCGTCGCGCCACTCGGTTCGCGCTCAGCCCCGGGTGCGCAGGAAGGCGATCGACTCCGTCACGTCCTTGCGGCGCACGAGCCAGAGATAGCCGCCATAGGCCGCCGCGCCCGTCAGCGCGAGCACGGCCAGCGCCGCGGCCGCCGGAAGAGGGGCGGTGAGTGTGCGCATCGCCAGCACGGCGGCGGCCATCACCAGCGCGCCTTCATAGGCGGGCTGGATCGCGCGCGCGAACTGGCGCAGCGGCACGCGCGCTTCGCGGCAGATGATGACGCCGGAAATCGGCAGGGTCGCGAACCAGACGACCACGAGCGCGGTGTAGGCGGTCACGAGCCCGCTGCCGGAAAAGAGGTAGATCGCCGTCGCGCCCAGCACGAGATCGATGATCGCCAGGACCACGCCGATCCCGGATTTCCCGAGCGCGACGAGGATCGGCGCGCGGAAGAACGACATCGGCACGAACAGGGCGCCCAGGCTGATCAGGCCGATCAGCGGCGCGGCGTTGGCGTAGGCGTCGGACAGGAACAGGCGCGTGATCTCGGGGCCCACGAGGCCGAGGCCGAGCTGCGCCGGGATCACCAGCATGGCGGCGAGGCTCATCACCCTGAGGAAGAACCCGCGCGCGCCCTCGGGATCGTCGCGCAGGCGCGACAGGACGGGCAGCCAGACGGCCATGACGGCGCTCGTCAGCGAGCCGTGCAGGATCTCGAAAAACTTCTGGGCGACACGCAGCACGCCGAGATCGCTCGCGCCCAGGCGGAAGCCGACGATCATTTCGGTGACGCGGGCCCCGGCGACGTTGAGGCCCTGGACGGCCCAGATCGGCCCGGCGCGGCGGGCGAACGTGGAGACGCCCGCGCCGTCGGCGGCGAGGCCGGGGACCCACCGTGTGGCGGCGAACAGGAAGGCGAAGGACACGGTGGTCTGCGTCACGCGCTGGACGACGAACGCCCACTCGCGCCACGGCGAGAACACGACCGCGAGCGCCAACGCGCCCGAGACGAAAACGCCAGCCATGTTGCGCAGGTTCAGCGTGCGGAAGTCGAGGTCCTTGAGGACGATCGCCTCCATGACGGCGAGCGCGGGCGTCAGCAGCAACGCCGCAGCGATCGGCGGCAGGACGGCGGCGAGCTCCTGCGCCTTGAAGAGGGCGGCCAGTTCGTGGCGGAACCCGATCAGCGCGGCCGCGACGGCGGCGCAGACGATCATGCCCGCCCAGAATGCCGCGTTGAGGCCGGGGCGGGAGAAATCCTGGCTCTGGACGATGGCGTCGGTCATCGCCGATCGGCCCTGGGTGGCGATCAGGTCGGTCAGGACGATCGCGAGCGCGAGCACGCCGAACACCGCCGGAGGCAGCTGGGCGGCGAGAATGAAGAAGACCGCCGCGCTCGCGACCTGGCTGACCGCGAAATTGGCGGCGTTCCAGACGAGCGACGCCCGCACGGCGCCGCCGCCGACGGCGGGAGGCGGGGGTCGGTCGGCCATTGCTGACAGGGTCGGGCCTTTCTGGGCGCAAGCGGGGGCACGCCGGCGCAATGGCCCGGGCATGCTCCCTTGGTTGTGGCCCGTGGGGAGCTAACGCCCGGTTGCGTCGTCGTGATGCGGGCCGTGAAGCAAACGCCATGCCCCCGACCCGGGTCCGGCAGCGCCCGCGGCTCGCGGCGCCGGGTGGCGCAAGGGCAGGCTCGCGTGGGCGGACGGGAGGCTGTATCGAGGCGGCGGAGACCCCGATCATGATGACTCGCACCTGGCCGCTGGATGGCGTCGTAAACTTCCGTGACTTTGGGGGGTACGAGACCGAGGACGGCGGGCGTGTCGTGGCCGGTCAGCTGTTCCGCTCCGCGCATTTCGCGGCGGCGAGCGCGCAGGACCTCGAAAAGCTGCACGCGCTCGGGGCGCAGGCCGTGGTCGATCTGCGTCGGCCCGAGGAGCGGGAGCGCGAGCCGAACAAGTGGCCCGGCGACCGCGCGCACACGATCTCCAACGATGAGGGGCAGGCCGAGGCGCCGGCCCACGTCGCCGTCATGATGCAGACGGACCTGACGGCCGAAGCCGTCGCGCATTTCATGCACACCGCCTACAGCCACTATCCCTACGAGCCGCGCTACCACGATCTGTTTCGCCGCTTTCTGCAGACGCTCGTGGCGGCGGAGCGCCCCGTGGTGATCCATTGCGCGGCGGGGAAGGACCGCACGGGCGTCGGCTGCGCGCTGGCGCTGTGGGCGCTGGGCGTGCCGCGCGACGCGATCTTCGCGGACTACGAACTCACCAACACCGCCGTCGATCTCGACGCGCGCCTGCCCATCGTCCAGGCGACGATGGAGGAGCGCATGGGCCGCAAGGTCTCGGCGGAAGCGCTGCGGCCGATGATCGGCGTGCGCGCGGACTATCTGGCCGCCGCCTTGGCTGCGATCGACGCGCGCAGCGGTTCGGTGGAGCGCTATCTCGAGACGGAAATGGGGATCGGCGCGGCCGAACGCGCGCGCCTGCGCGCACGGCTCGTGGCCTAAGCGCCTTTGGCCGCACGGCGCTGCTGCGCCTGCGGGTTCAGCGAAAAAAGGGACGCGGCGGAGAGGCGTGAGCCTGGGTCGGCCGACCCTGGTTTGCATGCGTTGGTGGGGAGTGGCTTTCGGCCTCTCCGCCGCGTTCGGCGCGCCGGTTTGGTCAACCCGGCGAGGGGCTACTTGCTGATTTGGTCGCCTACATTATCGGCGCGTACGTCAGCGTTCGCATCCTCCTTGAGACCCGAGGCCGGAGCTCGCCCTCACCCGGCTTGAGATAGGCGCGCACACCCACACGGGGGCGACCCTGCTCTCTAGGCAGGTTTTCCCGGGTCCTGACCGCAACTCTTCGAGGCGTCACCCTCTCCGAGCCCGTTCACCGATCCGCTGCGCGTTCTCGACGTTCTAGACCGCCCTGTCGCAGCGACGGGAGGAGTATGCGGCGCGATCGTCCGGGGGCGGATTAGTTTTTGGCTATCCCCATCCGCGCGGCGTCATCCTCGACGCGCCGCAGGCGCGGCGGGGATCCAGGCGTTCGGTGCGGCGGCCCCTGGATCCCCGCCTCGCACGGGGTGCGAGGCGAGGATGACGGAGAGGGTGGGGGCGGCCGTCTCCCCCTCGCAACCCTGGGCTTGGGGGCGTGGCGGACGGCGAGAGCTTTGCGGCCGTCGCTATTCCGCGGCGAACATGTCCGCGGTTTTGCGCTTTTCGATCATGGTGTCGAAGGCGGACCACACGCCCTGGTCGCCGTGCCAGTCGCCCTTCGTGGCGGCCTTCGAGTATTCGGTGGCGCGCGCTTCGAAGAAGTTGGCGTGCTCGACGCCGTTGAGGATCGCGGTCAGCCACGGGATCGGGTGTTCGACGACGCCGTAGATCTTCGGCAGGCCGAGCTGGCCGAGGCGCCAATCCGCGATGTAGCGGATGTAGGCCTTGATGTCCTCGGCCTTCATGCCTTCGACCGGGCCCATCTGGAAGGCGAGGTCGATGAACTTGTCCTCGAGGCTCACGACCGTGCGGCAGCACTCGACGATGTCGTCCTTCACCGCCTGCGTGAGCGCGCCGGTTTCCTTCGCGAAGGCGTGGAACAGCTTGATCATGCCCTCGCAGTGCAGGCTTTCGTCGCGCACCGACCACGACACGATCTGGCCCATGCCCTTCATCTTGTTGAAGCGCGGGAAGTTCATCAGCATCGCGAACGAGGCGAACAGCTGCAGGCCTTCGGTGAAGGCGCCGAACATCGCGACGGTGCGCAGGATGTCCTCGTCCGTCTCGACGCCGAACTTGCCCATGTAGTCGTGCTTCGCCTTCATCTCCTCGTAGTCGAGGAAGGCGGCGAACTCCGTTTCGGGCATGCCGATCGTTTCGAGCAGCAGCGCGTAGGCGGCGATGTGCACCGTCTCCATGTTCGAGAACGCCGAGAGCATCATCTTGATCTCGGTCGGTTTGAACACGCGCGCGTAGCGCTCCATGTAGTTGTCGTTCACCTCGACGTCGGACTGGGTGAAGAAGCGGAAGATCTGCGTCAGGAGATTGCGCTCGCCATCCGTGAGCTTGGTCGCCCAGTCCTTGCAGTCCTCGCCGAGCGGCACTTCCTCGGGCAGCCAATGGACCTGCTGCTGGCGCTTCCAGAAGTCATAGGCCCACGGATAGCGGAACGGCTTGTAGGCCTTCGAGGGGGTCAGCAGTCCGTGAAGCTTACCGGCGGCGACAGTCGACCCAGACATCCGTGTTCTCCATTCGCGCCACTACATATGGCGCGTATTCCCAGTTCTGACCACAACAGGCTGCTTCGGGTTCACGAAGAGTAAAAAAGGCCGCGGATCAGGAAGGGCGACGCTAGGCCGATTCTTTTGGGGGGGACGAGCGGGTGGGTGAGAGAGCTGGGGAGAGCGGTGAAGGGGGGGCGCAGCGCTCGTTGCGCCCCTCCCCAGCGGGTGTTCAGACCGGAGACATGGGTAACACCTGTTCGGAGACATGGGTGACAGATTGAGACTGGTCCTGCGCGTCGGTGAAGTCGAGCGCGGTGATGAACTGGGCGCGGTAGTAGAGCTCGAAACGTCCGTCGCGGGCG
>JAGWZE010000068.1 GCA_018969015.1 Alphaproteobacteria bacterium
TGCGTTCGATCCAGAAGGCGGTGAACGCGGGCGACCTGTCCACCGCCGAGGCGATGCTGATGAGCCAAGCTGTGAGCCTGCAAACCCTGAGCATGCGCATGATCGAAAAGGCGACGGCGCAAGAGTGGATGCCGCAATTCGAAACCTTCATGAAGCTTGGCTTGAAGGCGCAGCGGCAATCGTGCCTGACGATCGAAGCCCTGGGCGCGATCAAGCACGGGCCGGCGATCATGGCGCGACTGGCGCAGGTGAACGTGGCGCACGGACCGCAGCAGGTGAACAACGCGCCGCCCGCGCCTGCCCTGCCGACGCCCGATCCGGCGAGCGCCGCCGCTGTAATAACAGCGGAAGAACAGGGCGAGCCCGCGCCCCTACTCGCCGCGCCCGTCACAGATAAAACTGAGAAGATCTGAGCGCGGCGCGACGGCGTGCGCGCGGACGGGGTGGCTTTTGATTTTCCGCCGAACCAAATATTCTCACCGCATGGCGAAGGCATGGACACCCGAACAGCGCGAGGCGCAGCGGCAGGCGATCCAGCGGTGGCGGCCGTGGGAGAAAACCACCGGGCCGAAAACCGAGGACGGAAAGCGCCGATCGGCGATGCGCGCCTATAAGGGCGGCCAGCGCGCGAAGGCGCGAGAGATCGCCCGCGCCCTTCGCGAGCACCGCCGCGAGCTGATCGCGCTTATTGATGCTTTGTAAATTCGTCCGGGTTCGGACTAATTCGCTTGAGGCCGCGCGCCCCGATGGTATGGTGAACGCGGCCGGGCGTCGCCGGCCGGTTCTTTCCCATTCGTCACGCCTTAAGGGGCCGAGCGCTCGCAACGCCCGGCCCCACCGCGACGCAAGGCGTGCGGAGGACACCTAGAATGTCCCTCACCGATCAAACCAAACCCGAGCCGTGGCGCAAGCCGTGGCTCACCGGCGCCGCCCTCTGGGGTGTCGTCATCGCCTGGGGCGGCCTGGGCGTGTGGGGGTGGACGCAAAGCGCGGCGGGCCCCGTCGTCGCGGTGCTCGTCACCCTGTCCATCTGCGCCGACGTGATCGGCGCGCGGATGGCGGTGCATGCCGCCGCACCTGTAACAACAGGGCGAAAAAAGGGAACGGCCCGCGCCGCCGTATGCATCGCCCTCGCCCTGGGGTGCATCGCGTGGACCGGCTTCGCCGGGAAGCGCGCCCTCGAGCTGGCCGATGCGCAACGCCGCGCGCCGGCCGAGGCAATCCAGGCGCAACGGGCCGAGGCGAAAGCCGCGCTCGCCCGCGTCGAGGCCGATCTGGCCGCCGTGCCGGCGATCCGGTCCGATATCCCCGCCGCTCGTTTGCGCGAGCTGCAAGCGGCGCGGGCGGCCGACCTCGCCCGGCTCGAGCCGCAACGGGCCGCAGCGCTCGCCCGGCTCGAGGCGATCCCGCCACCGCCCCCTGCGCCGTCGCCGATCCCTGGCCCGGTGCTGTGGGGCGCCGTGGCGCTGATCGAAGGCCTCAAGCTGTTCGGCTTCTGGGCGATCGGCGCAGGCGGCCAGCGCTGCGAACGCCCCGCACCGTCGAACGTCATCCCCCTGTCGCCGGGCCAAGCCCTCGCCCGCCGACGCTGGGGCGCACCCCGCGAAGCCTGACGCCCTGGACGCCCCCGCGCCGCTGCCGTGCGGGGGCGAACTTGGACGTACTTGTCCGAAATGTGGAGCTGCGCAATAAACAGCAGGCACTGTTGCGCGCCGATTTGGCCTAAGCAGGTGCAGACAAAAAGCTGGCGGCGCCCGCCGTTGGGCGTCGATTTATGGGGGCCGCATATGGACTCGAAGATGATTTTGGCCGCCGCCGTTCTGGCGGCGTCGGTTTCTGGCTGTGCTTCGCGCGCTAGCTCGGTGGCTCCGGTCGCCATCTCGGCGTCGGATTACTCCGGCCTTTCGTGCGCCGAGACCAAGGCACAACTCCAAGCCGCGCGAGACAAGCAGAACGCCCTA
>JAGWZE010000049.1 GCA_018969015.1 Alphaproteobacteria bacterium
CTCGACGACGTAGCTTTGCGAGGCGCCCTTCAGCTCGCCGAGCAGCGCGTCGAAGGACGACCACTCGAAACTCGCTTCGAGGGCGACGCGCACCGGTTTGGCCGCGCCCGCGGGCGTGTCGCCGGGGAGAACCGAGGCCCGCACGTCGCCAAGTCCGGCCTCGCGGGCGAGCCCTTCGAGATCGGTCTGCGCGCGCACGGCTGCGATGGCGAACGTTGCGTCGTCCATCGCGCGGGCCCGCACCGTTTCAGCGGAGGACTCGAGCGTGGCGCGACGGGCGGGATCACGCACCGCGCGCGCCGCGGCGTCGGCGCGCGAGGCGTCGGCAAGTGCTGCGACCGTGGCGGCGTGCTGGTCCGCGGCGAACGTCGCGGCCTGAACCGTGGCGACGACGGCCACGGCCGCGCCGAGCACGGCGAGCAGCGCCCGCTCGCGCGGCGTCGGCGCCATGCGGGCAAGGCCCGCCGCAAGCTGGGCGTCGAGCTTCTCGATCATGAGGCGCCTCCCGCGCGCGGCGTCACATCGGCGGTCAACCGCACGACACCGAGATCGGTATCCACGCGCGGCGTCACGTTGGCGAAGGCCGGATCGGCTTCGAGCGCGGCGGCCACGGTGTTCGCCGGCGCGCCGGCGCCGACGGGGTATTCAATCGTGAGGCGCGCGCCTTCGACGGCCCACACCGTCGGCGTCACGTTCAGGCCGCGCAGTGTGGCGAGCGCATGCGCAGCGAGCCCCAGCGCATCGGGCGTCGCCATCTGCGCCTGATAGCTGCGCACCGCGGCGAGATCAGCGCGGGCGCGGCGGAACATCGGATCGGAATCTTGCGCGGCTTCGGTCGCGACGAGCGCAGCGCGCAGGCTTTCGGCCTTGCCGGACCAGCCGAGGCCAAGCCCCGTCAGGCCGCCCGTGAGCACCAGCCCGATCGCCGTCGTCCACAGCGCCGCGCGCTGCACGTCGGGCCAGCCGAGCGGCGGGCGCGCAATGCGCGCGATCATCCGCGCGCGGGCGTCATGGGTCGCCGCGACGGGCGACGGCGTCGGCGCAACGGATGCGTCCACGCCACCCGCCACGAGGAACGCCGCCCACTGATCATTGCTGAACGCGCGACGGCGCCAGGACGTCGCGACGAGCTCGCCGCCCTCCCATATCTGCGCGTCGTAGCCGTCGCCGAGATCGACACAGCGCACACCCTCGGCCGGCGGCTGAAAAAGGGTTTCCGGCAGCACGTCGCCGGCGCGATAGGCGCGCACGTCGCCCAGCGCCTGCTCCACGACCGCGCGGTCCCACCACCAGACCGCGGCGGCGTCCTTGCCGCGCACGATGACGAAATCGCTCGCCGGGAACGGCGCATTAGCTTCGGCGTAAAGTCGCGCCGCCTGGTCGCGGGCGCGCGTCGTCATGCCGACGGGAAAGGTCAGGCGGTGAAACCGGCACTGGCCGCGGGGCGCGGCGAGCCGGCGGGCGCGCGCGAGGGTGCGGCGTCCGGCGTCGTCCGTAGGCGGACGGTCACCGAGGCGGAAGACGTCCGCCGGCAGGTAGGGGCTCGGGCCGCTCATCACTGCTCCGCTGCTCCGGATCGGGAGAAATGTCTCTCGGTCCGACCCCGATGGGGGGAGTTTCGACGTTCTCTGCAAGAACCAGGCTAGTCGTCATTCGCCGCGGGGCCCGGCCGGGATTTGCGTCGCGGACCGTCACGCGCATCATGCGATCGGGCGCGGCGGCGAAGCTCAAGCCTTCGCTCTGCAGGCCGCCGCCGGCGATTGCCGCGAGATCGTCGGCATTACGCACCGGCTGGGCTTCGCGCCGCTGCACGATCTGGCGCGCGCGGCCTTCATCCACGCCCAGCGCCGCGGCGATGACCGGCACGGGGGCCGTGTTCACGTTCAGACCGGCGTCGACCGGCGCCGCGCGCGTGAGCGTAAACAAGGTGCGGCTTGCCATCTCCGGCACGAGCGTGTCCCAATCCAGGACATCATTCACCTCGCGCACATCCTCGAGCGGCGCGCCGCGCGGGCGCGGGAGACCGCGGCGCGCGTAGTCGTTGCCTTCGGCGCCGCCCTGGCGGCGCACGTCATCCGGATCGGCATAGTCCGCCACCGAAGCCGCCGCGCGCATGGCTGCACTGGAGTCGCCCGTGACGCCGGCGATAAGGCGCGCGAGCCGGGTGTGGTCGGCGGCGTTGAGATTGAGGAGCCCTGCCGTGTCCTGAACGTTCACCACCATCGTGCGTCCCTCGACGACGGTGGCGTAGGCGCGGCCGTCGAGATGAAGGGCGCGGTCTCGCGGATCGAGTGGCGTTTCGATCGGCGCGGCGCGG
The DNA here is from genome assembly GCA_018969015.1 of Alphaproteobacteria bacterium. GTDB lineage: Bacteria > Pseudomonadota > Alphaproteobacteria > Caulobacterales > Aquidulcibacteraceae > REEB506. The sequence continues at coordinate 2,318 of JAGWZE010000049.1, forward strand.
TCTGCGCCGACGGCGAGTGCCCCGGCGCGAAGCGGCTCGGTCGCCATGAGGAACGCAATGCGCGACTGCGCCGTGATGGCCCGTCGCTCGAACGCGGCGTCGTCCTGGAGGCGCGCGACGCGGGTCGCCGCGCCGTCGATGGTCGAGACGAGCGTCAGGACCGAGAGCGCGAACACCGCGATCGCGATCGCGACGACGGGCAGCACGAAGCCTTGGGACGATGCCGTGGGGTGCACGCCTCGCAGGGTCATGGGTCCTGCGGCCCTTCGAGAACGGACGCGTATTTCGACGCCGCGTGGGAGACGCGCACAACGCTCACGCGCTCAAGCGCCCCGGGCCCTCGCAAGCGCAGCCGAAGGTAAACGCCCTGTTCACCACCGGGATCGCGCGGCTCGGCGGAGGGCGGCGTGGTGCGCCAGACGAAGCCATCCGTGCTGAACGCCAGATCGCCACGCATTCCGGCCGGCCATCGCGCGACGACGTCGCTGCGGCCTGCCAGACCATCGGCCGTGGCGCACCGGCGCACGAAACGCTCACCGCCCGCAATCGCCTCAATGGCGAAACTCGTTGTGGACAGGCCCTTTGCGCACGGCGTGTAGCCGATCGTGCGCCAGCTCGCGGAGCGTGAATCGCCGGTAAACTCAAATGCGGCCGCGACGACTTCCTCCGCCGCCGCGCCGGCGCGGCGGAGTTCGGTTTCGGCGGCGCGCATCGCTTCGAGATCGAGCGTGCGCACGGCGCGAGAGTAGTTGGAGGCGTTGGCGCGCGCCGCGACGTTCATCAAGGCCGCACCGACGAGCGCCGTGACGGCGATCATCACGAGCGTCTCGAGAAGCGTCAGCCCGTCCTGGCCGCGCGCGCGGGTCATGTCAGGGTCCACCGACCACGAGGTCGGCGTTCAGGCCGCTGCCGCCCGGCTTGCCGTCGGCGCCCAGGCTTTCGATGCGCGGACGCTGCGTCAGGTCGTCCGCAGGCTGATAGACATAAGGGCGGCCCCAGGGATCCTGCGGCAATGCGCCTTCCAGATAGGGTCCGCGCCACAAGGACGCCGCATCCGAGCCCGAAGCCGGCGCCTCGACGAGCAGGCGAAGCCCTTCGTCGGCCGAAGGATAGCGTCCCAAATCGAGACGCATCGTCTCCATCGCCGAGGTGAGTGCGCGCGCCTGGATTCCAGCGGCAGTCACCTTGGAGCGATCGAACTGCGCGATGAGCCGCGGCCCGACGACCGCGACCACGAGCGCGATGATCGCCAGCACGATCAGGACTTCGAGAAGGCTGAAGCCGCCTTGCGCGATCCTCGCGCGGCGCACGCGCCGCAATCTCGCCATCATCGTCACCGGCACACTCCCTGTTCGTCCGCGCCTCGTCGTATCGCGGAACCTCGCGCGCTGCCATGGACATGCATGCCGCACGCCACACCTAGGGCCCGATTGTTGCATTCAAGCGTCACGGACCAACGTCGCAATGTCGCGGCGACGCTCCGTGCGCGGATTCGCGGATTGCGCGCCGGAAGCGGCCCGATACGGTAACCATGCGGCCAGGCCGTGCGAGGAGCGTGATGCGAAACTTCGGCGACATGCTGCTGGAAAAAGGGCTGGTTACGCGCAAGGACCTCGATCAGGCGCTCGCGCGCCAGCCGGGCCCGGCGGCCTTGTTCGGCCCGACGCTCGTGCGTCTCGGCGCCATTTCCGAAGCCGATCTCGTCGACAGCCTCGCGCAGATGTTGCGGCTTCCGGTCGCGCCCGCGTCGAAATTGCCGCCGCCCGCGGACGCACTCGCGGCGGTTGAACGACTTAAGACGAGCCCGTCCTGGCTCATCGCACACGAAACGATCGTCTGGTTCACGCGCGACGCCGACGGGCGCGAACGGCTGAACGTGGCGAGCCGCCAAGCCTACGACACCGCGCTGCAGGAAGCCGTGGAGCAATGGCACGACGGCCCCTCGAGTCTTTTCCTTGCGACGTCCGATGCGCTGGCCCCTCTCCTCGCCGCGCTCGGGCGCGACGCCGTCGTCCGCGCCGAGACGAGCGATCCCGATCGCCTCAAAGAGCTCGCCGAAGAGGCGCCCGTCATCGACTTCGTGAACGCGATGCTGGCCGAAGCGCTGTCGCGGCGCGCGAGCGACGTGCACGTCGAGGCGTTCCAAGATCACATGAGCGTGCGCTTCCGGATCGACGGCCTGCTCGTGGCCTGGCGCATCGCGCCGCGCGCCTCGTTCGACGCGATCGCCTCGCGCATCAAGCTGCTCTCCGGCATGGATATCGCTGAACGCCGTTTGCCGCAGGACGGGCGCCAGACGATCCGCGTCTCCGGCCGCGACGTCGACGTGCGCGTCTCTGCAATGCCGACGACGTGGGGCGAGTCCCTCGTTCTGCGTTTCCTCGGGCGCTCGGCGACATTGTCGGACTTCTCCGCGCTCGGCGTGCCGGACGATCAGCGCCGCACGCTGGAATCCTTTGCGGGCAAGTCCTACGGCATCGTGCTCGTCTGCGGCCCGACGGGTTCGGGCAAGACGACGACCGCGTACGAACTCCTGCGCCGGATCAATGACGGCGTGCGCAAGATCGTCACCGTCGAAGATCCCGTCGAGATCGATCTGCCGGGCGTCATGCAGACGAACGCGCGCGCCGATATCGGCCTCACGTTCGCGGCGGGCCTGCGCTCGCTCCTGCGCCAAGACCCGGACGTCATCCTCGTCGGCGAGATCCGAGACGCCGAAACCGCCAAGATCGCGGTGCAGGCGGCGCTGACGGGCCACCTCGTCATCTCCACGATCCACACCAGCAGCGGCTTCGGCGCGGTGTCGCGTCTTCTGGACCTCGGCGTGGAGGACTATCTGATCGCCGACGTACTGCGCGGCCTCGTGAGCCAGCGCCTCGTGCGGCGGCTGTGCCCCCATTGCGCGCGCGATTCGCACGGCGCAGAGGACGAAGCGCACGCGCAAGCCCATGTTCCTTCAGCCTTCCTGAGCGGCGCCCCGCACTGGCGCGAGGCCGTCGGATGCGGCGAATGCAGCGCGACGGGCTATTCCGGCCGCGTCGGCGTATTCGAGATCGCAGAGATCGACGCCGAGCTGCGCGCCGCAATCCGCGCCCGCGCCAGCGAACAGCAGCTCGAGGCGCTGGCCCGCACACGCGGGTTCCGATCGCTCGCCGACAGCGCCGTGCTCGCCGCCCGCTCGGGCGCGACGACGCTGCGTGAAGCCCTGCGGGTCGTTTCATCATGAGCTTGGACGAGCGGCTCTTCTCCTATCGTGCGGTGCGCGCCGACGGCGTCGCGGTGCGCGACGTCGTGCGTGCGCCCGATCGCGTCGCCGCGGCGCGACGCCTTGCGGCGAATGATCTCGTCGTCGTCGAACTCAAGGACGCGGAAGGACAGGCGTTCGGCCGCGCCGCGCGCATCACCGACGCGGAGCGGGTGACGATCCTGCGCCAGCTCGCCGTGATGACACGCGCCGGCGTCGATCTGCTCGAAGCAATCGAAACCATCGCGACCGGCATCGCGCCGCGCCCGGCGTCCGATCGGCTGCGCGACGTCGCCGCCGCATTGCGTCGCGGCGATCCGCTGGCGCGCGCGTTCTCCGAGCATCTGCATGGCTATCCCGTCTATGTCTACGCGTTGATCCGCGCAGGCGAGGCGAGCGGACGACTGCCGGGCGTGCTTGCCGAGGCGGCCGATCAGGTCGCGTTCGAGGAGCAGGTGCGCCGCGATCTTGCCGGCGCCCTCACCTATCCGGCGTTTCTCACGTGCGCGGGATTTGGCGCGGTGAGCTTCCTGCTCGGCGTCGTGGCGCCGCGGTTCGCGGCGATGGTCGGCGACCTGTCGCGGATCGACGCCTTTCCTTCCCTCATTCTGCGCAGCGGCCTGTTCGTGCGCGACAATGCGCTCGTCGTGGCCGCCGTGATCGCCGTGATCGCCACGGCGCTGTGGCGCGCGGCGCAGACGCCGGCGGTCCGCGCGCGCCTCCTCGATGCGCTGCGCAGCGTGCCTGGCGCCCGCGACGTCCTTGCCGCCCGCGCCCGCATGGGCTGGGCGCGCGTGATGGGGCTCGCGCTCGGCGCAGGGCTCCCCGTTCTCGAAGCCTCCGCGCTTGCCCGCGGCAGCGTGGCCGACGACGCCCGCTTCAGCCGCGCGCTCGCCGGCGCCGAGGCGGCGCTGCGCGCGGGCCGCCCCGTCGAAGCCGCCTTCGCGCAAGACCATGCGCTCGCCCCGATCGATGCGAGCCTCGTGCGCGCCGGCGCCAAGTCGGGCGCGCTCCCCGCGATGTTCGCGCTCATCGCGACGCAGCACGAATCCAATCTGCGCGTGGCGCTCAAGCGCACGACGGTGATCGTCGAGCAGGTGGCGATTGCGCTCGTCGCCTCCGCCGTGGGCGCCATCGTGATCGGCCTCGTCACCGCGCTCACCGGCATCTACGAGACGATCGGATGAGCGCCGCGCTCGCCGCCGTCGGTGTCGGGGCGGCCGCGCTCGCCGCGCCGGCGCTCGCCGCGGCGGCGGCGTACCGTATCCACGTCGGCGGCAAGCGGGCGCACGCCCTCACGGCGCTCGGCGCCATTGCCGCAACGGTCGTCCTTGCGGCGAGCGCGCTCGGAGCCCCGCCCGCGGCCGCGTTGAGCGTTGCGGCGATCGCCGCCTGCGCCCTGGCGATCGCCGCGTTCGATGCGCGCCTCTTTCTCATTCCCGACGGCCTCGTCGTCGTGCTGGCCGCGCTCGCCCTGGCGGCGCCATTCGCGCCCGACCCGATGACGCAGGCGCTTGGCGCCGCAACGCTCGGCGGCCTCTTTCTCGGGGTGCGCCTCGTCTATCGGCGCATGCGCCGCGTGGACGGGCTCGGGCTTGGCGACGTGAAGCTCGCGGCCGCCATGGGCCTCCTGCTCGGCCCGGAGCGCGGGCTCATCGCCGTCGCCGCCGCCGCGATCATCGCCGCCGCCTGGCTCATGGCGCGGGGGCGTCCGGCCGAAGCCGGCGCCGATAGCCCGCCCGTTGAAATACCCGCCGGACCGGCGGCGCCCTTCGGGGTTGCACTGGCGCTCGCGCTGGTCGCGTTCTTGGCGATCGACCTTACGCCCTGGGCCGGCGCGGCCTTCGGGGGCGCTTCATGACGCGCCAAGCCGGGTTCAGCGCGCTCGAAGCCCTGATCGCCGCGGCCATCCTCGGGGTCGCGCTCGTGCCGCTGCTCGACCTGCAGCGCCAGACGTTCAAGGCGGCCGCCCGCGTCGAGGCGGCGCAAGAAGCGGTTTCCGCTCAACGTTCCGCGCTCGACCTATTGACGAGCGTGAACCCCATGCTGGAGCCCGTCGGCCGGCGTCCCGTTTCGGAACGGATGGCGATCGAATGGCGGGCGCAACCGGTATCCAGGGTCATTCCGGGCGTCGGATACCTCTCCGCCGACGGCGGTTTCGACGCCGCTCTGTACCAAATGGACGTCCGTGTCCTCTCGGGTGGGCGCCAGCTGACGCGGTTTCGGGTGGAGCAGCTCGGGTGGCGGCGGCGCGGCGCGGGAGAATTGAACAAATGAGGGGGAGCCTGCGTTGTTTTCGTCCGGCTTTCGCCATCCGGGAGAAGCGTCTGAGGTGCGCCCACGCGGCGCGGTACTTTGTGCGGGGTACGGACAGGATTTCGAGCGCGTAGGACGCGCCAGCGTGGAACGCAAGTTGCGTCGCGGCCAAATGTCCGCGCGTCAAGGTAAGCTCTGGCGAACTGCAAAGGGCGGTTCGACAGTGGGTGTCGGTCCGGGTGCGGATTGACGAGGTCCGGTGACCAGGTGCGGTGACCAGGGTGGGATCGGAGGACGACGGTGCGCGTATTCTTCAAGCCGAAGCAGCCAGCGCCCCCAGGGGCGGCCAATGACGTCGACCCCGAGGCGGTCCCCGTGACGGGGCCGCGCCAGGAGACGTTGCGATCGGCGCTGAACTCGATCTCGGGCCATTTGAGCCTCGTGTTCGGGCTGAGCGCGGCGATCAACATCCTCTACCTCGCGCCGTCGATCTACATGCTCCAAGTCTATGACCGGGTGCTCGTGTCGAGCAGCGTGCTGACACTGATTTTCCTGAGCATCGCCCTAGCGATCACGCTCGCGGCGCTGTCGAGCCTCGACGGCCTGCGCACGCGGATCCTGAGCCGCATGGGCCTGCGTCTCGACCTGCGCCTCGCCGCGCCCCTGATCGGGTTGAGCGTCGATGCGCGCGGCCGCGGCAAGACCGACGTCACCGCGATGCGCGATCTCGACATGCTGCGCCAGACGCTGGCGAGCCCGGCGTCCGCGACGATCATGGATCTGCCCTGGACGCCGCTCTACATCCTCGTCTGCTTCGTGGTGCATTTCTGGGTCGGCATGGCCGCCCTGATCGGCGCCGGCATCCTGCTCGGGCTCGCGATCTGGAACGACCGCGCCTCGCGCGACAGCCTGAAGATCGTGCAGGAGCACGCGCCGGCCTATTTCAACGCGCTCGAAGCCGACATGCGCGTGGCCGACACGGCCCGCGCGATGGGCTTGCGCGAGCCGCTGATCCGGCGCCGGTCGCAGGAGCGCGTGCGCTTCCTCAAGGCGCAGATGGAATCCGCCTTCGTGTCGGCGCGGTTCATGTCGCTGACGAAGTTCTTCCGCCTCGCGCTGCAGTCCGGCGTGCTGGGTCTTGGCGCCTATCTGGCGATCAAGCAGGAAATCTCGCCCGGCGCGATCATCGCCTGCACGATCCTGACGACGCGGGCGATGGGCCCGGTCGAGCAGGTGATCGGCGCGTGGCGCCAGGTTGCGCAGGGCCTCGGCGCCTTCAAGAACCTCGAGCGTCAGCTCGGCGACGCCAGCGCGCCCGCCGAACGCACCGCCCTGCCCGCGCCCAACGGCGCGATCGCGGTGGAAGGCGTCACGGCCAAGCCGCCGGGCTCTGACCGCGCGAGCCTCTTCCAGGTCGTGTTCCGCGCGCTGCCCGGCGAGATCGTCGGCATCGTCGGCCCGAGCGGCGCGGGCAAGAGCACGCTCGCCCGCGTCCTCGCCAATGCGACGGTGCCGGAGCAAGGCGCCGTCCGCATCGACGGCGCGCGCTACGCCGATTGGGACCCCGATCAGCTTTCCGCGCATATCGGCTACCTGCCGCAGGCGGTGGACCTGATGAACGGCACGGTGGCCGAGAACATCTCGCGCTTCGCGCGGGACCGCGGCCGCGATCCGGCGGAGATCTCCACGGAGGTCGTGCGCGCCGCCAAGGCCGCCGGCGCCCACGACATGATCCTGCGCCTGCCGCTGGCCTACGAAACGCCGATCGGCCAGGGCGGCCGCGGCCTCTCGGCCGGCCAATCGCAGCGCGTCGGGCTCGCCCGCGCCCTGTACGGCTCGCCCAAGGTGCTGGTGCTCGACGAGCCCAACGCCCACCTCGACGCCGAAGGCGAAGCCGCGCTCGTGGATGCGCTGATGGAGGCGAAAGCGCGCGGCGCGATCTGCTTCGTCGTCGCCCACCGCGTCGGCCTCATCAACGCCGCCGACAAGCTGCTCGTGCTCAACGAGGGCCGGGTCGTCCAGTTCGGTCCTCGTGACCAGGTCGCGTCCGCGCTTGCGGGCGGCCAGCGTGGCCCCATCGGCGCCGTCTCCAATGCAGGAACTCCGTCATGAGCATCGCGATCGATCGTCACTCCAAGGATCTGCTCACCGATGATCCCGCGCTCGACGGGCGCGCCGCGATGGTCATCATGGGCGTGTTCGTGTTCGGCTTCCTCGGCTGGGCGGCGTTCGCGCCGATGGACGCCGGCGTCGTCGGCCACGGCGTCGTCAAGGTCGCGGGCAACCGCCAGACCATCCAGCACCGCGACGGCGGCACGGTCTCGACCGTCTCCGTGCGCGAGGGCGACCGCGTCCAGGCCGGCCAGGTTCTCCTGAACCTCGCCGCCACGGAGCAGATCGCCGAAGAGCGTTCGATGACGGGCCAGGTCTTCGAACTCGAAGCCATGCTCGCGCGGCTCGAAGCCGAGCGGGAAGGCAGCGCCATCCGCGCGCCGGAAACCTGGGCCGCTCTGACCCCGGAACGGCGTGAGTGGGCGAACGACGTGCTCGCCCGCCAGCGTCAGGAACAAGCGATCCGCGCCGCCGCGCTGAACGCGCAGATCGCCGTGCTGAGCAAGCGCAAGAGCGAACTCGGCGCCCAGATCAGCGGCACCGCCGACGAGATCGGCGCGATCGACACGCAGAAGCGCCTGATCGGCGACGAACTGCAGGCGCTGAAGGGTCTCGAGGCCGAAGGCTTCGCGGCGACGAGCCGGGTGCGCGCCGTCGAGCGCGCGCAGGCCGATCTCGAAGGTCGTCGCGCCGAACGGGCCGGCCAGCTGGCCCGGGCGCGCGAGTCGACCGCCGAAACCGACCTCCAGATCCTCTCGGTCCAGAAGGACCGTCGCGAGGAGATCGCCAAGGAGATCAGCGCGGTCGAAACGAAGCTCGCCGATCTGCGTCCGCGCCTCGCGGCCGTCCGCGCCCAGCTCGCCCGCGCCGAAGTGCGCGCGCCGGTGGCGGGTCAGGTCGTCGGCCTCGGCCAGTTCAACCCGGGCGCTGTCGTGCGGCCGGGTGAGCGCATCCTCGACATCGTCCCTCAGCAGACCGACCTCGTCGTCGAAGCCAAGGTGAAGCCGCAGGACAGCGACGATGTCCGCCCCGGCTCTTCCGCGGACGTGCGCTTCACGAGCTTCGGCTCGCGCGGCCACAACCGGGTGACGGGCGTCGTCAAGACCATCTCGGCTGACCAGCTCGTCGACGAGCGCACCGGCGCCCCGTATTTCGTGGTTCAGGTGGCGGTCAGCCGCGAAGCGCTCGCGCTGCTCGCCAAGGAGCGCCACGTGAAGGAGCTCGAGCTGCGCGCCGGCCTGCCGGCGGAAGTGATCCTGCCGATCCGCAGCCGTACGGCGCTGGAATACCTGTTCGAACCGCTCGACCAGGCCATCTGGGGCTCGTTCCGCGAGCACTGACCTCCCCGGACGCGGCCCCGCTCCTCGCCCGAGGCGAAGCGGGGCCGCTCCAGGCTTCACAACCCTGGCGGTATGGGCTAAGCCCCCCGCTCCGCCGCCGTAGCTCAGTGGTAGAGCGCATCCTTGGTAAGGCTGAGGTCGGGAGTTCAATCCTCCCCGGCGGCACCATGTTTTTGTTGGGTTTTTCGAGCGCGCAGGAAAGGCCAAACGTGGCATTATGCTACGTTTGACGGCCATTCTCGTTTCGTTCCAACCCAAGCGCCTGGGCGAGGCTTGAAAACTTTGAGCTTTTTGGCGGAAAAGCCGAGCTTATCGAAACTCCGCTCAGGGCGCGCGCTCGCGCCTAAGGACCACGGAACCGAGCCCGCCGCGGATAACCAGCGTCTGGGACCTTACGAAAGGCCTCAGTGAGGCCCTATCGCGGTTTTATGTTCGCGAAGGCAGGCGCGGGCTTTGACGACCGTCATGTCGAAACCGGTAGATCATGTTCGCGCACCCTGGCCTGCGCGGGCGTCGTCCACTCGGCAATGCTCGGCGAGGCGGGCATTGAGCTCCTCGAACGAACTCGCTTCCTGGATCGGCGTCATGAAGTTGCGCCGAGCAAACTTGACGAGGCCCTCGACCTTGCCCTTGTCATTGCCCTTTCCCGGCCGGC